>CAZEOI010000006.1:0-78486 GCA_964513775.1 uncultured Sangeribacter sp. | reverse complement strand
AATCCGATGCAGATCTCATCCGTAGAATTTCGCATCCATTATGACATTAATTATCGGCAGTAAACCTATGTGAAAGGCTACAAAATCTGAAACATGGCATCCCGGCATGGGAAACCGGGCCTATCGTGTGAATCAGTCATTTTATCCATCCATCACCGTTATCTGCAACCAAATTAACCTAAATTAATACTTTTTTAAACCGTCCTCCTATGAGAATGAAGCTATTATTAACGTTTATCGCATTTTTTGCAATGAACGTTTTCGCTCAGACAAGGAGCGTAACGGGCACTGTGTATTCAGCTGCCGACAATGAACCCCTTATCGGGGCCACAGTCAAGGTGAAAGACACGATGCTTGCCACCGCTACCGACATCGAAGGCAAATTCACCCTGTCGGGTGTAAGTCAGAGTGCCAAATTCCTTGAAGTGTCTTATGTTGGATATGAGCCTCAGACAGTGGCCATCTCGTCAGACATAAAGGTGTATCTGAAGGAAACATCCGAGATGCTTGACGAGATGATAGTCGTGGCTTTCGGCAAACAGAAACGCGAGGCCTTCACCGGCTCAGCCACAGTGGTGTCGAGCGCTGAAATCGAGAAGCAACAGGTGAGCAACCCGGTTGCAGCACTTGACGGTCGTGTGGCGGGCATGCAGATGCTCTCCACCAATAACCCGGCAAGCGAATCAGGCGCAAGCGACATAGTGATCCGTGGCATAGGCTCACTCAATGCCTCCACGAGCCCGCTCATCATTCTTGACGGTCTCCCCTACAACGGTTATCTTAACGACCTCAACCCCTCTGACATAGAGAACATCACTGTGCTTAAGGATGCGGCATCCAATGCACTTTACGGCGCACGCGGTGCGAACGGCGTGATCATGATCACCACAAAGAACGCAAGCCGCGGCCACACCAAAACCACCGTAAGTGCAAAATGGGGTGCCAACACCGACGCACGTGTACACTATGACTACATCGACAATCCGGGCGAGTATTACGAGGCTCACTACCGGGCCCTTATGAACGCTTATCAATATAAGCAAGGGATGTCGTTCCAGCAGGCTCACATCCAGGCCAACAATACCCTCCCTCTTACATCGCAATATAGCGGACTCGGATATATGGTATATTCGGTGCCTCAAAACCAGTTCCTTATTGGTGAGAACGGCAAACTCAATCCTAATGCAGTAATGGGCAACCGTGTTGCATATAACGATCAGATCTATACTCTCATCGCAGACGACTGGACCAAAGCGGGTACCCGTACCGGTCTTCGTCAGGAATATAATATCAACCTATCCGGTGGTAACGATAAATACACATTCATGGCATCGTTAGGCTACCTCAGCAACGAGGGTATCGCCTACGGATCGGATATGAGTCGTACGACAGCACGTCTGAAAACCTCATACAATCCCTACTCATTCGTGAAGGTGGGCGCCAATGCCAGCTATACACATACAGAGACCAACAGTCAAACCGGCGTGTTTGGTTGCCTCTACGATATAGCTCCGATCTATCCTCTATATATCAGAGATGGAGAAGGCAACATCATGACTGATGCCCATGGACGCCGTTATGACTACGGATATATGAACGTGGGCTTGATTCGACCCGTAGAGAAAGAGGGCAACTCCATTCAGGATGACCTGCTTGACATCAACTACAACGATATCAATGCTTTCAGTATCCAGGGTTACGCAACCTTCGATTTCCTCAAATATTTTCACCTTACAGTGAACGGCAGTACCTATGTAACTGAAAATCGTTGGAAAACCGCTTCCAATCCATATTACGGTTATGCCGTCAATACAGGAGGAACCACCCAAATCAATCACTACCGCACATCGAATATCAACTACCAGCAGTTGCTCAACTACGCACAGTCGTTTAATGAACATTCCGTGGATATCCTTCTCGGACATGAGTATACCAAGAACATAGGCACAAAAGTTGGTGGTTCGAGATCAAAAATAGCCAATTACGAGACCAATACAGAGCTTGGAGGAGCAATCATCATTAAATCCAATTCATCCTATAAGTCGATGTATAATGTAGAGGGTTACTTCTTCCGCGGTCAATATGACTACGACAATAAATACTTTGCCAACGCATCGTTCCGTCTCGACGGCTCCTCACGTTTCCATCCTGATCACCGCTGGGGTAAATTCTGGAGTCTCGGTGCAGCCTGGATTATCACAAAGGAGAGCTGGATGCCGGAGTCGAATCTGGTGAATATGCTCAAGTTCAAGGCATCTTACGGCGAGCAGGGAAATGACGGTATCGGCTCGTTCCGTTACACCGATATGTATGACATCACCAACTCCAATGATGATATCGCCTTTACCTTCGCATCAAAGGGAAATAAGGATATCACTTGGGAGACTGTCGGCAACTTCAATACAGGCTTCGAGTTCGAGCTTTTCAACAATCGGTTGAGCGGTGGTCTCGAATATTACTATCGCAAGACATCGGACATGCTGATGTGGTTTACGGCTCCGTATGAGATGGGCTACAGCGGCTACTATGACAATGTGGGCGATATGGTGAACCAAGGTATAGAATTAGATCTCAATGCCACTGTCATCGCCACTAAAAACTTCAAATGGAATGTGGGTCTTAACCTTACCTGGGAGAAGAACCGCGTGACCTATCTACCGGAGGAGAATGCCGCTATGAATGTCAACGGTCATCCTGGCTACATGAATGGCACCAATTATGTCGGCGAAGGACTTCCCGTCTATTCATGGTATCTCAAGAGATATGCCGGAGTGGGCGAGAATGGCGAGGCGTTATTCTATAAAGAGGGTGACGATGGAACAATCTCAACGACAAAATATCTTGACGAGGCCACTTACTTCCTGACAGGTGACACCGCTTTGCCAGACCTCTTCGGCGGCTTCAGCACCTCATTCAATCTTTATGGCTTTGACCTGAGTGCCCAATTCAACTATTCGATCGGAGGTAAAAAGATGGACTATGGCTACCAGTCGCTCATGCGTGCGCCCTACTCCTCTCTTACCGGTTTTGGTCTGCACAGAGATGTGCTCAAGAGCTGGTCACCTGATAATACGGACAGTAACATACCGATGTGGTATTTCGGAGACGACAGCTCTGCACCGACCACCGATTTCTTCCTTACTGATGCGAGCTACCTGACCCTTAAGAACGTGACCATCGGTTATAACTTCCCGGCCAATATCATCCGCCAACTCAAGATGAGCAAGCTAAGACTGTTCGCGAGCTGTGAGAATGTAGCCTACTGGACAAAACGTAAAGGTTTCGATCCCCGCGTATCTTTCACTCAAGGCAGCTTCGGGGGCTACTCACCGATACGCACTATTTCGGGTGGTGTTCAGATTGAGTTCTAACCTAAACAAAAGAAACAACAATGAAAAAATTTGTAAGAGATATATTTCTTGCCACCTGCTGCACGGCGTTAGCCATAGGCACTACCGGATGTCTTGAGGAGGCATTTCCGGAAGATGATCAGCAGACGGCTGAACAAATCAAGCATGCCGACAAGGCTGCCCTTGCCAGTGCGATTCCGGCCTATTTCAATGTATACGATTCAAATTACGCCTATGATGCAGGCCTACCGGCCATGAATGTATGGAGAGACGCCATGTCGGCCGACCTTCCGATCTATAACAGTGAATATGACTTTTTCAACTGGTTTAACGAGCAGTTATACCTCGGCGATTACGAAATGCAACATCTTTTCTGGCGTAGATATTATTATCTTCTCCAGAAATGCAATTCCACCATCGCTGTCTGCAGTGATGATCCGGAAAGTGAAGATGCCCCCTATATGGGTATGGCTCTCGCCTATCGAGCCTGGACATATATGGAATTGATGCGCACTTACGAATACCGGAGCACAGGTGTGGATCGTCTCGATCAGTTTGCAGAGACATCCGGGCTTTACGGAATCACCGTACCTCTGATCACTGAAAAGACCACTGAGGAAGAGTCGCGCAATCTTCCACGTGCACCTTTCACCCAGATGTATCGGTTTATCATGAACGACCTCAACCGTGCTGAAAAATTCCTTGACAAGACCATTACGGTAAGTGCCAAGAATTTGGTGGCCCGTGGTGTGGTCTATGGCATCAAAGCCCGACTCTGGCTTGAGATGGCCTCACGTTTCGAGAATCATTCCGACGATCTCAGTCTGCAGCTTGCCGCAGAAGATAAAGAGGAATATGCCGACCTTGAGAAGCTGAACATACGTTCGGCCAACGACTGCTTTGCCAAAGCAGCGGAATATGCACGAAAGGCAATAAGTGAGGGAACTTATTCCCCCACCACCGAAAGCCAGTGGTATGATCCGAACAATGGTTTCAACACCCCCATCCCATCATGGATGCTTTGTGTGATCATCACCACCAATAACGGCCTTGCCAAAAGCAGGACATGGCAAACGATGCCATCTTTCCTTTCGCCGGAACCCACGTATGGTTTATCTCATTACACATATGAGGCTTACCGCATGATCGATGCACGTCTTTTCAGCCAGATGGATCAGAACGACTGGCGACGCGACACGTGGATTGACCCTACCGAAGTGGCTAATAAGAATGCATTCGACTCAAAATATTCCAAAGCTACGTCGATGAGCTATGAGGATTGGTCGAAATACGCAGCCTATACGGGCTTCAAATTCCACCCTGCTCAGGGAGCGGTGAGTATCTACACCACCGGCAATGCCATCAGCATACCGTTGATGCGAATCGAAGAGATGTATCTCATAGAGGCTGAAGCTTTGGCACATTCACAGGGAGCTGCTGCCGGCAAACAGGCATTGGAAAGCTTCATGAACACTTACCGAATGAAGTCAGGCACTACTTATACGGTAAAGAATGCCACGCTCGAAGGAGTTGTGGATGCCGTGTTCTGCCAGAAGAGAATCGAGCTATGGGGTGAGGGTCTTATTCTTTGGGACTACAGCCGTCTTGAGAAACCAATCGAGCGCGGCTATCCCGGCACTAATCATGTCAGGAAATATCGCTACAATTCCTACGCCAACAAGGTTGCCCCCTGGACCATCTTCTATATTCCCAGCAGTGTCCACGAGCTGAACCCGGCATGTAAGCTGAATCCCGATCCATCAAATGCAATACCCGACCTCTGGACGGAATAATATCAACTGAAAAAACTGAAAAGCAATGAAACCAATATATAAATCAACGATTTTTGCTGCGGCCGCCCTGCTTCTCGGCAGTTGTTCCGACACGAAATGGGAACCGGGTCCGGAGGTGGCAGAGACAATGGGGGTATATTTCAATCTTCTTGAGAAACCGGATATCCTCGTACTCGACGACTCAGACCGCACCGCCACTGTCACACTCAGCAGGGAAAAGACTGATGAGGCAGCCACTGTGCCTTTGAAGGTAGTGTCGTGTCCGGAGGGTGTGACGGTTCCGACCAGCGTAGAATTCACCGTCGGCCAAAAAACAGCCTCTTTCGAAGTCAGCATAAAGGATATGCCTCAGGGTTCTTCAGGCACACTTGCGATGCAGATAGATCCCGCTTATGCCAATATCTATGCGGCCGGCACATCAGAGATGAGCATGAATATCACAGTGTCAGCCGGCTGGATATTGCTCGCTGATGATCTTGTGTTAAATCAATCTTATGAGGATAATACGTATATATTTCCTGACCAGCACACCTCTCTCTATGTGCTCGACGGCGCAAACCGATTCAAGATACCCAATTTCCTGAATTCCGGTCTCGACTTTGTGTTCACTGTTCCTTCGCCTAATGATACGTATCCGATCATAGTGCCTACCACCAACTGCTTATTCTTCTCCGATCTATATGGTGAAGATGACGACGATTACCACAGCTGGTATTTCTATGATACTGCCAAGGCATCTTATCCGGTGTGGTCGATCGACAATTCCGATTTATTGGTTGACTATCTGTCGATAGATAGCTACGAAGATGGTCAGGAGTATCTTCCGGACACTTATGTAAATATTAAAGGGGGTGATGGCACAATAAGCACCTTTATTGAATTCAGTAACGGTGATGCCAAATACCATTGGGTAATGATGACTTTCACCGCGAAATTCGACCCGTTTGCCAAATAATTTATCCGATTGTCTATCCCGGCCTTTAAAGTTGGGATAGACAATCAAGAATTCTGAACTAAATAAGGAATATAAGATGAAATTAAAAAGATATATGGCGGTGTTTGCGGCGCTTTTACTGTTGTTGGCTCCATCCTGCAGTAATGACGACAGCCCACTCACGCCCCTTGCACAGGTGAGCGTGCAAAACACGCAAGCCGACTATAATTCACTCACATTCGTCTGGGCTAAAGTGGCCGGAGCCACTCAGTATGGCTATGAGCTATATGACGGTAGCGACAATCTTGTGGTGCGCAGCGTGACAGACCAGACTGAGGTGACAGTCACCGGTCTCAAAGCGGCTACAGAATACACAATGAATGTCTGGGCATATGCGCCCATCGGCGGCGATATGACCAGCTCCGAGCCGACATCATTAAAATCCACCACCGGTCCTCTCAGAGTGCTCACTGCTCCCAAGGGAATCGAATATGATATAGTGGGAACCCGATATATCTTCTCTTGGTCTGCCGTAACAGATGCTGACGGATACTACTATACGCTTGTCAACAGTGCCGGTGAGATTGTCAAGGAGGCGGCCACAACGTCAAGATCTACATTATTCTCAGGTCTTGAAAAAGGTGAATATACTTTCACCCTAAAAGCCACTACCACTAAAGACAGCTATGAATCGGAAGGTGAGACATCGTCTGTAACCTTCACGGTGTCTTAAAGATTGATAAGGATGTAGCTTATTACAACACAATATCCAAACCAAAGGGGATGCGGCAACTTCTTGTCGCATCCCCTTTGGTTTTGGGTATTATGAATTGCTGAGGCTGACTACTTCTTTATTCAGAATGATTACTTCTTTATAAGATGGTGGCGCTGTAAGCCGGAAACGGTAGATGCCACAAGTATGTAATGTCCGGAAGGAAGAGCTGACACATCTATATCAGCTGATGATTCTGAGCCGCTGCAATCCTGCGACATAACTTCCGCTCCTGTAAGGGCGTAGATCTTAATCCATCGTATAGGAGATGCCTCTGAAACCATTACATTAGCAACGGCAGGATTCGGATAAATACCACTGGTCGGAGCTGAAACACCATCAACACCGTTGGTGTTACGCTTCATATATATCCTCTTGCTCAGCCATCCCTGCGAAGAGTCACTCCAGTCAGGTTTCCAGCCGTAAGCCTGGATATAAACAGTCTTTCCGAGTTCAAATTCCGATGTACCGAGTGAGAATATCTCCTTTTCAGCCTCCTCCGGTGTCACAAAGAATTCCTTATAAGATACTGTGGAGCTTGAAAATTTGGCATCGGTCTCACCGGCAGAATTTCCATCGGCATAATAGGCATAGAGAGCCACAAGATCATTAAATAATCCTGAAGTGACATTCACCGAAGTCTCCATCTCAATATTATCCCCGATCAAATATGGATTGGAATATGAGCCATCGCCTGAATAATCGCCTAACATTGACAAATCAAAAGTAAACTCAAGCTTACCTGTGGGGATGGCATATACGGTCATAACAGTAGGCTCTGCACATATAGAGTTGCCAGCTTCATCAAACAGATCGAATATATATTCGCCGGCAGGAAGTGCTGATGAGCCTGATTCAAGCATTCCGGAAAATTTGACAGTCACCGATTCGCCATCGGTAAGATTCACTACTACCCCGGGAAGGCTACAAAGGATCTTCCCGTTTTCATCCATGAACCCGGCACCGATTATACCGAGGTATTCCTCACCGGAATTATGAATCTCCGCAGTAATATCGCAGCTTCTACCTGAATAAAGCTTCTTATCAATCTTAACATCCGAAGCTGAAAGTGTTCTACTTACTTTTATATCTTCAAATTTCACCCCGGTGTCGGAACAATTAACTGTCACCGAACTCATCTCACCTACTTTCATGGCCACCTTTCTCACCACCCCGTTGTGTTCGAATGCAGGCACAGCTGTATATGTCCCCTCTTTAGGAAGAGCATCCACATCAATGGAAAAACTTCTGTAACCACCAAGATTATAGGAGCCATACATAGAAGAGAAGCCTACCTCGCGACCCTCACAGAAAAAGGGATCTCCACCTTGGGTGGGGGTAAGGAGAAGTCCCATCCTGATTTTCACGTCAACAAGTGTAAAAGCCCTGAAATACCCGTTATCACCCACTTGGAACTTAGCTTTTTCGCCGGATGTATAAGAATTAGAGACAGGTTGGAACGCACCATCCCACATCACTTCGAGTGCATAATCCGAATCAGCGGCGGCGGGCTTTACACCGACGAGGGCAGACTGCCGGTAATTATAACCTGACACAGAGCCTCCGGTGCCTTGCTCTGTCGGATCAAGAGCGGTCAGAAGGAAATAACCGTCGCTAAGGCCACCCCAACCCCAGTTGAGATGATAGAATCCATTTTCACTATATCCGTCTACCACAAACGTATGTCCCTCTTCATATGAAGAATTGTAACCGCTATAAACCACAGGGAAGCCTTCCTTGAGTTGAGAATAAATGATGTCGTCCCAAAGAGCGGATGCATAGAAATCTCTCTCAAGCAGTCTTGCCGATCTATCATAACATAAAAACTTCACCATTCCATACATAGCATCATAAAGATATGCACCCGATGCACTGCGTCCATATGACATAAGAGAGGCATTGCCACATGCTGCCATCAAAGTCGCTACAGCGTTAGACTGTGACGCAGTATATGTGTCGTCATACGATAAGAGCATCTCCTCCCAATCGAAAGAGGTGTTGCCGAAATCAAAGGTAAGCTTCTTGCCGGTAGTTTCAGAGACGTAAGAATTCGTACCCTCCCCGGTAACAGGCCACTTATGGGCATACATTACCTGTGCCATGGCAGTAGCTGTGCAACCGGTTGGAGCGTATTTGCCACTGATAATAGGACATTTTTTGTTGAATGGAGATAACTGATTCCATTTTGTTTGGCATATAGGGGCTATCGGTTGGCGGTTATCGGCAACCACCACACTCGAAGCGGTAAGGTTATGATCAACCGCATATGTCAGCTGGCGTCCATACTCACCGAGCCATTCCTGCATTGCAGGGGGGATGGAAGCCTCATTGAAATCTCCTTTATCAGAGTAACCCAACACAGCGGGCAGCAGATCATCGGCAGCCAAAATGAGGAAGCCGTCACCACCGCCATAAGGAAGTATATATGCCACATTCAAGTCATCGAATTTCTCTGTGTAGAGAAGGTCGGCAGAAGAACGAGTGGCATTTTTAGAGAAATGATGTGGTATGTTACAAAGCGCCTCATCCAACGAGAGCTGTCGAGCGTGAGCCGGTAAAACAGAAGCTACGGCCAAAGCCAGAGCCAAAAAAAGTACAGGAGACCATCCTGAAATATTTTTAATATTGGGTAAAAATCCTCTCATGGTTATTTTAATATTATTCGCAGCTACTTAAATAGTTAGTGCAAATATAAGAATAATTATTGACTTGCAAGTTAATTAAGTTTATATAAATCGGTATAATTTACCGATTTACTAAAAAATTTGAGGATTTCTTTAATTTCTTTATCTAAAATTTGCATTTATAAAAAGTATTATGTACTTTTGAGGCATCGAAACAAAAGGGATGTTATATATCTTACAAAAAGCGTTTCATTCAACCAATAATATTATTAATCACCTAACAAATTTCCACATGAAGAAATTTTTTACCTTGCTTAGTGGACTTCTCTTCGCAACCGGGTTCGCAGCCCAGGCAGAAGAAGTGACAGTCTACGTCTCAGATTACGACGGTAATGAAGTGGCAAAATCGTTCACAACGGAACTTACCAAGGATGCAGATGGCAATTATGTGCTTGCCGATTTCCTCAATTCAGGTTGTCCTCTTACATTCAACTTTAAGCAACCTGAAGTTGGAGAATCCAGTGATATGGAGTTCCCGAATCTTGAGATTGAAGAAGATGAGACTGCATATTTTATGACTCCGGAAGGAAAGTATGCCACATGTTATCTGGAAGATTATAATGGAGAAGAGCTCACTAAAGTAAGATGGCCTTATATCTATACAGGCATATACTCTTATGTCGATCGTTATGCAGAAACTGAAGATTATACATACTATGCAAATATCTGCTTAGGTGGCTTTGATGCCGATAGCAATTATTTTGATGATTTCTTTTATATCGGTTTCTACTTCAACGAGATCAAAGCTGAAGAAGGTGATAAGCCAGAGGAAGGTGAAGGAATCACCGTCTATATTCTGAATTATGAAGATGAAGAAGATGTTGCCGATCCATATGAAACAACTCTTACCAAAGATGCTGATGGCAATTATGTGCTTGCCGATTTCCTCAATTCAGGCACTCCCCTTGTCTTCAACTTCGAAGAGCCTGCTGCCGTGGACGACTACACAGAGATGACATTCCCGGAGCTTACTTTAGACGAAGATGATTCTGCATATATTATGACAGCTGACGGGAAATACGCTGTCGGCTATATGTTTGGATTTGATAATGAAGAGGTAACCAAAGTGAAATGGCCATTAGTTTATGGTAATGGATATTCAACTGTACTCCGTCTTGATGAAGCTACTTACGGTTATAAATATTATGCAAGCATAGAATTTACCGGAGCCTACGAAGATGGAAATTGGTTACCTGACTCATACTTCCTCACATTCTCCTTCAATGCTCCAAAAGCAGCCGATGGGGATCAGTCAGGTGTAGTTTCTGTAGAGGAAGTTGAGAATGCACCTGTTGAGTATTACAACCTCAATGGCCAGCGTGTAGCTAACCCCTCCAACGGTATCTTCATCCGCAAGCAGGGCAGCAAGACAAGCAAAGTCGTTATCCGCTAATCGCAACACTAAGATTAGCATTAGACTATAATAATTACCCCTCGGAGATTGACATCTGAAGTCGGCTCCGAGGGTTGCTGTTTTTGCATAAAAGTTTTCAAAATGGTTATATCGATATAACCATTTTGAAAACTTTTTCGTATATTTGCGATAACAAAAAGACTTATATGAAATATCTAAATATAAAAAAGGCTCTTGCTGCATGGCAAAACATACAACCTCTTTCCGAAAAAGACAGAGAGAGACTAAGTCGCCGTTTTACAGTTGATTTCAATTACAATAGTAACCACATAGAAGGGAATACATTGACTTATGGACAAACAGAAATACTACTTCTGTTCGGTAAGGTGATTGGAGAGGCAGACGTGCGTGACATACAAGAAATGGCAGCAAGTAACGTAGGCTTGCGGATGATGACAGAAGAGGCTATAATGAAAGACATTCCACTTACACAGAACTTTATTCGCACATTACATAAAACGTTGTTACGTGAGGATTATACCGTATATAGGAATTTACCTGGAGGAATGCAGACGAGTTACGTTATACATGCCGGACAATACAAGACGAGACCCAACAGTGTAATCACACGATACGGCGACCGTTTTGAGTATGCCTCACCAGAGGATACTCCGGGTCTTATGTCTGACTTAGTTGATTGGTACAATATGGCTGAACAGGAAGGAAAACTGTCACCTGTGGAATTAGCAGCGCTATTCCACTACCGCTATATACGTATCCATCCCTTTGAAGATGGAAATGGTCGAATTGCCAGATTGATGGTTAATTATATTTTAACAAGGCATAATTATCCTATGGTAGTTGTCCGCAGCCGTGAAAAGAGTAAATATCTGGAGGCTTTGCACCAGTCTGACCTTGAAGTTGGTCCAATACCAAGTGATGGTGCCCACGCAGACATCAAGGATATACGAGCATTTGTGAAATATTTTAACGAGTTAGTTGCTAAGGAGGTATATAATGATGTACTTTTCGTAAGTGAGCGAAATGATAATATTTGGTGGTATGACGGTGAACAGATTAAATTCCGTTCACCTAATTACACTAAAATCCTTAATGCGATGCAAACCCACCCCACACTGACACTCGCAGATATGCAAGAAGAAACCGGTATTAGCATTACAGCCATACAGAAATTGCTTGAACAATTGATTTCTAAAAAATATGTAGAGCGTAGTAATAAAGATGGAAGTTGGAGAGTATTCCTGACGCAATGAAATAGCAAAATAGGGTATACCAATCAAATATGAATTTCAGATACACTACGAGGCTTCTCATGGTGTACAACTGCAGATGCTTTCGCGTTCGGGGAATATGGAAGGTATCAGGGGATGTTGAGGAGACGGTGGGTCTGGAGGGAGAGGGTCCAGCGGGGGTCGGTGAGCACACGGTCAATGGCGCGACGAACGTTGCGAGAGTTATCAGCCGGGTCGGGAACGAAACAGGGTTGAAGGTAGAAACGGGTAGCCGCAGACACACATGGATAACTGAAATATGGCTCCAAATCCTGATCTACATCCACCACTTTCAGTTCATCGGCACGCGCTGCCTTTATCTCATAATCTCCCGCACCGGCCATTCCACACTTAGGCGACACCGTGACCCAATCAATCTCCTCCGGCACCGGCAATGAGCCATTGGTCTCTATAGCCACACTCTTTCCGGTGGCTGCCTTGAGCCGACGCACGAAATCCGGGTCAATCCACATCGTCGGCTCACCACCTGTGAGTATTATCCATCGTGCCGGATACTTGTTTACTTCCGTTATTATATCTTCGTCGGTCATCAGCTGGCCCTCCTCATGTTTTGTGTCGCAGAAGGAACAACGTTTGTTGCAACCCGAAAAGCGTATAAACACAGAAGGACACCCGGTGTGGGCGCCCTCCCCCTGTAAAGAATAGAATATCTCGTTAATCTTTCTCATTTACTTCATAAAATTTCCAAGGATCTTTCTCATCTCACTTCATTAAATTCACAAGCAAAACGATCAATCAATCTTTCTCATAGATTGCAGTGTTTCCCTCGCTCTCCTGCACCTCGCAACGGAAGCAGTTAGGGACGTTGTCTACAATCCAACGAGCCATGTTCTCGGCAGTGGGATTGAAGGGAATGACATCATTGATGACAGCATGATCGAGACGATCCATCACCAATTCCTTAATATGTGTGAAATCCACGACCATTCCGTCTTGATTAAGCTCTCTTGCCTTACACTCTACGGTGACAATCCAATTGTGGCCATGAAGCCGGCTGCATTTGCTGGGGTAGCTCAATTCAAGACGGTGAGCCGCGCTTATCTCAAATCTTTTCTTGACGTAATACATAAATTATTCTCCTTTCCGAACTTAAAAATCAATCTTCGTAAACAGTCGGATCATCAATTCCGGCCTCGGCCATAGCCTCACGACGCTCTACGCAAGTGCCACACTTTCCACAATGCTTCTCACCACCCTTGTAGCAGGAATAAGTGAGGGAATAATCCACTCCCAACTCTTTCCCGATCCGGGCAATGTCGGACTTGGAAATATCGGTGAAGGCAGCCTCGATAGTAATTCCGTCATAAGTGCCGAACTTCATGGCATCGCTCATGGCCGCAACAAATTCCGGACGACAATCGGGATATATGGCATGGTCGCCTCCATGATTCGCCATCATCACATGGCGCAGACCACGAGACTCGGCAAGTCCACAGGCTATCGAAAGCATAATACCATTACGGAACGGCACCACCGTTGACTTCATATTCTCATCGGCGTAATGTCCCTCCGGTATAGAATCGGCACCTTCGAGAAGAGAACTCTTGAAATATCGACCCATAAAATCAAGGGGTATCACAAGATGCTCAATCCCTAAAAGCGCACATTGCTTACTGGCACATTCGATTTCACGGGCATTATGATTTGACCCATAGTCGAAACTGACGGCAAGAGCGATATTCTCTTTTCGGTAATGTAGGAGAGTGACGCTGTCCATCCCTCCCGACAGTATGATTATTGAATCCTTAGCCATATCAATCTTTCTTCATATCAAGGGCAGCCTCCCTGCGACGGCGACATAAATCCTGATGGTCAGCATCACCCATATTGGCAAATGGATAAATTGAAATTCCCCCACGAGGCATGAACAATCCCTTCACCTCGATATATTTCGGATCCATAAGTTTCCATAGATCCTTCATGATGATATTGACACAATCCTCATGGAAATCGCCGTGATTACGGAAGCTGAAGAGATAAAGCTTTAGGCTCTTGCTCTCCACCATACGCTCACGCGGGATGTAGGAGATTATAATATGGCCGAAATCGGGCTGTCCGGTCTTCGGGCAGAGTGTGGTGAATTCCGGACAATCGAATGTAACCACATACTCGTTTTCCGGATGTTTGTTCTCAAATGTCTCGAGCAACTGCGGAGCATAGTCCGTAGGATAGGCCACACCCTGGCAGCCGAGCAACGTCACTCCTTCAAGTTCTGATTCTTTTCTCATAGTAAAACGTTTAATTGAAGCTTCAGCTTCTGTTGAAAATGTGAGAGATCAATAACGACCTTTCTTCAGATAAGGGGAGCTGCCACCATCCACTTATCGAAGTTGTTTATCTTCTGCAAAATTACAAAAAAAATCCGAATTATGCCAACCACTGAATATGCAACCGTCATACACAAAACGGCCTCTCTCACGAGAGGCCGTTTTGTCTACAACATCAAGATGTTGTTAAAACTTAAACTTAATGAACAAAAATCTATCTTCTTTCTGACGTTAAAACACGTCCAGAGTAGAAATAGTTCTGCAATAAGTCTCAATTTAACAAAAGTTAACACTAAATCAACATTCCAGGATTCCTTCACTCTCAAGCATCTCAATCTCCTTGGCGAGGGAATCTCTCTGGCTACGAAGCTCACGAAGCCGACGTCCCTTGAGGATGATATCGAAATTATCTATATCATTCTTAAGTTCATTAGCCGCGATAGAGAGACGCTCCTTCTCCTTGGGTGCCAACTCATTCAATGCAAGGAGCACCTTACGGGCTTTCTTAATCAAGTCGTAGACACCTGAAGGGGAAGCTTCACGATCAGTGGCGGCCTGCTCCTGACGACGGCGCCAGCTCATGATGGCCGCATACTGCCGTGCTTCATCTTTCTCATAGAAAGCGCGGCGGTCGACTTCATCACGTCCCTCAAGATAAGCATCTCTATAAAGAGCAATCGTATCTGATTTTTTCATATTTTTTCAAGTATTAATTTGTTGTTTACAGATTATAAAACTGCTGCATCGGCAGGCTACAATCAATCCTCCTTCTCAAGGAGGTCGATAATTGCTGCGCTCACGGAGGCTATGCGCCGCATCTCCTCCTTGAGACCCTTCTGAGCGTGAAGGCCATAAAGATACAGCGGATAACCAATCAAAGCAAACCAACGTGCGAATACACCGAACCACCTCACCCTGCCCGGATGATAGATCCACAGATCACGGAGCACAGGATAGTCCATCAGCTTGTTTACAGCAAGAGGATCGCGACAGTCGGTCATATAATCTATGTCACTTTCAAGCGTCTCGCTGATGGAAACCACTGCATCGCCATCGTAACCTTTGGACCAATAAGTGGAATAGCCCTGTCTATTCTGATACCTGTCGACAAACTCCAAAGCCATCTCCTTGAGAGCCGATAGGCGTGCCACAGCCTCATCAACGTTGATATCGTTGATGATAACTTCCTTATAGTTGACTTTTCTATCCGGTTTTCGGCCAATAAGCTTACGGAAGAAGGCTTTGTAGCGGTCGGCATCAAACACGGCAGAGTCGTTCATAGCCTTGTAGGTGAAATATATGCCGAGAGGAGCAAGTATAAATGTCGACAGCCATATGCCACACCACACTATCCAGCGGCCATCGCGCGCCATCTTGTAGCCAGTATTGTCGATAATATAGTAAAAAAGGAAGAGAAGCACAGAGATCACGAGCGGCGTGCCAAGACCACCTTTTCGTATGATCGCACCCAAAGGAGCACCAATGAAGAAGAACACAAGGCATGCCACAGAGAGGGTGAATTTCTTCAGAAGCTCTATCTCATGGCGCCGCATGATCCGCTTGTCGTCGTGTACTGACATCGCCTTGAACTGCATCTCCGACATCTGCTGCGACGCCAGCGATTGCGCCTGACTGAATATACTTGACCTGACATCGGGAGAGAGAGCCGTGAGAAGAGTGTCGATATCCACCGGCTTGATCACCGCGGTGTCGGCCTTGGCATCAATTGTCTTCTCCACTTTCTCAGGCTTCCCCTCCTCATCAATCGGCTGAGGAAGCATACGATCGCCAAACACCGGGAACGCCATCCGCTTCAAATCGGCGCCAAAGACTGCACCGGTGGAGTCGAGTCTGGCACTGATCGAATCAATCGAATGGTTGAGCTGCTTCATGTTTTTACCCACGTATTGGCTCCTCATCCCCGATTCGTCAAGGCGGTTGAAGTTAGCGTCAAAAGGTATGAGTACCTCTTTCTCGGCAAATTCCTCACGTCTGAACGGCACATTACGATCCATACTCTTCTGCTCACGCAGATTCTCAAACTGCTGACCATCCCAAAGGTGAAGATAGAGATAGCGCATATCGGGGGTGAAGGCAAGGCGTCCGGAATCAGCCAGAAGGATTGTGGAGTTGTCGCCACCATGGCTCACATCATAAATCATAAGCTGATGCAGCATACCTGTCTCGCGGTTCTTCTCCTTGACAAAGAGATTATAGCCGGGGATATTGCCATAAAACACACCCTCCGGAATCTCAAGCTCCGGAGACTTCTGGCGAGCCGAAAACAGGAGCGTGTACATCTTCACCTGCGCATGGGGCAACACATCATTCTGGAAGAAAAAAGCCCCTACGGAAATCATCGAGATGAAAACTATAAGCGGACTCATCGCCTTCAGAAGCGACACTCCCGACGCCTTCATGGCAGTAAGCTCGAATTTCTCACCAAGATTGCCAAACGTCATAAGGCTCGCAAGCAGGATGGCAAGAGGGAGCGCGAGAGGCACGAGACTGAGGGCGGCATAGAAGAAAAGCTCGGCCAGCACCGAGAGCTCAAGGCCCTTACCGACAAGATCGTCGATATTTTTCCACAAAAACTGCATGAGCACGATGAAGAGCACGATGAAAAACGTCATCGCGAACAGAGGCAGAAAACTTTGTAAAATAAAAAGATATAATCGCTTTACAATTCTCATCTCTAACTAATGGTCCGACAGGAAACAATTACTATTCCAACGGAGAGGATTGATTGAAAGTGTAAAATTACAAAAAAAAATGGAGCTTTCCTCTATCTCCTTTCAAAATGTTTTTATTAACTTTGCATCTACACATGCCGACGAGGCTCTACGGCTCCCGCGAGCCGCCCATACACGCCGACATATCACTTTCATAAACGAGGCGGAAACAGTGATCAACCACATCCGCTTACCTAAACCTATAAATACCCCATATAGTCATGACCTTATTTGAACGGCTTACAAAAAAAGCACAGGAACATCCCCAGCGCCTCGTGCTTCCTGAATCAACAGAGCCCCGCACTCTCCAGGCGGCCGACGAGATAATTGCCAAGAAAGCGGCGCATATCGTTTTCCTCGGCAAGAAAGATGAGATTCTGAATGTGGCATCCGGCCTCGGCCTCACCCATATAGCAGAAGCGGAGTTTCATGATTGCGACGACACCTCTTTCACTGACAAATATGCAGAACTCTTCTGCGAGCTCCGCAAGAAGAAGGGAGTGACTCTCCAGGACGCCCGCTACACAGTGAAGAATCCACTCTACCTCGGATGCCTCATGATCAAGAACGGCGACGCCGATGCCATGGTGGCCGGAGCGCTCAGCCCCACATCAAGTGTGCTTCGCGCAGCTTTCCAGGTGCTGAAGACCAAACCGGGTATATCTGTGGTGAGCGGTGCCTTCATCATGCTGCTCCCCGAGGGCTGCCCCTTCGGCGACAACGGTATGCTCGTGTTTGCAGACTGCGCAGTAGTGCCCGATCCCACTAAGGAGGAGCTCGCACAGATTGCCATCGCCACTGCCAAGACCACCAAGGATATCGCAGGTCTTGATCCGGTTGTGGCTCTTCTCAGCTTCTCAACCAAGGGTTCCGCAAGCCACGAGAGAGTGGACAAAGTAAGAGAGGCTACAGAGATAGCCAAGTCACTTGCCCCCGACCTGAAGATCGACGGCGAGCTCCAGAGCGATGCCGCCATAGTGCCCTCCGTAGGTAAGCTGAAAGCACCCGACAGCGAAGTGGCCGGCCATGCCAACACCCTCATCTTCCCCTCTCTTGAAGCCGGCAACATCGGCTACAAGCTTGTGCAGCGCATCTCAGGCGCCGGTGCGGTGGGTCCGATTCTCCAGGGTCTGGCAGCCCCGGTAAACGATCTCTCACGCGGCGCAACCGTGGAAGATATCGTAAACACCATCATCGTGACCTGCAACCAGGCCATCGGCGACAAAAACCTCTGATAAAAACCAACATCTCAGATAATATAGATTATGAAGATACTTGTGCTCAACTGCGGCAGCAGCAGCGTGAAATACAAACTCATTGACTCCGACGACAAGAAGGTGCTCGCCGAAGGTGGCGTCGAAAAGATCGGTCTGCCCGATTCTTTCCTAAAATTCAAGCGTCCCGACGGCACCAAGGGTGAGATCAAGGTAGAGATGCCCACTGCAAAAGAGGCCGTTAAGAATGTGCTTGAGATTCTCACCGATCCCAAAGAGGGGGTAATCAAGAGCTATGATGAGATCCAGGCTGTGGGCCACCGCGTGGTGCATGGCATGGAATACTTCAACAAGTCGGTGGTGATCACCCCCGAAGTTGTCGAGAAGGTCAAGGAATGTTATCCCGTGGCACCCCTTCACAATCCGGCCAACGTGACCGGCATCGAGGCGATAAGCTCAATTCTTCCCGACGTGCCACAGGTGGCTGTGTTTGACACAGCTTTCCATCAGACCATGCCAGCCAAGGCATTCATGTATGCCCTACCCTACGAGGCATATGAGAAATATGGCGTTCGTCGTTATGGCTTCCATGGCACGAGCCACCGCTATGTGTCACGCCGTGCGTGCGAGTTCCTCGGACTTGACTATGAGAAACAGCGCATCATCACCTGCCATATCGGCAACGGCGCCAGCATCACAGCCATCAAAGATGGAAAGAGTGTAGACACCTCAATGGGTCTTACCCCTACTGAGGGCCTCATGATGGGCACTCGCTCAGGCGATGTAGATCCGGGCGCTATCGTGTATCTAATGGAGCAGGAGGGTCTTGACGCGGCCGGAGTGAGCAAACTCATCAACAAACGCAGCGGCATGGCTGGCGTGACCGAGCTTTCAAGCGACATGCGCGACATAGAAGCAGCCGTAGAAGCCGGCAACGAGAAGGCAATTCTCGCTCTTGACATGTATGAATATCGCATCCTGAAATATATCGGCGCTTACACAGCGGTGCTCGGAGGGGTGGATATCATCGTCTTCACAGGGGGCGTAGGTGAAAACCAGACAGGCACCCGTGAGCGTATCTGCAAGCAGCTTGCCTTCATGGGCGTCACATTCAATGCAGAGGCCAACAAGGTGCGCGGCGAGGAGATCGAGATCTCCGGTGCCGATTCGAAAGTACACGTAGTGGTGATCCCCACCGATGAAGAGATGATGATCGCTCAGGATACAGCCGCTCTCGTCTGAGCCGGTGTGTAGCTCTCCTCCCGACATCATTCTATAAAAACCATAAACAATAAATATGCTTGATTTCATAACCTGGAATGCCGACCCGATTCTCTTCAGCCTCGGGCCGATATCCGTAAGATGGTATGGTCTTGCTTTCGCAGTCGGATTCATCCTGGGCTACAACATTGTGGCCCGGATGTTCCGCCACGAAGGCGCCCCCGAGAAATGGCTCGGCATACTCCTCGCTTATGTAGTGGTGGCCACGATAGTAGGCTCACGCCTCGGCCACGTTTTCTTCTATGAATGGGATTATTACTCGCAACATCCCGGCGAGATCCTGAAGATATGGAACGGCGGCCTTGCCAGTCATGGAGGCACGATAGCCAACATCATCGCCGTGTTTCTCTTCTCATGGTTTGTCACCAAGAAGCCCGCATCGTGGACTTTTGACAAACTTGTGATAGCCATAGCACTCGTGGGCTGTCTGATACGCCTCGGCAACCTTATGAACAGCGAGATCTACGGCGGCCCGACCGATCTTCCCTGGGGCTTCATCTACCTTCGCAACGGGGAGACAGTGGCCAAACATCCCACCCAGATTTATGAGGCAGCCTGCTATTTCGTGCTCTTCTGGGTGCTCATGTGGATGTATTGGAAGCGCAACGCCGAGGAGCGGCCATATCTCATCACCGGCATTTTCTTCATCGGCATCTTCCTTCCGCGATTCCTTATAGAATATGTGAAAAACGTGCAGGTGGAGTCGGAATATGAGATGATCGCCCGTTATGGCATGAACCTTGGCCAGATGCTGAGCATCCCCTTTATTCTACTGGGAGTAGGCCTGGTGATATGGGCCATGAGCCATCCACGCCAACACTGGACATTTCCCGACAAATTTGCCGAGGAACTACCCAAACAGCCATATAAGGCAAAACACTGACAGGAGAGCCTATGAGTGAGACAGGCTATCATCTAATAGTAATTATGGTTGCGGCCTATGCTGTGATCAAAGGATTCCGAATAGGATTTACAGGGCAAATCTCAGGAGTGCTGGGATTTGCCTTTGGCACAGTGTGTGCCCACGTATTCGAGGCAGATGCCGAGGAGATATTCCGTTCCTTGTTGCCCGGTGTGCGCCGGGCAGCCGGAGGGGCGTTTATCTACAGTGTGCTCGCCTCGGTGAGTATCTACTGCATAGTATATGTTACATTCAAGACCTTCACACAAGTGCTTCGAAGTGCCATGCAGGTGTTTTACGTGGGTATGCTCGACTCCATATTAGGAGGGATCTTCTCATTGGTGAAGTATATGCTGATGCTCTCGATAGTCTATAATCTTCTGTTGTGTGTGAATCCGACGTCACCTCTCCTGAAATATGCCAATGCCGACGACGGCAACGTGGTGGAGAGCGTGATGCTCCTCGCTCCCGGCCTATTGGGTTGCGGGAGCGTCCACGACCTTGCCCACCTCCTGCAATTGCGCGAGGCCAAGAAGATAAGCCACAACATAACACCCATGCCGCTTGTTATAACAGAAAGCGGGCATGGCCCAATGCCGTGTGATGCGGCTTAACAGATAAAACATTATAAGAAATGCTCAAAGTCAAAGACCTACACGCCCAGATAAATGGGAAAGAGATATTGAAAGGGATCAACTTGGAGGTTAATCCGGGAGAAGTGCACGCCATAATGGGGCCAAACGGCTCCGGCAAATCCACCTTGTCGATGGTGCTTGCCGGAAATCCGGCTTACGAGGTCACCGGAGGAGAGGCTGAATTCGCAGGCAAAGATCTCCTTGCGATGCCCCCGGAGGTAAGAAGCCATGAGGGAGTATTCCTCGGGTTCCAGTATCCCGTGGAGATTCCGGGCGTGTCGATGGTGAATTTCATGCGTGCGGCAGTCAACGCCAAGCGTGAATATTTCGGAGAGCCCCCCATGAGCGCCACCGACTTTCTGAAGATGATGCGAGAGAAGAGAGCCATTGTGGAACTCGACAATAAACTCGCTTCGCGCTCAGTGAATGAAGGCTTCTCAGGGGGTGAGAAGAAACGTAACGAGATTTTCCAGATGGCTGTGCTTGAGCCGAAGCTATCCATCCTCGACGAGACAGACTCCGGTCTTGACATCGATGCACTGCGCATTGTGGCAGAGGGTGTCAACAAACTGAAAACCGAGAAGAACGCCACTATAGTCATAACACACTATCAGCGTCTGCTCGACTATATCAAACCCGATTTCGTACATATTCTTTATAAAGGACGCATCGTGATGACAGGGGGGCCGGAACTCGCGCTCGAACTCGAAGAGCGAGGCTATGACTGGATCAAACGTCAGATCGATGAATGAAGTTGCAGGCAACTTCAAAAAGAGAATTGAAACATTTGAAAAGATGAATGCATTAACTCAATATATCGAACTTTATAAGGAGCATGCCGACCTTATAGACCTTAATAGCGCCGAGATTATAAACGGCCGGCGTGAGGAGGCTATGAAGGTGCTCGAATCGACCAAGCTCCCGCCAAAAGGGAGTGAGAATTACGAGACTACCGACCTGAACGCAATGTTGGCACCCGACTACGGGGTCAACATAGCCAGAGTGCCGATCGACGTGAATCCGGGCTTATCGTTTCATTGCGGTGTGCCCTCTCTCTCCACCTCACTGTTCCTTCTTGTAAATGACATCTACGCCGACACCTATCGTTCGCAAGAGGGGCTACCGGAAGGTGTCTATGCAGGAAGCCTCAAGAGATTCGCGACAGAGTTTCCTGATGAGGCTGTGAAATATTATGGCAAAGCAGCCGACATAAATAATCCCATCGTAGCCCTCGACACACTTCTCTGCCAAGATGGTATTGCCATCAGGGTAAAGAGGGGGGTAAAGGTTGAGAAACCTATCCAGATCGTAAATATCCTTCAGAACGGAGCTCCACTTATGGCAGTGCGCAGAATCCTTGTAATCGCCGAGGAGGATGCAGAAGTCAAAATACTCACCTGCGACCATACGCAGAACTGCGAAGTGGAATTTCTCGCACTCTCCACTGTGGAGATTTACGCCGGGAAAAACTCTTGCATCGACTTCTATGATCTGGAGGAATCGTCGGAAAAGACCAACCGCCTGAGTGCTCTCTATCTACGTCAGGAAGAGGGAAGCCAAGTGCTGGCAGACGGGATTACCCTTTACAACGGCACCACCCGTAATGAATATCACACACGCTTCGAGGGAAGTCATGCCGATCTGAAGCTTTTGGGTATGGGCATAGAAGACCGTAGCCGCCATCTCGACACCTACTCCAGGATTGTTCATGCCAATCCCGACTGCAAGACCGATGAGATGTTTAAATATGTGGTAGACGATGATGCAAGCGGAGCTTTCGCAGGTCTTATACTCGTGAATCCGGGAGCCGACAAGACGGAGGCGTATCAGAGCAACCGTAACATCGTGGGCAGCGACACGGCCAGAATGTATTCCAAGCCTCAATTTGAGATATACAACGACGACGTGAAATGCAGCCACGGCTCTGCCACAGGTCAGCTTGATGAGATGCAGGTGTTCTACATGCGCACCAGAGGTATTCCCGAAGCTACAGCGAAACTGCTGCTCAAGCAGGCTTTCATGGCCGACGTGATCGACGGCGTGCGCCTTCCGGCTCTCAAAGACCGCCTGCATATGCTCGTGGAACGCCGATTCGCAGGAGCCGATCCGAGCTGCAGCTCATGCCAGTCGGGTTGCGCGCAATCCAACAAAAATGATTGAAAGATGACTAAAGAAGAAGTTCTCAAGATAAGGGAGGAATTTCCGATTCTCAGCCGTAAAGTGGCCGGGAAACCGATGATATACCTCGACAACACAGCTACGTCTCAGACACCACAACGCGTGGTGGATGAGATTCAGCGTATCTATACCCACGAAAAAGCCAATGTGCATCGTGGAGTGCACACACTCTCGCAGGAGATGACCGATCTGCAGGAGCACACCCGTGAACAGATCAGAAAATATATCAATGCCGAATCTACGGAGGAGGTGATCTTCACGCGAGGCACGACGGAGGGTATCAATCTTGTGGCTTCCTCTTTTGGCAGCCGTTTCAAAAAGGGTGACGAGATTATCCTCACAGTGATGGAACACCACGCCAACATCGTGCCCTGGCAGCTTCTTCGCGAACGCACGGGGATTGTGATCCGCGTGGTGGATATCAACGATAGCGGGGAGCTTGACCTTGACCAATACAGATCACTCTTCAATGAACGCACGGTGATGGCCTCATTCTGCCACGTCAGCAATGTGCTCGGAACGGTCAATCCTGTGAAGGAGATGACCGATTATGCTCACTCCAAAGGTGTGGCCGTGCTTGTCGATGGCGCCCAGGCATCGCCTCATATGAAGATCGATGTGAGAGATATCGGCTGCGACTTCTATGTGTTCTCTTCCCACAAGATGTATGGACCCACAGGGATAGGAGTGCTCTACGGAAGGAGAGATCTGCTTGAGGAGATGCCCCCCTATCAGGGAGGGGGAGAGATGATTGCAAAAGTAACCTTCGAGCACACCACCTTCGCAGAGCTACCATTCAAGTTCGAAGCGGGAACTCCCGACTTCGTAGGGATCGCCGCCCTATCGAAAGGGATCGAATTCATAGAGGAGGTCGGAATGGAACGTATAGCAGAACATGAACATGAACTCCTGGACTACACCACACGTCGCATGATGGAGATTCCGGGCGTCAGGATATATGGCACGGCCCCCGGCAAAAGCGCAGTGCTGTCGTTCCTTGTCGGGAGAAGTCACCCATACGATGTCGGGATGTTGCTCGACAAACAAGGTGTGGAGGTGCGCACAGGGCATCACTGCGCCATGCCCCTTATGGAGAGGCTCGATATACCCGGCACAGTCAGAGCCTCCTTCGCAGTCTACAACACTTTCGAAGAGGCCGATGCGTTCATAACAGCACTTCAACGGGCAGCCGCCATACTTGAATAATAATCCAAAATCCTAACAATCATGCTGAATCGCCCACTCAAAGACATTCTTGTGGCAGGTATATTCCTTTTAGTATGCCTGTTGCTCGTCTTTGCGGCGATATGGGCCTACAATTCATTCCTGCATACTCCTCCCTATGTGGATCCGGAGAAATATCCAGTGAGAGGAATCGACATTTCGGCCCACAACGGAGATGTGGATCTCCATAAAGCGGCGGCATCCGGAATTGACTTCGTATTCATCAAGGCTACGGAGGGTGGCGATTTCAAAGACCGCAACTTCCGCGTAAACTACGACAAGGCTTCAAAGGCAGGACTGAAGAAGGGGGTGTATCACTACTTCCGCTTTGACCGTGACGGTGTGGAGCAGGCTCTCAATTTCATGCGCACCGTAGGCAGCCGTCAGCCGGAATTAGGCTTCGTGATTGACGTCGAGAAGGCCGGCAATCCCGACACAATTCCACCTGAGGTGATCAACCGACGCCTGATAGAGATGGTGGATTATCTCAATCTTCTCGGCCATAGGGTGATGTTCTACACCAACCGTGAGGGATATTACGACTATTTAGCCGAAACATTTCCGGGCCATCCACTGTGGATCTGTGGTTTCTCGGAAAATCCCATACATGCCGAGTGGACATTCTGGCAGTTCAACCATCGGGGCAGGGTGGACGGCATAAAAGGGGATGTAGACATGGATGCTTTCTGCGGCAGCCGAGAGGAATGGGAGAGCTATCTGAATGGCTCCCTATGGCCCTATACCACACAATAATCTGCACGTATTCAGATAAGCAGTTGCTACATAGCAATAAGCAAGGGATAATCTACGTTATATGAAATGAGGAGCATTTAACGGCTCCTATGGTTCCATCTCTTTTCAAAGTACCAAACCATATACACGTGAATCTGAAACACTTCTACCTGTCATTCATATCCCTTATTTTAACCACTCTATCCTCATGGGCTCTCGACCCGGGATATTTCGCACCCTCCTCAGTTCTGGCAGAGGGGAGATGGGTGAAAGTCGAGGTGAAAGAAACAGGGATGCAATTCATCAGCAACACCACTCTCAAATCGTTGGGATTCTCCAATCCCGACAAAGTAAACGTATATGGCTACGGGGGACGAATGCTTCCGGAGCGACTTGACACATCCACACCTGACGATCTCCCCGTGGTTGTCTCCCTGCGCACCCCTTCCGGTATAGTTTTCTTCGGCCATTCCTCAATCGACTGGCAGCTATCGTCGAGAGGGACCTACACCCATGTTGCCAATCCATATTCCGACTGCTCATACTATTTCATCAGCGACCGTGATGCGGAGCGCCCCACTGCTGTGGCACGTGAAGATTTGGATGCGCGTTCATCAGAAATTATAAGCACCTTCACCGAATGTCTGGTGCATGAACAGGATATCCTGGCCCCTTCCAACTCAGGGCGAGTGATATTGGGTGAGGATTTCCGCACCCAACGCAACCGCACGTTTAATTTCCAACTGACAGACAATACCGGAAATGCCACCGTGACCACACTCTTCGGAGCGAAAGTTTCAAACGGCACCTCCACTGTGAAAGTCACCGGCAACGGCTCAGCCTCAACATCCATGAACATTCCGGGCATAAGCAATTCCGATATATTTCTCAACCGCTCCAGCTGCACACTTTCGCTGCCCGAAGCCGAGGAACGATTGGCAATTGAAGTGGCCTATACAAACTCCGGCACACTTTTCACGGCGGCACTCGATTACATAGAGGTGACGTATCCCCGTGAATTGCGTCTGCACAACGAGGAGCTATATTTCCGTCTATCCCCGGCCGTGGCTTCCGAGGTGGTTCTTCAGGATTGTTCAGAATCTACTGTGCTATGGGATGTCACCGATCCGGTGAAACCGTTGTCAGTAACTCTGCACAAGGATAATTCAGGATCCTACAGATTTGTCACCCCGGGGGGCGCACGCAACTATGTGGCTTTTAATCCCTCACGAGTGACACGTATGGCCACGGGAGCCGGCATTGTCCGCAATCAGAACCTTCACGCCATGGAGGCTCCCGGCATGTTGGTTGTGGCTCCCGAGCAATTCCGCACACAGGCTCAGAAGTTGGCCGATATCCATGCCGCCTCAGATGGTCTGAAAGTTACGGTAGTTTCGCCCGAAGAGGTGTATAATGAATTTTCATCCGGCACACCCGATGTCACTGCCTTCCGCCGTCTGCTCAAGATGTGGTATGATAGAGCCGGAGGAAATCCCGGCGACTATACCGCGTTTTGCCTTCTCTTCAGCCGTCCCACCTACGACAACAAACTACAGACCCCTGTTGTAAAGCGTGCGGGATACCCACGTATTCCGATATGGCAGGAACCCGGCATTTTCACAGAGGCCGGTTCCTACTCCACCGACGATTACATCGGTATGCTCGACGATCAGGAAGGCTCGCTCAATATGGGGAGCGCGAAGATACGTGTGGCCGTAGGACGTATGCCCGTTAAAAGTGTGGCGGAGGCTGAGAATGCGATAGCAAAACTTGAGAAGTATCTTCTCTCACCGAATCTCGGCAATTGGCGCAACAATGTGATGGTGATTGCCGATGATCAGGATAAAGCCCAACATCTGAAACAGGCGGAGACTGTGATTCAGAATATGCAGATGAGTGAGAATGGCGCAGATCTTGTTTACGAAAAGCTTTATCTCGATGCCTATCCCCTCGGCTACTCCGGCCAAGGAGCCGTATATCCCGAAGCCAAACAGCGCATGATGGATAAGATAGCGGAGGGTGTGAGCCTGATAGATTATATCGGCCATGCCAACACAAGGAGCTGGGGCCATGAGAATCTTCTTACATGGACCGACATCACCTCGATGAGCAACCGGAATCTCCCCTTTCTCTATGCAGCCACCTGCAACTTTCTTCAATGGGATGCGGATGAGGTGAGCGGCGCAGAGGAGATGTGGCTCAACCCGGAGGCAGGCGTGATCGGGATGATATGTCCCAGCCGTAAGGTGTATATCTCAGCCAACGGCACCCTGAATGCCTATACAGCGTCGTGGATGTTCAAACGCGGTGCCGACGGACTCCCTCTAAGGCTTGGGGAGATCATGATAAACGGTAAGAACGACAGTTCGGGCGACACCAATAAACTGCGTTATGCCTTCATGGGCGACCCTTCAATGCGTCTTCCTTATCCCGGTTATAAGGTGATGATCGACGGTATAAACGGAGTCTCCACAGATTCCGATGACTATCCGGAACTTAAAGCCCGTTCACGCGTGACACTCTCCGGCTGCGTGACCGACAAAGCCGGAGCGGTTGCCGAAGATTTCAACGGCACTGTCGACATTCAGCTATACGACGCAGAGAAGGTGATCGAGACATATGGAAACGGAGAGGATGGCGAAATCTCCACCTACAACGATCGAAAAACCCGACTCTACACCGGACGCACCACTGTGAAGAATGGCCGTTGGGAGACGGAGTTCATAATGCCCTCTGAGATCGAAAACAACTACAGCCCTGCCCTCTTCTCCCTTTATGCCATGAATGAAGAGGGTGAAGAGGCCAACGGATCTCTTGAACGTCTCTACGTCTATGGCTTCGACACCTCGGCAATCGACGACAATGAAGGCCCGGCGATAACAGATTTCTATCTTAACGAACCGGGATTCAGAGAGGGAAGCTCGATTGGTCCCAACCCGGTGGTATATGCGACTCTTTCCGATGAATCAGGCATAAATCTATCGGAAGGTGGCATAGGCCACAGGATGACTCTATCGATAGATGGCAAGGAGTGGCACGAGGATCTCAATCTCTATTATTCTCCCGACATTGAATCTTTCGAAAAGGGTAAGCTCTCATATCCTCTCCAAGGGATAGAGCCCGGCGACCATACCCTCACTCTTACGGTATGGGACAATGCCAACAACTCTTCATCATCCATCCTCTCCTTCACAGTGAGAGCCGATTGGAAACCGGGCATAACCGAACTATCCACCGATGTGAACCCGGCCTCCACCTCTGTGAATTTCCTTATTTCAGTGGATGGATCTGTCGGACAAATGCCATGCAAGCTGGAAGTCTTTGACTTAGGCGGCAAATTGTTATGGTCGACTCAGACCTCCGGGTTCTCAGAGAGTATGAACAGCTTGAGTTATCGCTGGGATCTTCGCGACAACAACGGACGACGTGTGCCACGCGGCATCTACCTCTATCGTTCTACCGTAACCACTCCGGAAGGACATGTCGTTACGAAGACCAACAAGTTGGCCGTGACATCATAATCACTCTCTCCACAAAGTAACTACTCGCAAATGATCAACCATATTATTCTACCGGAACCTACACTCCGCCGTCTGCCCTGGTATCTCGCCTATGTGGAGATTCTCAAGGCACGCGGCGTAGAGTTTGTATCATCTACCCAGATCTCAAGGGCTCTCAATGTAGATGCCTCCCAAATTGCCAAAGACCTCTCCTTTCTCACACTGAAAGGGAAGACGAGGATAGGTTACGAAGTGGAAGCATTGGTGGAGACACTTTCGGAATTTCTCGGGTTTACCACGAGCCACAGGGCCTACGTGTTCGGAGTGGGAAGCCTTGGCAAAGCATTGATTCAGGATTCCGGACTATCGATCTATGGCCTTGAGATCGCGGCCGGATTCGATATCGACGAGCGGAAAACCGGCCGGAAGATAGGTGATGTAGAGATTCATCATATCGACAAGCTTGCAGATGTGATGGCAACCACTCCCGCCACAATCGGGATCCTCACAGTGCCGGCGCAATGTGCTCAGGAGACCGCAGACATAGCAATCGGCGAGGGAATACGTGCAATCTGGAATTTCACCCCCTACCGCGTGAAAGTGGCTGAGGGGATCGTGATGGCCAATACCTCGATCTACGCACATCTGGCCTTGATCTACAATCGACTCAACGCACCATTATGAAAACTATAATAAAAGCATCGTCAGAACCTCTCTCCTGGTATTTTCTTCCCGACTCGGCACTTGTGAACAGTGGTAAACCATTCTTCATCCCGGAGTTTGCCGATGAATTTGAAGCTGTGCTCGCCCCAGTGGTGAGAATAGGAAGAATCGGGAAGTCGATAGGCGCGAGATTTGCCGAACGCTACTATTCGGAGATTGCACCCGGAGTGCATTTCCGTGCCCCGAAGCTACGGAGATCACTGCTTGAAGCAGGCGTTCCGGCAGATGCCTCCTATAGTTTCGACCGCTCCCTTACCGTAGGCAACTTTATCGAAGCAGGTGAATTTCTTACGTCTGACCCGATTGTAATGGAGGTGTGTGATTCAGAAGGTGGGATAAGAGAGGAGAGAAGAGTAGCCACCGATCTCTTAAAAAATGATCTCGGCCCTATGCTTGAAGCCGTAAGCGCCACCAATACCATAAAGATGGGAGATTATCTGCTGCCGGTGGTGTCGGAGCCAATAGGGATAAATATCGGTGATACTGTCGTCGTGAGAAAAGGTGAAGAGATCCTTCTTACCATCCATATCCGGTAGAGGAAAAGTTGAGGCAACTTCTTAAGAAGTTGTTTAAACTTTTTACGGGCTTGTTGATTTTTATAAAGATTTCTTTAAAAAGGAGTCCTCTTTGCCCGTCTTCAGCCATCTTTCGGGTTGCTTTTTCATCTCTCATCGGTCGTTTAGCCCGCTAAACTTCCTCTTTGAGCTGAAAAATCACCTCCGAAATCCGGCTAAATCCTGACAAAGAAAAAGTTGAGACAACTTCTAAATTAACATTTGTAAATTAGAATAAATAATAGTAATTTTGCAAATAATTTTCATAAAGGAGCGACCCAACCTTGTTTTTTCAATCTCAATGAAAGCGCCTGCTCCTCTATATCTTTTCAATCCAACCTAACCACCAACAAACTAATTCAATAAGATGTTATCAATCGCAACGGGTCTGATTATGCTTGTAGGCTCATACGGCACCCCTGATGAAACAAATTTCCGCACATATACATTCAACACTGAATCCGGCACCATTGTGCCTATTGATTCAATCGCCGGTCTCAGCAATCCCTCTTTTCTTGCCGTAGCAGATAAGGGAGAGACTGTATTTGCAGTGAATGAAAACGACTCTTATGGCGATTCAGAACTCACCATGCTACGTAAAGATGGAGCCGACGGACATTATGTGCCGGTAAGCCGTCAGATGGTGATCGGCAAAAATCCGTGTCACGTAGCTGTAGCTCCCAATGGAGAATATGTGGTGACTGCCAACTATGGAAGTGGCTCGATATCCGTGTTCAAGTTCAAAGGGGCAGATAAACTCCTCGAAAAACCGAGAGTAGTGAAATTCAGCGGACAAAGCGTCGACTCCATCCGTCAGTCCATGCCACATCCCCATTGCACCACTTTCACTCCCGACGGCAAGTTTATGGTTGTCACCGATCTTGGCACCGACCGTATCCACCAGTTTCCACTCGATTACGATGGAGATGTGGATCTCTCCGGAGTGCTTGACGTGTCGGTTAGTCCCGGCTTCGGACCGCGCCATATAGTATTCGATGCTAAATGTGAGAATGGCTATATGATCAACGAGCTCACCGGCAACATATCGCATTTCCGTTACAGCACATATCACGACACGATGAATTCAGTGAATGCCTATGAATCGAATTCAGGTCATGTAGGTGGTGGTGCCGACATTCACATCTCCCCTTGCGGACGTTGGGTGTATGCCTCCAATCGTCTTAACGGTGACGGCATCGCGCAGTTTAAGATCGACACCTCCAATGGCTGGGAGCTTGTGCCTATGAGCTATGTATCGACAGGAAAACATCCGCGTAATTTCAACATCACCCCTGATGGCAAATGGCTGCTTGTAGCTTGCAAAGACGACAACCGCATAGAGGTATTTAAGTGTGATGAGAAGAGCGGCAATCTCACGCCCACCGGCTACAGCATCTCGTGTCCGCAGCCGGTCTGCATAGTCTTCAACGATCCTGAGGCAGTAGCCGCAAATTAATACTCCCCACTCACAGTCAAATAACGGTGGATTTTCCATAGCTATGGAAAATCCACCGTTATTTGACTTCTATATATTAATTAGCTACGAAAATCATGATCATCTGTCTACTACATTCTACGGCGATCTCCGCCTCGGCTTTTCAGTAATAATATCAGTGACTTGAGCTGAAAAAAAAATGGTTCTATCCAAATTTAGTTGAAAATACTATACAGTTACTTTATCTCGCAATTAACATAGGAGCAAATAATTCTGAAGTTTATTTTAGTTATTCCTTGTTGAGTTTCTTGTAGCTTCGATAAAAATGCCATTTGCTACGCAATAATCAACTAAATTAGGAAAGAACCACACTTTTCAGGGATAGTCAACCTATCCTTGCAATATAAACTTTTCGACTTTTCTCGCAGTTTACTTGTGAGTTAAACAAATTTACACTATCTTTACATTGTCAATTAGTGTGACAAGGTACAATATTTGACAATAGAAATTATGATTATACCGAGACCTCGATACCTACAGAAGCTTATTTCTCGTCGACATAATGGAATGATAAAGATTGTCACCGGCATTAGACGATGTGGCAAATCATTTCTATTATCTACACTTTACGCCAACTGGCTCAGGGAGCAAGGTGTAGAAAACGACCACATCATCACGATCAATCTTGAAGACCGACGAAACAAGAAACTGCGCGATCCGGATGCGCTGCTTGATTACATAGACTCAAAACTGACTGATGATGCTGTCCATTATATAATGATTGATGAGATACAGTATGTCAACGAGTTTGAAGACGTATTGAACAGCTATCTGAATACGCCTAATGCCGACGTGTATGTAACGGGCAGTAACGCACGGTTTCTTTCAAAGGATGTAATCACAACATTTAGAGGACGAGGCGATGAAATAAAACTTTACCCCCTCAGTTTCGGTGAAGTCTTCCCTTATATGGACTTACAGAAAGACCGTGCATTAACTACCTATATGCTTTTCGGAGGTCTGCCGCAGGTTGTTCAGAAATCATCTGAGGAAGAAAAGAACGAGTATCTTAAAGGGCTGTTTATCCATACCTATATCAAGGATATAAAGGAGCGTTACGGCATAAAGGACACAGAGATGCTTGATGAACTACTCAACATTCTGGCATCTGACATCGGCGCATTGACGAATCCCACCAAACTGACCAACACATTCGAGAGTGTAAAGCACAAGAAGGTCAACCGCATGACGCTGACATCGTATCTGGAATACATCTGTGATTCATTCCTTGTTGAGAAAGCAAGCAGGTATGATGTTAAAGGGAAACGGTATATCGACAGTCCATACAAATATTATTTCACTGACTGCGGTCTGCGTAATGCCCTACTTAATTTCAGGCAGACAGAGCCTTCTCATCTGATGGAGAATGTGATATACAATGAATTGCGGCTTCGGGGCTTTAATGTGGATGTAGGAGTCGTGCCGGTTCACCTTAGAAAGGAGGATGGCAGCCGGGAAAGGAAACAGTTTGAGGTGGATTTCGTCTGCAATATGGGCAGCAGGCGCTACTATATCCAATCCGCCTACCGAATGCCGGATGAAGAGAAGATGAAACAGGAAGAAGCTTCATTGCGCAATATTGATGATTCCTTCAAGAAAATCATTATCGTCGGTGAGGACACACCCATTTTGAGAAACGAGGCAGGGATTACCACTATCGGTATATATGACTTTCTTTTAAACGAAAATTCGTTGGATCTTTAATGCGAATCAATAACTGAATTTTTGTTGAATTATCATATACAGACCAGATTGTACATAGCCGACTTGAACGACAAAATAGTGCCTATTTATATGTTCTATGTAATAGGCACTATTACTTTACACTGACATTAGAAAATTCTTCGATGGCGCTTCGGATATAGGCACCGACCCCTTGGAAGGCACCGCACTTTTGACACATCGTATGTGTTCAACATCTACACGAAGATAAAGACCCTCTTTTCTTGGATTGATATTGACAGTAACTCATTGCTGTTTGACTTGGATCACATTAACCGAGTCTGCACTCAGATAAATCAGTTGAAAAACGGATTATGATGATTTCCGCAGTTTTCCTTACATCCAACAGTCCAAATCATTGTATTCTATTGAAATGTCTTAACAAACTATTGTAAAACAAATATACTTAATGTTACACAGACAAACATCAGTAAAGTAAGAACCTCAAAAGTCAGTAGTATCTTATGGGCTATCCATCTCGATAGGATAATATGATTCAATCCTATAAAAACGAGATAAATAATTAATACTCCTAATCCAATAAAGAGATAACACATATAATCACTGGATTCATTCCTTAAAAATGAAACAGCCGAATAAATCATAGTCAGGAGAGCAAACATTCCATAAAGATGTAGCATGGATATCATTTTCTTAATTCCTAAACATTTATTTCGCAATGCACGGTATTTCCATAGCGTAAGGATTCGTTTCAAATAAATAGTATCGTATTTCATAATCCAATAAAAATTATAAACCTAGCAAGAATCTCTATCATATCAAAAATTACATTATAAGCTGTATGGATGAAACTATCTACCAGCTTAAGCCCGGTAAGAGTCGTACAGAACAACATCAGAAAAGTAACAATATCAAAAACCCTTATTAGTTTGGAGGATACTACATTTCTCAAGAACAATCGATTTATACTAATAAAAATCAAATAACCGATACCTCCGTATATAAAGGGACTTAATCTATACGTCACTATAGTTATGTTACTCATAGCGTATGAATAGCACAAGGTAAGTAATGAATATGCACTTATTAGATAAATCAAAGCCATAGATTTCTTAATCCATAATCCTTTGTTACTTAATCTTCGATTTTCCATGTCTTAAAAGATCCGTTATACTTCTTGATATTGAAGTTGTTTAAACTTTTTACGGGCTTGTTGATTATTATATGTATTTCTTGAATATGGAGTCCTCTTTGCCCGTCTTCAGCCATCTTTCGGAGGTGATTTTTCATCTCTCATCGGTCGTTTAGCCCGCTAAACTTCCTCTTCGAGCTAAAAAATCACCTCCGAAAGCTGTCTAAATCCAGACAAAGAAAAAGTTTATACAACTTCATTATTCCCATTAATAGAGTCTCCATAGAGGATGTAACGGGCACCGAGAGAATCCTCAGTTTTCTCTGAGCCGCGGAAATCCCACAAAAGGTACGGCCTCACGGTGTCAATCGAGAGTGGTTGGATTTCCCAATTGAGGGAAAGCCTATCGTGAATATGGCTGCTTAAGGCTCCGGAGAGCAAGATTAAAGTAAGAGGGGGGAGAGTTCGCATAGGCAGGATTATTAGGTGTGGCCAAAGATACGTACAAAAATAAAACATATCCAAATTTTTGGATATGTTTTACAGCAGGTTATGCGATTTTTATTTTTATTCGCGGTTGAGGACGTGGGGCATGAGGTTGCGGGTGACCTCGCCAAAGCGTACCTTGTAGCTTTTTGTCATCGGGTCATATCCCTCTATTATGCCTTCACCGAATATTTTGTGGCGAACCCGGGTGCCATTGGTCATCGGAGCCTCCGCTCCTTCTCCCAACTCCTCGTTGAGCATCTTCACAAGTCCTTTGGTGCCTTCCAATAGCATCGGATCGAGTTTTCCCTCTATCTTCAACATTCCTTCAGGTACCTCCGAAAGAAATCTCGACGGGAATTTCAACGCTCCGTTCTCGTTCATATAGCCTTCCGATTCGCAAAGCCATAACATCTTCTCAGCGCGGGTGACGGCCACATACATCAACCGACGCTCCTCCTCCTCGCCATCCTGACGACGCTCACGGATGGAGCGGTGATTTGGGAAGATCCCCTCTGTAAGACCTACCACGAATACCTCGGGAAATTCCAGACCCTTAGACTGATGAATCGTCATCATCCTTACCCTCTCCGAATCATTGGAACGATCGACGTTGGTGTATAAGGCTATCTCCTGAAGATAGGATACAAGATCGGCATCACCCTCATCTATGCGTCCAGCCTCGAATTCCTTCATGGAATTGATAAGTTCCGTGATATTCTCAAGACGCTCCTCCTCCTCATCTGTGCGGTAGAGATCTGAAAGACCGGATACATTCATCAGCCAATCGGTTATTTCCGATACAGCCATCACCGGCACACGTGAGCGGGCCTCGTCAATGAGCTGAAGGAATTTATACATGGCAGGCTTGTTGAATGGCTTCTCATCAATATGACGGCGAAGAGCCTCCATGAGCGAAACGCCCTCCTCTTCAGCTATCTTCGAGAGTGACTTCATAGAGACCTCACCGAATTTGCGTGCCGGAAGGTTCACAACACGGGTAAACGACATATCATCGGCATCAGAGGCCACAAGGCGCAGATAGCTTATCACATCCTTTATCTCCTTACGCTCGAAGAATCTTACTCCTCCCCACACACTATAAGGAATGTGACGCTTCAGAAGGGCCTGCTCAAGATGACGCGAGAGGAATGAACTACGATAGAGAATAGCAAACTGAGAATGAGTCATCCCCTCCTTCACTCCCTCCTCGATGCGGGCAGCGATAGCCTCAGCCTCATCCTTCTCCGATTTGGAATGGAGATGCACCACCTGACGTTCGTTGAGCTTGACTGTGAAGAGATCCTTCTTCACACGGTTTTTGTTATGGTCGATTATATGGTTGGCCACATCGAGAATGTCGGGGGTAGAACGATAGTTCTCATTCAGAATAACATCTGTGTGGGCCTTGAAATCGACGAATATCTTCGGGTTGGCTCCCCGCCATTCATAAATGGCCTGATCGGGATCTCCCACCACAAATAGATTGCCGTGATGTTCGGTTATGGCATGAAGCAGCTTCCAGTCGTCGCCGGTGCAATCCTGCACCTCATCTACCATCACATAGTTAAGCTTCTCTGTCCATTCCTTGCGGGCATCGGGAAAATGGGCGAGAATATAGAGTGTGAAATAAAGAAGATCGTCGTAGTCTAAGGCATATTGTTTAAGCTGGAGACGGAGATAGCGTATAGTGGCGTCGGAGGCATGAGATGAGGCACAAGGCAACAGATGATTCTGGATATATTGAGTGGGAGCATACCCCTTGTAGGCAGCCACCTGCTTCAGGAAGCGCTCCGCAGTGGTCTTACGGCGGTCGATACCAAATTCCTGCATAGCCTGGCGTGCAAGAGTCTTGCCATCCTCCTCATCAATGATCAAGAAGTTGCGTGGATAGCCAATGCGATAAATCTCCTTGCGGAGAAATTTGGCACAGAAGCTATGTATAGTGCATATGAAATCGTTGACACTGCCACGGTCGACCATCGTGGAGATACGCTTCTTCATCTCCTGGGCGGCCTTATTAGTGAAGGTAAGACAGAGGATATTGCCGGGACTAATGCCGATCTCGTTTACAATAAAAGCGTATCTGTGGGCGAGCACACGGGTCTTTCCCGAACCGGCTCCGGCCACGACACGCACACGCCCCTCAGTGGCCTCCACAGCCTGTTGCTGGCGTTTGTTAAGTTGCATTTGAAAGGTCTCCCTAAATATTTGTTATTATTTTTCTAAAAGCACTACGGCATTGGCGGCGATACCCTCACGGCGACCGGTGAAACCGAGTCCTTCGGTAGTGGTGGCTTTCACCGACACACGCTCCACCTCCACCTCCATAACCTCCGCGAGTTTGGCACACATGGCCTCGATATGGGGTTTGAATTTCGGAGCCTCGGCCATAATCGTGAGATCTACATTTCCGATCTCATAATTCCTCTCTCTCATCATGCGGCATACCTCTGCGAGAAGCACCTTGCTGTCGGCTCCTTTATATTTCGGATCAGTATCGGGAAAATGATAACCTATATCACGCAGAGCCAGCGCGCCCAATATAGCATCGCAAAGAGCGTGGATGGCCACATCGGCATCGCTGTGGCCGAGAAGTCCGTGAGTGTGTTGGAGATGAAGGCCGCATATCCATAGCTCGCGACCCTCTACAAGACGATGAACGTCATAACCTTGTCCTATTCTAAACATAGCGTTGTCTGTCAATTGTTTTTATGAATTATCTGCGACGTTTGCCAAGGAGATCCTGCAATCCCTCCATATCGAACGAGAGGGTGAAACGCAGGGTCTGGTCGAGTGGTGAACTCTGAGCAGTGGCAAGCATATATGATGCATCAAGACGCACCACGTTCAGGGAGAAACCGGCTCCGAATGTGAAATAACTGCGGCCTCCCTTCATGGCGTTCTCATAATTGTAGCCCATACGGGCGAAAAACTGCTGGTTGTAGGCATACTCGCCACCGATCGAGACGTTGATCTCCTTTAGCTCCTCAGAAAAGCCTCCGGGAGCATCCGAGAAGCTTTTGAAAATGCCGGTGATAGGCGACATTGTCTCCCATTTCTCCTTTGCCTCTTCATATTCTGTCTGACCTTCGATTGTGGTCATGTCGTAATCCTTCTCCCTCGGCATGGTGGGGACGAGAAGCTTATTGAGGTCAAGACCGATTGCGAGTGTATTGTAATCGGCAAGAGGGAACATGAACTGTGTGCCGAGTCGGAGGTTGGTTGGAAGGTAGGCATAGTTGGCGCCATGGTCATAGCTCACCTTCGTACCTATGTTGGAGATATCGAAACCCCACGAGAACTGACATTCATTGCGTCCGACCATAGGATATGTGACGTAATAACCTGAGAGATCGACAGAGAAAGCACTCGCGGCAGTATTCGACTCTCCTGAATAAGCATCGTCATATGCGAGATCGGAAAGAATATATCGCAATACGACGCCCATGGAGAACTTCTCAGAGAGTTTTCTGGAGTAACCTAAGTCGATGGCAAACTCATAGGGATTGATGGTCTGCACCACTCCGAGTCCACCATCTTCACTCATCGACACCTCTCCGAGCGAGAAATAGCGGAATGATGCCGAGAGAGCCTGATTGTCGCCGCTTCCGAGTTTATAATAACCGGAGATGTCGGCAAGGAATATATCGTTTACAATCTTGCGGAGCCAGGGAGTGTAGGATATGCCGAGACCTCCGCTACTGTATGCAAAAGCGTATTTTGAGGGGTTCCAGAACTGCGAGTTGATATCCGGATCAGTGGCGGCACCGAGATTACCCATGCCGGAACCACGGGCATCGGGGGTGATGCTGAGGGTGGTGACACCGGTGTTGACGGGATTGAAGTCGTTGTCTTTTATGTCGTTCTGCGCTGCCGCCGAAAAAAGGCCTCCGGCGGCAGCGAAGTATAAGCTGACAATATACTTGGTCGAAATATTCATCTGTACGATTAGCTGAAAAATAGGAATAAAGAAGAGAGGTAGGAGAGATATAATCCTACTTTAAATAAACACGAAAATATCTCTTTTATTGCCTTTTTATAAGTCCTATTAGACTTACGCTATTCCTAAATATAAAAAAGATACGGCGCATGAAGCGAGTTTGCTTCACACACCGTACTTTTATTTTTATAATGTCTTATATCTGATTATCAGTCTACGCCGCGATTCTCTTTGTTGAAGATGTGGCGCAAGCGGGAGAAGATGCGCTTCGATGTCGATTCTGTCGGAACCACATTGGGCTGATCCTTCAGACTCTCTACGGCGGCTTTCTCAGCATCCGTAAGATTCTCCGGCACATAAACCATCACGTTGACAAGAAGATCTCCCTTCACACTGCTGTTCATCTGGGGCAGACCTTTGCCTCGCAGACGGAGCACCTTGCCGGGCTGTGTGCCCGGAGCAATCTTCAATCTGGCTCGTCCATCGACTGTGGGCACCTCGGCTGTGCCACCGAGAGCGGCTGTCGGGAAGTCAAGCATCAGGTTGTAGATGATGTCGTCTCCGTCTCGGATAAGATCGGGATCCTTCTCCTCCTGAATCACGATGAGAAGATCGCCGTTGACACCACCATGACGCGGGGCATTACCCTGTCCGCGCAAAGTGAGGGTCATGCCATCTTCCACTCCGGCAGGAATATGGAAGCTTACAATCTCCTCTTTCTTCTCTACGCCGGAACCGTGGCAATAGCTGCACTCTTCAGAAATAACCTTGCCCTCACCATTACATTCAGGACATACGCTCTCGCTCTCCATGGCTCCGAACATGGTCTGCTGCACGCGTGAGATATAGCCTGTGCCATGACAACGCTGGCAGGTCTTGAAGGCTGTGCCATCTTTGGCGCCGGTGCCCTTGCAATGCGGACATGCAACGAGACGCGGAATCTTGAGTTTCTTGTCGACGCCGTTCATTATATCTTTCAACGTCACCTTAACAGTGATGCGGAGGTCGGTGCCTTTATTCACATGCTGTCTGGGCTGGCGACCTGTAGCACCTCCGAAACCGCCGAAATCAGCACCTCCGAAGCCACCCATGCGACCTCCGAAGATGTCGCCGAAATGGGCGAAGATATCCTCCATCGACATGCCTCCGCTGCTGTAGAAGCCGCCGCCTCCACCGCCGCCGAAGCCCTGCGGCCCCATGGAATGGCCGAATTGATCGTATTTGGCTCTCTTGTCGGCATCGCTGAGCACATCGTAAGCCTCAGCCGCCTCCTTGAATTTCTCCTCGGCCTCTTTATCGCCCGGATTCTTATCGGGGTGATATTTTATGGCCATCTTTCTATAGGCCTTCTTTATCTCGTCTGCCGTGGCCCCTTTAGAGACCCCGAGCACTTCATAGTAATCTCTTTTCTCTGCCATAACTCTGATATATTGCTTTTACTGTGCAACCACCACTTTGGCATGGCGGAGTACCTTATCGTTAATCGTATAACCCTTCTGCACCGTGTCGAGAATCTTTCCCTTCTTATCCTCGTCGGGCACGGGCACCACAGATATGGCCTCATGCTTCTCGGTGTCGAATGTGTCGTCGGCAGGATCCATCTCCTTCACGCCGTTTTGCTGAAGGAACTTCTGGAGCTTCTGATAGATGAGGTTCATGCCCTCTTTCATAGCTTCGCTATCATCGCTCGTCTCGGAAGCTTTGATGGCGCGCTCAAAGTCGTCCATGATCGGAAGAATGCCCTTGAGCACACTTTCGCCTCCGTTCCTGATAAGCTCGCTCTTCTCTCTGAGAGTGCGCTTGCGGAAATTATCGAAGTCGGCCATGAGGAAAAGATATTCTTTCTTCTCCTTCTCAACCTGAGCCTCAAGATCAACCACCTTCTTCTCAAGAATAGTCAGTTCATCTTCAGTCTCCGCCTGCTCGACTTCTGCACCTTCCTGCACCTCTTCAGCCCTTGCTTCCTCGTCGCGGGCAACTGTCATATCCTCTTCTTCGGGGTTTGAAGCCCCGTTGTTTTCTTTATAAAAGTTATCTTTATTATTTCCCATAATGGATGTTGTTTGGTTTATTATATTCAAATATCAAGCCAAATTGTGTTAAAAACGGTCGGAAATTTCCGAGGCGTCTGCATCGTCGCCGGCTAAGGCCACATTATTCAGAGAATAATCACTGTGTGGTAGTGACCTCTACTGAATAAATGACTGACAATGCCTGAACACAACTCTCTATAATTTGAACAACCAAACCTCCTCATAGGTTGACCGAAATTCTTCAGAAGCTTTCCTCGCCAGCTCCCCATCGCTGAAAATTCCGTAAATCGAGCTTCCACTGCCTGACATCGAGGCATAGACCGCCCCATGAGAGTAGATTGAATCTTTGAGCTCGCCCAATTCCGGATGCAGCGGGAAGATGGTATGTTCGAAATCATTCACCACCTTCCCCCTCCATTGGTCAAGAGGGAGATAATGGAGAAAACGGAGGTCGAAATCGGGCTTCTTCGGCACTATCCCACCGAAAGCCTCTTTTGTTGACACCGAAACCGGCGGCTTCACGATAAGCAGCCAATTGCCACTGAGGTCAATCTCGACAGGGTTAAGCTCCTCTCCTATTCCTTCGGCAAATGCGGGAGTATTGAGCAGGAAGAACGCACAGTCGGCACCTAACTTACGTGCCATACGGGCGAGTTCGGTATGTGAGAATGGCTCACCAAGCAATTCGTTGAGAGAGACAAGGGTGAATGTGGCATCGGCACTTCCCCCTCCGAGTCCGGCTCCGTCGGGAAGATGCTTGTCGAGAATGATGTTGAAGAGTCCCTGCTCCCCTTCTGTTCCATATTTTTCATAATAGGAATGAAGGAATATGGTGGCAGCCTTCACCACAAGATTTTTCTGAGGGTCGCAGTTCAAGCGACGCCCCATCAACTGAAAGCGGCATCCCGATTGCTTCCCTCTCTCAAGATTCAGCTCAAGTATGTCGTCAAAAGGTTCCGGTTGCTGAGGCATCCCGCTCTCGATGCCAACAGGAAAGAATACAGTCTCAATGTCGTGATAGCCATCTTCGCGCTTCGCCACGACATTAAGTCCGATATTTATCTTAGCGTTTACAAATTTTATCATAAATATGTGTTTAGTTTCTGAAATCTCCAGATTACGGCAAGTATCGCTCCTCTCAAGGTTAGATAACTAAGAAACGCAGTCCAGAGCGTATTGTTGTCCGGCACTCCCCACATCAATCCGGAGGGGCTGATTCTGAGGAAAGCCACTATATAGAAAACAACGGATGCCACCAAGGTTGCCAACATCATCCTGTCGGTTTTCGTTATGCCCACAAAAAAGCCATCGTAGATGAAAGCCCAGGCAGAGAGCAAGGGGAGCATGGTGAGCCACAGCCTCATATCCGCCACTCCCTCTCTTACATTCTGCGTATCAGTGAGCAGGGCAGCCACCAAAGAGGATCCGAATGTGTAGATGACAGAAAAGAGCACGGCCACGCCCAAAGTCCACCGCAACAGAGCCCTGACACTCATGTGCAGGCGTTCGAGACTGCCGGCGCCATAGTAGCGTCCGGTGAGGGCCTCGGCGCTGAATGCGAAACCATCCATGAAATAGGAGAAGAAGATGAAAAACTGTATCATCACAACATTCACGGCCATCGTGAGGGCTCCCATACGCGCACCGGCTGAGGTGACGCCCATGCTCACACTCATTATGCAGGCGGATCGAAGGAACAAGGCTGTATTGACACTGAAAAATTTCGACATCCCTCCACCCTTGAAGAGATCGCGGAGAGAGCCGAAGAGAGGTTTCCCTCTGCGGAACCACGCAGCCCATACCAAAGCCACCACCAATCCGATCCAGTTTGACACGGCCGTTCCCCAAGCCACCCCTGTAAAACCAACGCCTGTATGAAACACGAGGAGATAGCTCAGAATAATATTGAGCACATTCATAATGATGGCTATGGCCATGGGGGCAGCCGTAGACTGCATACCGACAAACCATCCACTCACCGACATCACGGCAAACATGGCCGGCATCCCCCAGATCCTCACCGTGAAATAACTCTCCGCATACCCACGCACCTCATCATCCGGACCTATCACAGCAAGCATAAGCTCCATGACAGGATCACGGAGGGCAACGAGCAACACTCCCAATCCGAGGCCAAGCAGGAAGGCTCTTGAGAATACCTTCTCAACCATCTTCTCATCGCCTGCTCCAAAAGCTGTGGCGGTGAGTCCGGTGGTGCCCATACGCAGAAACACAAGGAGCCCGACAATTACGCTGAGCATTGTCGAGCCTACGCCAATGGCTGCAAGATAGATCTCCGAGCCCATATGGCCCGATATGGCAGTGTCACAGAGGCCGAGCAGCGGCACCGTGATGTTGCTCACGATTGCCGGCACGCTCAGCCTCAGTATCTCTTTGTTCAGATTCAATGTGGTCTGTTTTTATCAATGAAGTTGTTTAAACTTCAATAGCCGAAGTCCTGACCCTTACGTATGGCGGGTATGCCCTCCTCCATCCAGCGAGGCATCGGATCTCCTTTCAGATAATGATCGAAGAATTGCTGAAGACGCTTCGTGATATCCTTACGGTTGCGGCGTTCCTTCAGATTGTGGGCCTCTCCGTTATATTGAAGCATCCACACCGGCTTGTCGAGACGGCGCAGGGCCATAAACATCTCTATGCCTTGATACCAGGGCACCGCACCATCCTCATCATTGGCCATGATCAGCAGAGGGGTATGTACCCTGTCGGCATGGAACACCGGGGAATTGGCGATATAGAGCTCAGGGGCCTCCCAAAGATTACGACCGATGCGGCTCTGGCCTACCTCATACTGCGCCTGACGTGAATCACCGGAGCCCCAGCGGATACCTCCGAATGCAGATGTCATGTTGGAAACCGGCGCTCCCGACCCTGCACAGGCAAACATATCCGTGCGGGTCACGAGGAAGGCTGTCTGATAACCGCCCCAGCTCTGACCGTCGATACCGACGCGCTTCTTATCGACATTCGGATAAGCCTTGCACACGGCCTCCACACCGGAGCATACATAGTCGTAGGCATTTTCTCCGGGGATTCCGGGGGCATAGTGGATATCGGGCACGAAAATCACATATCCGCGACTTACATAGAAGGGGAAATTGATCCAGCTCCATGAGGGTTCCATATCGTAATGGCGATAAAGATCCTGTGTATAGGTCTCATAGAAATAGGATATCATCGGATATGATTTATCCGGATCGAAGTCATCCGGCAGATAAAGCACACCCTCGGCCGGTTTGCCCTGATAGGTGTACCAGGTGAAGAGCTGCGCCTTGCCCCAACGATAGTCGGCCATCTGCGGGTTGGAATCGCTCACTCTCACAGTTTTCGAGGGATTGAGACCTGCTGAGACGTAGACATTAGGCGAGGTATGGAAATTGCCCTGAACCCAGCTGTATTCCGGCGCATTCTTAGCCTTCGCCAACTGAGTGAACGTATATTGATCAAGAAAATCTACCTTGGGAGCCACAGATTTCCCGGTGTAGGTCATCGAGCCGAGACCATTGCGCTTATCTTTATAATTGAAAAGCGACAACACGAGACGATCATTGCTCTTGAAGAAGCGGAAATCCGGATCTGTCTGGATATTTCGCAGACGGAGATCAGACTGGCGCCCCTCTCCGGCAGTGAGACAGAAAGGTTCCGTCTCCCCCTTAGGATCAAGGCTCCAGATATCATACTTGTCATATACCATCATCCGGCCATCCTGCTCGCTCCAACCCATTATTCCATAGGGATCGCGGAGATGGCCGGGAGTGTCTTGCTCTTCATCCCACAAAGGATAGGGCACCTTGGTGCTGATCTCATGAGTAAGACCTGTGGCAAGATCATATGCATGATACTGACGGTCGGCAAACCACACCACATATTTACCCATCGGAGAGATACGGTAAAGCTCGTTGGGCACAGTGGCAACCTCACGCACCTCTCCTGTGGAGATATTCTTCAGCCTCAGACTTACCGGATACTGATAATTCCACTGCCTCTCATGGCCATGTTCCGAATAATCTGATATCATAACCCAATCGGCATCCCAGCGGTCGGCCGGATGCACTCTTGCGAGAGGATTGGAAGTAACAAGAATCTGACGTCCGCTTGAGAGATCAATGGCCACCGGGAAGGTCTGCTCCCTAAGCTCCTTTACACGATTTTTCTCCTGCGGGGGAGTGTATGGAGAATCCCAACGCCATATGTCGAGAGTGGGGGTCTCAAAACTTACGATCGTAGTGTCATCAGGCGCAACATAGGGAGCCACACCTACTATAAGGCGCTTACCATTGTGAGAGAATGAGGGTTTTGAATATTGATTGAGGAGGAGATCAACACCCTTCTTATCTTCCGACTTGAAAGCGTTAAGACTGATCTCACGTGGATCATGATTGCCGGAATTTATATCCGATAGATAAAGGGATGCTCGTTTTGTGCCCGTCTTGACAGTGTCAAGAGAGGCGATATAAGCCACCTGGGTGGCTGCCTCATTAAACACCGGAAGAGTGTAGAACTCCTTGTCGCGGTCAATAAGCGTGTAGGAGAAACTATTGAGGTCGAGCACTCCCACTCCGTTCGTAGCGAGGGTATCCGTGTCGGATTTTTTCAGATTGAAAGATAGATGGTCACCATTCTTGGAGAAACCATATTCGCTTACCCAATTGATAACACGGAGGGAATCATTGGAGAGGTTACGCACCACCAGCGGCCTACCTGATTTTTTATTTTTCAGTGCTTTAGGCTTGATCAGCGCCGTGTCACATGAAAGCCAAGCCACGCTCTGACCACCCTCGGTTCCGATCTTATATGAAATTATATGGCCCACTCTGCTCACCTTTCCTGTCTTCAGGTTGATGATGGCAAGAGAATCCTGAGGCAGATCAAAGTCTTTTTTCTTGGCTATCTTTGCCGAACGGGTCTCCTCATAGAGCGGACGGATCAGAGCGAATGCCCAATTTCCATCAGCCGTAAAAGCGGGGCGATAGCCACGTCTGATCTCGATCTTGTTGCCTTTGGCCGTATTATAGAAATAGAGAGTGCCATCCCCCTCCTGCGGGTTAACCGCATAAGAGACCCACACTCCGTTGTTGGAAATAGAATTGTTGGTTACTTTCTCCCAACGGTCGAAATCGGTATGGTCAAGCACCTTCTTCTCACCGGAGGCCGTGGCTATTCCGGCAAGCAGGGAAAGTGCAAGCAGAGTATTTTTCATGTGATGCTGGTGGTTATATAAATGGATACATGGATAATGCGATAATATGGGAAGCGTGGCGAGCCGGACGGTTAGTCCACCTTATGCAGATCGTGGCCCATACGCTCCTTCTTCGTATGCATATAGAAGCGGTTATATTTGTTTGGCTCCACCTCCAAAGGCACATTCTCCGTCACCTCAAGTCCGTAGCCTTCGAGACCTATTCTCTTAACCGGATTGTTGGTCATAAGGCGCATCTTGCGGATGCCGAGAGCATGGAGGATATTGGCGCCAACGCCATAGTCGCGTTCATCCGCCTTGTGGCCGAGATGCAGATTGGCGTCAACCGTGTCCAGACCGTTCTCCTGAAGCTTATAAGCCTTGATCTTATCCATAAGGCCTATGCCCCGACCCTCCTGATTGAGGTATATCACGGCCCCTCTCCCCTCCTTCTCGATCATCTGCATGGCAAGATGGAGCTGTTCGCCACATTCGCAACGGTAGGAACCGAATATATCACCTGTGGCACACGATGAATGAACACGCACAAGCACAGGCTCGCCGTCGGCCACATCACCCTTTATCAAGGCAATATGCTCAAGGTTATTATCTTTCTGGCGGAAAGGGATAAGATGGAAATGACCATATTCAGTAGGCATGTCGACCTCCTCTCCTATCTCCACGATAGAATCGTTTTTCATGCGATAGGCTATCAGGTCGCGGATGCTCACAAGCTTCATTCCCCATTCGTCGGCACGACGACGGAGCTCAGGAAGCCTGGCCATAGAGCCATCGTCGCTCATGATCTCCATGAGTGCGGCGGCAGGCTGAAGACCGGCGAGACGTGCGAAATCTACGGCAGCCTCAGTATGCCCGCAACGCTGAATCACACCACGGTCTTGCGCATAAAGGGGATTGATATGTCCGGGACGACCGAATGTCTCCGGAGTAGAGGATGGATCGGCAAGAGCCCGTATTGTTGCGGCACGGTCGTCAGCCGACACACCTGTGGAGCAACCCTCAAGCTTGTCAACGGTCACAGTAAACGGGGTACCCAACACGGAGGTGTTGTCGGCGACCTGATGGGGAAGATCGAGCTGACGGCAACGTTCGTTGGTGATAGGAGCGCACAACACTCCGCGAGCGTTTTTCAGCATGAAATTCACATCGTCAGGGGTGATTTTCTCCGCAGCGATAATCAGATCGCCCTCATTCTCGCGATCTTCATCATCCACCACGATTATCATCTTTCCTTTACGGAAGTCTTCTATAGCGTCTTCGATAGAATCGAGCTTAATTTTATTTTCCATAGTGCAAAATTAACAAAAAACAATCAATATCGCCCTCTCATTTCACCACGAAGATGGAGAAATTCACACTTCCATACACCCTTTGCTGTGAAAAGCCGGGGAGAGTGGAGAAATCACGGGTCTTTGAGTGTTCCACTATCACCATAGTGCCCGGCTTCACCATCGCTGAATTGAGTATCAGCTCCGGGATCTCCTCGAAGCGAGGATGATCATAGGGAGGATCGGCAAATATGAAGTCAAATTGCCGACTGCATGTGGCAATAAACTTAAATACATCTCCCTTTATCACTCTCAACGACTCATCGCCTAATTTCTCTTTCACGCTACGTATGAATTGCGCCTGCACAGGTGCCTGCTCCACCGCCGTGACTTCAGAGCATCCTCTTGACAGAAACTCAAAACTGATGGCGCCGGTGCCTGCAAAAAGATCAAGAGCGGTTTTACCCTCAAGCTCGTCGATATTTTCGAGCACGTTGAAAAGATTCTCTCTCGCAAAATCCGTTGTGGGACGGGCGGTTATATTCTTGGGCACGTCAAATCTGCGACGGCCGTATTTTCCTCTTATTATTCTCATTTCTCTTCTTTTAATAAAAATACACGTCAGAAGTCTCGGGAAAGCGATCTTAAATCACAGCTACCTCAAGACTTCCGACATCTGTCATTATTATTATTATAACAAAAGATATGCCAAAACAGAGAGACTACAAAGCATAATCAGAGCCTGTAGGCCTCCGGCACCTCCACATCGGCCGCATTATAGCCGTAGGAATCAATGATATTATATGTATGGTAGATTATATCCTCCGGTGCAGCTACGGAATGAGTGGAGGCAGAGATAAGATCTGAGCCGTCGAGAAGGATGAAGTCGGCCTCCCGTTCCTGCTCACGGGGTGTGACGCTCATCATGAGTCCTTTGCCGGCGTTTTCCTTTCTCAATCTGCTCACCTGCGCCATAAGATTGCTGGATATGCGTGCTCCGGGGAAAGTGCGGCTCAGGAAGCCTTTGAGTCCCGGCGCCAAAGATGATGCGGCCGTAATGTCGCCATCAGTCTCAATGATAACGTCTTCCTTCGCCGCATGATATAGATCGGTGTAATAATCCTCTTCCGCTCCTTCGCTCTCCTCCGCCAAAACAGTGGGAATAAAGAGAGTGCGTCTGTCAAAAAGGATTATGCGGGCAGAGAAGTCATCGAGCATGCGTGGATTATCGTAAACAGCATTCTCAATGTTGTTGAGGAGAGTCTCGGCATCCGGCTCCCAACGAGTGGAGAAAAGTTGCTGAGGCTCCACATCATCATGAAGAGTATTCTCCAGAAATGCAGTCATTCCGGAAGTGTAGATATTGACGATAAGACGCCATTGGCCGGTGTCGGCAAAATCAGCAACCGTGAGTGTAGTCATATTGATAAAGTTTTCCTAAACCCTTAACCTTTTATTTATTATTCAACTCGACATTTCTCCGCAGAGACTGTATTCCATATAATTCTTAACCTCTTCGGAGCTCATTCCACGTCCGAGCAGATACATCAGCTTGGTGATGGCGGCCTCGGAAGTGAGATCATGACCTGACACCACACCACATTGAGCGAGCTCCATACCGGTCATATAACGGTAAGGATGAACGCTGCCATTGGTGCATTGAGTGATATTGACCACTACAATACCCTTCTCCACAGTCTCCCTTATAGCATCGATAAACCAAGGGTCGCTGGGGCCATTTCCGGCACCGAAAGTCTTCAGGACCACAGCCTTTATATTTGGGGTGGCAAGCATATGCCGCACCATTTCCTCCTTGATGCCCGGGAAAAGGTCAATCACAAGCACATTGCAGTCCATATTGTAATGCACTTTCAAGGGAGCATTGGCATACTTCCCTCTCCAGAGAGCTTCGCGATTGAAAGTAATTCCCAATCCTATCTTAGCCAATTCAGGATAGTTATTGCTCTTGAAAGCGTTGAAATTGTCGGCACTGCGTTTGGTGCTTCGATTTCCGCGCCAGAGGTAGTTCTCAAAAAGGATAGCCACCTCTCTTATGGTATGCTCGTTATTACGGTCGCGGGCAGCGGCTATCTGGAGAGCTGTGATCAGATTCTCCTCGCCGTCTGTACGGACCTCGCCGATAGGCAATTGGCTGCCGGTGATGATCACCGGTTTATCAAGATTCTCAAGCATGAAGCTTAATGCGGAGGCTGTATAGGCCATAGTGTCGGTGCCGTGGAGAACGACAAATCCATCGTAATCCGCATAATTGTCTTCAATCACTTTGGCAATCTCCACCCAGTGATTGGGATTCATGGCAGAAGAATCTATAGGATGTTTAAACTGGAAATTGTCGATATGAAAATCAAGCATCTTGATTTTCGGAACATTGTCAAGAAGATGATCAAAATCAACCGGTTCGAGGGCATGGGTAACGGGATTTTCTTTCATCCCGATAGTGCCACCCGTATAAATCATGAGTATGCGTGGACGTTTTGTCTCGGCCTCCCGAAGCTGAAGAACACTGTTTGCCATTTATGAAGAGATAAATAATTCAGTTACACATCGCAAATTTAGCAAATTGACATGATATTTGCAATAGACGACGGGAGCACACGCTCATTTTTTTGACATTTTCCTTTATCGTCCCTCATTTTTTGCAAAATAAAACTACGGTGCAATATTCAACAAGCAGTAACATCGCCCTTCATATCACACCGTAATGAGCGTTGGGCGAGTACTGTCATTCTACAGGACGCAACCAACGGTAGCCGTAAAAATGCTGACCTTCAAGTTTGAACAGGCGGCTCAATGGGTAAGAATCCACATCCACCCGACCATTTTCATGACTTATATGTATGAGGTATGGTTCGCCATCCTTCATCTCCACAATTCCGATATCGTAGACATCGTAATCTATCTCCGGAGAGAGCATCATTATAAGGTCGCCGTCGAGCATCAACTCATGTATCGACTTATTTCCTATGCTCTGCTTCTTCAGATGCGGGATACGGTGGCTCCGGTAGCCCATCTCATTCATCCTCACCTTATCATAGATTTCCGGATCTTCGAGAGCGGGAAACTCACTCTTATGGCGGCTGAGATAGTCAAGGGTCTTGGTCTTGAAACCACCACCACCGACATACTCTGTCATCTCCTTAAGGTTGCCTCGATAGATATTGTCTACAATCCATTCCGCACCGTAGAACAGCTGACTGGGGAAACCATCATCCTCTCCCTTTCTGCGGGAGAGCTCTTCGTAGAATCGCTCGAACTCATTCACACGCGGAAGACTCTGCATGCTCGCTTTGGCAATGGCCATGACGGTGTTTGCAAAGCCAAGGCGATCGAAACCGTGCATATTTATCATGATAGTGCCCTCTTTATCATTGTCGGGGGCCGGAGCCCAGGGGGTGCCCGATAGCTCCCGGGCCACAAACACGCAACGTTCGCCCAATGTGCCACCTTTGGCAGCGGTCTTTCTCAGAAGGTCGCTCACCTTTATTGTATCTTCAGCGCAATGCACCCTTGCCTCATAAGCCATTCCGTTAACCGAGATTGTCATAAGGGCTGCCATAGCTACCACTGTCCGTAAAATCCGGGTTATCTTTTTCTTCAAGATAATACTCATAAAATTATAAAATTAGAATTGTCTCGGGCCATATTTTGTGCCAAAGAGCTATTCAACCGCAAATTTAGTAAATTAATCCAACTTGCGCAAGTGCGTTTTATTAGTTAACTTTGCGTAAGAAGTAACATTAACTTCCTAAATAGCGGTTTTCTCCGCTTCTTTATCAGAAAGAAAAGAATTTATGTGTAATCCTGAGATTCCAAACGGGATAGTGCTTGTCGGAGGTGGCGGCCATGCCCTATCTCTTATAGAGGCAGCCGGCTCTCAACACTTTGCCGGATACACGGCCATGCAGCCGGCCGACAAGATTGATATAGACTGGCTGGGCGATGATTCGGCAGCCGCTTCTCTTGCAGCGAAAGGCCACCCGTTTCACATGGCTTTCGTATATGTCGGACTGCCGGTGATGCGCAAGCGAAGAGCTCTGATCGAGATGTATGAACAAGCCGGCGCTCAATTCGCCACCATAATTGCTCCGACTGCAATAGTCACACCAAACTGCAGAATCGCCGAGGGAGCAGCTGTGCTCAACGGGGTGATTATCAATCGGGCCACCATCGGCAGAAATGTGATAATCAATACCGGTGCTATCGTGGAACATGATTGCGTAATCGGCGATAATTCATTCATAGGGCCCGGAGTGGTGATGGGTGGAGGCGTCGAGATAGGCGACGACTGTTTCATCGGACTTGGAGCGAAGTTGAAAAACAATATAAAGATTGCTTCGGGAGTGTCGGTAGCGATGGGTGCAGTCGTGACACGAGACCTTCTCCAACCCGGCATTTACCATGGCACCCCCCTCCGATGTACCCAACTCCGCCACCAATAAGCGCGAAAATCTAAAACTCCAAACTAATAGCCCTATGCCGATAATCATCGCTGAAGCCGGCGTAAACCATAACGGCGATCTCAAACGTGCCCTGTCTATGGCAAAGACAGCCAAAGACGCCGGAGCCGACTATATAAAATTCCAGACATTCAAATCAGACCTTCTTGTCACACCCGAGGGGAGGACGGCCGACTATCAAAAAGCCAACTGTGATGCCGACTCTCAGATAGAGATGCTGCGTGCGTTGGAGCTCTCATATGATGATTTCCGCACAATAGCCTTATATTGCAAAGAGTTGGGAATAGGTTTTCTCTCCACCCCTTTTGACTTGGAGAGCATCGATTTCCTTGTCTCTATCGGAATGGACTTCATAAAGATTCCTTCCGGAGAGATCACAAACCTCCCTTATCTGCGGCATATAGCCGCCACGGGGATGCCGGCAATCATATCAACCGGAATGTGTGACGATAACGATATTGAGAAAGCTCTAAAGGTGTTTTATGAGGCCGGATACACTCCCGACCGTCTGACGCTACTTCATTGTACCACAGAATATCCCACCCCTCTGCAAGATGTAAATCTCAGGGCTATGACCGCCATGCATGAAAAGTATGGGCTTGCCACAGGCTACTCGGATCATACCAAGGGGATCGAGGTGCCCGTGGCTGCAACCGCTTTGGGCGCAACAGTCATTGAAAAGCATTTCACACTTGATAGAGCTCTGCCTGGACCGGACCATGTGGCATCTCTCGAACCCGATGAGCTCGCTGAGATGGTAAAAGCAATCCGCAACGTGACCCAAGCCATGGGCTCTCCGGAGAAACGGATCACCGATTCTGAAATAGGTAACCGGGAAGTGGCCCGCCGAAGCATAGTGGCCGCACGCGATATTAAGGCCGGAGAGCTGTTGACCGATGAGAATATCACCACAAAACGTCCCGGAAAAGGTCTGTCACCGATAGACTGGTGGGATAAACTTATAGGACAGCGAGCCACGAAGGATTTCCCTAAAGACTCAATAATCACCCTTCCCGAATGACTTATCCTTCCCGAATGAAAAAAATATGCTTTGTCACCGGAACGCGGGCCGACTATGGAATAATGTCACCTTTGATGCAGGCTATCTCCCGAAGAGATGATATCGAACTGCAGATCATTGCCACCAACATGCATCTCGCTCCCCAATTCGGAATGACTGTGAACGAGATTATAGCTGACGGGCTCAATGTGAACTGGCGTATCGACTCGCTGCTATCAGGCGACTCACCGGCAGCCACCGTAAAGACGATGGGACTCACCCAGATAGGGATGGCGGATGCCCTTTCGCATCTCACCCCTGACCTTATCGTGATATTGGGTGACCGCTACGAGATGCTGGCGGCAGCTTCCGCCGCCTTAATCTACCGAATCCCTGTGGCTCATCTTTATGGTGGTGAGACCACCGAGGGTGCATATGACGATGCCATACGGCACGCAATAACCCAACTCTCGACATATCATTTCACATCGACCGAGCAATATGCCCGACGTGTGATTTCCATGGGAGCAAAACCGGAAAATGTACACTGGATCGGTTCGCTCGGTGTAGATAATATAACACATGAGGATTTTTTGCCTCTCCACGATCTTGAGGAATCAATCGGCCATGAATTGGGAAAGCGTTTCATAGTGGCCACTTTCCATCCTGTCACCACCACTCCGGGAGAAGAGGTGAGTCAGACCAAGGCGCTGCTGCAAGCACTCGACCGAAAAATCTCCGAGGGGTGGAAAGTGCTGTTCACAATGCCAAATTCCGACACCGGTGGAAATTTGGTTGCGGCTACCATTCGCGAGTGGGCGGCCGAACATCCGGAAGCTGTGGCGGTGTCGGCCTCTTTGGGGCGCAGACGGTATTATTCGGCTCTGAAGCATGCGGCGGCAGTAGTTGGAAATTCATCAAGCGGACTCATCGAAGCCCCGTCATTCGGCATCCCCACACTTGATATAGGCGACCGCCAGAAAGGGAGAGCGAGAGGGAGATCCGTAATGAATGTGGCTCCTGACCCCGAAGCTATATCGGCCGCTCTCGACACCCTGCTCTCTGCTGAATTCAGAGAGGTGGCAGAAAGCTCCGAAAATCCATATGCCAAACCCGACACTCTCAACACTCTCCTTCATTATCTCCTTGAGATAACAGAAGCCCTACACTAATCGCTCATCTATGAAATAGAAGTTGGGATAGAAGATAAATGACTTCAGTGTAAACCAACCATATGGGAATTGCGTTTAAAGATAAAACAAAACAATTCCTCATAGATTATGAATCTCATTAAAACTATCGCTGCAGCAGCCGTAATCGGCACAGCAGCCGCCACTCCATTTGTTTCGGATGCATGTTCACGAGTTCTCTACAAAGGTCTCGACGACACATATATTGTAGGACGTTCTCTTGATTGGAAAACGCCGATCCCTACCAATCTTTACGTTTATCCTGCCGGCATGAGCAAGGTGGGATCTGACCAACCGGGAGCCGTGTCCTGGACTTCAAAGTATGGTGCCGTATATGCCGTGGGCTATGACGGAGGGATCACCGAGGGTATGAATGAGAAGGGACTTGTGATAAACGGTCTTTTCTGCAAAGGCACAGTCTATAACAATCCCGACGTGCAGGATCGTCCCCCCATGTCGCTTGCAATGTTCGTAGGATGGCTTCTTGATATGAACGCCACTACAGATGAGTGTGTGGAGGTGCTTAAAAAACATGAATTCTCCATCGGTGGCGCCACGTTCGACGGAGGCACCGTATCAGCACTCCACTGGGGCATCACCGACGCTTCCGGAAAGACAGCTATCCTGGAGTTTGATAATGGAGATATAAAGATCTATGATCCGGGTGATATTCAGGCCATGACCAACGATCCGCAGTGGCCATCCATGGAAGCTATCATAGCCTATTGGGATAAGATCGGAGGTCAGCATATGCTTCCCGGCACAGTCAGCAGCCCTGACCGTTGCGTGCGGGCCAACTACTTCGCCCATCATGTGGAATCAGTGTCGGATCCCAACCTTGCCGTGAGCATCTGCCGTAGCATATTGGTAAACTCTTCCGTGCCTTACACATATCTTATTCAGGGCGAGCCAAACGTATCCTCCACTCAGTGGCGTTCTTATGCTGACGTGAAGAACAAACGTTACTACTGGGATATCGTCACTAATATGGGATACTACTATATAGATCTCACAAAGTGTGATCTCAGGAAGGGTGCTCCTGTGATGCGCCTCGACACTTCGAAGGAGACAATGCTTGTAGGCGAGGCCAACCACGCTCTCAAGAAACATGCTCCTTTCACCCCGATGTATTGAAAATCCTAATTTTTACTATTATATTCCGGCGACAGGGCCCGGTTCACGCGATTGTGAGCCGGGCCCTGTCTAATTAAGCAAACTGATCAAACTTATAGGCAGTGAAGTGAAAGAAGCTGTCTGAACCTCGATAAGCTTTTGCCTAAGTTACATCAGCATCAGTATATTATCTTCTCTGTCTTTGAACCTTGCTTTCTGATAAGCAACATACCCTTCGCAGGATTTTGAACCTCCTGTCCCTGCATATTATAATATTTCACAGGGCCATCGTGATCGGCAGAGATCTCTCCCACGCCGGAGCCATCCACTTTCTTGAAATATTTATATGAAACAGATGGAATCTGCTCAGGATTACTGCCGGGATAGTAGAAAAGCACCGACATATATACTTTTTCAGTGGCTAAATCAGTTGCATCAACCGATGCCGTCAGGTTGGCCGACTCATATGCTCCAAGTACGCAGAACGGTCCGAACTGCTGTTGAGCTATTGCATAAGAATTTCCCTCCTCAAAAACCGCCACTATCACAGGATAGCCGAAGAATGGGCCTTTATTAGAGATATTGATATCAAACTTCACTTCCGATCCTTCAATCTGATATACATCGACCAGACGATTGTTAAACTTCTCGATTTTTGTGTCGGCATCAGGAATCTCAAAGCTTGTGACGCTGAAGTCAGGAGTGCCTGCCGACAGCTGCATTGTCACATCTTTTGTTTTATTGTAGAATGTCTCATCATTAGGATCTGATACCTTAAGAGTGTATTGAGTGTCGTCAACCGGCGCACTCACTCCATTGAGAAGGCGGAACTCTGTGATAAATTCCTCTGTGACGGTTGTCTTCGGAGGGATTGTCAACACAATGCCATCACCTATCATCTGGCAGACTGAACCTTTATACAGATCAGGATAGAAGCCCTTGGTCATCTCCTTTTCCGAATTATTGGTGGCCTTGATGCGAATCTTCACCATGCAATTATAATAGAGAGGAGTAAGGAGTTCTATATCATCCAAAACCACAGACGCTTCAGAGAACACATTGAGGCTGGTGATTTTATTGCCAGACTTTGTAAAATAGAAGAAGTTGTAATATTGTGGCAATGTAAGCATAGGATGCCATTTTCCTCCGCTCTGCTGCTTGCATACGATTGTAGCCTTATACGTGCCATCAGCAAGGGATGAAGGGAGCGAAACGGTGCCTTTACCCTCCAAGCCATAAAGCGACATGCCGAAACCCTCCGCATCTTCAATAAGCTCCGGCTTTTTCACAGTGCCCTTGGCAATCTCGAAATACTGAGGAGTGGCTCCACCATTTTCTGGTTCTATTGCCACACCCACAATCATCGAGAGGTCGGTGAAGCCGGTGTTCATCCATTTGGTGACGGCTCCATTATCTCTCACTACCGAGATGTTGAGCTTTAGGCCACTGTCACTCACTTTAAGTGCGCCATACTGCACAAGATTAGCCACGTCTACGTCACCACCCTTATCTTTAGGCTGAATACCTACCGTAACTTCCTGAAGATAATTGAAGCCTCCACCAAGACCACCACCGATGCCGACGGCATCAGGGTTAAGGGAGTTGAGCAGGAAATAGCCGTCGCTCATTCCTCCCCAGCCCCAGTTGAAATGGAAGTAGCCGTCGCCACTATAGCCGTCGCATACAAACTGATGGCCTCCGGATGTGGATTGACCGCCATATAGCACAGGACGTCCTGCAGCCAACTCTTCATAAATCATATCCTCCCAGTCAGCGGCCTGGAAATATGTGCGGTCGCAATATTGTAGATTGGGATCGTATCCGAAATTATTCACAAGAGACTGCCCTGCCTTATAGGCATAGGCACTTGATTCATCAGTGCCATAACTCATATCTCCGGCATAACCCACCGCCTTCATCAGATAAGCCACCGCGTTCGCCTGTGCATCCGTAAACTTACCCGCATTATAAGTATCGAGCATCTGATTCCATTCGAATGTCTGCAAAGAGAGATCGAGATTTTCTTTTGCTTGAGTAGAGGGGTTTGTGATGGTGACTGTGCCGGATCCCTTTTCAGGGTAGTTCCAATATTTCATAACCTGCGCTACGGCAGTGGCCACACAACCGGTGACACAGTGCTTGCCGTTGACAACCGGAAGCAGATTGTTGTAGGGCGCTCCCTGATTCCATTTTGTCTTGAGCAAGGGAGCCACAGATGATCTGCTGTCGCTGCGTGTGACTGTGTAGGAGGCCATTTCCGCGGTACGCGCATATTCTATCTGGCGTGCATATTCTCCAAGCCACCATTTCATTTGCTCAGGCATATCCTCCGCTTTGAAAGAGCCGGAATCAGCGTAACCTAAAAGAGGGGCCGCAACATCATCTGCGCTCACAAGGAGATAACCATTCTGATTGGAATTTTCGAACACATATATAGCCGCCAGACCGTCAGGAGCGATCTCCGTATATACGGGAGTACGGGTAAAGCCACCACGAGTGGCCGACTGAGGCAATGCTTCCACCCCAAGTCGCTGCAGGGCTTGCTCCGGGGTGAGCTCAGCAGCCTGTGAACCAAGTGAAAGTGCTAATCCACAAAGTAATACTGTAAATTGTCTTATCATACTTTTGTTTATCTGATGTTAAGTGTCAAAAAAAATTTATTTAAGAAGTTTAGACAACTTCTTAAAATCAGGCTCTAAGATATATGTCACAAATCAATTTCTCTTTATGACATATGCCTATAAACGCATGCTTCAATTAAAAATCGCTATTACTAAGTATGTGTCACAAATTAATTAATATATTGCTTCTCGCCCTCTAAGGCGATCTTTGATACCGTTTTTCAGTTATAATAGAACCCTATTACGCCTTCAAAACGGTCTCAAATCTCATCCTTATATGTCACCAATCAATTATATCATTAATTTATGACACATACTTATAATATCGCACGCGTTAAATCTTGAAATGGCCCAAACACAGCGGCAGAAGAATTGAGACTGCTCAAATCTTCTGCCAGCCGATTTTTGATTCGGTAAAGATAATAAATATTTCATTATCACACAAAAAAATATGTGACTTACACTCAATGCCCAATCTACCCTGCTTCTCAAGGAGACACATTACGGACAGTCTTCCTCCCTTCAATGAGAACGCTGCAACTCCTAACGCTCGATTACAAGGGGCTCTCCGTCGAGACCCACGAAAGAGGAGGCCGGATGCTTTTTCTTATATTCCTTTATGAAACCGGAAGCCTCCTCATATGTTGGGAATGAGCCCGCTATCACATAGAACGATCCGTCGGAACCCTCCACCGGAAAAGCATTCAAGCCGGAAGCACGAAGATCTTCTGTCTGGGCTATGACATTGGTTGGCATCTTGTATTTAGCCACCGCCACATTAAGCCTACCTATCTCGGGAGCATCCCCTTTACCAATATATTTGATAAAGAATCGCTTCAATCTCAGTTGTTCACCATCCACCTCTTTAGTGCGCGGAGCGTCAAAACTCTGCAGAGCTTTAGCCGGGATCGCCATATCAGGGTCAACTGCGGCATCGGCCTTTCTTTTGTTTTGCGCAGCTTGATATGCAGCCTGATAATTCTTTTCGGTTGGCTTACACCCTGCAAAAAGTGCTCCCAGACAAATCACTGACAACACTCTTATAAAAATTCTTTTTCTATTTATCACCATATAAGTAAGTATGAAAGTATGTAAGTATGTATCACAAATTAATTGATATATTCCTGATCGCTCTATATGGCGATCTTTGAAACCGGTTTTCAGTTATAACAGAACCATATTACGTCTTCAAAACGGTCGCAACTATCATCCATACCATTATATCATTAGTATCTGACACATACTTAATGAAGCGGTCTGAATTTAAATCTAAAGGGCGCGACCGGAAGGCCGTGCCCTTATATGATTCGTGTCCTTATATATTCAATGATACAATATCGGGATATTTAGTAAAATCCACATCAAAATCAGTCAACCTGAATCACAAGATACGGAGTCATGCTCCAGAACTCGGTGGGATTAGTGATCTTGATAGTCTTGGTCTTATCGGCATTCTCTAAAATAGTGTATGAATCCTCAGGCATATTTGTCCAGATCTTCACCTTCTTTGAACCGGTGGGTATCACTGATAGAGTGCGCTTGTCGGCTTTGGTGAAATAAGACTCGTTGAAATCACCCTTCAACACCTTTGTCTGTCCGAGGAACTTCTTCTCAAGGAGGTCATTCTTCTTGAGCTCCTTATTGGTGCCGATGGCATAATAAACGGTATTCGCAGCATTCTCGGCAGCCTCAGCTTCTGCCTGAGCTTTCTCCTTAGCCTCCTGCTCGGCGGCAAGGTCAACAGCAGACTGAGCCACATGAGCGTTCAAAGTCTCGATCTCCGCCTTGGCGTTGCTGAGATCGCTTTCGAGCTGCGCTATCTTCTGATCCTGAGAGGCGATACGACCCTTGAGCTGTTCGATTGTCTTCAGGTGCACACTGTTCTGATTATCGCTCTTCTTGAGTCGAGCTTCCATATCCGAGAGGAGCTTACGGTTTGACTCAAGGCGAGCCTTAATATTGGCAAGATTCTGACGAATCTCCGCACGACGGTCGACCGATTCTCCGGCACCCATATTATAAAGGAGGCCCTCCTGCATATTGATGGAATCAAGACCTGTATAGATGTCGCCCATAAGGAGCATCAACGAATCGTTGAAACTACTTGCCTCTGCATATTCAGCAGAAAGTTCGGCAATACGTGCTGAATCTTCAGCAATCTTCTGGCTATTGCCAGAGCAGGAAGCGAGCATCGCAGCTCCGATTCCTAAAAGGATTAAGCTTTTCTTCATAATATGTTTTTCTTTTAGTTTTTACAGCTTAAAGGGATTCATTCATCGGTCTCGTCAGGATCGGAATCCATGTCGGCAGATCGGTCTTTACAATCAGACCCGACATTCTCCTTCCCGTCGTTACCTTTGACAACTATAACAATCTCTCCCTTTGCTTGGTTCACTGCAAAATATTTTTCAAGCTCATCCAAAGAGCCTCTATGGAAAGTTTCATGAAGCTTCGAAATCTCACGACACACACATGCCTCTCTTTCCCCTCCAAACCATTCCGCAAGTTGCCTGAGAGTTCGGCCAAGACGTTTGGGCGATTCATAGATCACCACCGTTCGCGGATCAGCAGCCAGGATCGAGAGACGGGTCGCACGTCCCTTTTTTGGGGGAAGGAAACCCTCAAACACAAAACGGTCGCAAGGTAGACCGGAGGCTACAAGTGCTGGCACGAATGCCGTGGCGCCGGGAAGACACTCCACCTCAACTCCAATCTTCGCACACTCCCTGCTCAACATAAATCCCGGATCAGAGATGCCGGGGGTGCCTGCATCTGAAATGAGGGCAATGTTTTCTCCTCCGAGGATTCTCTCTGCAATTTTGGGAGCCTCCTCATGTTCATTGAATTTATGATGACTGCGCATAGGCGTGTGGATATCGAAATGCTTCAGGAGCACTCCTGATGTACGCGTATCCTCAGCCAAGATAAGATCAGCCTCTTTCAGCACCTTAATGGCGCGGAATGTCATATCTTCAAGATTACCTACAGGGGTAGGCACTATATATAATTTGCCGGCCATTACTTGAAATAATTTTTGAGAATCTCAAGGAAATCAATCACATCGGGCGATTTCTCATCCCACTGAAGCTCATCGAGGAAATAATCTTGCGCCTCCTCATAATCATCCATAGAAGCCACAAGTGAGAGCGTAGTATTGAAATCTACATCAGAGCCGTTGAATAACTCACGACGGAAACGGTAACGGTCGTTGATACTGAAAACAAGCCGCCCTCTGGGCTCTGTAAATTCATCAAACTTATATGTCTCATTCTCCACTTTTGATACCTCTTTCTCCACTCTTGATGTTTTCTCAGGCTTGGGAGCAGCATCATCCCGATAAGCCGGTTCTGTCTTCGGTGTAGCATTTACCCTATAATCCGGTTCTGCCTTCGGTGTAGCATTTACCCGATAAGCCGGTTCTGTCTTCGGTGTAGCATTTACCCTGTAAGCCGGTTCTGATTTAATCGGACCATCGACCTTCAGGGATGTAGTTGTCATATCCACCTCATCCGATCCGATAGAAACCGTCGAAACAAGATCCTCCTCCATACCCTCTGTGTATGGGACATTCCTCACCTCGACATCATCTTCCTCTATGATGGTTTCAGACACTATCGTCGGCGATGTAACATCATCAACAACAGGCTCCGGCTCCCTGACATCGACCGGGGTGGCATGCACTGCCGGATAGGCTGCTTCCATTGTAGCATGTTGAGATTCGATCGCTTTCTGCGCAACTTCCATCGACACCGGTTTCTCTTCGTCAGCTACCGGTTCAGTCTCCACCGGCGTTTCAGGTTCGTGGTCTTGCGTGTTGACGACAGTAGTTTCAACCGTCTCGACCGTAACTATCTTCTCCGGTGTGGGTGCTATATCTTGGTCTACAGGTTTTGAAAATTCTGTTTCGAGTTTTTCGTCGGCTTTTGTGGCAAGCGTAGCATGCTCCAACAGCTCACGGCTCTTTCTTCTGATAAGCTCCGGAAGCATGGCAGGTTCGTCATCCCGGCTAATAGCCAGATGCACAAGTCCCTCTAATTCATAGATGCTGTCGAGCAGCTTCTCAAGATTCTCCTTCCTCATATCTCAATTTTTAAATCATATACATAGATAATGCTCCTCGATTTCTATCTCGGTTTCCTCAATCTCAACCTCGGTTTCCTCGGTGGCCGGTTCCACTATCTCCACTATTGAATCGGCTACAACCACAGAATCAGTAAGGTTGATATCTTCATCTTCACCCTGTGGAGTCACCTTATCTGCAAAAATACCAAGCAGCATCTCCTGGGCAGCTTTCTTGGCTCTATCGCGGCTACCGTTTATATCATTCATGATAATCACCACAGTATGTGTGGGAGCATAGTTCTCATCAAGCAGGTAGCCGGCGTAACACTGTATCCCCTTCATACTGCCTGTCTTCATAGCTATATAGCTGTCGAGGGGAGTATTTGCGAGGAAGCTTTTCAGTGTGCCCTCCTGTCCGGCCAAAGGAAAGAAAGAGGCATACACCTCGTTATCAGCCATAGAGGTGAGCACAGAGGTCATAAAGTCAGCCGTGACACGATTGGAACGTGAAAGGCCGGAACCGTCAATTATAGTGACCCCATCGAGCGGCATACCCTTTTTCTTCCACATTGCATACTCCTTCTCAGCGGCATCTGCCGTTGAGCCGTCGCCCCCGTTGAGCTTGCCATAGGTGCGCAACATGGATTCAGCAAAGAGATTGTCGCTACGCATCATGCAACTGCGCATTATGTCGTCGATGCCGGGAGAGGCATGGGCGAAAAGGAGAGTGCGCTCCCCCTCTCCAAGATCTTTACCATCGAGCAATATTCCGGCTTTGGAAAGAGAGCTTTTCAGACGACTGAGGAACAACGCCTTGGGATTCTCTACGGAACGGCGGCCGGAGGAATTGTTCTCAAAGTTCAAGGCATGCGATCCTGTGCCATACGACTGGGAGAAGTCGCCCTGTGCCCATGATGAGGGACGCGATGGACCGGCAAACTGATTCTCATCAATAATGACGGCTCCTTCAATCTTAGTGATGCCGGCTTTCTGAAGCTCGTCTACAATCTCCTTAAGGATGTCAGTGCCATAGGGTTCCGACATGGAATTAAGAGCCGGGTCACAAGCTCCCTCTATTATGAGATTACCACGGAGAATACCCATTTTTACGGGTCCGTCGGTATAGACATTGGTGCGATAACGGAAATCGGGACCACAGGTTCTGAGCAAGGCGGCCGTCGTGACCGACTTCATTATCGAGGCCGGCACAAGAGGACGATCGTTGTTGTGGCGTCCGATGGTCTTACCATTGGATAGATCCGTGATCTTCACAGCCACTGATCCGGGATTCACTCCGCTTGAGCGGAGAAAAGAGGCCACCGCATCTTGCGGCGACACGGCATATGAGGCGAAGGCCATCGCAGCCGTAAGAATCAATACTAAAAAAGATTTCCTGTCAAATTTTATTGCTGACATAAGGTATTGTTAAATGAAACTTCGGCCACCATTGCCATCTTCCTCCGGCTCGCCAAGAAAACTTATGGCCGAGTATATGGCATGCAGGCTCCGGGGCTTCGTTGATTGCTTACAAAGTTGACTGAATACAGCGGATGAAGTTTAAGCAACTTCATCGCAAAGTTAACAAGTTTTTTCCAATTTCTATTCAGTCTTTTTTTGATACTTGCGAAATTGTTGCTAATTTTACGCTCTCAACCCAATTATGTAATCTAAATGACTACTACCAATCTGCCTCCACGTAGACCCTACACTTTCGACAGAGTGGTTCGCATTCTCTTCACCGTATGCACACTTGTGGCGGTTATCTTTTTTCTCGACAGCCTGAAAGGGGTTCTTCTTCCTTTCCTCGTGGCTTGCCTTATTGCCTATATGCTGGAGCCCGTGGTGACCTGGAACATGAAGTGGACCCATTCAAAAAACCGTTTTTTACCGGTTATGCTGACTCTTCTTGAGGCTTGCGTCGCTCTTGCCGTATTCTGTGGAATATTTGTGCCCTATCTGATTTCGGAGACCACCGAAATGACCAAGATGATTCGCGATTATGCCACGAAACAGATTCAAATTCCCTATGTATCAAGCCAGATACATGAATTTCTAAGAGACTATCTCGACCCAAATGAAATCTCAAAACTGCTCTCACGCGATGAATGGAAATCACTGCTCAAGAGCACGCTATCTTCATCATGGAGTTTTTTGAGCTCCGGTCTGGCATTCCTGTTGGGGCTTCTCAGCTGGCTTATAGTGATTCTATATGTGATTTTCATTATGCTCGACTATGAAAGGATCATGCTCAGCTTTCGCCAATTGGTGCCTATGCGCCATAGGGAACGCACGTATCAAGTGGCCTCAGATATAAAAAATGCCATGAACCGCTATTTTCGTGGCCAGTTTGTGATCGCTTTTCTCGTGGGGATACTTTTTGCCATAGGCTTCCTCATAATCGGATTGCCGATGGGGGTTATACTCGGCCTCTTCATCGGTATGCTGAATATGGTGCCCTATCTTCAGCTTATCTCCCTCCCGATCACGGCAGTGCTCTGCATAGTCTGCACGGCGAGCACCGGAGTGGATTTCTGGGTGATATTCTGGGAAAGTATGGCCGTCTACATTATCGTTCAGTGTATTCAGGACCTCTACCTAACTCCAAAGATAATGGGTAAAGCCATGGGTCTCAATCCCGCCATTATCCTGCTCTCCCTTTCTGTTTGGGGTTCGCTTTTGGGTTTCATGGGGCTGATCATAGCCCTACCTCTCACCACCCTCCTGCTTTCATATTACAATCAATATGTGGTGAACCAATATTCAGCCACGAATCATGATAAAGAGGCAATGAATGCCGACCATTCCAACCCCGACAAATCAAGTTAATTCTCATAATTCTTTTAATAATGATAAACCTCCCTATCGACGCCCTGTTTCAATCAACCGAAACAACCACCATCGAACAGTTGGCAACGCAGGCTCAAACAGAGATCAACGGAGAGGCTGCGCAACATAATTCAGGCGAAGATCACACCAATGGCCTGATTGCAGATCTTGCATGGATTCTACTTTTAGGCGCTATCGTGACTCTTCTTTTCAAGAAAATGAAGCAGCCCGTGGTGCTCGGATATATCCTTGCCGGATTTCTCGCCAGTCCCAAATTTGTCTATCTCCCCTCCATCTCCAATCTTGACAATATTGAGTTTTGGGCAGATCTCGGCATTGTCGTGCTGATGTTTACTTTAGGTCTGGAGTTCAGTTTCAAGAAACTCATGAATTCCGGCTCCTCAGCCGTAATAACGGCACTCATAATAATCTGCGGCATGACTTTCGCAGGATTCGGAGTGGGAAAGATCTTGCAACTCAACTCAATCAACTGCATATTTCTCGGCGGTATGATCTCAATGTCGTCGACCACCATTATCCTCAAGACCCTATCCGACTTAGGACTCAGGCAGAAGAAATTCGCGTCGCTCGTGCTTGCCGTGCTTATCATAGAAGACCTCTTCGCCGTGCTTATGCTGGTGCTTCTATCTTCGCTGGCAATGGGCAATGTGGAGGGTAAGGATTTGCTCTTCTCTGTAGGCAAACTCCTATTCTTCCTTATAATCTGGTTTGTGGTGGGCGTCTACGTGCTTCCTACATTCTTCACCCGCGTGAAAAGCTATCTTAATTCCGAGACACTCCTTGTGGTGGCGATGGGGCTATGCTTCTCGATGGCCATTTTCTCGGTGATGTGTGGATTCTCCCTTGAGTTAGGAGCCTTCGTCATGGGTTCGATTCTCGCAGGCACCATGGTGGCAGAGTCAATGGAGAAAGTGGTGCAACCGGTGAAAGATCTTTTCGGAGCCGTATTCTTCATCTCCGTGGGCATGATGGTAGATCCTGCCATCCTCGCTACGTATTGGAGCGAGATCTTGCTTTTGGCTGTAGTGGTGATAGTAGGTATGATCGTGTTCGGCACGTTGGGTATGCTTGCTACGGGACAGTCGCTCAAAGTGGCTATCGAGAGCGGTTTCACCCTCACTCAGGTCGGTGAGTTCTCTTTCATCATAGCGTCGCTCGGCATGAGCCTCGGCGTGCTTCAGGAAAGTCTATATCCAATCATAGTGGCCGTGTCGGTGATCACGATCTTCACCACCCCTTATTTTGTAAAGATGTCGCAACCGGCCTATAGCTTTGTAGAGCGTCATCTTCCCAAAGGGCTAACATTCCTTATCGACAGATATTCGAAACAGGTGACCGATGCCAGCGAGACAAAGCGTCTATGGCATGAGATCCTATCTCGTTATATGTGGCGCATAGTGCTCTATTCAGTTGTGCTTTTAGCAATTGTGCTCGTCTCACGTCAATTCCTGTTCCCACTTTGTGAGGACTACCTCGGAGAATGGGGACGACTTTCGGCAACAGTCATCACCTTCGTGTGCATGCTGCCTTTCCTTATAGCCCTCTCTTTCAGTGGCACCAAACCCGACGAGAAGAAGCGTCTTCACGATGCCGCAAGCTTCTATGCAGTGCCTCTCGTGGCTATGCGCATCATAAGATACCTGATAACGCTTCTCTTTATTGTCTACCTTATGACGATTGCCTACAATTCGATGATAGCATGGGTGACAGGGCTTATCGGATTCGGGCTCATCATGGCTTTTGCATCGTCAAAGCTGATAACCAGCTACGGACATATGGAGGAGAAGTTTATCAACAACCTAAACATCCGGGAGAACACGCGTCTCGGACTTAACAATAAGCTCGTAAGCGACCTTCATCAAGCTTTCATTGAAGTTGGCCAGTGCACACCCTTCGTGGGAGATAAACTCAAAGACTCCGGACTACGCTCCGACTATGGGGTAAGCGTGTCAAGTATCCAGCGTGGCGACATGTTTATTCCCCTACCCTCCATCGATGCCCGAATTTTCCCCGGTGATGTACTCGGAGTGATCGGTAATGATGAACAGATAAAGAAGCTTAACGATGATATAGAAAGCTCGGAGAGAGCTGTGAAGTCGCTCACAGTCACTCAGCCTGAAATCGTGCTCCGCAGCATAAAGCTCTCTGCAAATTCCCCGATCATCAATGTGCCACTCGGAAAGACAAATCTCCGCACAGATTTCTACAGTATGATAGTGAAGGTGCAACGAGGAGAAGATGAGTTTGAACAGCCGGATTCAACAACCGTGCTACGCGAGGGGGATATAGTATGGGTGGTTGGGGATGCCTCACTCATAGACGGAATGAAATGACACCAGACCTACCGTAATAAAGAAGGGCACCGCATCTTTTGACGCGGTGCCCTTCTTAATAATGACTGCGAGTTATTATGACTACAGAATGACTACGAGATACTATGATCGCAATTGCAAATCATTAAGTAGCTACTTATTTTCGCAATAGCCCTTTAGGATTATCAACCCGTGCTTCGGACTGATGAGGTCTCACATAATCATATTTCTTATTCTCTTGTCAGAACGGCAGACCGGTGCCTATGAATCCGATGGTCACATTCTCATCCCGGAAATCCTGAATTGTAGGGGCCTGTCCTGAATGATAGAGACGTTGCAACAATCCTTGCGACAGATTTTCCTGAGCCGGAGCAAACCACAGACCCTCCCAAGTCCAATACCACATTCCGTTGCCATCCAAGCCACTCCACTCGGGCTTCACTCCGGGAAGATCAAGCACGGTTGCCATAGAATCGCCAATTCCGACATCACCCTTTATAGTCTTGACCTTTACATCGGGCCCTATGAGATTTATCACATCTATCTTACCCTCGCCAAAATCATATGCAACGAAGCGGGCGTGGTCATCCTGAATGAATTCAATTGTGACGGCATCAAGACTCGCTCCATTCTCACGCCGGGTGTATAATCCGTCAACATGCTGAGGAATTTCACCCAGAGGCATACCCACATAGACCGTCCCAATGCTATCTTTGTTAAGGAAAACCGACGGCATTTCGGCCACAGCCTCATCCGCGACATTCTCAGTCACTATGGAATCGGTATCGGCCACAGTATCCTTCTTATTGGAACTGCATCCTGCGAGTGCCACCGCACCTAAAGCAATAAAAATTAGTTTCTTCATAATTTTGTTTATGTTAAAGTTATATGAACTTCTTATCACGACATCTCGCCGAACTGAGCCGGATAAATCATCACCATGTTATGATGGGCGAAGTTACGTGAAAGGAACGCAGGCATACTCTCAAATTCACCGGTGTAGGAGATGGAATCCTTGCGGGCCCCAATGATGATGAAGAGGTCTTCCTCGCCAATCTCCTTGCTCTCAACGATAAAATCGTCCCATCCCTGCACAGTGCGATACTCCTGACGTATTGAAAACTTCTCATAATCAAGAATATTGCGAATAAACTCACACGTGGTTTCACTTGACATGAAGATAACCTTGCAGGCGAGTTGTGACGAGAGATTGCCAATGCGCTCCACCCACGTCTGGAATCCCGTTTCATATTCAGCCTTGTCGGGAGCCAACACCACAAGTTTATAGATAGTATCAACCGGGATGTAGCATCTCGACATTATTATCATCTTGTGGGTGTTCTGAATAAGTTGCTCAATCATAGCGCCGTAAAAACTATCTACCACGTTAGCCTTACGGTGCATACCTATCATGATGTCGGTGCTTCTGTTCTGCTTTGCTTCGTTGGTGACTCCAGCCACCACATTCACATCGTATCGTTCGATATCCTTCACCTCAATATCCACAGCCTGAGCCGCGGCCACGGCCTGTCGCAACGCATTGCGACCCATCGACACAATACGTGCGTCATCTGTGTTGCGCACGAAAAGTGCGGTGACTTCGTTTTGATTGTTACGGTTTCGCATAAGCAGAGCCATACGCATAAGTCCTTCAGCCGTGACAGGGTTAGCCACAGCCACAAGCTGGCGTGCAAACACCCCGGGAGTTCGCATCCCTTCAGATGCCAGCTCCTCTTCTGTACGCTCTATTCTCAGATGTTTACCGGCCTCTTGAGTAGTGACAGTGGAGACTATGCAACACACAAGAATCATAAGCACCGCACCGTTCATCATATCTTCGTTGAGAAGTCCGTGTTGAAAACCTATCATTGTCGCGGCAATCGTGGCAGCGGCCTTTCCGGATGTAAGACCGAACATAATGCTTCGGTCATTACGTCCCATACCGAAAATGCGGGCACCCAGGTAAGCGGCAATCCACTTGGAAGCCATAGCCACAGCCACCATATTCAGAGCGACCCACCCCACTTGCCAGCTCTTGAAGATGACATGCACGTTGATGAGCATACCCACACCGATCAGGAAATAGGGGATGAATATGGCATTGCCTACGAAATTAATGCGCCCCATAAGTCCTGATCTGTCGGGGATAAATCTATTCAAGACCAAGCCGGCATAGAACGCGCCTAAAATAGCCTCAAGACCTATCAGTTGGGCAAGAAGGGAAGCAACGAACACCATGGCCAATACATAGATGAACTGACTCACCTGTTCGCTGAACCTCCTGAAAAACCATCGTGTGACAAATCTGAATGAGACTCCCACAACGAGGGCATACACAGCCATGAGAAGAATAAGCCTGAAGGCATGGCCTAAGCTGAAGCTCCCTTCAGCAGCCTCCACAACGCCGGCAAGCGTGAGGAGCGCGAGCATAACAGCTACAATCGTGGCACACACCGCTATCACGGCCGGACGGGCATTCTGAAGGCCGAAGCGACTTACAATAGGATAAGATATAAGGGTATGGGAGGCATACATGGAGGCTACAAGCACACTCGTGGTCCACGATGCACCGAAAGCAAGTCGGGTGCCGAATATTCCCAACACCATCGGGATTATGAACGTGAGCAAACCAAACCATATGCCATGTTTCAGATTCTTACGAAGGTGAAACATATCAATCTCCACAGCCGCAAGAAACATCAGGTAGAGGATGCCGACCTGACCGAAAATCTCAAAACTTGAATCACGCTCCAGAATATTGAATCCGTAGGGACCTACGGCTACTCCCGAAAGTATCAGACCCACGATATGAGGAATCCTGAGACGCCTGAAAATAATCGGACATATCAGGATTATGCACAGCACGAGCAGAAATATTGCCACCGGCTGATGCAATGGGAGCGACACTATGGCGAGAGGAACATTCATATTCCGAAAAGTTTTTTTGCATTCATGTCGGTGGCCTTCTCCACCTCTTCCGGACTAACACCAATCACCTCCGCAATCTTCGCACAGGTATGAGTCACATAAGCCGGTTCGTTGCGACGGCCTCGAAAGGGCACCGGAGCAAGATATGGAGCATCTGTCTCCAATAAAATATGGTCGAGACCAATCAGAGGGAGAGCCTCCCTTATCTCTTTGGCATTCTTGAACGTGACAACACCGTTTATGCCAAACATGGGGTCGCACACCTCGCGAATGCGGCGCACATCATCAGGCGAACCTGTAAAGCTATGAAAGATTAGCGGCACATCGGGCTGCACCTCTGAAATCACCTGCAGTGTCTCCTCAAGAGCCTCCCGGCAATGTATTATCACCGGCAGATTGAGTCGGGAGGCAATACGCAGCTGCCTTGCAAAAGCCTGCATCTGCTCAGCCTTACGATCTTTCTCCCAGTAAAGGTCAATCCCTACCTCTCCGACAGCCACAAAACCACCGTCATCGAGAAGCCGCTCCATATCGTCGACCACTGTCTCCCAATCATCGCCAACTTCCGTGGGATGCAGCCCCATGGCCACGGAGGTATGGTCGGGGAAACGGTGATGAAGAGCCATCATAGGCTCAATTGTAGAGGCATCGACATTGGGGAGCACCATATGCGCAACCCCATTGTCGATGGCTCGAGTCACCGCGTCCGCGCCTCCTTCCTCAAATTGAGAGAGGTATGGATGTGTATGGGTGTCGATCATTGTTATGATGATTATTTCTTACGTCCGATAAGTTTCTCAGCCAATTTACGGAAAGCCTCTTTCTTTTCCTCAGGAAGAGAAGTGGCATTAAGAGCCTTGAGAGCCTTGGAAGAATAATGGCCTACAGCCTTCTTACTCTTCTCTCCAACCCCGATCTTCTCATAAAGACGGGTCACTACCTTAACTTTCGAATCGCCGGCAGGCATATTGAAAGCCACACGGAGAGCTTCCGCAGTCTGGCCACCCTCTTCAAGAGCCGCAACGTAGAGGTATGTCTTCTTACCGTTAAGTATGTCGCCACCGATAGGCTTTCCAAATGTCGTGGCATCGCCAAACGTATCGAGCCAGTCATCCTGTATCTGGAAAGCCAAGCCGGTCATCACACCGAATTCATACATCAGTCTGGCATCCTCCTGCGAGGCACCGCCGATGAGGGCACCTATTTTAGCAGCGGCACCCAGAAGAGATCCGGTCTTCCCCTCTATCATCTCCAGATAATCGCTGAGAGCGATCTTGTCAGCTTTCTCGAAGTCCATGTCGAGTTGCTGACCCTCATAAACGTCGATAGCCATGCTGTTGAACGTGTCAAGCACCTCGCGAAGGAGAGCATTGTCTACCTCCGACACATATTGGGTGGCGAGAGTAAGCATAGTGTCGCCGGAGAGGATGGCGGTATTTGCGTCATATTTCTTATGTACGGTGGGGCGACCACGACGCACATCGGAATTATCCATCACATCGTCATGCAGGAGAGTAAAGTTATGGAAAGTCTCGATGCCAACAGCAGGACGAATAGCTTCAGGAGCTTTTCCGCCAAAAGCATCTGCACTCATGAGCAAAAGCACCGGACGTATTCTCTTTCCACCTGCAGAGAGAGCATATTCAATGGGTTGATAAAGAGAGCCAAGTTTCCCGTCAGGGAAACTGAGCGAACGGATAGCGGATTCAATATCCGCTGAATATTCTGCTATAGTCTTCATTACAACTAAAAATCAGTAATTAATAAACATTTTATATATATCTTCAGGGAGGTCTTTACCACGGTCTGCCTGAAGAACGGTCTTGAATCCTTTTATAAATCTCACATACATTAGGGAATCGTCGGCACACGCCACACGGAACGCCTCGATCTCCTCTTTCACCTTTGCAGCATCGGTCTTGTTGCTACGTATATAGTTCACATATTCAAGACCAAGCTCATAGCCCAGCCGTTGAGGGTCAGATTGTCCGGCTTGCTTATAGATCTCCATCTTGTCGGCAAGCGGAAGATTGGCCGAATAGTCGTCCAGCTCCTGACTGAAAGATATCAGGCAGGAATCGGCGTAATGTTCATAAGCATAAGCTGTGGCAATCGCAAAAGTGTCAATTTTCGCCACATCGCTTTTTCCAAGAGCGGCATCACAAATGAACCGGGCCACCGAATCTGGGGCGACGATATCCATCATATGAGCCACCTTTGCCGTATCCGGCAATTGGTTGAAATCATCAGGAAGAGTCTCGGCTACTACCTGCTTTTTGGAGCAGGAAGCGAGCAAAATTCCGATTATGGCAAATGAGCCGAGGCAGCGGCAACGATCATTCAGGCGCATGGCGTTTATAGAATAGTTATAGTTTTAGTTATAATTTCCTTGATTCACACCTTGAATGTGCAAGGCTGATATGGAAATTTCCACAAAATTACAAAAAAAATGAGAAAATATATTGTCAAATCAAATAAAAGCGTTAACTTCGCGGTGTAATTCAATCGCCGCCTGAGGCGACAAGGAATTTGGAGTGATGCTCGAGTGGCTGAAGAGGCACGCCTGGAAAGCGTGTATACGCCAAAAGCGTATCCCGAGTTCGAATCTCGGTCACTCCGCAAAAAATCGGAAAGGCAGCCATAATCATTAAGATGATGGTTGCTTTTTTCATATCAATAAAATGAAGAAAGAGGAGTGCATATCTACCATCCGTAAATATTTGCCTACTATCCAAAAAGAGTATGGAGTAACCGGACTCACGTTGTTTGGATCAGTGGCTCGTGGAGATAACACTCCTGAGAGCGATATTGATTTGCTCGTTGATATGCCCCCTAAAATATTTGTTCTAAGTGCATTGCACAGATACCTTGAAAACTTACTTCATACTTCGGTGGATTTAATTCATCGACATTCAAGAATGAATCCCCGCTTCCTTAAAGAAATTGCACGAGATGGAATTACTATACTCTGACTCTGCGAAAAGACGCGCACTTCAGACACTTTCATAAACGAGATTATTAGTTTGATTACAGAGCTGTGTCGAACCAACCATCTGATGGCTTTGTTTTATAGGAAGACACATTACTTCAATGTGTCTGTTCTTAATTATATACACTATGAAAAAGATTATTCTATCAATTATCGCTATCTTGGGCATATCGATAAGCGTATCAGCAATGAACCTGAAGGAGGCTTACCAAGCTCTCTCAAATCTCCCCAATGTCAATGTTCGTCAACCGGATTACAATCTCCCCGCCACTATCGATAATATTCAGAACGTACAGATAGCCGGTGCCTACAACCTCAACGCTCAACAGGTATACCAGACCGGTACTGCAGCCCAGACTGTGCTTAATCTCGTGCCGCTGTCGACTATGATAAACGGTGGAAACAACGGTCAGGCCGCAGCATTCATATATGCCGAGCCTAACAAAGAAGGCAGCAACGATATCCTGATTGTCGTGATGAGTGGTTATACCGGATCCGTCGTAACTATTTACGGCACCACAGACACCAAAACCATCGAATCTATCAACAACGCACCTTTGACACTGCAAGGTAAGAATCTTACACTCGAAACCACTCTCCCCGATGGCAACGAATTCAATATAATCATCAACAAAGGTCGTTAAAATAAGTATCTGATCTCAACACATCCGAATAAGAAATAAGAGTGAACTCTCTGCCTCTCGCAGGGAGTTCACTCACTTTATAGTAAATGAAAACTGTTTTTTACTTTTACTCATCAGCCTCAAGACGGTATAGAGTCATGCCGGAACTATAGATATTTGAGGCCTGCATCTCGACGAGATGTTTGCGTATAAGCTTAGATATCTTAGCCTTTTGCTCTTTGGTATCTGAAGTAACCAACTGCGGAAGTTGTGTAACTAAATAATACACACCGGTGTCATCGAGAGAGCTGAAGTTTTTATCACAAAAATCAAGATATTGGTCATCACCGGATGTGCGACGATTTTCCGCGAATAGAAGATACACACCATATTTATCATATAGTCCGGTATCCTTAAGACATTTTTCAAAAGCCTTGAAATTAGCATAATTCGCAGAGTCTGCAAGATTATTCTCAGAGAAATAATCAATAGCTTTTGAAAGCATCACCTGACTTATTGCACTCTCTACCCCCTCCTTAACTGCAGGATCGAATTTGTCGCGGTTTTTAATTAAAAACTGCGCACGTGGAGATTCGAAATCGAAAGTATACGAAGTGAATATGAAAACATTATCAGGGCTGAGACGATCTGCATCAGAGAGGCTTTCGAAATATTCAGAAATAATCGGTTCCACTTTAGCCTTACGTTGTTCCCAGTTACGATCCTCTTCATATTTATTTCCCGCATAAGCTTGAACAACACTCGGTGTGCGATCTCCGGCAAGATATTTCTGTTCCACCACCTCCGGTTTTAAGTTGGGATCGGAGATTTCCTTTACCGAATTTATGAAGTTTACACCCTCCTTATATCCGGCAAAGGAACCAATCATGTCACCATTAGCATTAAAAACAGCAAGTGTTGGATAAGCATCAACCTTAATAGCTTGAGCAAGCTCCCTACCTTCGTTTTCGGCATCCAATTTTAAACACACATACCCGGCGTTAAGGAAGTCACCAACCTCCTGAGTAGGGAACACCTTTTTAGCAAGCATTTTGCAAGGTCCACACCATTGAGTGTAGAAATCAACAAAAATCATTTTGTTTTCAGCCTTTGCAGCTGCTTTCGCCTCTTCGAATGTAATATGGCGAAAATCCGTTTGTGCCATTGCTCCTATGGCAGTTGCAAGGAGGGCTAACAGCAGGAATGTTTTTTTCATTTTAATAATTATTTGTTAGAGATGAATTATAGTTAACTGCATTCAAGGGGAATGGACGTACCCATATAGGAGAACCCGGCTTAAGTGTATAGACACCATAATCTTCTCCTCCGATATCAGATAGGTCGCGAACTATATCAGCTGCATATTCCGGTTCTGAGTTCCATCGTTTACAATCGAAGAAATTCTCAAATGTATTCATGAATTCCACTCGTTTTTCGTTTCGGAACACCTTCATAGCCTCCTTTTCAGTCATAGTCTGAAGAGAGTATTTTTCATAACCCGCTATCCTTTTTTCAAGCACTTTATCCAATCTGTCGAGGCCGGCTTGAATTTTACCGGTTCGTATCAGACACTCGGCAGAAAGGAAATACATCGATTCTGACCTTAGACCATATACATTCCATCTAATATCACTCACCTGACACTGCATACTGTTTGCCGGAGTTGAGGGATATGGATCACCCCAGGCAGATTCACCATCAACATAATGATACAATGACAAATAACTATCAGGTGAAATCAATTCAGCAACCTCCGGTGAAACCACATATCCGTAGAAATCGCCAAGATTAGAATTATTGGAATACATAAGATAATAATTATTATCAGAATATTCCGTGAGAGTCCACTTCCATGTCGATTCAAGAACAGAACGGTCTTCAATCTTTCCGTTTACAGAAAGCGCCCTATTGGCATAATCAAGAGCCTCCTCATAGCGCTTCATCTGATAGAGCACTCTTGCACGAACACCATATCCGAAATCGCTTCCGAAACGGCAGGGATCAGAGACACTTCCCTGGTATAAATCGGCTATGACATCATCAGAACAATCCTCAAGAATCATCCGGTATGTATCATAGAGTGAACGCTTTGTCTTCTGTTCCTGCACATTGGTATTATCCACATAAGGGATTCCGCCAAGCTCATCGGCTGTAGCGGCATCATATTGTTGAGCATAGATATTGACAAGAAGAAAGTGATACCAAGCTCTGAGCACTTTGGCCTCTGCAATAAGCTGAGCCTTGCGTGAATCATCTCCTTTGGCGTTAGGCATCTTGGAAATCACTACATTCATATAGTTGATAAGGCTATATAGTGTGTTGTATCGGGTGTTGGAGTCCTCAAGATTAGCACGGTCGATACTTTCGTCATATGTAAGATAAGCATATGACTCACTTTGTTTATTACTCAACATTTCAGGAACTCCTCGCCAACTCCAATAACAATCGTTGCATATCAACTCAAGGTCGAAAACCTCGCTGCCATCATTGAGCATAGGCATTTGATTAAGAAGAGACTCCAAGTCTTCCACTTTATCAAGTGTGGTTTTCCCGAGGGGTTTTATATCAAGTTTACTGTCGCAAGCTGTCAGTGAAATCACAGCGGCAATTGCGGCCATTATTATTATCTTTTTCATGAAAGTGAGGGTATTAAATATTGAAGAAGAGACTAACAGTATAACTACGGGGAGTTTTATAGCTATGATAACCACTATAAATATTGTAGGCTTCCGGATCTATACCATATTTATTACGCGCCAATGTCCATAAGTTATTGGCCTGAAATCTCAAGCGCAGATCATTTAATCCTATCTTACGGCACAATTTTTTATCGAAACTATATCCTACCACAACATTACGCAACTTCATATAGTCGGCATGCTCCACGTTGGTGTTACGTAGACGTCCGGCAGAAATATTGCTACCATTATGTATTTGCATATATCCATTAGCAGGCACTTCATCTGTACCGTCTTCCCAGTATTTGAGCAAATCTCGGCTCACAGCAGCATTTCCAAATATAGATTTATAACCGCTACCATTTCCAATTGAATTATTCCAGACATCGTTGTCTGTACGCATATAGTGGCCAGCATAGAAATTCAACATAGCGGATAAACTAAAGCCGTTCCAACGCAATTCTGGCATTATAGACCCACTCCATGTCGGTGTGTATGTACCGGAGAATATACAGTCTTCGATGGTGAAGACACCGCTTCCTGTACTTTCCGTATGTACATTTCCTTCAGAATCTTTCCAACCTACGAATTTTGTGCCGTCCACGTCAATAAGTCCGGCATAGTCTATTGAAAATAGAGAATTGAGAGGAAATCCCTCATGGAGCGACATACTAAGATATTCACTGCCGGAAGCGGCCTTGTGAGACACTCCGGTGACTTTATTCTTATTGTAGGCCGCATTAACACCGAGACTTATACCCAAATCTCGGCGTGAGCGCGCCTGAAGTATCACTCCGTTAAGAGCAAGTTCCACACCGGTATTTGTCATCTTGCCGGAGTTTATGCGTAAAGAAGTCCATCCGGTAGTCGGATCGAGATCCGTATCCGTAAGTAAATCAGAGCCATTCTTCCGATAGAAGTCCAAAGAACCATTTATTCTGAAGTTAAGGAATCCAAAATCAAGACCGACATTCCATGTAGAAGTTTTTTCCCAGCGTAGCTGATCATTGGGAGGAGTGTTAAGTGTGCCGCTATTAGCACCATTTATTCTGTTATTGCTTAGTGTAGCTGTCAAGTAGGAAGACACAGAGGAGTCAATATTTCCTGTAAGTCCATAACTCGCACGAAGTTTCAGCACATCCATCCAGGTAAGATCTCGTAAGAAAGACTCATTATGGGCATTCCATGATGCACCCAATGACCATAGCGGACGAGAACGGAACTTAGGATCCGTACCAAATAAGTCAGCCTTGTCAACACGATAGGAACCAAACACAGAGTAGCGAGAATCATACACATAGTTCGCCGTGAAATAATATGAGAAGTAGCGGTGAGTTGTGTCTGAAGTGTCGAAAGAACTCGGCGCCCCCGACACAGGATAGTTAGTTCCCATAACTCCGGTGACTGGATTATTGATAAAGCTCCAACCGGTAAGAAGATTCAGATTAGTCTGGGTATCGTGATCGTAGCCGTAGAGAAGGTTATTGTCGTAGGCTGTGTGTGTCTGCCGATATTCAAGACCTGCGAGCAAGTCTATATTATGACGTTCGAGAAAACATTTTTCATAATGCGTCTGAGCCCTGAACGTATAGAACTGACTCTGCATGGTAGTGGTCTGAAGTATATCACCGTATGGAACGTTGTGAGTTACTTCAGTATTAGCCACTTGTATCATGCCGAAATAAGGATCACTGAGATATGCATCCCAATCGAAATTAGGATCCATCATAGCTTCAAACAGATCAAAGTCAGGGTCTTCCACCCATTTCATGGTTGTCTCAGCTGTGGTATAGAGGTCATAAAGGCTTCTTACAAACTGCGACTCTTTATTATATCTGGTTTTAGTGCGGGAATAAATATCTTCATATTGAAATTGCCCCTGCACGGTCCAACCCTCCACGGGAAGGTGAATAGTGGCATCGAGGAAAGTACGTACATTTGTATAACGATATTTTGAGTAATTCATACCCATTTCCTCTATGAAATTGTAGGAAGGATCCTTAAGGGCATATATAGATTCGGTCAAGACACTCTCCCCCGGATAAATGTCGGCTTCCATACGGGATAGGGAACCATCGGTGTTATACATGCTCTCATAGTTCATAAATGAGTTGATGTTGCCATATGTACTGTAGGCCTGACTTTTAGTGCGTCGGTTGAGCACATTGACGCCAAACGAGAGATCAATCCACTTTGCCGGTCTCAAATCTCCACGATATTTGAATGAGAGGTCACTGTCATTC
>CAZEOI010000005.1:0-85252 GCA_964513775.1 uncultured Sangeribacter sp. | reverse complement strand
AAAGGAAACGAAAGTAGGTCAGAAAACTTTCGTTTCCCGACCTACTCGATTCTGGCAATTGCCTTTCGTTATTTCCCGGTAATGATTATTAATATCGGTAATGATTATTAATAAGCATTACCGGGAAATATCCTTACTTGTCACATCCTTGCTTAGAGAAACGGTAGATGCGCACATCTTTGGCCGGAACCTCTACAAGGAGCTCCGCAGGGGTGGTGACTGTGCCGTTCCAAAGTTCCTTCACCTCGCTATAGAGATTCGGGTTTACTCCTATGCGGGCGAAATCAGGCTTCTTAGTGAGCTTGGATGACGGCTCTGTGGCATAGTTGAACACCACATAGTAGAAGTCATCCCCATTGTCATAGACAAACTCGTTGTCTACCGTCACATCATCCTTACTGAAAAGAGTGGCCTTGTTGCTGAACTTACCCTCCACCGGACGGAATGTCTTGCCTATATTGCCCATCTTCATAAGGTCTTTGTTGGATGCGAACTCCACCACGCGGGCACGCTCCTCATCAGTGCCTACAACGCGGTGTTTACCTCCGTTGTAATCTTTCTCAGGGCCGTTGTAGGCATAGGTGCCACCGAGAAGTGTCATGCCCGTGAGAAGACCGCAGGTGTAGCGTATACGGGCCTCGTTCTCATCGTTCGAACCTTTGCCGTTGAGTGCCACTTTCGAGAGTGTCATATGGTCAGGGTCGTTGAAAGCATAGCAGCGGTCGAGCCACCATGAACCGTTGATGCAGTTGAGTGTGTACATCGACTGCGAGAGATCGCCCCAGGCATCGCAACCGATGCGGCGCACATGTGTCTTGGCCGGGAATACAGGCGCGATAGAGAAGTCGAGCATCATGTCGCCGGCCATATCCACGAGATAATCCATGCCATAATTGTAGGCCTGCATGCCGGTGGTGATCTCCGGAAGATAGAAGCTGTCAGCCTCCTGAGAACCATTGTTCATGAAGTCGATCTTTACAAATTCAAACCCTAAGTCGCGGAATTTTTTGAATGTACGTTCATTCCATTCCTTTACCTTCGGATGTGTGGGGTCGAGTGAAACGGCGTTGATCTTGCGGTAGCGCCCGTCAGATTTCAAGGCCATCTCACCTAATTTGCCACCCTCCCAGTCGCGGTTGTCTATGGCGTCCTGCTCGCTGCCCCAGTAGGAGAAGGGAGTGGTGTATATACCGGGCACCATGTTGGCACTCTTGCACTTAGCTACATAATCGCGCAACTGGTCGTCGTTAAGTGCGGTCCAGCCTGAATCAAGCACCATCAGCGTGCGACCGCTTTTGTTAGTGAATCCTGCCGGAATAAGCTCTTTCTCATAGAAATCGAGAAGGCTCATTGCCGATTCGTAGTTGAGCGCAAACTCCATACCTCCCCAGCTCTGCCAACCGAAAAGAGCGTTGTCTTTGGTCCATTCCATCTTGGGACACACCACTGTGTTGGCCTCTCCATAGGCTTCCAAAGCATCGCGCCAATCGGGTGAATAGCCCACCATGAAACGGGGTGAGGCCACACGTTCACCCTTCACCACACCATGACGGCTTGCCGATGATTTATCATCGTTAAACTTATCCCATGTGCGGTCGCTGATATATCCGGCCTGAACGTCGAGGGTGCCAACTTTATTTGTGGAGGCAGGGTTGACATTAACGGCCGATTTCCATGTGGAATGATCTACGGAACCTATCAGGAGTGCGTCGCGGCTATTCTCATTGAAGAGCACGGTAGCCTCGCAGGATGTCACAGGTTCACCTGCTTTCATCTCATGGGTGCTGAATGTGGCCCAGTTGTCGTTGGCGAATGGCATATCGTAGATTCGGTTGCCACGCTCTGCAAAGGGTAGCGCCAGTGGGGTCTCTGTCACGATGGGGGAGATGTGTGAGGCTTCGTTACCGTCGCCTGAGAGCACCGTCTCCACCATGAAATAATCCATGAGAGGATATACGTAAATATTCTGCTCGATCATGGGATAAGCGCCGGAATAAGTATAGGTGTACACCCTTCCGTTGCCGTAGCCGTCTATCACATTATTCTTGTTGAGAGTAACTACGGGATAGTTGCGGGAGTCAATCTCGCGGCCGTCGGAGAGAGTGGCGGTTATAAAGGATCCGGTTGCCACAGGCTTCCCCTTATGAGTGTAGGAGAGTGTCTTCGATACGGGGTCAAACTGCACCTCAACGTCACCGTCGGCTATGTTCAACGGATAGGCCCATGCGCTCAATGCCAGGCATGCCGCTCCGAATGTCGCTATAGTTTTTCTGATAGTCATAAGTATGTTGACAGGTATGAATAAAGTTATTAAATTGGCAGCTGCCAAGCATTAATGTTGTATGTTTAGCAGCTGCTATCGGGTGTTATTTACAAGTGAAATCGAGCGAACCTCCATCCATAAGACTTGAGTGGGGGAGTTTCCAGTCTTTCACCGGCTTACCGTTTAGTTTCACCTGTTTCACTTTGTGTGATTTGTGATTCTTATCCTTGCGGTCGGCTGTGATGGTGAAGTCTTTACCGGAGGGGAGATGAATCACGGCCCGGTCAAAGAGGGGAGTGCCGATTGAATATTCACCACCGGCGGGATTCACGGGGTAGAAGCCGAGTGCGGAGAACACATACCACACCGACATCTCGCCACAGTCGTCATTGCCGGCATAACCGTTGAAATTATTGTTATAAAGCTCGGTCATGATACGATTCACCATATCCTGCGTCTTCTCGGGTTGTCCGGCATAATTATAGAGATAAGCCACGTGATGGCTCGGCTCGTTGCCGTGGGCATACTGGCCGATAAGTCCGGAGATATTGTCATTCTTCTCGCCCGATGTGTCGGTAAGGGTGAAGAAAGTGTCGAGCTTGTCGGCAAATGCCTTCTTTCCGCCGGTCAGTTCTATAAGACCCTCCACATCGTGGGGCACATACCAGTAGTATTGCCATGCATTACCTTCGGTGAAGGGGTTTCCGCCGTTGGCTCCATATTTCAGCGGGTCGAATGGCTCTATCCAGTTGCCGTTCTGATCCTTGGGAGCAAAGAAGTTGCCATTGGAGTTATGGAGGTTGCGGTAGAATTGGGCACGTTTCCCGAATCTTTCAGCCTCGGCGGTGTCACCTACGCTTTGGGCAAGCTGCTGCGCACACCAGTCGTCGAAAGCCATCTCCAGAGTGATAGATACGGATTGGGTCTGAAGTTCCTCGGGCATATAGCCATATTTCTCCCATACGTGGAAGGGTGAGTTCGGATGCGACTGTGTGGAGCTGTTCTTCACAGCCTCCCAGGCATGAGCGGGATCTATGCCCGGAATCCCCTTCATCACCGCGTCCACCACCACCGGCACGGCATGGTTGCCGATCATGCAGTAGTTGTCTTGTCCCCATAGATGCCAGATGGGAAGATAGCCGTAATAGTCGTAATGGCGTATCATGCTGTTTACGAAGTCACGGGTCAGCTCCGGCTCTATGATTGTGTATAGAGGATGGGCGCCGCGATAAGTGTCCCAGAGCGAGAATGTGGTGTACTGTGTCTCCCCTCCCGGGACTTTCGCCACAGAATAGTCGGGTGTCATCCATTCGCCGTTTACATCGGAGAATGTGTTGGGCTGGATCATCGTGTGATAGAGAGCCGTGTAGAAGGTCTTCATCTGTTCGGGATCTCCCTCCACCTCGATCTTGCCGAGCTGATCTTCCCAAGCCTTGTCTGCGGCAGCCACATATTGGTCGAAATTGTCGGAAGCAGCCTCTTTTGCAAGATTCTCGCGGGCATTGGCAATGCTGACGCCGCTCAATCCCACCTTCGCCATCACCGGTTTGCCATCTTTGCCGAATGAGAGCAGGGCGCGTGGAGACTTTCCGTTTATCACGTTAGAGGCTCCATCTGTATATTCCCGGCCATCGTTGTCGAAGAGTTTCATATCGGCTATCGGCTCTGAAAATTCGATTACAAAGTAAACCTTACGGAGTTTTGCCCAACCGGTTATCACACGGTATCCCTCCAATGTGTTGGGTCCGGTCTGGCGTATCTGTGCGTTGATGATACGGCGGTCCCAGCTCCCTTTCTGAGCCGAGTGGTCGAGGTCGAGCCACACCTTGCGCTCCTTCCCCGCAGGATATGTGTAGCGGTGAATGCCGGTGCGTTTAGTGGCGGTGAGTTCGGAGTCGATCCCCTCGTCGGCGAGGCGCACTTTGTAATATCCGGGGTGAGCCTCCTCATTGTCGTGGCTGAAGGAGGATACACGGAGGTCGCTTGTTGTAGGCATCAGGAGGATATCGATCAAGTCGCAGGCTCCCGTGCCGCTCAGACGCGTATGGCTGAAGCCGTAGATACGGCTGTCGTTGTGGTCGTAGCCGGAGGCATTATACCAGTCGGGTGCTTCATGAGTGTCGGGGCTTAGCTGCACCATTCCGAAAGGCACTGTAGCTCCCGGATAATTATTACCGGAGAGGCCACCCTCAATGGCGCCTGTCCCGATAAACGGGTCAACATATTGTGTGTAGTTAGCCGCCATACCTGTCTGCATCATAAGCAGAGTCAGCGCAAAGTTTACATATATTTTATTCCGTTTCATTTATAGATATTGTGTCTGTTATTGTTTACCGTTATTCAGTCAGCGAGACCCCATTCCGTGTTAGGCTTGTCGCCCAGCCAGAGCTCAAGTGTGCCACCCTTGGCGAAGATTTCGTGTGGCAGACAGAAGGAATTATGTGGCTTCCCGTTCAGCTCAGCACGCTGGATATAGCAGTTTTCGGCTGAGTTACCATTCACCTTAATCCTGAATTCGTTTCCTTCGTAATAATTTTTATCGAGTTTTATTACAATCTCATCGAATATGGGCGAAGTAATTTCATATTGTGGGGACATTGCTGAACCTCCGTTTACAGAGAAGAGTCCTATTGCCATAAGTGCGCTTACCCCACTCATCTGCCCCTGGTCTTCATCGTGGCCTCCATATCCCGTGGAGGGGGAGATTGAGCCATATGCCCTCTCTTTCACCTCTCTCACCCAGTATTGTGTGAGCCATGGTTTCCCTGCATGTGAGAACACATGAGCCGTTGATAGGCCGGGTTGGTTGGCATAGCTTACATAGCCGTTACCATAACCTGCTACAAAGTCACCCTCTACACTCTCCTCGAAGGCATGGTTTAACATATCGCATAATATGTCTCCTCCACCCATCTCCTCTACAAGGCCCGGTAGGTCATGAGATAGCCCGAAGGTGGTCTGCCATGAGTTTGCCTCCTCAAATCCCCAGCCGTTGTGCGGGTCGGTGTGAAGCCATGAGCCATCGCTTCTCTTGGGGAGGAGCAAATGCAGGTCGGGGTGTATGCACTTTCTCCATCCTTTCGCTCTATTCTCGAATTTCCGGGCGTCTCTCTCTTTCCCCATCCTACGGGCCATCTGTGAGAGGGCCCAGTCTTCGAAAGCCCACTGTACGGTTAGTCCCCCTTTCTCCGGGGCATATCCGTTTTTGTCGTAGAAATCAAACTCGCTGTCGAAATTAAAACCAAGCATACCCCCTTTCTCGTGGTTCTTCCTGAGTATCGGATAGGCTTTCTCCGGGTTCCATTTATGATGGAGTCCGCGCTGATAGGCGCTGGTTATCATTGAAGTGGCGGGACATCCGCTCATGATGAATGAATATGTGCCGCCGCATGGTCCACGTGGAATCAGACCACCGTTTACGCCATACTCTATCATTGAAGCGCTGAAATCATCAAGAAGTGCCGGCCAAGCAAGTCCCCAAAGTGTATTCTGATTCCATTGTGTCAACCATAGAGCATCCGTATTATACATATTGAAGAGCGGTTCGCCCGTTTTAGTCAGAGGCACTTTCTTAATCTTCAGCTTACAGTCTGTCATATGCCTTCCGCTAATCTTTCCCTCGGTGCGGTCGGGATACTCTCCGTTGCAATCATTTATCTTATGGCGCCCTAATAATGTGTGCCATAAGTCGGTATAGAATTTGATCCTCTGTTGCTGAGAGCCTCCGGCTACCGCTATTTTTCCGAACCATTCATTCCATTCCTGTTCGGCTTGACCGCGGATATCATCGAAAGATAGTCCGGCGGATTCTCTCTCCATATTCTCACGCGCATTCTCGACATTTACATAGGATATGGCCATTTTCACGTTGAGCGGTTCTCCTTTCTTTACGGAGAAAACAGTGCCGAGTCCCGCCGGGGGGGCATCGTGATAACTCATACCTTCGTTGCGAGCCACCGACGGTGTGGATGTGACCAGGTGTTTTACATCCCTTTTCACATTGTCGCCGTCCCATGAGTCTATACGCTCGTATGGCCTGTCAAAGTCGGCCACGAAATATACCCTTACGAAGTCGGGGCCGCCCCAAAGTCGTCCTGTTGTGTCAAACGAGCCTTCGATTCGTGTAGGAGATACAGCTTTCACATCAGCGTTGACCATTGTTGATGTTCCCACGTATCCTCCAAGAATGAAGAGCAGATTGGCTTCTGTGTCATCGGTATATGTCATACGATAGGCAGATGTACGTTGTGTGGCTGTCTGTTCCACCCATACGTTGTAATCATCGAGATAGACCCTATGATAGCCCGGGCGTGCAATCTCTCCATTGTGGGAGAATGCCGAACGCCATCCTGATTCACCTTTTTCCGGCGCTGCGGCAGGAGTGGCCGGCATGAATTGCAGGCCGGAGAGCATCCAGGCGTGGATTTGAGGAAAGCCTAAAATATGAGAATCATTGTAATTATAACCGCCGCCACCCTGATTCTTATTTCGGGTCATGGGGGCGGCCCCAATCATCCCCTGTGGCTGACAACCGGATATGAAGAAAAAATATCGTCCGCGTGTAGTCTCTATAAATGGGTTTACAAGCGACACATAATCTCCGCAACTGTCAGGCGTAGGGTAGACCTCAATTTCCGAGAGTCCTATGTTATCACCATCTCCATCCGTAAGTTCCACAAGTATATAGTCTGTGAGTTTACCTCCGATTTCAACCTCTATGGGTGCTCCTGACTGTGGTATGCACACTACTTCCTGCTTCGTTCCGTCGCTGAAGCGGAGTCGGAGTCCGGCCGTGCGGGAGTCAGTAGATATCTGGTCGTATATCACAACTTTGTCGACATCTATAGGTTGAGACCAGTCAAGACGTACCCAGGGAAAGTCAATCTCTCCCCAGAACATCTGCGGCACATTGGAGAGCCAGTCGCCCTTACCGGCCACTCGGGCAAGCCCATCATTGACACCTGTAGGGAGATGCCCCTCAAGATATGATGAGGCAGTCACTTTGGCTTCGGGAGCGATATTAAGGGTTGTCACGCTTCCATAGGAGCACAAAGATATGAATAAGGCACCTGATGCCAAGAATCTTTTCATTTATATTTTGATTTGATTTGATGAGGTCAGTTTTATATATTAGTGCCGCCGGTCGGTGTGTGGCATTCCTTAGCAAGCAGGCAGATCAATCACCTCAGCTGCACATAGGGCTGAGGTGATTGATAATCCTTAAGATATTCTTACCGGGCGTTGAGTTCGTAGATACGGCTTGAAAGCTTGTTGCCGGTGAACATAGGCAGACCCACGGTCATCAGATATTCGCCGGAGTATGTACCCACTTCCGAAGAGGAGGCATCCTCCTTGTTTATCTCCTTCACATTATATTTCACACCGGGAATAAGGCCCTCGAGTTTCACGTTTGTGGTGTGTTCCTTATAACGCGGATGGATATCGAATGCGAACACCACTGCCTGCTTGCCGTTTTTGCCAACATACATTGTGGAGGTGTGGTTGCCTGAATAGGGTGATACAAGGCCGTAGCGGTCTCCTTCGAGAATCACCGGTTTGAGACGATTGTATTCCTTGATGGCGTTCTTTACATATTTCAGATCGCTTTCGGAAAGATCGTGGAGATTGAGGTCGAAGCCTAACTTACCCATCATGGCCACATCGGTGCGGAATTTGATAGGAGCTGTCTTGTTCCATGTGGTGACGTGAGCGCTCTGAGCTTTCACGGGGAACACCTGTGAATATCCCCATTGGATGAATAGACGCTCGATTGGATCGGTGTTGTCGCTGGGCCAGAACTCGGTGAAGTATTTGAGACCCTCGTAGTCGGTACGGCCGCCGCCACCGGAGCAAAGCATCATCGGGAGGTCGGGATATTTGGCTTTGATGCGGTCAAGCACATTGTAGAGACCTCTTACATAGTCCACATAGAGGTGGGCCTGATCTTTCTCATAGTTGGAGTAGATGTTGGTGATAGGGGAGTTGCAGTCCCATTTGAAATAGGCGATGTCGGGATATTTGGTCATGAGATTGTCAACCACACCAAACACGTAGTCCTGCACCTTGGGGTTGCTGAGGTCGAGCACAAGCTGATTACGGAAATAATACTCATCGCGGTTGGGGAGAGTGATCACCCAATCTTTATGCTGCTCATAGAGCTCGCTCTTGGGGTTGACCATCTCAGGTTCGATCCAGAGACCGAACTTCACACCCTGCTTCTTGGCCTCCTCTGTGAGACGTCCGATGCCGTTGGGAAGCTTGTTCTTGGTTTCGTCCCAGTCGCCGAGACCTTGTGTGTCGCTGTGGCGGGGATATTTGTTGGCAAACCAGCCGTCGTCAAGCAGGAACATATCCACGCCAAGCTCCTTAGCCTCTCCTATAAGCTTCACGAGCTTATCCTCGTCGAAGTCGAAATAGGTGGCTTCCCAGTTGTTGAGGAGGGTCATGCGGGTGTCGTTACCCTGATTGAGCTGATAGTTGCGGGCCCAGTCGTGGAGATTACGGCTCGCCTTGCCGGTGCCCTCTCCCGAAAGGGTGAATATGAACTCCGGAGTGCGGAAAGTCTCACCCTTTGCGATGGTGTACTGTGAAGCGTAGGGGTTGATGCCGGAAATCACACGAAGCTGATCGTTATGGTCCACTTCAAACTCAAAGAGGAAGTTGCCTGTCCAGCCGAGAGTGCCCACAAGCACCTCACCCTGCTCCTCCTGGGCGGGAGCATCAAGGGCAAGCTGGAAGAATGGGCTCACAAACATATCTGCGCGGGTGCCGAGCTTGGTGCCTATATCCTTCTTTCCGAAAGAGAGGGGTAGCTCCGAAGCGTTCACCTCATCCGCCCAGTCGCCGTTGAATTGCTTCAGATAGTAGGCGTCGCGGTCAAAGTGGAGCATAGAGGAGGCATATTTCTCAAGCTGAATGGGTTTCTTCTCGCCATTTGAAATCTCTGTGAATGTCTTTATCACATCCTGTTTGGGATATGCGATGAAATACACATCCACATTGTCGCCATACTCTTTATCGGTCATTGAGATCACGGTCTGCACCCCTCCGTCGGGGAGAGTGGAGGTCTTATGGCCGGTATAGGTGAGGAGTGTTGATTTGTTGCCGTCGGCATGGTTGATATGGAGAGCCGGCTCGAAATAATCCTCCATACCGCTTGTGATGTAGAGTTCCGGACCGTTGGGTATAGCCGCGTAATCGGCAGGATTGGTGAGCTTTTTGCCGAAGTATTTCTGATAGACACGGCCATTGTCGGCTACGTTGTAGACAAGACCTGTGTTGTCGGTAGATATCACTATATCTTCTGCATTCACAAGGAGTGGGGCTCCAAGGAGAAGAAGGGTCAAAAGATTGGGTTTCATGATCTGATATTTTATGAGTTGTGGTTTTCAGTCAGTTTTCAGTTATTTTTCAGTCATCCGGCCTGATCACGTAAGGCGGGAGTGGTCATTTGTCGGTTGCGAATGGTGCCACGGGGATACCCGCACGGCTGTATAGGTTGCCGTTGGGGTAATCGGCCCAGTTGTAGCGGGCGCGGTCGGGACGCTTGATTCTCGGAGAGGAGAGCACCACGGTGCGCTTGTCGGGCATCTCTGTCATGGCCTGCGCGAAATTGCCGTCGGCATCGCCGATGATGAAGCCGATCACAGCGGCCGAGGTGGGATGAACGTCGCGGTCGAAGGAGAGAATCATCTTGTCGCCTTCGGTCTTCATGCCTGTGCATACGGGAGCCTGATACTCCATCCCGCTCATGCCGTAGTCGCGGTTGAGAGCGGTCATTGCAAGGCGGTGGGCCACCGACTGCTTGTCGCGTGGATGTATATCCCCCGGGTGGCCGAGGTCGATGGCGCTGACCATTGAGGTGTTGGGGAGTGAAAGAGCCTTTGCCTGAGCGTTGCGGAGAGCGGCCCATTCGGAATCGGGTTGAACGGTGCGGGGCTGGAGCCAGCCGGCAAGCTGCACGAAATAGAAGGGGAAATCTTTGCCCCAGAGGCCTCGCCAGTCGTTGATGAGTGCCTGGAAAAGGGGTTCATATTGCTCTGCACGCCCTACATTGGCACATCCCTGATACCATAGCACTCCCTGAATCGGCAGATTATGAAGAGGATAGAGCATGGAGTTGTAGAGCACTGTCGGATAGCTCGAACCATCGATCGATGCAGGTTTCTGGGGAAGTGTGGAGAAATCCACGCCCACCTGATATGTCCAGTCGCCTGAAAGGGGAATTGTGGCGCCCCCAATCTCGGCCCGCATATTCTCAACCGGTCCGGCGAAGCCTCCCTCGCCTCCGAAGTCGGAGATGCGGATTGTGAGCAGGTTAGTTCCCGCTTTCACTAGATTGCCCGGAATGGTATATACACGCGGAGTGTTGTATCCACTCCCTTTTGCCACCTCTTTGCCGTTGAGATAGGTTACATCTTCATCATCAATTGCCCCTAAATGTAGGGTGAGATCTTTACCGGCAAGATTTGCGGGAACATCAAACGATTTCTGCACCCATACTATGCCGTCGAAGGAATTGCCGAAGCCTACCCGCTCGAAATATCCTGCCTGACGAGTCTCTCCAGTGAGTGGTTTTCCCGGATCCGCCACCTCTCCGCCTGACTTTGCAAGGCTCATCCAGTCGGAGAGCTTCTTTTCGTAGTCGGCATGCAGCAGAGCCGCATCGAAGTTGCAGCGGGAGAGGGCATCGACTTCCGATTCAAATCCGGGCACCTTCTTTATCGCCTCATAGCCTGTCCAAGCCTCGGCGGGAGTGCCGCCCCATGTGGCATCTATCACCCCCACGGGCACTTTCAGACTGTCTCTCAGCTCTTTTGCAAAAAGATAGGCTATGGCCGAGAAATCCATAGTGTTGGAGGCGGCCTCTACCCAGCCTCCCATATTGGTCTGCACATCCTCCTGCGGAGAGAAAGCCGTGGTCTTCTTCACCTGAAGCAGACGAATGTCGGGGTTATGCGCGGTGGCTACCACACGGTCGGCATCGATCACCGATGTCCATCCCTCTATGGGGAACTCCATGTTGCTCTGTCCTGAGCAAAGCCATAGCTCGCCGGAGAGCAGGTTGTCGATCACAGTCTCATCGCCATCGTTGAAAACTATAGTGAAAGGACCGCCCGCATCGGGAGTGGGGATCGGCATTGAGAAACGCCCCTCGTTGTCAGCTTTGGCTGTGATCGGCTTTTTCAGCCATGAGGGAGTGGCTGTGACAGTGGCTCCGGCCTTTGCCTTTCCTTTCACATTGAGCGTGGCGTTATGTTGCATCACCATGTTTGAGGTGATATAGTTGGGGAGAGTCACCTCCGCTGTGGCTGTCTGTGGCCACATAAGTGCTGTGGCAGCCAAAGAGGAGAGACAGATGGATGTCAAGATGTTGGTTTTCATGATTTGATATGTGATAGGGCCATCCCGGGGGAAGATCGCTCCTGATCATTATTGGTCGGGAGAGGTGTCAGCTTGGTCGGAGGCCTTGTTTGATTGTTCCGTGGTCTTTGACGTTGGGTTTGATGTGGTAAGGATGATCTGCGTGTTGTTCTGGCATTGCTTCTCGAAAGCTTTCGGCGTCACTCCGAACTGCTTGTAGAAAAGCTTGCTGAAATAGGAGGATGAATTTATGCCCACCATGAAGCAGACATCTGAGATGCGGTATTTACCCTCCTGAATCAATTCCGCCGCCTTTTTGAGTCTCACAAGGCGTATCAGCTCTACGGGCGATAGATTGTAGAGGGTCTTTATCTTCCTCAGCAGAGAGCTACGGCTCATGCAGAGGGCATCGGCCATCGATTCCACGCTGAAGTTCTCATCGTCGATGTTGCGGTTGATAATGTCGATCACTTTCCCCATAAACTCCTCCTCGGCCTTGTTGAGCTTCATGTTGTCGACAGAGAAGAAGGGCTTGTTGAGGAACGCTTTCCGTTCGTGGCGACGGTTGTCGAGGAGCGACATCACCTGCTGACGGAAATATTTGATAGAGAAGGGTTTCTCGATATAAGCCTCGCCACCTGTCTTCAGGGCTTTTACCTTGCTTTCAAGATCGTTTTTGGCTGTGAGGAACACCACGGGGATATGGCTGAGATCGGAATCCTCTTTCACACGTCGGCAAAACTCATATCCATCCATCTCGGGCATCATTATGTCGGTCACGATGATGTCGAATTTATGGTCTTTGAGTTTTTCGAGAGCCTCCACTCCGCTCGCGGCGGTCTCCACCACAAACGACTTCGAGAGCTGGTCGTAGAGAAATTCACGCATCTCATCGTTGTCGTCGACAAAGAGGAGCGAATATCCCGCCTCAGGAGTTGTGAGCAACGACTGATCGTCCATCACATATTCGGTCATCGTGGGATTGGTCTCGACCTTTTCAGTCACCACACTCTCCTGCTTGAGCGGAATACGGAGCACAAACGTATTGTCGGGACCCTCAAGATTCTCAAGCTCTATCGAACCTCCGTGCATCGAGGCAAGAGTGCGGGTGAGCGGCAATCCGATACCTACCCCCTGATTGTAGCCGTTCTTGTCAATCTGATAGAATGGCTCGAAGATATGGTAGACATCATCGCCCGATATCTTGTTGCCGTCGCTCACCACCTCAAGACGGAACATCTCGTTATCTTCCGACAGTCTCACCTCTATTCTTGAAGATGAATATTTGAGGGCATTATTGAGAAGGTTTGAGATAATCTTGGTGATCGCCTCTTTGTCGATATGTGCGGTGATCGACTTTTGAGGGAGATCTACGATAAGCTGTTTGTTCTTGCTTGCTATTGTCATCTCGAAACGCTCCACAATCTTCTTTATAAGATCGGTGATATCCACTGTCTCATATCTAAGCTCGGGGCGCTCGTTGCCGAGCTTCTGGAAATCGAGAAGCTGGGTGGTGAGGTCAAGCAGGCGGTTGGTGTTCTGACGGATTACTCCTATATATTTCTGCACCTTGGGATTATCCACATCCATCTCCTCGATAGCTTCGAGAGGAGTGCCTATAAGGGTGAGAGGGGTGCGGATCTCATGGGCGATCTCGGTGAAGAACATCATCTTCGACTTGTAGAGCTCTTTCTCTTTGTTGATGGAGAAGAGTTTCTCCTGCTCCTTTATCTTCTTCTGCTGATTTTTGCGGTAGATAATAAAAGCCATCACCAAAACTCCTAAGAGAAGGAGGAATATTCCGAGATATGCCCATATTGTCTGATACCACGGTGGAAGAATCTTCAGACCCATCCGGCGTATACTCTCCGCATCATCGCTCTGGGCACGAAGTTCAAGCGTGTATTTCCCTGGAGCCAAACCAACGAATGTGAGATTTGAGGGATCGGTGATCACGGTCCATTCCTTATCCTTGGGGAGCAGACGGTAGGAGTATACCATCGTATTGTTGTTGTTGTAGGTGGGAGTGGCTATCGAGAGCGAGAAGTTGGATATGTTGCTCTGCAGCTCGATATCATCGGCAAAAAGCACGTTGACAGGTTCGGGCGATGAGGATGTGTTCACCATCATCTCCTCGTTGCCGGAGCGGAACGATGTTATATAGATTGGCGGAAGTGAGTCGCAGCTTGTGTCAAGCATAGGATTGAATGCCACGATGCCATTGAAACCACCCATGTAGAATTTCCCGTCGAGACCTTTGGTGGCCGAGGCATAGTTAAACTGAGTCACATCAAGGCCGTTCGACTCATCAAACACCTTCACACCACCGGTGGTAGGGTTAAACTTCACGAGTCCGCGTGCCGTGCCAAACCATAGGAAACCACGGTTATCCTCAAGCACCTCATATACCATATCGTCGGGCAGACCCTCCTCTATTCCGTAGGATGTGAAGTCGTCGGTGGCAACGTTATATTTGGCGAGTCCGCCACGTTCGGTAGAAAACCAGAGTTGTCCGGATGAATCCTCCATCACGGAGTTTATTGAATTTGTGCGCAGTCCGTTGCGATGGTCTTCATAGAATTCATAATGGCGCATTTTTCCATCGGTGGGATTATAGCGCCATATGCCGGTGCCTATAGAAGCAAACCATATCATCCCTTTGGAGTCTTCGAATATCTTGTTGATCCAGGCACTTTCCATCCCCTCTACAGGAACGAAATCCACACCATCGGCTTTCTTGATAAATGCTCCATAGTCGACAGCCACCCAGATGTTTCCCTTGGAGTCTTCAAGCACCGAGTAGACGCTTGTGGGATTCTTGAGAAGATTTGAGGCAAAATTGGCCGTGTTGTTGTATCCGTTGAATAGATCCATGCCGGCACGATTGTAGCCCGCTACCATTTTGTCGCCACTACGGCGTATGACAAGACATTCCTTGCTGTTGGCATTTACCCCAGACGGGTGTATCACCGTGTTGTTGACCGGATCGAGCACATTGATACCCTTTTCGGTAGAACCTATCCAGATACGGCCATCTTTATCTGTGGCCATACCTCTCACTCTGAAGCTTGATAAATCATGGGTGTTGTCGCGGGTGAAGTTCTCAAACACAAGGCCATGCCTGCGCAGATGTACCACACCGCCATACATCGTGCCCACCCACACATTATTGTCGGCATCCGGAAGTAGAGCCATTATGATATTGTCCGGCAGACGTTTTGCGCCTGGCTGGTTGTCGTCAAGAAATTCGATTGACTTGGATGGCAAATCGTAGACGTAAAGCCCGTGGGCGGTGCCTATCCAAAGCTCATTGTCCACCATAGTGGCCGCACGTACAAACACATCCCGGTCCAGAGGGAGAGGAAAGGGGGCCAGTAGCTCGTCGGCAAGAGAAAGGGAATATGCATCACCGTTCTGTTGGATCACATAGATTGTGCCTCTCTTGTCGTCGATGAGCGAGGCGATGGCACTTTGTTTGAGAATCTCAAACTCCTTACGTGTTCCCCCAACTGCATGAAAGCGATTGCTCTCCTTGTCATAGATAAAAATGCCGTCGGCATTAGTCCCGGTCAGCACTTTTCCCTTATCTGTGATAAGAAGATTATTGGGAAGCTTTGAGTTATCGCCTCCGTGGTTGATCACCGAATAGAAATCTACCTTACGGTCAGGAGTGATACGAAACACTCCCTGGTTAGGGATCAGTGTCCAGATATTTCCGTCGCGATCTTCACCAATGCTTTGCACCCAATCGTCGGGCGACACACCTTCTTTAGATTTTTCGGTCAGAATAGTGAAAGTCTCCTTCTGCGGATTGAAGATATAGATACCTCTGTCTGTGCCCACCCATATCGTATTGTCGGGGGCGGTGTAGAGTGAGGAGACGTTATTGTTGCCTCTACGCGCCTCGCTGTCGTAGACTACATAGGGATGGATACTCACTCCATCATAGCGGTTGAGCCCGTTCTTGGTGCCTATCCAGATAAGTCCCATATGGTCTTGACATATGGCTTTTACATTGTTTGACGACAGTCCGTAGGTATTGTCGACGTGGCTAACACCGTATGGTTTCCCCCATACGGTGTTAAGTCCCGATAATATCAGTAAGATGGTCGAGAGTAGGATAGTAGCTCTTAGCCTCATCTTTATTCAGTTTCTTGGTTCAGATTCTTATTTTACGGTCTTTGCCGAAAGGCGTGTGCCATCGGCAAGCACACACTCCACAATCACCACACTGCCGGGGAGAACGGGAGCCTCTAAAGTGGTGTTGGAATCGGCAACATTAAGTTTCTCGCCGAGAAGTGAGCCGTTGATGTCGTAAAGACGCACACTGCTGATCTCGGATGATGCGCATACTCTGCAAGCTCCCGTGGAGATCACGAATGCCTTTACCCAGGCTGCGGTGAGTTCTGCCTCCACACCATCCACGGCACCGAAGCTACCTTTGGAGATGCGATATACGCGTGCATCAGCTTTGGGAACGTTATAGCTGAATGATTTCTCACCGGGAGTGATCTCCTCGCCGGTCCAGAGCTCTTTGATAGTGCCCACCTCAGACGGGTCTATGCCGATTCGTGAGAATTCAATCTCTCCGGTCTGCTCTTTTGCGAATGTCCCTTTAGCAAAATTGTAGACAGCCACGTAAAGATATTCCTCCGTATCTTTCATGAAGAGCGATTCCGATTCCTGACCGGCTGTGCCACCGGTGCTTCCTGTGGGGCTTCCACCCTCGATCGGACGGAACGAACCCATATTCTCACGCACATATTTGTTGATGTCGGGATTGCCCATTATCTCAAGGGCACGCTTGCGCGACTCAAGGGGATAGCCCACATCCGCACCATCGTGGGTGACTACACCCGGAGAGGCGAGGTTGTCGCCGAAGATATATGCTCCGGAGGTCATGCCCGTGGTGGCACGTGCACGGTTCTCTCCCATGGTCTCGGCAGCCTCGTGGCCCGCTTTGCAGAGCACGAGCTGGTCAGGATCGTTGACGGCATAGAGGCGGTCGGTCCACCATCCGTAGCTTATGGCGTTCATTACATATTCCGACTCGGCGATCTCGCTGAAGCGGTCGCATGTCTGACGGCGACCGTGAGCATACTGGTAGGGGAAGATAGGAGCTATCGATTCCACGATATACATGCCATATTTCTCCGCCTCCTCACGCATTATCTTCATGCCATAGTTGTAGGCCATGGTGCCGGTGGTGATCTCCGGGTTATACCAGCTGTCGCCCTCACACTGTCCGTTGTTGAGGAAGTCGACCTTCACATAGCGTGCTCCGTAAGATGCATATTTCTTGAAAGCCCATTTTATGTGGGTCTCGATGGCGGGATGTGTCGGATCAAGTGCATATGCCTGGTTTGAGTTCACTTTGATAAGCTCTCCGTCGTGGCGCAGGGCGGCTTGACTCCAAGTGTAGGAGGGCTCGGCACCGACTCCTGTGCCGGGAATAGTGGAATCAACCACCCATCCCCAGAGCACGAACGGCCCACCGTAAAGACCGAGGTCCATGTTGAGGCCCTGGTAGGTTTCACGTCCGAGGCGGTATTCACCCTCGCCGAGCACCTTATTGCCGAGAGTGGAGATACGTGTACCCATGTTGTCTTCTGCGAAAGAGTCGAGCGATATTATGTTGCGACCGTTTCTGTCGATGAATCCGAGAGGCTGTAGGTTATCCTTTATCCATTGTGCTGTCTCCACCACACCGTCGTAGTTCACATAGTTCATCATCACTCCCCAGGTGCTCCAGCCCATAGGATTGCCGCCGTTCCATTCGAGCGGTGGCACAACCAAAGTGTTGGCATCGGCATAGGTCTCAAGTCCCTCGCGCCAGTCGTCGAAAATGCCGAACATGAATCGTGCCGACTCCACAGTGGCACCCTTCACCTTGCCGTGAGGCGCCACATCGCGTGTGCTCCAGTCGGCCTTGCCGGAGAATAGGGAGAGATGTTGCAGGCCGTAACCTTTACCATAGCTGTAGAAGATAACGCCGCTTTTCCATTTGTCGTGATCGACAGATCCCGCCACAAGGCCGTGACGTGATTCCGCATCGTAGATGGCGGTCACTTCATTCGACATAAGACCATCGGTTGAGATTCGGGTATTGTGGTAGCGGCCGTGTCCGTCGTTGTCGTAGGGCACTTCGATGAAGCGGTTGTTTGATCCGTTGAAGGGGTTGGTGCGAGAGTCGGTGGCGAGAGCTGTCATATCGTTGCTCAGCACAATCTCTCCTTTAGCTCCGCTAATCTCTACGGAGGTTATTATGTAGGGATGGTTGTCGTAGAAATTGAGACGCTGCGTCATCACGCCGCCATCTTTTGCAGTTGTGATCACGAGCGAGCGTCCTGCACCGAATTCATCATCCACAGTCTGAATCTCCACAGATGGTGTGGCATCGCCGGTAGTGATGGAGTAGGTCTGAGAGTCGCCTTCGAAATTGAAGGTTAGTTTTGCGTATGCCTCCTTAAGGATATCCTTTCCACGGTGGGATATGTTGAGCTTGTGAGTGTCGTCGGAGAGCGTCACTTTCCAGTCGCCGCTCTCGATTGCATCTTTGGCCTGAAGCAATGATCCGGAGAGAAGCGCGGAGGTAAGGAGAAGAAATTTTGCGAACGATCGGTTCATGATATTTTGAGTTGTTAAGATTTCGTCACTGTGAGTTTTTGGTTGTTTTTCCGACTGCAAAGTTATCCTAATATGCGCTCCATTTTTACTATTTTTCCGCAAATAAATGAAAGAAATTCGTAAAAAACGCCCTTTTTTGAAAAAACAAGGGTAATTTTCAGCTTATCTATCATGCCGTCCGCAGGGGGAGTATCAAGTGTCGGACGCTTCAATAATAGTGGCCGGAAAGCGCGCTAAAAATTGAGGGAGCCTCTGCGAGACTCCCTCATACGTTAACCTATTACGTAATTTATATAACCTTTTATGAACAATCTTTTTTTACCTTTGTCTTGTCGGAAGAATCCGGACGCGGTTTGATTTTGCCTGTCTTGTATGGCCGGAATTTCAGAGTCGGCCATGACGATGAAAATAAAAAGTAATGAGTGTGAAATTACTAATCTAAGTCTGTTCCTTATTTGATCACCTTAGCGCTGCCGGCAGCAGACTTCACCATGAAGATGCCGCGATCAGCGAAGTTGATGGCCTCACCTGCCACACCCTGAGCAACCTTGCGGCCCATAGTGTCGTAAACAGCCACTTTCTCACCGTTGCCGGCTACAAGGATACCCTCGGCAGATACCTGAACCTTGAGAGTGGCGGCAGCCTCGATAGCCTCAACGCCTGCGAATGAAGATTTTGTAAATGCACTGTATGTCTCATTGCGTAGGCTGATGGCCTGAACACCCACCTCAGCAGGTGCAGCTGCGCTCTTGATGCTATAGCTTGTAAGGTTAGGACGAACAGCTACATGCTTACCTTCTGCCACTTTGATGAAACCGGTCTCAGTGTCGGCGGGAAGGAGTGAATATGTGCCATTGGCGCTCTTTACATAAACGTTGTAAGCAAGACCATCAGCAGCGGCTGCCTCAGTGTCATATTCCCAGTTGATTGTGATCACACCATTCTCGTAATCTACAGTCACATTCTCGGGAGCTGCGGGAGCCTCAGGAGCAGTTGTTTCGTTGTAGAAGAGACGGTCGCGTGTGCCGTAGCCTGTGTGGAAGATATCAGGCATACCGTTGCCGTTGAAGTCGGCTACACAACCGAATTTGTCGTCAGAGATAAGGGGCTGACCATAATCTTCGTCGTAACGAACCTGGGTGAACTTGCCACTCTTGCTGCCGTAGCAGATGAAGATGCGGTTGTCACCGTTGTTGTAGAAGATATCGTTGTAGCCGTCGCCGTCGAAGTCGCGGATATACTGGCGGCAACCCTCATCTCTTTTAAGCTGCTGCTCGTCGCCGAGGATAGGCTCTGCGAAGATAGCTTTGTCATCCTCCTCAAAGCCGTAGTTGTTGAGGTAAGTGAATGCCTCCCAATTATAACCGTTGTCACCCCAGCCGGTCATGAAATAGTCAAGATAGCCGTCGTTATCAAGGTCAGCGATAGATGAAGCTGATGAACGGAGGGTGTAGAAGGCGGGATCTGCTGGAGTCACATCCTCGAAACGCTCACCGTTGCGGTTGAGATAGATGCGGCAGTAGTTGCCGGCGGAGTGGTTGGGATCTGCGAGGTGGCAATCATCACCCCATCCGTCGCTGATGATATCAAGCCAGCCATCGTTGTTGAGGTCAACGAAATGGACGCCGCCGCTGACCGGTGCGAACCAGCCTTCGAGCTGTCTCTTCGCAGTGATTACCTCACCTGTCTCCTCATCTTTTGCCTCATTTGTCCATACACCACCGATCACGTCAGCGATGAGCATATTCTCGAAACGGCCTGTGCCGTCAATGTTGCGATAGAGTCTCACTGCACGACCCGGCATAAGCTCCTCACCTTCGCCTCTTGGAACTTCTGTCCCGCTCACAAGGAGGTCAACATAACCGTCGCGGTCATAGTCACCGGCTGCAAGAGCGAAGTTTACACCGTTGTTGTCAGGACGGAAGTTGGGGAATCCTGCATCCTCAATCATTGAGAAGGTGCCGTCTCCATTATTCTTGTAGAGGGTCATGTGATTGGTCTTCCACTCGTCGCCCCAGCCAGTCCAGTCGTCAGAGCTGTTGTTGCCGAATTGCACAAGGTCAACCAAGCCGTCATTATTGAAGTCGAAAGCCACATTGCTGTTCCAGCAGCTCACGCGTACACCGTGGCCGGGATCAACCATGTGCCATTTGTATACAGGGTTTCCGATAGAATCAAGGACTACTTCACCCTCCTCATTCTTTTCCGGCTCATCGTTGAGAGCAGCGGTCCATTTTGAGATGTCGAAAGAATCATTGCCCATATTGAAGATGAAGGTAGATGTCTGTGTCCATCCCCAGATGCCGTCTTTGCCATCTACATCGGGATCAAGCTGGCCACCATGGTACACGTCAAGGCGTCCGTTGTTGTTGAAGTCAGCGGCAATCGGAGTAGCGCGGTGAATCTGGGGGAATCCCTCGAAGGCGCTCTCTTTGAAATTTGCCTGTGCCATGGCAGAAGTAGCAAGTGCGGATGCTCCGAGAGCCATGAATAATTTGGTAGAAGATTTCATACTTTTTCGGTTTAGTTGAAAATTTTATGAGTGATTTTTAGTATCCGTAATTTTGGGAGTCTCTCCGGGTTTTTCAGGTAGACAGTGCAAAATTCGGATTAAATATGAAAAAAATGAGACCTTATTACGCCAAAAAATAAAAACTTTGGCGTAAGGGGAGCTCAAAAACGCGAAATTTCCACTTTTTTGCGCGTATGCGTCAAAAATTCAAAAAGGCCACTTCCGAATGGTAAATCCGAAGTGGCCTTTTTTGCAAAATATGCGGTTTGGTTTATGCCGGTCTATCATTTAAGCCAGCGGACGGCAGGGTCAGCGAGACGGCTCTTTGCCGCTGCCTGATCGGGGAAACGACGGCTCACTTTGTCGGCAAACCATTCGTCGGGATTTTCCTGATGGCGGCTCATGCGAAGGAGATCGAAGAAGCGGTTCCCCTCGAATGCTGTCTCCGCAGCCATCTCATCGAGAATCTGGTTCTCTACCCATTTGATGGAGTCGAGGCGTGATGGAAGCTCCGGGATTGTGTATTGCGATGCTTTTGCCACACCCAGACCCCGACCACGTGAAGCGGTGCCTCGGTTGGAATCAAATCTGCTGTCTTCAAAGTTGGTCCATAATGCTCCGTCTGCCCGCTCCTCAGGATTAATTTTGATGGAATCATTAATCACCTCATTGCGCAGGCCATGTTTGATCACAGCGAATGCTATGGTGGGCTTTCCGGCCCGGTTTGCGGCCTCAGCGTAGCGGAGATAGAGATGGGGGATACGGTAGATGGGAACGAATGTGAGTATACGCTGGTTGCCATTCTCGAAGAATGGATTCGAAGGATTGCTTACAGCCGATTGTTCGGATGAGTTATTGTAGAACTTGCCGATTATGGCCGGTGCGGAAGAGCCATTGATCCCTGCGGGGAAGAAAGCGTCGCCAAACATCTTCTCTCCGGAAGCAGCGGGCACCATTTGTCCGCGGGTGTCACCCACCAATATGGAATTTGTGGTGACATCTTCGTTATCGGCATGATAGTGCTCTTTGGCTTTCATATCGCGCATCCACCATTCGGCCGGCACGATGGAGGGGTTTGTATTATAGGTGAGATTCACCAGATTGGGATGGTAATCCTTGACCTCTGTGGAATAGGGTATCAGAGTGATTGCCTCGTTGAGATAGGTGTAATTATGCTGCGGGTTTTCATCTTTGACCTTTGCAGCCTGAGAAGTTTCCCATCTGTTGCTGAATCCGGAGCCCAATGTCTGGTAGCCGTTATTATTGTCGGTGAGGTATCGGTAATAAAGTTCGGCGGCCTCCTCATAGCGGTTTTTGTAAAGCATGATGTCGGCCAGCATCAGGGTGGGCGACATGAAGAATGTGCGGGAGCTAAAAGCGTCGACCGAACCGTAATCTGCCGTTTTCGCACCGGCGTAGGGGAGAAGGTCGTCGATGATATTATCCATGATCTCATCGAGCTCCGCCACATGATGATTCTTCTCGGTCTCTTCGAGCGAAAGAATAGGATCTGTGATCCAGGCGGCTTTCCCGTAGGTGAGACCCAACTGGAGATAGGTCCAGTCGCGCATGGTGCGGATGCTGATATATTCCGGCAGAAGCACCTTGTTTCCCTGTTCCACAATAAGGGTGTCGAGCTTTGTGAGCGCATAGTTGCAGTTGTTGATCACTGCATAATAGTCGCGACGTGAGGAATAGGTGTTGTCGGCGGAGGGAGTGAAAGAGGCTATCTCCTGCAGGTTGTAGTCGGCTGTGGAGGGTACCTCCGCGAGATCGCCTCTGAGTTCCCCGAGGAGCACATAGCGCTCCCCGAGGTTCTGTAGCTGTCTCACGACTCCCATTGCCGAGTAAAGGGAGTCGTTTGCATTATATTTACCCTGCCCCTCGATGTCGATAAAGCTCTCGGTGTCGTTTGAGAGAATGTCGGAGCATGAGCATGCCATTATGCCTGTGGCAAGCATGGCGGCTGCTTTTATGAAATATGCGGGTTTCATTTCTTTGCTTGTTTAGATATTAACTTTGACTCCGAAAGTGTATTCGCGAACAGCGGGCACAAGACCTGTGTCAACGCCCAGCCAGAGAGGATTGTAGCCGGCATACGACTCGGGGTCTGGTCCGAGATACTTTGTCCATGTCTTGATGTTGTTCATCTCGAACCATACTTCCAGGCCCTGGATAGCTGTGGTCTTCAGAGGTATCGCATAGCTGAGGCGCAGCGATTTCCATTTCAGATAGGATCCATCCTCTATCCAACGGTCGGAGAAGCGTGCATTCCCCATAGGGTCGCCGTAGGTGGCGCGGGGTATGTCGGTCTTCTGTCCGTTGGCCACCCAGCGGTTGGTCATGGCTGTGCTTTGGTTGAAGATATCGCTTCCACTTTCGAGGTTGGCACGCAGTGCGTTGTAGACATCATTACCGTAGGAGTAGGTGAAGAGCGATGAGAGTGTGAATCCTTTCCAGCTCAGACGGAAATTGAAATTACCGTAGAAATCAGGATTGGGATTGCCAATCACCTGCATATCTTTGCTGTCGATGATCTTATCTCCGTTGGCATCGGTGAAGTGCATGTCGCCTGCCTCGAAGCTGCTGAGGGAGCCGTCATTGTTGCGTATTGCGAGGTCGGCTGCCGATGCATCGGCCACAGTGGAGAAGACACCCTCGGTCTTATAGCCGTAGAAGACTCCGAGAGGCTGGCCCACGGTAGTGAGCACCGAGCCCCCTGCCACATCAGTGATGAATGAACCGTCGTTCAGGCTCTTCACTTTATTTTTATAGTGGCCTATCGAAGCGCCTATGTCAAGTTTCACGTCGCGTGAATCGATAGCTCTTACAGTGGTGGAGAAATTCACACCTGTATTCTCCAGATTGCCACCATTCGTCCAGAAGCTCTTTATGCCGGCCTCCTCTTTAAGCTGCTTGAGCAGGATGAGATCGTCGGTGGTTGATTTGAAGAAGTCGAATTGCCACATCCAGCGGTTGGCAAACCAGTTCATGTCAAGACCAACGCGGAAAGTCTTGGAGGTCTCCCATTTGAGCTTGTCGTTGCCGATGTTGGCGAGCACGAGTCCGAATGCATGACCGGCCATCTTCTCGCTTGCCAGATAGGTCATATTGGCGAGAGCGGGGATTCGGTCATTGCCGGCCATCTCGTAGCCGATTCTTAATTTCATCATGTCGATCGCGGTGAGCCCTCTCATCCATTCCTCTGAAGATATGAGCCATGCTGCGTTGACAGATGGGAAGAGACCCCAGGCCACCCCGCCCATCTTCAGCGCGTCGGGTGCATTCTTACCGAAGAGTGAGGAACTCTCCATCGAGCCGGCCACGCTGAGGAGATACCGGTTGTAGAGACTATAGTCGCCGGTAAGATACCATCCTATGCTGCGCCATCTTGTGTCGAGACCCTCGGAGAAGCGCAGGTCGGTGGTGGTCTTGCCAAGTGCGCTCACATGGTCGGAGGGGGTATTATGTCCCTCGCCGTAGCTGCGTGCGTAGGTGTCGTTCTGAAAGCGGTAGCCAAGACGGAAGGCGAGATTGTTCACATAGTCGTGCAGGGGGTTGAAGTCGGCGTGAGCATCAAGGTTGAACATGGTGTGACGTCCCATAAGGGTGCGCACCTCGTTGAGTGATGTCGCATAGATCTCGCCGTTGGAGTTATACAGGGCCCGGTCTTCCACACCATAGTCAGGAGTGAAGTTATTCTCCTTTGATTTGTCGAATGTGTAGCCAATGGTAGCACCTAATTTCCAAGTGTCGTTAAACTTGTATTCCGGACTGGCGGCGAGGTTAAAGCGGTAGTTGCGGTTGTCAGCTTTGCCAAGATCGAGAATCGAAAGGGGATTACCGATATTCAGCTCATCGACGTCGGAATATTTCAGAGTCACGTCGCCCGTGTTGCTTATCACGTTAGGATGATAGAGAGGAGATTTCAACATCGAAAGATAAGTGGGCGAGGAGATCGTGTTGAGTCCGTCGTCAAACAGATGCCATGTGGCTTGGGCGAAAGCAATGTCGAAACGGAGCTTGAAGCCCTTCCATAGATTGATGTCGGAGTTGAACCGGATGTTGAGGCGGTCGAACGAGGTCTCTTTCACCGAACCGTCATTCTTTGTGTAGCCGAGTGAGAAGGCATAGAGGGCACGGTCGTCGCCACCGCGCACGTTCACTCCGTAGTTCATCAGCAGCCCCCCTCGGGTGGTAAGGTCAAGCCAGTCGGTGTTGTTATGGTTTGCCTTGTAATAGATTGAGGTGGGATCATCGTTGAGGAATTCGAAACGGTCGGTGAAACCCTGCTTGTCGCTCATGCCGCCGATCACGTCCGACACGTAGAGACGATACTGTGAGGCATCCATCACAGGGATTGATTTTATCTTGTCGCGGAATCCTACGGATGCCCAAGCCTCGATTTTGGTAGCCTCATCTTTGGCTCTCTTGGTGGTGATATAGACCACGCCATTTCCACCTTTCGCACCATAGAGTGCTGTGCCGTTGCGAAGCACCTTCACACTTTCGATATCGTTGGGGTCGATGAGCGCGAGCGGATTGGAGAAGTGTCCGTCCACGATTGAGCTTTCAAGCCCGTCGGAAGTAGCCCAGATAACACCGTCAACCACATACAGAGGCTGCGATGATGAGCTTATCGAATGGAGACCATCCACGAAAACCGCGTGGCCGGCACCCGGCATTCCTGAACGGCTTACTGAAAAGAGATCGCCCTGGAGGTCAGAGACGCTGTTGTCGGCCGTAGTGACTCCGATTGGATTCACTCCATTGTCGGCACGCAGACGTATGTCGAGTGCCGTCTGGCCGCGCAGAGCCACATAAGCGGGATTAAACCCCGGCGCTTCAATTTTCAAGGTTACGTTGCCATCGGGGGCATTGAGCTTGTATTCACCCTCGCCGTTAGTCATGGCAGTGGCAGAGCCGTCGACCACAGTGATTCTCGCACCGGGCAGAATTGCGCCTGTGCCTGCATCGATGACACGGCCTGTCACCATTATATCTGCCAGCATCGCGAAGGGGAGTCCGGCGACGATTCCGGTTAGCAGCCCTCTTCGGAGGCTCGATTTAATTGATTTCTTATCTATCTGTTTCATTGGATGCTTTATTAGTCAGTGACGGGAATCAGGTAAATGCAGTCGATACGGAAACGACGGGTCAGGACACCGTTATTGAATTCGTTGCGCTCCACGTTGGTCTCCACATCAACGCTGATGGAGGAAAGACGGTTGGCCTTGTCGTTGGTGGGATCCATCAGCCAGAGACGGTCAACAAAGTCGCTCACAGGGAAGGTGAAACCCTCTGCCACCTTGATTGTGGTCATCCGTGTTCCGGAGGTGACAAAGCTTTCATCGTCAAACACTGTGGAGCGGGTTCTACCCGTGGCGGGATCGGGATAATTGAATGTGAACTGCATTCTTGTGCTGTCGTTGGAGAGTGTGGCATCCTCCACTGAGGCGGGAAGGAATGTGGCGTAGATATCATATTTCCCGGAGAGCACGCCGGGCAGACGGAAAGAGACACCGGGGGCTGCGGAAGCCGTAGTGCCCTGCACCTCAAGATAGCTGTGGCCTGACACCTCATTGAAGAGTGGATTATCGGTCCCTAACACGCGAGTGTAGGCGGCAGTACGGTTGTTGCCATTCTCTCTGCCTGTGCTCTCCTCGGCCTCCACATCTATCCTTTTGTTGAACGTGGCAACCGGATCGAGGTGAAGGTTGGAGGTGAGATAAAATATACCGTTGGAAGCCTGTTGCTTCACCGATCCCGAGAACATCCCGGACATATCTGTGATAAGGCTGCCGGATGTGGTGGTCTGAGGTGCTGAAGAAACAGCGTCGTTGATCTCCGCACGGAAGATAAGGTCGCTCAGCAATGCAAGCGATGTCTGCACTTCGCGGATTGAATCGGCTATGGCCGCATCCTTGTTATATACGGTGAAATAGGGTTCGGTTTTCTTGAAAGCATCTTCCCATGCATGGTTGTCAGGAATCAGCATGGTGAACACCGAGTCTTCTGCCTCAATGTCGCCGAGTCCGTACACCGGATGCTGGAACAGACGGTTGTATGCCACAGTCACCGTGTCGTAAATGGTGTTGCCTGATTCATCTACATCAAGAGGCGCGCTTGCCTCCTCGTCAAATTTCTCCTCATCGAAGCGTGCGATAAACTGTGAGAGCAGCGAACACTCAGGATGGGTGTCGATATATTCGCGCAGGTTATATCGGTAGGGTATCGCCTCACGCAGCAGATGGAGCACACCGTTACGGGCTACTATGTCGCTTTCAGCGAGCTCCACACCTGCGAATGTGCCGGCGCCGAAGTGGTTTACCTTGCCGTTATACATCCTGACGTTCTTAGTTGGATTGGTTGAGGAGGATATATTGAATCGGGCTATATGATTGACCACGATACGTTTCACCTCCTCTATGTCATTGAGATCAACTGCCGAGAGTGCATCATCAGATGGCGCCCAAACGGTATAGGTCTGGGTGGTGTCGAGCATATCCTCCATTCCGGCTATCTCGATCATCTTGGCGAATTTCGAGAGGTTTGGATTGCTTTTTATGATCTCCATAACTGTCAGATCGCTTTTCCCTGAGTTCTGACCCGAGTAGTGGTCGTCCCAGTTGTCGGAACATCCACCGGCAATCACCATGGAGGAGAGCAGGGCGGAGGAGAGCCATCTGTTTATATTATTGGTTTTCATTTTCAGATAGGTTAGTGGTTAATAGATATCTTCCCTGTCGATAAGGCTGGTGGGAATGATCTCGATGTAGTCGCCGTGGAACTCCTGATCGGGAGAATATACATTCTTACCTCTGAGATAGTGTGCTCCATATTCCTGGAAGTTGAACTGGCCCACGACGATTCGGAGAGCCTGTGATATATTGCGCAGCGAGGTACCTCCATTCTGAGGTGTATATATTGAAGCCGGAGCTTTCATATAGCCTCTGTTGCGCATGGCCTTGTCATTTTCAGCTCTTGCCGAGGGACTCAGGAGGTCGTCTGATTCCCAGCCTACCATCGGGTCGGTACCGGCGATGCGGAGATCGCGCGGGATGCCCTGGATCTCACCGTCTACGAAGAGCTGGGCGATGCCACGCCATGACTCCTGACGATAGCCTACGCGGATCTCATATGAGCCGGGAGGCACGGGAAGCATACGGAGTGTGAAGTCATACCATCCGTTGAGCTTGAGCTCGTCGGCCTCGAAGTTGGTCCAGCCGTCGGATGCCCACATCGTGATCTCGGTCTCATCGGAGAAAGAGAGGTGTTCCGGACAGAAGTCGTTGGGGATCACGTAGCCCGAATATCCCTGGGGGAGCGAGGTGAGTTGCCAGCGGATATTGTTGTTGGTTAGCTCGGGGGGCACATTATAGAAGTCGAAGCGGATGCGCTTGTTGAGCACGTCGTTCAGCATCACGTCTTCATCGTAGACAAGCATATCGGTCACGCCATGAAGATATCCGTTCACCGCACTGATACCTGATCTTTCAGTGTCGATTCCTACATATTTGCCATTGTATTGCTCGTTGATACGGTTGCCGGCCTTAATCTCCATAAGACGATAGGTGTACATTGTCTCATAATACTCAGTACGCTTATCCATGAAGGAGGTCATGGTGCAGGGGCCGTTATAGAGAAACTCATTGGTGTTCATCTGGCGGTCGAGCAGATGATATGCCACAAACTTGTAAAGAGCGTTCTCAGGCTCGGTGTAGCTTCCTTTAGCCTCTGTGCCATAGATAGATTCTGCATATGCGGCGAGTTCCGCAAGCGATGAGATACCGTTGGCGTTCATCACTGCGTCAGGCTCTGCGAAGAGAGTGAATCCGTAGCGTTTCACGGCGGGCACAAAGAATTTCCAGTCGCCTCTCACCAGTTCTCCGTCTGGATAGGGAGATACATACGACTCATCGTAGATTAGCTCGGTCTTCTTGTTTAGTCCCGTAGCCTCAAGAGCCTCGGCGAATATGGTGAAGGAGCCGTTCTCTTTGGCCACATCGAGAAGGAAATCTTTCGAGGGCTCGATCACTCCTCCCACTACATGGATCACACCGTTGTGGACCTCTATATCCTTCTCCACAATCGGGGTGGTCTTATTGATATAGATCACAAGCCCCGAACCTAAATCATCGGCACGGAAAGATATGGTGATATAGTTGTCGCTCATGGTGGTCTCCGGAAGAGAACCCTCTTCGAAAGTCTCCGACTTATAATCGTTGCCACCACTCTTGATCACATGGTTGTAGACAATCTCTAACTTCTCCTCACGAGTAAGCGTCTCGTAGCTCTTCCCTTTTGCGGAGAGATAGCTCTGAAGGGCTTTGTCGGTGGGGAGGAACACGGTGTAGTGGCCATAAGAGGAGAGGAGGGCATCGTTGCCAGTGTCGGTGAGAAGGCTTGAGAAGAGAGAGAAGCCTTCGGTCTCCTTGGCATAACTCGATACGGTCTGGCCCGTGAAGGTGTAGTAGGCTCCATCATCCACGTCATCGCCACATCCTGTCAGCCCTATAGGCGAGAGAGCTGCAAGGATAAGGGCTGAATGGCCGAAAAGTGATTTTATCTTGTTGATATTCATGATTTGTCAGTTGGTTTTAATGATGCCCACCTTGTCAGTTAAGATTGATGTCGGAAGATGTGGCATAGAATGGATTCTGTTTCAGCAGAAGGTTGGCACGCATCTCGGTGTCGTTGATCGGCATGAAAAGTGCGTCGTATGCGCTAAGTTTACTTGCCACAGTCGACTGATCAAGATCGGCATACTTGGGGAGCAGATAAGTATTTATGATATTTCGGAAGTCGCTGCGGTGATGATTGATGCGACGTATGATATCGAAATATCTTTTACCTTCAAACATTAACTCTCTCTGGCGCTCATCAAAGATGAGATTGAGCACGGCTGTCTGGGAGGAATAATCTGACTGATTGAGCGAGCCTGCTCCGTTGCCGGGGTTTGCTCTGTCGTAGGTGAGCGATACGAGCCGGAATGCCTCTCCGAGATCGGTTCCCGCTTCAGCGAGTGCCTCCGCCTTCATAAGATAGATTTCGGGAAGACGATAGATAACCCAGTTACGTTCCGAAGGATTATAGAAAGTGTAGTCGCTGTTGCCCACAGATGAGGCTGTAAGGCCGGTGACACTTATGGCGGCAGTGTATTTCCTTATGTATGATCCGCTTGAGTTGGCATAGAATGAGATTCGGCGACGATAGTCCGATTCGTCAAACAGTGTGCTCCCGGCTGCTTCGAAATCATAAGGCACAAGCTGCATGGCATAGCCCATCGAGCTCTCTCCATAACAATCTCTGACTGCACCGTTGTCGATAGTTGTGGCAGACATCTGGAGTTCGAAGATGCTCTCGTTGGAGTTTCCGGTAACGAACACTGAGCGTCCGAAGGAGGTGGAGTTCTCAAGCATGACAGGGTTGTTGCGGTCATTGATGATTCTGTCGCAATATTCGGCACATTCGTCATATCTTCCGCGCCAGAGACACATGTCGGCTATGATGGCACGTATGGCATTCTGTGTGATGCGTCCCTTTGTGTAGGCTGTATTGCTCCATGATGTCACCGCTGTGCTCTCAGCCCCTTTCAGGTCATCGATCAGCCAGTCTATCAGTTCGTCGGGATCGCTCTGAGCCATCTGAAATTCCTGAGTGTCGTCGATAGTAGGGTTGATCACGAAGGGGACATCGCGGAATGCACGCACAAGAGTGAAGTAGGTGAACGCACGAATACCTTTCACCTCGGCGATATACCCGTTGAGCTGAGCCTGTGTGAAGTTAGGATCCTGCTCGCAGGCAATCGGAGCGAAATGCTCCACGGTGTTGCAGAGGTTGATCACATTATAGAATGATGTCCATGATGTGTAGCCGTTGGATGGGAGGAGGTTGAGATTGCCGATATAGCGGATATCCCCGTCGCCGTTGCCCGGGCTCACCACCACGTTGTCGCCTCTCAGCTCACCCCAGACAATGAGACGCTTCATATAGTCGTAGGAGGCCATGGAGCGATAACATTCCATTGTCATGGCGAGCACGTCGCCCTCATTCTGCCAGTAGTCGTCGAGCACCATCTCGTCGGAGGGCCTTATGTCGAAAAAGCTGTCGCATGAAGTCAGCGGCATCGCCAAGGCTGCCACAGCTATATATTTCAGTAGTCGGTTTATCTTTTTCATGATTGGTTTCGTTTTTGGAGACTCATCAGAATCCTACAGTAACTCCGAAGGTGAAATACTGAGAACGCGGAGTGTTGCTTCGGTCTTCAGCAATACCGTATTCGTTGGGCGAAATCTCCGGGTCGACACCTTTGTATTTCGTGGCTGTGAAGATATTGTTGAGCGTGAGATACAGGTTCACCTGATTTAGATATGCTTTCTTGACCAATTCGGTGGGGAAGGCATAATTGAAGGTGAGATACTTGAAGCGGAGGAAAGACCCATCTTCCACATAGCGGTCTGAACCGAGCCAGTTGTAGCCGTAGTTGTAGAGGGCGCGTGGCATATCGGTTACGTCACCCTCTTTACGCCAGCGCCAGTTTACGGCGATCGACTGGTTGTTGTTGGTGTACATATTCTCTGCGTTCATGCGTCCGTAGTTCACCACCTTGTTGCCGGTGCGGAAGTTGAAGAAGGCTGTCACTGAGAAAGTCTTCCATTTCGCGGTGAAGCCGAAGCCGCCGAAAAGTTTCGGGTTGCAGTTGCCGAGATACACGATGTCGAGCTCATCGATTGTTCCGTCGTGGTTCACATCCTCGTAGATTGCATCGCCACCCTTGAACTTGTAGTTGGTCGATCCGTAGCCGAAATACATCGGAAGTGGCTTACCGTTGGAGTCGAGCACGACATTGCCGTCGGCATCCTTCACCACGGGGGCTGTACCTTCGCGTCCCTCCACATAGTCGCTCCACTGATAGACACCCTTGTAGCGGAAACCATAGACAGAACCATAGGCGTTGCCCACCTGCATACGGCTGAGGTAGGAACCGTTCTGGCCGTTAAACACACCCTTGTTGAGCTCCTGGATAGCGGGAAGAAGGTCGGTGATCTTGGAGTTATAGTTGGCGAGGTTGAAGTTGACATCGAAAGTCCAGTTGCCGGCCTTCACGAGATTGTTGGTGTAGAAGTTGAACTCCCAACCGTTCTTCTCCATCGAGCCGCCGTTGATATACTGGATCGAGCCGAAACCTGAAGAGGAAGGTATCGTGAAGTTGCTGAAGAGAAGGTCGCGGTTATTCTCATGGAACACGTTGAAATCGAAATTGAACATGTTGTTGTAGAAGTTCGCGTCGATACCGAAGTTGTAGCTGGTGTTGGTCTCCCATTTCAGATTGCTGAGGCGCACGGAAGAGGGGCGCATGGTGGAGACATCGATATAAGTGCCGCCACCGCTATAGCGTGAGAAGTGGAGATACTCGTAGTCGGGTTGACGGCCGGTCTTACCATAGCCGAGACGCAAGCCGAACATATTAAGCCAATTGCGGCTCCATTCCATAAATTTCTCGTCGCTGAGAATCCATTTTACGGAGACAGCGGGGAATGTGCCCCAGCGGTTTTTCGGACCGAATCTTGTGGAGCCGTCGCGGCGTACGGTGGCATCTAAGATATATTTCGACTGATATGCGTAGTGCACGCGGGCCATGTATGCCATAGAGCGCCAGTCGCTTCGGGTGCTCTCCATGCGGTCGTTGTAGCCCTCCTGAGTGGGATTGAGCACTCCGTTGGGCATGTTGTATTTGCGGAATTCCTGATACTGAGAGTTGCCTGTCGACATCTCCCAGGCTGCGAGGATATTGAGGGAGTGGTCGTCACCGAGGCGGGGCACGAAAAGGAGGTCGTGTTTGGTCTGGATGTTGAGCGACTCTGCTTCACGGGCATAGTTGCGGTTGGTGTTGCCGTTGTCCCAGTTGTAGGAGTAAAGCTCGGTTGGAAGATTCTTGTCTTCCTTCTTGTTCTCTATATCAAACTGCACGTAGCCGGAGTAGCGAAGACGATGTTTATCCGGATTCAGGATATCATAATATAGACGCAGTGTCGGCATGATGCGCATGTTGGTCTCGTTGTAGCGGGCGAGGTTGGCGAGAGCTACGGGGTTGACGAGATACTTCTGACTGTCGTCGAGCTTGGAACTCATCGGAATTGTGTAGAATTCCGAAGTGTTGTTGCCGAGCGCATCCTGACGGTAGACACCTACGTTGGGCATCTTGCGGTAGGCGATGTCAAGAAGACCCTCTGAATACCACTCCTCCTTATAATTCTGCTTATTCTTGGTGTGGGTGAGGGAGAACTCTGTAGAGAAGCGGAGACGATCGCTCACCTGATAGTCAAGATTCATAAGGGTGGAGATACGGTCGAGGTTCTGCTTGATGATCGTACCGCTCTGTGTGTAGTAGCCGAGCGACATACGGTATTTCGCTTTGTCGCCGCCACCAGTGATGTTGATGGTGTTGTCGTGGGTGTAACCATACTGTGTAACCTCATCCACCCAGTCGGTGTTGTTGTTGAACTGCTCGTATTCAGAGTAGGTGGGATCGTAGTTGAACTCCGGAATATTGCATGCGTTCTCATCCTGACGGGGGTTGAAGTAAGCCTGCTTCATGAGCATCGTGTAGTCGTCGCCCGAGAGCATGGTGCGTCCTTTAGGCTGGCGGGCCATTGAGAATTTGTAGAGGTACTGCACCTTCGGGGGACCCTTCACACCACGTTTGGTCTTGATCATGATCACACCGTTCGCACCGCGCGATCCATAGATTGCAGCGGAGGCACCATCCTTGAGCACCGTGATCTCCTCAATATCCTCGGGGTTGATTGAAAGAAGGTTGGCAAACTGCTCGGAGGTGGCGTTGGCGTAGTCAAACGCGCCGTCGACGTGGCTCTCGTAGGGGATATCGTTGAGCACGATGAGCGGAGTGGCGTTGGAGTTGATTGTGCCGGTGCCTCGGATACGCATCGAAGATCCGGAACCAAGGTCGCCTGAGGCGTTCACGATGTCAAGACCGGCGAGACGGCCCTGAAGGGCATCGTCGACAGATGACACCGACACACCTTCGAATGCCTTTGTGTTGATCGACTGTACGGCACCGGAGATTTCACGCACGGGGATAGGCATACCGCCGTCGTTGGTCATTTTCTGGCCCATGACCACCACCTCCTGTAGCTCGCTCACGGGGTTGAGCTTCACATTTACTTCCGGAGCATAATCGATTGTGACAGGCTTACAGCCCACATAAGAGATTATGACCTTGTTTTTCTTATTTTTAAGCACGAGAGAGAACTCACCGTTGATGTCGGTGGCGGCCACGCTCATGACCCGGTTCTGGCCGTCGACCTCGCGGATATTGGCGCCGATGACAGGCTCGTCCAGATCGTCGATGACGACACCACGCATCAGGTTCTCCGTCTGTGCGAATGTCAATGGCGATATAAGCCATAGCAGGGTCGCAAGGAGTATGTATCGTAATTTGTCCATTGATGTTGGCAAAAGTAGGTTGATTTATAAAGTATTATTGGAAACTAAGCGCATGATCCACGAGATGGAGCACGGCGCGTGATGAGGCTGTGATCTGGTTGGCATCGCTCACGTCGGAGGCGTTGACGATAAAGTCACGAGCCATGATGTTGAAGCAGCCGCCCGATGTTATGACCTTGGCGGAGCTTGACGGATTGTCGACGCTCTGCACTGTAAGGTTATTGCCGTCGGAGATCAGTCGCACTTTGTGGAATTTGTCGTAGTCGTTTCTTGCCCCGGTCTCATAGTCAAGGGCACCGTAGGGCTGACCGGTGATGAATGCGGAATTGTCGACAAAATGGAAGAGTATGAATTTGAGCAGATAGAGTGTCTTCTGCTTCTTTGTGGTCTCATTTGTGTCGGCTGCGATCTCATCCCATGTGTAAAGCTTGGGATCATTTTTGAAAGCCTCGGCAAGAGCCTCGGCGGTGGGCACGAATATGGTGTAGCGATAGTTGTTGAAGGAGTTGACGATATATCCTATGCCCGAAGAGCTTGTGGTTTTCTTCTGAGAGAAGATCTCCTGCACGTCGTCATCCTTATCGAAGATATTGAATACCAGGTCGTTGCCGCGACAAAGGTCAAAGAATGCCTTGAACTCCGGATGAGCCTCCATCTGCTGATATACGTTGAGGGTGGCATCATGAAGGATATGATCGATGAAGAATGTCCGGCCGTTGTCGGATGAATAGCGGCAGAGTGTGCCTGTAGAGGGGGAGGTGACAATCTTTGCCTCATCCGCTCCGAAAGCGATGTCGCCTGCACCGTTCACTTTAAGATTTCCTTCGCGTCCCGACACCGCTATGGTGCCGCCACCCTTGGTGAGTACATACTTGGAATCGGATTCATCGATAAAGCCGGAGAGCACGCCATCTTCATTATTACCGATCACGATGTGAAGGTTGAGTATGTCGGAAAGACGATTGCGGATTATGCGGCGTCCTGATGTGCTGCTACCGCTGATATTCCTTTTGAATTCACCTTTCGAGCCATCTTCATTGGCATAGAATACCTCGGCATTCACGGAGTTGGTGGCTTTGTCGTAGTTGAAGCTCCAGATCTCGCGGTATGTGCCACCACGTGCCCAGGAGATAGGGTCGCGGTAGTATTTAAGCGCCTCATCGGTGGGGAGTAGGACATTGTACATATTCTCCATCGAGCGGAGGTACATATAGAAGCGCATAGCCTCTATATCGCCGAGATCATTCCAGTTGTCGGTTACGGCCCATTTCATCACCTGCATATTGTCGTCGGTGAGCACTGAGCCATACACTCCCTGATAGTCGATGGGGGGAAGCACAGTGTTGATGAAGTAAACCACACCGTTGTCAGTGACCTCCACACGCTCTATATTCTCTGGAGAGATGGAAATCGGGTAGCTTGTCTCATCAGTGAGCACATCCCAGGCGTGGGGGAGGGAAGCGTTGAAGGAACGTTTCTGGTGGTTCTTTATGAACATCGCCAGAATGTCGGTAGGCACATTTTCCCAGCTTCCGTAGGCATCCCGGAGATATGAACCTTTGCCACCGTTGATGTATTCCTCCATGGCACGGTCAGTCGGCACGAACATGGTGCCCATATCCTGCTCTGCGGAGGAGGTGGAATAGGTGGTCTCGGAAGGGTCGTAATATAACAGACCGTAGCTCGCGAGGGATTCTTTGTTGGGACCCTGCGGGCAATTGCGTTCGTTGAAATAGCGTTTTGTGAAAATTGAGTCGCCCTGCGCTATAAGTGGGCGCAAGGTGGTGGAGCCATTGTAGAACTCATGGAGCGAATGGTCGGTCGACTCATCGAAGTAGGGTGCGGAGAATTTTTCGAGAAGATTTCCGAATATGGAGGCATCGGAGGCACGTGTGATGGCATCGGCCATTGTCCCGGATGGGAGCATCACCTCCTCCATAAGATGAATGTATCCATTCTTGCAGGTTATATCTTTCTCTGCAATCCTGACACCGTTTACATAGATATCGTCATTGGCGAACTCCAGCCCGGGATAGATTGTGGAGAAATCGGATGATGTCATCCCTTGGGTGGCCATCTGGGGCTGGGTGAAATGCACGATCATCGGAGTGCCCACGGTGAGGTAGACACCTTTGCCGGAGAAGCGGTTCCAGAAAGTATTGTTGAAAAGCTTTTCGTCGTTGAGATAGCGAAGGGAGTCGAGTGATGTTGCGGAGGTGTAGCGGCGCAGGGCAAGTCCCGGTGTGGCACCATCATTGCCGGCTACATTAGAGAGCATCTCGGCGAGATACGACATGTTGATCATGGCATTGTTCATGATCATGCGTTTCTGCGATGGAGTGAGAGCCTCATAGCTTCGGGCCCCGAAGCGATTGTTTTGAAAGAAGCGTTCGAAAGCTTTGTCATCGGCGGCAAAGAGAGTCTTGCTGCCGGTTCGCGAAAGTGTTTCGGCATATCCCAGATCATCGATAAGACGCAGCATCGTTGTGAAATTGCCTCGCTGACGCAGCTCGGCATAGATGCTTTCGCCCAAATTGTCCGGAGCCTTATCGTCGTAGATGTAGTCATCCTTACAGCTGGTCGCGATAGGGGCGACAGCCGCAGGGAGCATCATGGTCAGCAAGGCTTGCCAAAGAGTTGGTCTTAGCTTGAAATGCATTTTGGGAGTATTTATGGTTTGTTGATTTTAAAAAACGTTTTGTCTCCGGATAGAAATTTCTTCTGACCTGCGGCTAAAGCCGCTTCAAAGGTGGACAGTGCCGGAGGGGTCGATTTATCGACAGTGCAAAATTAGCGGCCTCGCGCCTGACGAAGTGAAATATTTTAGCTAATAAATAGAAAAATTGCATATCCCGGAAAAAGTAATGTTATGGTAGCGCAAAATTACAAAATTGTGACGTATTTGTGTCATATATGGGGCATTTGGTAAGTTGGTCGGGGGCCTAATGAAAAATGAAACAATTGATTAACTATTTGAAATGAAAGATGCGGATTAGATTAATTCCCGTTGTTGTTATTCAAATTTGCTATTAATTGCCTAATAACAGAATCGGATTGCGGCCTATCTTCCCTAATTTTGCCATGACTCAAGAACCGGACAAATCGAAATACTTTTCAATATATGAACATCAAGACAATCCTGCTTGCGGGCTCGCTCTTTTTCTCTGCAATGCCCGCCCTCGCCCAAAGCGGCGACCCAATACTTTGGTATCAGCAACCGGCACCCGAATGGATGGAGGCCCTCCCCCTCGGCAACGGTCGCATAGGCGCTTCCGTATATGGTGGTATCGACACCGACCGTGTCGCACTTAACGAAATCACCATGTGGGCAGGGCAGCGCGACGAGGAGCAGAACGACCATTGCGGTCCTGAAAAGCTTGCTGAAATCCGAAAGGCTTTCTTCGCAGGCGACCTTGAGGAGGGGAACCGTCTCACAAATGAATATCTTCATGGTTTCTCCAAATCTTTCGGAACACACCTCCCCTTGGGAGATCTCGTGATGGAGTTCTCATATCCCGACAAGAAGATCTCAGGTTATCGTCGTGAGCTCAATCTTGAGAATGCCGTAGCGAAGACTACATTCAAATCGGGCGACGTGACGTACACCCGCGAGTATATCTGCGACTATCCTGATGATGTAATGGCCGTGCGCATATCGGCCGACAAACCGGGTGCTGTCACCATGACCCTCTCCACCGATCTTCTCCGCAAGAGCGATCTCAATGTTTCCGACAAGGGAATCATTCTTACCGGCAAGGTCGACTATCCTATGTTCGGCCCCGGCGGTGTGGCTTTCGCCGGCGATCTGCGCGTGGCTCCGAAGGGTGGCAAGGTCTCTCACAACGACAACTCCGTTAAAGTGGAGGGTGCCGATGAGGTGATCGTGTTGGTAGACGTACGCACAGACTTTGATAATCCTGACTATCGTGCAGGTGTCAGCCGGACGGTAGACAAGGCTCTTGCTCTCGGATTCGACCGTCTTCGCGCCAACCATACCGCCGACCACTCCAATCTCTTCAACCGTATGGCCGTGAACTTTGGTGAGAGCGACAATTCGCATCTCCCCACCGACACCCGTCTTCACTTGGCTAAAAACGGTACTGTCGATCCTGATTTCGATGCTCTATTCTTCCAATATGGACGTTATATGCAGATCGCATCCTCCCGTCCGAATTCTCCTCTCTGCTCCAACCTTCAGGGTATATGGAACGACAATCTCGCCTGTCAGATGTCCTGGACCTGCGACTATCACCTTGACATAAATATCAACCAGAACTACTGGAGCCCCAACAAAGCCAACCTTGCAGAATGTAACGAGCCTATGTTCAAGTATGTGGGTCTCTTGGCGAAATATGGTTCCGAGACTGCCTCCAAGCTTTACGGCAGCCGAGGATGGTGTGCCCACACCGTCACCAATCCCTGGGGATATACCGCTCCCGGCGGCGATGTGAGCTGGGGCCTTAACGTCACGGGTGGTGCATGGCTTGCCACTGAACTCTGGAGCCATTATCTCTTTACCAAAGATGAGGATTATCTGCGCAACACAGGCTATCCGTTGCTGAAAAGCTGTGCCGAATTCTTCCAGGATTATATGGTGGAGGACCCCAACACCGGGTATCTCGTGACCGGACCCTCGATCTCTCCGGAGAATGGCTTCAAAACGTCTGACGGTAAGCACTATTCCGCTTCGATGATGCCCACTCTCGACCGTTCTATCGTGGAGCAGATCTACACCGCCTGCATCGAGAGCTCTAAAGTGCTTGGTGTGGACAAGAAATTCCGTCAGCAGCTTGAGAAGGATCTGAAGCGTCTGCCCCCTTATGCCATCGACAAGAATGGACATGTGGCTGAGTGGATGGTGGCCGATGTGGAGCGTGCCGATCCGGCCCACCGCCATTCCTCTCACATTATGGCTCTCTATCCCTTTGGTCAGCTCACTTATACCAAGACTCCCGAGCTTATGGAGGCAGCCCGCACTGCTCTTGAGGCTCAGACTTCCGCTCCCGGTTGGGAGAACACTGAATGGAGCTGTGGCAATATGCTTGGTTTCTACTCCTTCCTCAAGGATGGCGACAAATGTCACGACTGGCTGATGGATCTCTTCCATAACTTCACCCGTGAGAATCTTATGACGGTTTCACCCAAAGGTGTAGCCGGTGCACCGGCTGACATATTCAGCTTTGATGCCACAGAGGCAAGTGTGGCTGCAATGTGTGATATGATCATCCAGAGCCACGATGGATTCGTGGAGTTCCTTCCTGCACTCCCGTCCGTATGGCATACAGGCAATATGAAAGGCGTATGCGCCCAGGGTGGCCTCGTAGCCGATGTGGAGTGGGCCTCGAAGAAGATGAAATCGGCTTCCATCAACGCTACGAAAGACCATACTTTCGATATCCTACTTCCGGCAGACACGAAACCGACTATGACTCTTGACGGAGCTTCGTATGCCTACAAGGTAAAAGATGGCAAAGTAAATGTGAAGATGAAAGCCGGTCAGAAGCTTGCCATTGACTTCAATCCTGCTATGGCTGCTAACTGAATACCCAAAAAAGAAAGATAATTACTTATGAATTTTAGAAAATCAACAATAGCATTGCTTACCCTTGCTGCCGCCTGGGGAGCTATGGACGCCGCACCTGTAAGCCGGAATCTCCACGAAAACTGGAGATTCCGTCAGGGACGCTCCGAGAACTGGTATCCCGCCACTGTGCCCGGCACAGTACACACCGACCTTATGGCCAATGAGATAATCGAAGACCCTTTCTTCCGTCTCAATGAGCGTGGTGTGCAGTGGGTGGATAAGGAGGACTGGATGTATGAGACCACATTCATTGCAAATCCTTCCGAGACAGATGCGGAGAACCAGCAACTCGTGTTCTACGGACTCGACACCTATGCCGATGTATATCTCAACCATCAGTGCATACTTAAGAGCGACAACATGCACCGCACCTACCGCTGTGACGTCAAAGGTATTTTGAAAGATGGAGAGAATCTTCTGGAAGTATATTTCAATTCTCCGATTAAGGTTGACCTCCCGAAATATGACAAGTATGACTATACCTTCAACACCGGCCCTGATCAGAGCCAGCAGGGTGGACTCTTCAACAAGACGCTGAGTATCTTCGCCCGCAAGGCCGGCTATCACTATGGTTGGGACTGGGGTCCGCGCCTTGTTACCTCCGGTATCTGGCGCCCGGTGGAGTTGCTTACCTGGAATGGTGCCCGTATTTCCGACGTGCAGTATATCCAGAAGAAAGTCAACAAGAAACAGGCTGATATATCTACTATTGTGGAAGTTGAGAGCGACAGCGACCAGAAGGATGTGACTCTCGATATCACCGCCGACGGCAAACGTGTGGCGCAGAAAAAGACCTCCCTCAAGAAGGGTCTCAACAAGATAGCCGTGGATTTCTCGATGAAGAATCCAAAACTGTGGTGGACCAACGGTCTCGGCGATCCTTACCTCTACAAGTTCTCGGCGTCCATATCCGGAAAAGATGGAAAGATCGACAGTCAGGAGAATGAGATCGGCGTGCGCTCCCTACGTCTTGTGACTGAGGATGATGCTCAGGGACGTTCTCTCTATTTCGAGCTCAACGGTGAGCCGGTGTTTGCCAAAGGTGTGGATATGATTCCTCTCGACAACTTCCTTCCTCGTATCACGAGAGAGAAATATGAGAAGCATGTGCTCGATGCCAAAGCCGTGAACATGAATATGATCCGAGTGTGGGGCGGCGGTGTCTATGAGGACGACTATTTCTATGAACTCTGCGACCGCAACGGTATCCTTGTATGGCAGGACTTCATGTTTGCCTGCTCCACCTATCCTGTTGACGATGCTTTCCTTGCAAATATCCGCCAGGAGGCCATCGACAATGTGAAGCGCATCCGCAACCATTGCTCCATAGCTTTATGGTGTGGCAACAATGAGTGTCAGGACGTATATTACGGTTGGGGCAACCGCTATAACTACTATAAGGAGAAAGGGGTAGAGGAGAAGACCACTAAAGACTTCAAGGATATGTATTTCCGCACTCTTCCCGAGGTGGTTGAGGAATATGGCGGCGGAATATCCTATCGTCCCTCATCTCCTTTCGCTTTCGAGGATACCCCTTCCGACGGTGTGCATGGCGATGCTCACTATTGGGGCGTATGGCATGGACGTGACTCTATCGGACACTACAATGTGGAGAAAGCCCGTTTCTTCTCTGAATATGGTTTCCAATCGTTCCCCGAGTTTGAGTCGGTCAAGATCTATGCTCCTCAGGAGCGCGACTGGGCCATCAATTCCGAGGTGATGATGGATCATCAGCGTGCCGGCTCTTATGCCAACAACCTGATCAAGGAGTATATGGATGAGGAGTTCCGTACCCCCGACGATTTCCCCACTTTCCTTTATGTCGGCTCTGTGCTTCAGGGTGATGCAATCAAGACTGCTGTGGAGGCACACCGTCGCGATATGCCACATTGCATGGGTACCCTCGTATGGCAGCACAACGACTGCTGGCCGGTGGCTTCATGGGCAGGACGCGACTATTATGGCCGCTGGAAAGCCCAGCAGTATTACTCGAAGGCTGCTTATGATGATATCCTTGTGTCGCCGGTGGCTATGGGCGACTCTCTGACAGTGAATATCGTCACCGACCGCCGCACTCCTGCAAAGGGTAAGTTTACACTTACAGCCATGACTCTCGACGGCACTCCGGTGTATACCAAATCGTTTGACTATACAGCCAAACCGCTCACATCTGTTGAGGTGTTCGGCGACCGTATCGCAAATCTTGTGAATGGTAAGGATCGTGGCGACATCATCTTCTACACGACATTTGAGACTCCCGAGCGTACTTACGACAACGTGGGCTTCTCCACCAAGCAGAAGCTGATGAGGTACAAGGCTCCGAACTATGATGTGAAAATGGCGAAGGCCGGTGACGGCTATGATGTGACAATCGGTAGCGATGTGTTTGCAAGAGGTGTGTTCCTCTCGCTTGACGGCATCGACAACTTCTTCTCCGACAACTATTTCAACATCATGCCCGGTGAGAAGCGCACAATCCACGTGACTACTCCTCTTGCAGAGAAGGATTTCCGCAACCAGCTCAAGCTGATTTCGATGGGTGATGTTCACTCTCGCACCGACCTCACTACCGGTGGCCCGGGAATGAAGCGTGACGCCAACTTCAAACCCCTCGGCGGCAACTGAAATCTATTTTTGAAATATTTAAAATAACAGATGAAACGTTCTTACAGATACCTCAGCGGAATGATGATGCTTGCGACGGTTTTCACATCGTATGCACGACCCGTTGAGAAATACCTTGACAAGAATCTTGATGTCGACACCCGCGTGGAGGATCTTCTTTCAAAGATGACCCTTCACGAGAAGGTGCTCCAGCTTCAGAACCGTTCCGTTGGCAACCTTGAGGATTTCCAAAACCGGTTTGAGGGCTACAGCATAGGCACCATACATGACATGGACCATAATGCCGCCGATTGTAAGGTGATCATGGATAGCCTCTATACCTACATGGGTCAAACCCGCCTCGGCATCCCGGCCCTGACTTGTGTGGAGGGTATACAGGGTATACTTCAGGATAGCTGCACAATCTTCCCGCAGGCCATAGCTCAGGGAAGTACATTTAATCCCGACCTTCTATACCGTATGACGCAGGCATGTGCTGCCGAGGCCCGGAGCATGGGACTGCGTCAGGTGCTCTCCCCTGTGCTCGATATTGCACGTGAGCTTCGTTGGGGACGTGTGGAGGAGTCCTATGGAGAGGATCCCTTCCTTATCTCCAAGATGGGCACAGCTTTCGTAAAGGGTTATCAAGACCACGGTGTGGCCTGTATGCCGAAGCATTTCGTGGCTCACGGCACTCCCACAGGTGGTCTTAACTGCGCCAACGTTTGTGGAGGAGAGAGGGAGATGTATAACCTCTATCTGTATCCTTTCGCCAAGGTGATCAAAGATGCTCAGCCGATGGCTATAATGAGCTGTTACAGCGCTTATGACGGTGTGCCCGTGTCGGGTTCACGTCGTTATATGACAGATGTGTTGCGTGGAGAGCTCGGCTTCGACGGATATGTCTACTCTGACTGGGGTTCGGTTGACCGTCTGAAGACTTTCCATCATGCAGTGGCCACCACAGAGGAGGCGGCCCGTCAGTCGCTCGTGGCAGGCATAGACCTTGACGTGGATGATGCCTACCGCACACTTGAGCAGCAGGTGAACGATGGACTGATAGACATGGATGTGATTGATACGGCCGTGCGCAGGATGCTCCGCGTGAAGTTCCTTTTAGGTCTTTTCGACAATGAGGGCAACGATTACGGCAAGTTTACGGTTCACACCCCCGAACATATCGCTTTGTCGAAGGAGATAGCCGACGAGAGCGCGATCCTTCTTGAGAATAACGGCATACTTCCGTTGAATCCCAAGAATCTGAAGTCGGTCGCTGTGGTGGGGCCGAATGCCGATTTCGCTGTTATGGGCGACTACAGTTGGGTGCGTCCTGACCGCAAGAGCGGTGTCTCGCTCCTTGACGGCCTCCGGAATCGTCTTCCCAAGAATGTTACTTTGAATTATGCCGAGGGATGCGACTGGTGGAGCCAGGACTCAACAAATATCAGTAAGGCTGTGGAGGCCGCTATGAAAAGTGATGTGGTTGTGGCCGCTGTAGGCACCCGCTCCACATTCCTTGGGCGCGGTCCGAAGAACTCTACCTCCGGAGAGGCATTCGATCTCAATTCGCTGGAACTCCCGGGCAGACAAGCCGACCTTCTGAAGGCTCTCAAAGCTACAGGAAAACCTCTTATCGTAGTGCTTATTTCGGGCAAGCCTCTCGCAATGCCTTGGGTGAAGGATAATGCTGATGCCTTCATCGTGCAGTGGTATGCAGGTGAGGAGCAGGGTAATTCTATGGCTGATATCCTTCTGGGAAATGTCAATCCGAGCGGTCGTCTCAACGTATCCTTCCCCCGTTCTACGGGCAACACACCGTGCTACTATAATTATTACCCCACTGACCGGGAATATGGCAACGACCGTGGCGGTTCACCGGATGCCCCGGCAATGCACTATATATTTGAGCCTCCCTATGCCTTATGGCCCTTCGGAAGTGGAAAGAGTTATTCGGAATTCGAGTATTCCGAAGGCGACGTGAAGGTGGAGGGTGACAAAATCGTAGCCACAGTCAACGTAACAAACAAGAGTAGTGTCGATGGCAAAGAGGTGGTGCAGCTATATGTCTCCGATCCGGTGAGCACGATCCTCACACCGGTGCAGCAACTGAAGGCTTTCGAGAAAGTAAATGTGCCGGCGGGAAAAACCGCTAAGGTTACACTTACAGTGCCTCTTGAGGAGCTGATGTTCATAAATGCGGAGCATGAGAAGGTGCTCGAACCGGGAGAGTTTATCGTTAAAATCGGTTCTTCCTCTTCCGATGCCCGTTTCACGAAACCAATCACACTCTGATTTGGTTTATAAGGAGGAGAGTTGATTAGATTATTACTTATCAACTCTCCTCCTATTTTTAATCCGGATAATATAATTATTATTCTAAATTAATTGTTTTCATTCAATCTAATCTGATAAGTATGATTACCACAACCAAGAATCTGATTCTTCCGGCAGTAGCCTGTATCTGCTGTTGCCCCCATGTTTTTGCCGATAAGGTGATAGAGGTAGGCATAACCGAAGGGGATGCCACAGCAGCAATACAAAATGCCATTGACAAGGCAGCTTCTCTCAAGGGCTCACCCGTGACCATAAAACTCACTCCGGGAAATTACGACATAAGCCGTAAGGAGGCCTCCCAACATCTGTATCACGTCTCAAATACAGCTTCGGTTGAGGAGAATCCTGACCAGACCAAGCATATCGGCTTATGGATGAAAGATATGAAGAACCTTACAATAGATGGCAACGGTGCCTGGCTCGTGACCCACGGTGAGATGACAACTTTCGCCATTGACCATTGCGAGAATATCACTCTCAAGAATTTCACGCTCACATCGGCCGATCCCTCTGTGCCGGAGATCAGAATTCTGAACGTAACCCCCAAGACTATGACATTCGAGGTGGTGGAACCGTCACGCTTTGTGGTTGAGGATGGCCATTTCCATTTCGAAGGGGAGGGGTGGATTGTAGCTGATGGCGGACGCCTGACCAATCTTCCGGAATATGCGCAGGTTTTTTATCCCGACAGAAATGTGACCTTGCGGTGTGAATCACCCCTTAAGGGCTACCGTAGCGCACGCAAGCTTGACGATAAGACCGTGATGATGGAATATGATAAAGCTCCCGATGTGCATGTGGGGGAATCGTATCAGATACGGCATGGTGTGCGCAATGAGGTGTGCGGATTCATCAACCTCAGCAAAGATATAAAGCTTGAGAATATTGAATTCAATTTCATGGGTAATTTCGGATTGGTAGGGCAGTATTCCGAGAATCTCATATACGACAACATACGCTGCCGTCCCGGGTTGGGGTCGGGTCGCACCGATTCCGGTTTTGCCGATTTCGTACAGATGTCGGGTTGTAGAGGTAAGATCAAGGTGATGAATTCCTATTTCGAAGGTGCCCACGATGATCCTATCAACATCCACGGCACCCATCTGCAAAGCGTGAACAGCACCGGACCAAGACAACTTACCGTGAGGTTCAAACATGGACAGACGTATGGCTTCACCCCCTTCTTCAAGGGTGATAAGGTAGAGATAGTAGACCGGCACACATTGAACGCTCTCTCGGCCGCTACACTTAAGGATGTGAAGCAATCCAATGATTACGATTTCGAGCTGATCTTCGACAGAGATCTTCCCACACTCCCTGATGGATATACTGTGGAGGACATAGCGGTGGAGAATGTGACATGGACCCCGGAGGTGGAGATCTTAAACAATTATTTTGCGCGGATTCCGACGCGCGGAATCCTGATTACTACCCGAGGGAAGTCGCTGATTCAGGACAATATCTTCTATCGTATACCGATGCCTTCTATCCTTGTGTCGGACGATGCCCGCGGATGGTATGAATCGGGTCCGGTGAAAGACCTCACTATACGACGCAATACATTCATAGAATGTAGCTCACCGGTGATAGCCATAATGCCTGAGATTGACCGTTATGACCGTCCTGTGCATGAGAATATCGTGATTGATGGCAACCGCTTCATAATGGATGGTCATCCTGCAGTGGAGGCAAATGCCGCAAGCAATCTTCAGATCATCAACAATATCATAACGGTTGATAAGCCGGAGGGGGAACAGAAAGAGAACTACGTTTTTAGAGGTAATAATATATCGAATACTAAGATAGATAACAATACCGTCATCTATAAGAAGCGGTAATCATAAAAGATTATTGTTAGCTCTAAGTATTTAATACCGAGCTAATAGAGTTGCTTGTGGTTTCCGTGTTCTCAGTTCCTTCCCGGCAGTAGGAATGTGGGCGTGAATAGAAAATAGTGTAAAATGAACAGTTACTTTTGCTTTGTCGAAGGAATATTTGGTAATTTTGCATCACTCTGATTTCGGCATAACTGCTTTGTCGGTTATGCCGAAATCACAATATCATAACCTACATCATAACGATATCCTTCATGAACCACTTGAATGTCCTTACTTTGGGTGTATTGCTCACCGCTTTTGCCTCATGCAACAGTGGCAATACCTATACTGTCACCAACGAATCACGCCCTTTTATCCCGGAGGCAAACGCAACAGTCTCCGCCGGAGCTGATACCGCAACACTGCGTCCGCTTATGCTTGAGAAGCTTCCCGCCGGAGCAATCAAACCTGAAGGCTGGCTGCTGAAGCAGGCACAACTGCAGCGCGACGGCCTTAACGGCCATCTCGGAGAGATAAGTGCTTGGCTTGACCGCAACAACAATGCATGGCTTGTGGATGGCGGCGACCACGGTTGGGAGGAGGTGCCATACTGGCTGCGCGGATACAGTCATCTCGCCTATCTGCTCGATGACCCCGCTATGCTTGAGGAGACCCGCTTCTGGGTTGATGCCGTGCTCAACTCTCAGAAAGAGGATGGCTTCTTCGGCCCTGTAAATATCCGTAATGAGAAACGTGAGGTGTGGGCTCAGATGATCATGCTCTGGATTCTCCAGAACTACTATGAATACACTGCCGACGAGCGTGTGCTTCCATTCATGAAACGCTATTTCGAATGGGAGATGGCACAGCCTGATGAGGTTTTCCTGAAGGATTATTGGGAGAATTGCCGTGGCGGTGATAATATCTGGAGCGTGGTGTGGTATTACAACAAGACGGGTGATGCAAGTGTGTTGCCTCTCATTGAGAAGATCCATCGTAATAACGCCGACTGCACGAACCCTGCCACACTCCCCAACTGGCACAACGTGAACATAGCGCAGTATTTCCGTGAGCCTGCCGAGATCTATCTGCTGCGCAACGATTCAGCAATGTTGTCGGCTTCCTACAATGTTCATGATATTATCCGCCGTACATTCGGCCAGGTGCCCGGTGGAATGTTCGGTGCCGATGAAAATGCACGAATAGGGTATATCGATCCTCGTCAGGGAACCGAGACATGTGGATTTGCCGAGCAACTCCTTTCCGACGGGGTGATGCTCAGCATCACTGCCGATCCTCTCTGGGCGGAAAATATGGAGGATGTGGCTTTCAACTCTTTCCCGGCTGCAATGATGCCCGATTTGAAGGGTTTGCGTTACATTACCTCTCCAAATCATACCATTAGCGACTCTAACAATCATCGCCCCGGTATTGACAATGCCGGCCCGTTTCTCAATATGAATCCTTTCAGCTCACGTTGCTGTCAGCATAACCACGGTTTGGGTTGGCCATCGTTTACCCAATCGCTCGCATTCGCTACAGCCGACAACGGAATCGCCTACACCGTCTACGGGCCGAACCGTGCCACTGTGAAAGTGGGCGATGGGGAAGAGGTGACTGTGACGGAAGATACCCGTTATCCCTTCAGCGATACTCTACGTTTCGTGGTGTCGGCCAAGGATAAGGTGACATTCCCCTTCTATTTTAGAATCCCTTCGTGGACCCGCAATGCAGTAGCCCGTGTCAACGGTAAGAAGGTTAGCGCTCCGGAGTCCGGTAAATATCTGAAGATAAGCGGAGAATGGAAAGATGGCGATGTTGTGGAATTGGTGTTCCCGATGGAGCTCTCCGTGCGTCGTTGGCCCGTGAATCAGAACAGTGCGACGGTTGATTACGGCCCTCTCACATTGTCGCTTATGATTGATGAACGTTATGAGAAGAGAAACTCGGCAGAGGTTGCAATAGGCGATTCTCAGTGGCAGGCCGATGCCGATACGGAAAAATGGCCTACCTATGAAATCTATCCCGCTTCTGCATGGAACTATTCACTCGTGCTGCCCTCTGCTAACCCGCTGAAAGATTTCAAAGTGGAGCATCTTGAATGGCCGGCCGACGATCAACCTTTCACAGTTGAGAGTGTACCATTGAGAGTATCCGCGAAGGGACGCACTATCCCCTCCTGGGTGATAGATGAGACCGGTCTCACCGGTGTGCTTCCCCGTCAGGATGCGAAACGAAGCGAGCAGATAGATGATATCACACTCGTTCCTATGGGTGCAGCTCGTCTGCGGATCTCTGCCTTCCCCACAAGCGAAAAGTAAGTCTTTGTTGGTTTCAGTATTACAAAAAAATATCGGGATAATCTTACATAAGGTTATCCTGATATTTTCTTAAATATGTCTTCAGCTGAATAAATAAGTATATGTAATAAACTTATGACATTTATTATTCGCAGCTACTTGATCGATTGGCGACACATACTTACTGCTGCTTATTTACTTACTGCTGCTTATTTAATCTTGAATGCATCTAACGCCACTGTCGGTGCATCATTATCAAAACACCCGAGAGTGTATCCATTATTATAGCCGTTAGGAGCTTGGGGTTCCCAATAGAAAATACCCTCTACTTCGGTGTTCATCATTTTGGCTATTAATTGTTTGCATATTTCTCCCTGATCATATGGCATACCAATTTCACAAATCATTACAGGCTTGCTGTATTTCCGCTTCAGGTGATTGATATTGGCGATACAGTCATCGGATACTTTTTTCCAGCCACCGGTCTCCCCCTGTTGCTCTGCCCAATAGGGATATAGAGACATTCCGATCATGTCGTATTTGCCTCCGTTGCTTTCAAGAATGTCAAACATCCTGTCATAGGCCCATTGGTTATTTCCCCCATCAAGATGCACTATAACTTTCGCCTCCGGCAGTATTGACTTGACAGCATCGTAACCGGCATTGTTAAGTTGGGTTAGTTGGACAGGATTTTCAACAGAACCTACAGGAAGCATCATGCCGGGTGTTGTTTCGTTGCCTATTTGAACCCATTCAGGGGCCACGCCCGCTTTCTGCAGAGCGATAAGTGTCTCCGCCACATGATTGGCGAGGGCCGATTTAAGTTCATCAAATGAGAGACTCTTCCATGCCTCCGGCATTTCCTGATGTCCCGGATCTGCCCATGTGTCGGAAAAGTGGAAGTCTATCATGGTACGGAGTCCGAGTTTCTCTGCACGCCGTGCCTTGATAACAACATCGTCAATATTATTCCATCCATCTTTGGGATTAACCCATACACGTAGACGTATCGAATTAACCCCACAGTAGTCTCGCAGAAGCTCCATACACTCCTTTTCCTGACGATCTTCGCCCGGAGTATAGAATTTACGTCCTTCAGCTTCCATCTGAGTGAGCCAGCTTACATCCGCACCTCGTGCAAAACCGGTTTCTTTCTCAACGTTTGTGGTCTCTTGTCTTGGAGTGGTTGCCTTACTTTCTTCCGAGTATGCTCCGAAAGATATGGATGCCGCTAATAGGCATACGGTGATTAGATTTGTTATTTTCATTATAGTTTTTCAGATATTTTTACAAAAATAGCAAAATTTTCGGTGGTGCGCAAATTCATTGCACAGGCATTTCTCAACTTCGCGGCAGGATTTTCTCAACTTCGTGGCATGATTATAAATGGAAAAACAGCATCGGCTGCCACCTCGTGAAGTTACAGCCGATAGATTTTTATCTACATTTGTCGGGACTTAACATTGAAGTTGCTTGATTTGCATATATCACAATTATGGATTACCTTTGAAACCGGTTAGGATTTCAAGAGAAATCTTTTAATTGTGAAGATAATAGTGAATATGGAAAAGAAGAAGTGGGTGATTGAGGAGAGTGAGTATCTTATTCGCCGTCCGTGGCTTACGGCAAGACGCGACAAGGTGCGTCTGCCGGATGGACGAGTCAATCCGGAGCATTATGTGCTTGAATATCCCGACTGGGTTAATGTTATAGCAATCACTACTGAGGGGAAGTTCCTGATGGTGGAGCAATATCGCCATGGATTAGACGACTACTATGTAGAATTGGTGGCAGGTGTGTCGGAAGAGGGTGAGTCGATGCTTCAGGCAGCCCAGCGTGAGCTTTTGGAAGAGACGGGCTATGCCGGTGGCGAATGGAAACTGCTCACAGTGATAGCTCAGAATCCCTCTACCTGCAATAACTACACGCATTGTTTCCTTGCCACAAATGTGGAGAAGGTGGACAGTCAGCATCTTGATTCAACCGAGGATATCTCCGTGAGACTTCTGAGTGAGGATGAGGTGTGGCATATGCTGATGGCCGATGAAATGAAACAGGCGCTCATGGCCGCTCCCCTTTGGAAGTATTTTGCCCTTAAATCACGCCGGTGAGTGATGGCACTTCTTAAGAGATCCTATGCGTTTACGGTAGTAGCCCTCTTTTTGCTCTTGTCGCTCTGCACCGGCTGCCGGGAGAGTACGGATGAGCGCATAAGAAAAGATGTGGCAGCTGCCCAAGATTTGATAGAGCAAGGGGATAATGAGAGGGCTCTGGAGTTGCTTCTTGAGGCGCAGGCCCGGCTCGATGAGAGTGTTTCACCCAGGACGAGGATTGACCTCTACACAGCTTTCGTGGGTCCGTATTACAATTCTTATTCTCATCGTTTCGGCAGAGCGCAGTCTTATGCCTTGAGGGCAGTGGAGACGGCACGCGAGGCGGATAGCCTTCAATGGCTCCCTGTATTGTTATGGAATCTTGTTATCAACACACAAGATATGGATTCAGTGTCAATGTATCTGAGAGAGTGTCGTGACCTAAGCGACCGCTATGGCGAAGCTTATCTGGCAGCACGGTCAAGGATTTGTCTTGCAAAGATTGATTGGCTTAGTGGCGACCGGGAAAGAGCCGAAAGGATATTCGATAGTATTTCCGTGCGTGGGCAGATGGAGAATTTGCCTCTGCTACATTTTGATTTTGACATTGAACGTGCCGGTTTATACAATCATAGTGGTGAGAATGAGAAAGCCTTGAGCTTGCTTGAAACTATCGACAGAGACAGTCTAAGCCTTGACGGACGGATATCGCTTTATTGGATGCTTGACAATATAAATCGTAAAGAGGGTCGTTGGGAGGCTGCACTCACCTATAGCGACTCTCTCGCTATCTGCCGTGATTCTATTCAAAGGTTGACCTCTTCCATGCACCTTGAGCAAGTTGAAGGTAATTATTCCCGCAAACTGATGCAGAATGAGGAGAGACAGTCGCGATTCCTGTGGCTATCCGGAGCCGCGGTTCTCATTCTTTTAATTGTAATTTTCTTCCTTAATCGTGACAGATCTCTGAGACGCCATCAGATGAAGCTGATTGCGGATATAGCCGAACTGAATGTGAAGCTTAGGGAGGCGGAAAGGGAGGAAGTCTCAGAGCAGATGGATCTGCTCTCTCCTCTGATGGAGAAGTTGCGGCTCACTAAGGAGTTTTATTTTACACTGCCGGTAGCCTCCTTGGTGACTCAGCTTAACATGATGCCAAATCCCGATGATATTCCGAAGGAGAAACTGAAGGAACTGACGGAATCTGTGGTGGGTACATTCTCTGAAATATCCGTAGATCTTCGGCACACAGAACCTGCCCTCACTCAAGATGACTCTCTTTTCTGTCTGCTCTGTTATGTAGGGATAAGCAAGGATGTGGCTGGGGTGATAATGAAGTCGAGCGAAGATGCTCTGAGAAAGCGTAAGAGCCGGATAAAGCAAAAGATCTCATCCGATGATCTGTTTAGCCTAATTTTCAGTAAATGAGCGTGACAAAGGCGTGACACAATGAAAGTGTCACGCCTTTGTCCGTTATAGCCTATCATTTGAATGTTAATTTCGCAGCATGAAATTAATTTACTGAATAATGAGAAAAGAGATCATTTTTGTAATCTTTATGGGAGCCTCTATTTATGCCTGGGGCCAGAATGAGACCGACACAGTCCGCACCAGGGTGCTTGACGAGCTTGAAGTGTCGGCGGTAAGAAACTATGTGAAGACCACTCCGAGGGGCCTGAAGGTTTCCATGCAGGGAAATCCTCTCAGCGACATAGGCACTGCAGTGGATGCTATAAAGCAGATGCCTCTGATAGAAGCCACGGATAACGGCATCGTAGTGGCAGGGAAGGGTTCACCGGCAATCTACATCAATGGACGACTCATGCGGGATTCCGGTGAACTGGATATGCTCACCTCAAAAGATCTTGATAGCGTTGAGATCATAACAATGCCCTCTGTTAAATATGGCCCGGAAGTCACATCGGTGATTCTTATCAGAACCAAAAAGAGAAATTCCGGGATCTATGCCGGTGCCGGCACTACTCTCACTGCTTCATCAGTGATGTCGGAATCTTTCAGAGGGAATGTAGGCGCTCAGAGTGAAAACGGACTGAATCTGTTTGGGGACTTCTCCTTTTCCGACAGTCGCTTTAAACAGACACGCAGAAATTCAGAGATAGTGGTTCCTATGGATGGTTCTACAACTCTTTCGAGTAACACACAAGGGAAAGCATCCGGTCATTCCGAATCGCTCCGCACCGGCGTAGGCCTGAATTATGATTTCCATAATCATTCGATAGGGGCGAAATATACATTCTCACGAACTCTACCAACCGACTACCGCAGTCGATACGTCACTCTCACCAATATGCGTGACATAGAAGAAATCAATTCAGACAACCATATAAGCAGCTCCGACTCGCGCCACTATCTGAATTTCTATTCCTACTTCACTCTTTCCGGAAAAACAGATCTCCGTTTGGATTTAGACTATCTGCGAAACCGTTCAGGATCCTCAAATCGTGCGGATGAGAATGGAGATGAAGCTATGATACGTAATCATGGCTCCATGAATGCGGATCTCTGTGCCGTGAAGGTTGAGTTGGAAAAAAGCATGGAGAGATTAAATTTTATGATTGGGGGCGACTATACTTACACAAAGAATAATCAGCTATTTATCAATTCTTCTACGGGCGATGTGCCTGAGATTCTGGAATCAGCGACAGATGTTGTGACACAGAATCTTTATTCCGGCTTCCTGACGTTTGACTGGAAAGTGACTGACAGATGGAGCGTCGACGGCGGACTGAGATATGACGCTACCACCACACGCTACGTCAGGAACGGTGTCTTTGAGAAATCCCTGTCAAAAGAATATGGTGACTGGATTCCGAATCTGGGGATTTCCTATATCGGTGATTTTACCGTCACGCTGCGCTATAAACAGGCTGTCTACCGTCCATCGTATTCAAGTCTTGATAATAATTACACCTACTCCACTCCCACTCAATGGTCGGCAGGTAATCCTCAGCTACGTAAGGTAAAGACTCACGAGATAGATCTGAATGTGAATTATAAGAAATTCATGTTGCAGGTCGAAGGCACCCGATATTTCCATAAGATTGGCTACTCCTCACGCTATGAGCCGCTGCTCAATGCTACGGTGTCGCAGATGGTGAATCTTCCATCTTACAACACCCTTCAGCTGGTGGCTGTACAGAGGCTTGACGTCAGTATGTGGCATCCGGTTTTACAGGGTGTGGCTGTATTCCAGGATCTGACATATGGCAACCCGAGACATTCCTATAAGACTCCCTTATGGCAGATGGCACTCAATAATCGCTTTGATCTCCCGAAGGGTGTGTATGCGTGGCTCAACTTTTTTGTACGTGGCAACGGCGACATAGAGCTTCAGACTTGCAAAGCATGGTGGCAGACATCGCTCACACTCAGTAAAACCTACAGGAACTGGACTTTCTCACTATCGGCCAATGATATCTTCGGCACATGGAAATATGACATACTCACAAAGACCAATAACGTGGTGAGTCATGACTTTAGAAAGGGTGGTTCGCAAACCGTCTCCATCACTGTAAATTACCAGTTCAAGGCATCCAAATCGAAATACAAAGGGAAAGCCGTTAGAGATGATGAGATCAACCGTCTGTGACTATCATAGTTGTCAATAATCAGAGATGAGGATGTCGTTGCACTTCTTATTGGAAACTTTGGAATGATGATTATTGCTATTTTCCTGATGATAATTCCCGTTTTTACAGAAGTTTTGATTAATTTTGCACTTTAAATGCCGAAGACGGCTTCATTGTCAAGCCGTGCTGTCGCATTTAGTAAGTATGTGTCATAAATTAATGATATAATTGATTGGTGACATATAAGGATGAGATTTGAGACCGTTTTGAAGGCGTAATAGGGTTCTATTATAACTGAAAAGCGGTTTCAAAGATCGCCTTAGAGGGCGACAAGAAATATATTAATTAATTTGTGACACATACTTAAAATCAAAAGTAAAATTAATAAAACCATAAATCTGAAAAAACGACTTCCCGATATCCAAAGAGGGAGGCGCTAAGAGAACAACAACATCAGAAATGGATAAGAACACCATCATCGGAATGCTCCTGATCATAGGAGTGTTATTCTGTTTCAACTGGTTTGGCCCGAAAAGAACACAACCGGCAGATCAGGTTGAAACTGAGGAAGTGACATCGCAGGCAGCTAACGCTACAACCCCTGATAATCTCACTCCTACTGAGAAGGAATGGCTCGTAAAAAACATCATGGAGAACGGTGAGACCGTCGTGCTCTCCGATAGCACACACGCTACACGCCTGCATGACGGCGTGATCAACCTTACTGCAGTGGGTGATTCAGTGGCCGGAACCGTAACTGTTGACGGCAAAGTGCTCAACTGGGGCGATGTAATGGCCGCCGATCTCAAGAAGATGTCGATTCAGGAGCAGAGAAAGGCTGTGGAAGCTGTAAGAAACGCCTCTGTATCAATGGGCCGATATGGTAAGTTTGCCCGTTTCTTATCAGGCAACGACAGCATCGTACGTCTTGAAAACGATGTCATAAGCCTTGAGCTTAGCGCGAAATCCGGATCGATCACTCGTGCCGAGCTTAAGAAGTATGACACGGAATACACCCCTGATGAGAGTGCGGAGCGCAAGGAGAAGGTGGTGGTGTTCGAAGGCAATTCAAATTCTTTCGACTTCCAGATTCCTCTCCCGAATCCTGTGAATACCGCCGATCTTTATTTCACTCCTCAGGTGCTCAACGATTCAACTGTGCGCATGGCTCTTCCCTTGGGCAATGACGCTTTCTGGGCTCTTGACTATACGCTTCCTCGTGGCGACAGCTATGTCATTGGTATCCGTGTGGCGCAGAAGAATCTGAACGGCATCCTCGAGAGCAACAACCGCAATCTCGGCATCACATGGCATCAGGATCTTATCCGTCAGGAGAAAGGTAAGATGTTTGAGGAGCGCAATTCAGCTCTCTATTACAAATATGCCGGTGGTTCGGTGGAGAATCTTTCAGAAAATAAGAATGATTCCGAAGACCGTAAGGCAAAGATCAGATGGATCGGTTTCAAAAACCAGTTCTTCTCATCAGTGCTTGTGGCCGACCGTCCTTTCAATACTGCTGATTTCCAGAGCAAGGTGCTTAAAAACGACCCTTGGCTTCTGAAGAGCTTCGACACACAGGCTGTGGTGAACGATTATGACTGGCAGGCACAGAATCCGGCAAGCTTCTCTCTTTTCATCGGTCCGAACCTCTATCCGCTTCTCTCCAAACTTGATGAGCAGACAGTGGCTGACGAGGATCTGAAGCTCACCAAGATGATTCCTTTGGGCTGGCCTATCGTGCGTTGGATCAACACCGGTGTGGTGATTCCTATCTTCACATTCCTCGGTTCGTTCATATCCAACTATGGTATCATTATCCTAATAATGACCATCTTCATCAAGCTTGTGCTCTTCCCGCTCACTTATAAGAGTTATAAGAATCAGGCCAAGATGCGTGTGCTTGCTCCCGATATCAAGGAGATCAACGACAAATATCCCGGCACAGAGAACGCGATGATTCGCCAGCAGAAGACAATGGCTCTCTACAACAAGGCCGGTGCCAATCCTATGTCGGGCTGTCTCCCCATGCTTCTCCAATTCCCTATCCTTATCGCTATGTTCAACTTCTTCCCGTCGGCAATCGAGCTGAGAGGGGAGAGCTTCCTCTGGGCCAAGAACCTTGCGGCTCCTGATGCGATTATCTCTTGGAGCGGTAATATCCCCTTGGTGACTGAGTATTTCGGTAATCATATATCTCTCTTCTGCCTTCTCATGACTGTCACCAACATTCTCTATACCCGCATCAATATGCAGAATTCTCCGGGTCAGATGCCCGGCATGAAGTGGATGATGTATCTGATGCCGGTGTTCTTCATGGTATTCTTCAACAACTATGCGGCGGGTCTTTCCTACTACTACTTCCTCTCGCTGCTCATCACCATCATGCAGACTTATTCCTTCCGCTTCATCATAAAGGAGGAGGATGTGAGAAAAGCTATGGCCGAGAATGCCAAGAAACCTAAGAAGAAGAGTGGCTTCATGGCTCGTCTTGAGGAGATGCAGCGTCAGCAGCAAGCCATGATGCGCGAGCAGCAGAAGCAACAGGGTAAACGCCGCAACTGATACGATTGTAACAGTAAACAGGGGCATGGCTCTTCCGTGCCCGAAATCATAATCATAACCATCATCAGCATATGAAGGGATTACGGACCATAAGGATAATTCTGTCGGTTGTCTTCCTGTTGGCAAGCGTCGTGTTCCTTGCGTTCGGACATTATGCCGGCCATCTGGCTCGGCTGTCGGAGCGTCTTCAGATCATCCCTTCCCTGCTGGCCACTACCATGGGGGTGACAATCGTATGGATTGTCATCTCCCTTTTTTTAGGCCGTATCTATTGTTCTACGGTTTGTCCCGTGGGCACCCTGCAGGATATTGTGCTTAAATTCCGACGCCGTCTCCCCGGCTTCAACCGTCCCTACTCCTATCATCCTCCACGAAAGGTGAGGTATCATATCCTTGTAATTTATGTGTTGTGTCTTGTGGTGGGTGTCGTGGCTGTGCCATATTGGATTGAGCCTTGGAACATCATGCGCAATATTTGCTCCATCATAAATCCGGATGCGGTTGAAGCCACATGGATCACTTTGGGCATAGGGGCCGGAGCCGGTATGGTAGCCGGAATTGTGTCGGCCTTTATGCTATTGATATGTGCCTTATTTACGGGTCGCGGATTCTGTACGGTGGTCTGTCCTATAGGCACGGCTTTGGGTGCTCTGGATGGCCTTACACTCTATCATATCGAGATAGACCCTGACAAGTGCATCAACTGTATGAAATGTGAGGAGGTGTGCAAGAGTCAGTGTGTGAAGGTAGCGGGACGTATCGTGGACAACTCGCGGTGTGTGCGCTGCTTCGACTGTATAAACGTATGCCCTAACGATGCCATACGTTTCCAGGCCGGACGTAACCGCCGTGCCACTCCTCTCTTCCGCAAGCAAGCCACCTGATTGGCTTATAGTTTAGATCTTATCCTCTCGACTCTACAGCTCTTCAAACAATTCCTGAACAAAATGAAACAGTACCTACAGCTTCTGCAACATATACTCGACAACGGCCACGTGAAAAGTGACCGCACCGGCACCGGCACAATCTCCACATTCGGCTATCAGATGCGCTTTGATCTATCGAAGGGCTTTCCCCTTGTAACCACAAAGAAAGTGCATCTGAAGAGTATCATACATGAACTCCTGTGGTTTTTGGCCGGAGATACGAATGTGAAATATCTTCAGGATAATGGTGTGAGGATATGGAACGAATGGGCCGATCCTGACGGCGGTTTAGGCCATATCTACGGCTATCAGTGGCGTTCATGGCCTGCATATGATGGGACATTCATCGACCAGATTTCGGAGGCTGTAAAGACGATTAAGGAGAATCCGGATTCGCGTCGTATAATTGTGAGCAGTTGGAATGTGGCGGATCTTGACAATATGAATCTACCTCCTTGTCATGCTTTCTTTCAGTTTTATGTGAGCGATGGCAAGCTCTCCTTACAGCTTTATCAACGCAGTGGCGACAGTTTCTTAGGAGTGCCGTTCAATATCGCGAGCTATGCACTGCTCACGATGATGGTGGCGCAGGTGTGTGGCCTTGAACCCGGAGAATTCATCCATACCTTGGGGGATGCTCACATATATCTGAATCATCTCGAACAGGTAAAGACACAGTTGGGACGAGAGCCGCGCAAGCTTCCGCGCATGAAAATTAATCCTGATGTAAAAGATATCTTCAGTTTCAAATACGAGGATTTCATCCTCGAAGATTATGACCCTCACCCCGCCATCAAAGGCCAGGTAAGTGTCTAACCACAAAACACTCCGCTATCTTAATTACTTTGAAGATAGCGGAGTGTTTATGGTTATAAGCCTTATTTAACAATCAGACTCTTGCGTAGCTCGTAAAAATTACCTAACTTTACATATTAAAGCATTTTGATATGGCAATGACAATTAAAACTACTCCTGAACTTTGGGGTGACAATGCCCTGAGTTTCATTGAAGAAGCGGAGCGCAATGGCAATTTGCCGACTCCTAAACTTACAGAAGCTCAACGTAAGATTGTCTCCACTATGTGGGAGAGTGTTAGAAATACTGTATTCCCTCCCCGGAAAGATTAAGGACGATGGAAAAATTCGCCCTTGTTGAGGATACCGTACAAGAAGCATCATCGCAGCTATCCTGCCATACTTATTGGTCGTTTGGGAGTAAATTCAAATTATCAAGGGCACGGTCTGAATATAGGCACTCAACTTATGGATGTGCTGAAGCATTCCTTTGTTGATGAGAATAATAAAGCTGCTTGTAGATATATGCTTGTTGATGCCTATAATGTGGAGCCGACTCTGCATTATTATTTTAAGAATGGGTTCAAACCATTATACAAATCAGTCGATAGAGAGAAACTGTCTTTTGGTATTCCTTAGGATGAAGAACTCAAAAGCCGTATTCTTTTCTTCGATTTGAAATTCATTGACAAGTAGAGTAATTTAAATTAGTGCAACCGATGGTTTCTTAATTTCTGACAATGCGGTGAAGTTGCCCGAAGGGCTTGACGATAGCTTTGCTGTAGAGTATGTCAGCTTGGCCGAGGTGTCTTCACGGTTGTTATTTCATGGAATAGACTTTTTCGCGGATTTCGGCTGCGAGTTGCTTGGGCGATTTGCCGGAGGCTTTCAGAGCTTTCCAGCTGATCGGCTCGCCGAAGATGATGCGGAATTTCGCTCCCCTCGACTTGCAAACCTCACCGGGGAGCAATGCCTGCTCCATATTAAACTTCACACCCAATTTCTTGCGCCATTTGGCGGTGGAATAGAAGCGGGAGGTATTGGTACCCTCAAAATAGACCGGCACTATGTCGCGCTCATATTCTATGGCTTTGGCTACAAATGCCTTCTGCCATTCAAGATCAGCTATTGTGCCATCAGGGTGCAAGCGCGATACAAGCCCGGCCGGGAATTGCAGGATCTGCATTGATGAGGCCATAGCCTCATTGATGGCCTTGGCTGCCTCGCGTCCCTGACTGCCATATTTGTTGATGGGTAGAAACACATCGCGAAGAGGCTCCACATTCATCAGCATATCGTTAACGAGGAAGCGCACACCATTGTCGCCGTAACGCTCTCCGAGAACAGCTATGAGGGTAATGCCGTCCAGACCACCCAACGGGTGGTTGGAAGCGAACATAAGACGTTTTGAGGGCAACTTGTCGAGACCCACCACCTCTACCGTGATGTCGAGATACTCAAGTATTCTGCGAGAGAAGGCTGAGCCTCGCGCCGGATAGGCTATGCGCAACATCTCGTTAAGCTCATCCTGATGTATCACTTTCTCCAGTCCGGAGATCATGAATCCCGGCACAAAACGACCAATCCTGCGGGGAAGTCGCTCCCGCAGGATGGTATGTAGGTTTATTTCAAGTGGTCCGTTCATCTGTTTATAAGTCACACCATAGGTTAAGTGGGGTCACTACATAGATTTATGAGGGATAAGCGTCGAGTATGAGGATTATCCGTTCACGCTGTCCTCCTCATCCCAGAATTCATCCTCCCAGTCTTCATCGGTCATCTCGGGAATATCCTCCTCGGTGTCATCCTGATGGAAGATAAACTCATCCTCCTCGGCCACACGGTGGCGCACATCGAGGTCGCGATGGGTCATAGTCTGTTTCACCTGATTATCCTCTGAATTTATCTCACGCCAGAGAAGATCTTTAAGCTCTGTGAGGCCCTGGCCTGTCACAGCCGATATGAACACCGTAGGAATCCCTTCAGGGAGCTCCTTGGCTATCTCCTCGCGCAACTCATCATCAAGCATATCAGATTTCGAGATGGCGAGCACACGACTCTTGTCGGCGAGTTCAGGATTAAATTCCGTCAACTCTTTGAGAAGAATCTGATAGTCGCGGCGTATGTCATCACTGTCGGCCGGAATGAGGAAGAGGAGCACGGCGTTACGCTCTATATGACGCAGGAAACGGAGTCCGAGACCTTTCCCTTCACTCGCACCCTCGATGATTCCCGGTATGTCGGCCATCACGAACGACTTGTCGCCACGGTAGTTTACGATTCCGAGACTTGGCTCCATTGTGGTGAAGGGATAGTCTGCGATTTTCGGCTTGGCGGCCGATATGGCCGAAAGGAGAGTAGATTTACCGGCATTTGGGAATCCCACGAGACCAACGTCTCCGAGAAGCTTCAACTCAAGCACCACGGCCTTCTCAATGGCAGGCTGACCCGGCTGGGCATAGCGTGGCGCACGGTTGGTGGAGGTGGCGAAATGCCAGTTGCCGAGGCCACCTTTGCCTCCGCGCAGAAGCTTTATCTCCTGTCCGTCTTCGGTTATCTCGCAGATGAAGGCGCCGGTCTCGGCATCAAACACAGCAGTGCCTACCGGCACTTCGATGATTCGGTCTTCACCATCCTTGCCGAATGAGCGTCCGGCCCCTCCGCTCTCGCCGTCGGTAGCGAATACGTGGCGCTGATAGCGCAGTGGAAGCAATGTCCACATATGCCGGTTGCCTTTAAGGATTATATGGCCTCCACGGCCACCGTCACCACCGTCAGGCCCACCTTTCGGAACATATTTTGCTCTGTGAAAATGACGGCTCCCCGCTCCTCCTTTTCCCGAGCGGCAGAGTATCTTTACATAGTCTATGAAGTTTGATTCTGCCATAATTCAGTTGTGTTAGCTTTTTCTTTTTGTTTTGGTTATGAATATCATCCACAAGTATGTGTCACATACTTATCCGCAGCCAATAATGTCTACGGTGTGTATAAATCGGGTTGAATCCCTACAGCATCCCGTGGCGGCGCTCCATAAGCTCGTTGGCATAACGGTAGTCGTCGGGCGATCCTATGTCGATCCATGTGCCCTCTATAGGATAACAACCCACTTTACCACCTGCATCTATGAGCGAAGAGATAAAGTCGGGAGCATCGAGAAATTCACCTTTAGTCACCTTGTCTATCAGGCGACGTTTCAGAATATAAACGCCGGCGTTGGCAAAATAGTTGTAGGTGGGCTTCTCTTCCAGACCTTTGACTCTTCCGTTGCTGATACGCATCAACGCATATGGCACCGATACGGTGTATGGCACTCCTGCCATAGTCAGATCGCTCTTGTTACGCATATGATGGAGATACATAGCTTCGAAATCGATTGTAGTGAGGAGATCCGAGTTCATCAGAAGCACGTTGTCACTCTCCAGACCCTCTATGAGGGCGAGGCTCCCCATGGTGCCAAGTCGGCGAGGCTCCCGGAAACACTCCACTATGGCTGTGCCGTTGCGTTTTGACACATGTTTCTCAATCTTTTCAGCCATATAGTTGGTGGTGATGAATATGCGTTTCACACCACAACGCTCCAGTTCGTCGATGTTATAGTCGATTATGGCCTTGCCTCCTACGGGTAGCAGAGGCTTGGGAGTCTTCAATGTGAGAGGTCTCAGACGTTCCCCTTTACCCCCGGCCATAAGCACGGCATCTATGGGGAGGAGCGTCTTCACCACACTCAGGTCAAGGATCTCGGTTATCACTCCCCCTTTGTCTACAACAGGAAGGAGTGTGATTTTCCGCTTACGACCCTCTGCCATCTTCTCAAGCACATTATCTTTCGGACGCACTGCTATGAACTTTCGATACATAGCTTTCTCTACAGGATCAGTCAGAGCTGCCCCCTTTAGCAATGCACGCCTGATGTCGCCGTCGGTGACACTACCTGTGAGACGCCCCGAGGAATCAATGGCGAACAGGGTCATTGATTCTCCGGATAGAGTGTTGATCGCTTTCAGAGCCTCCTTTATTGAAGAGGATGTGGAAATGATATGACGAGACTGAAGCATTTCTTATTGATTTGAATATTGGCTGAGGGTTGCCTGGAGCTGGGTCACTACCATAGCCTTCAGCTCCGGAGGGTCAAGCACTTTCACAGAGTCGCCAAGAGCGAGAATCTCATGTGCGAGCTCATAGTTTAGCTTGAGCCTATAGGTGAATATGGAATAGTCGTCGTGGATGGTCTCCTGCTGGGAGGGATGCAGAGGAAGAGCCCTGAAATACTTGGCCTGACGGGTGGTGGTCTGCAGGCGCACGGTGCGCACGGGAGCCTGCGAGGTGGTGACTCCGATAATATTGCCGAAGAGGTCTTTAAGATCAAGATCGGCAGGCTTCTCGAATGTCTCATCGATTATGGTGAGTTCCTTCACACGGTCAAGGGCATAAGTGCGTATATCGTTGCTTTTCTCACGCAACCCGATCATATACCAGCGTTGCTTGTAGCGCTTCAGGAAATAGGGATGGAAACGTATGTCGTGTTCAGCCCTTGAGCGGTTGAAGCCTGCATAGGTGAATGATATGCGATGTGAATTGCGTATGGCATCAAGCACGGCAGGGAGAAATTCCCTTGCCGATGGCACATCCTCGATCTCCACACGGTCCATCGGAGCATCTCCACCCTTTATGGCTGAACTCACTGCATATGAATCGAGCATCCAGTTGGTGAAGGCCCGGGTGTGGCGGGAGTCGTCGCGGTCTATGTAGTATCTCCCCTGCTTATCGCAGAGAATGTCGATGTGAAAATTCTCCTCGATCGCACGGCGATAGTTGAAGAAAGTGCGCTCAGGAATCTCCTGGCCGTTAGACAAAGCGGAGCGCACCCACAGCTTGTTGAGCTGTTGGCGTGAGAGCCGCTCGTAGCGGTTGAGTGTATCTACAATCCAGACGTATCTGCTGATTAAATCGCGGGCCATATAAATTAAAGAGCTTGCTTATCTTCAATGCAAAGTTAGTTAAAAACCATAATGTTTGCAAATTAATAGGAGGCGCAGAGCCTGTCTCACACTCTGAATCAGAGCTGTGAGAGGATGGATGGATCCTTTATCTTGGAGTCTTCGGCAAACATTATGATCTTCGACAATATTTCTGCTGTCTTGGGATCCTCATCCAAAAAGGGGAGGAAAATCCTGCCGCGACTCTGTGAATGAACCGGCAAAACCGCTATCTGCGCACCTCCATCCTTATGAATCACGCCGCTGCCAAGATGGATATGATAAGTGGCGAGAGAGCCTTTTATCTTGGCGAAATTTCCTGCCACCTCCACATTGGAAAGTCTGAACATCGGTAGGGAATGTTCCACTATAGCCCGACGCATCTCGATGGTGGAGTGACTCGTCTCCGGATCTACACCTCCGGCGTGGGCCACACTCACCACAAGATCGACATCGCGCATTATCTCTGAGAATGTGAGAGGATTAACATCAGAGATGAGCTTCTCTTTCAAGTCGCGGCGATTATAGAAGGCTACATATTCCACCGTCGGAGGCTCGATGTCGGCCGGAGAGAACCAATCGGCCATGGCATATATCACTGCCGTGGCGTTGCCATGATAATCCACTTTCTCAAGGCCATTCTCATAATCCACAACCCAGCCACGTTTCTTAAGGAGAGCCACTGCCCTTGATGGCATTATCTGATTGCCGGCATAACGGAGGGATTTCCAATGGTCATGCTCATCGGCGGTGGCCAGATATAGCTCACGGAACACTTGTTTGAAGGGTTGTTTGAGCTGATGTTCGAAAATTGCTGACTGGAAGGCACTCCACACTCCGGCTTTATACATCGCATACGGATGAGCGATGCATACCTTGTCGGTAGCATCAATCCCTATTATCTCGCCGTCAGCGGTGGTGAGGCTGGCTCCGTCCGCTCCCGGGAATCCGAACTCACCGGTGGTTTTCATCAGCACTAACCGCGACAGCAGGGTCCATATGATTGGATTCTCTTTCAGTCGGGCAATCTCTTCGCCCGTGAAGAGTGATTCCTCATTCATGGCTGTCTCCAGCAACGCACGTCCTCTTGTGTGCTGCTGTTTGAGCTGGGCATACACCTCCTTGAGTTTTACTGCATATTTATCCTTTTTTAATCTTGCCGGGATGTTCTGAAGTCTCTTCCCTTTGCTTTCCACCACGATTTCAGGCACTCCATCTTCAAGGGCTATGTAAAGAGTGGTTCCGTCAATCTCTTTAGGATGAAGAAATTCCTCCACCTCCTTCACAAGATCCGCCTCCATGCTCCATGTAAGGCGTGTGGAGTCGCCGAATCCTGCCGTGCGTGCCAGATTGTCGAGGGCGAGGGCTACGGCCCGGCTCTCGCTTGCCTGACGTTGAGCGCCGAATTGCTTGCTCTCTTTCATGAATGTGGTGATCACCTTGTAGCGTCGGCGCAAATCCTTCATGGGGTGAGCGCTGAGCGGAATTAGTCCGTAGGCCACCACGCTGTCTTTGTTACGTTTCTCTACAATGCTCTTCTCGATCTCTTCAGGATTTAGCTTATCAAGCACGGCATCCGAGAGTTTCCTTGACCGTGTATGCCGGTTGCCGGATGATATATACTTGGCAGCGTCATATACCGTTTCGAAGCGTTCCGGACCCAATATATCGTAAACTTCATGAAACCATACAGGGTCAAACGCACCGTCTGCGAAATCATCTGCGTTGACCGACGTGTAACGTGTCAGCCTTGATTTCACACTTTCGCTGAGATTCTCTCCGGTGTGGGCAAGGAAGTAGTATGCACCGCTCGTGAGGCCCGGCCAATTGATCGCCTCTTCCACAATCTCGAGCCATTGAGGTGAAAACATGGCAGCCTCCACAAGTTGCCCGGCTTTTATGTCGGCCTCCTCACACTTCTGTCGCAGAAGTTGAGGCGTGTCATTCTCCGTGAGATAGCACACGTGCAGAAGCCAGCTGAGAACCCCCCGTTTGCTTGTGCCGATATTATAGAAAGTGCCTGAGGGTTTATCTTTACCCAGAGCACGCAGGATTCCTATGAAATGGTCAATCCCTCTCACCACCCGGATATTGGTGGCTAATTCCGACACCGGTGTCGGGGTGTCGCCTCTGCGAAGTTCTATCTCAAGAATCCTGTCTACCGCGGTCCTGACGAGAGTGCACTCTTCGGGTGTGAAATCTACATAAGAGCGTTGTCCTGCATATCTTTTCGGGGCTTCCGGGAGATTGTCGGTCATTATGCTCATCATCAGGGGTGAAGCTTCACGGCCTAACAACTCGTGCCAGAATTCATTGTCTGTGATATACCCCTCTCGCCACAACCGGATATATTCCATGGAGTTTATAGGATTGAAATCTTTCTTATAGCCTATTTCACGATAGAGACCGTAGCGAGGTCTGAACGATTTGAGAAACAGCTCCTCTCCGATTTCATCCCAATGGTTACGCAATAGCGACATGAAGATAGAGAAGGGCCATTCCTCATATATGGTGTGTTCCTTCTCACGTTCCCAATACGACGGGCTGTCGGTGTATTTGAATGTAAGCTCGGATGGTTTTACATCGGTGGCTAACATTGAGATCACATCCGCACTCAAACTGATTGTCTCCTCACTGCCTCCGAACGACTCAAACAGACAGGTGCAGATATCTTTGACCTGATTGATATACTTGTGCTTAAAAAGTTTTGCGCGCGCTTTATCCGTTGAGAGATATCTCTTTCCCAACAGAGCCAAACTGGTTTTGAAGAAGGGTTTATCCTCTTGGTCGCGATGGCGGAGCCAAAGATAAAGTTTGAGCATATCAAGATGCGACCCGATCTCCTCCTTATAATAATTCTCCCAAAGCTCAGGAAATGCAAGCGCCTGAACGCCGTGGCCATATCGGTCTCTTTTTGCGTTTAAGCAGAGTTTCAGTTCCTCTCCCCAGGTGTTGACAAAGGTATCCTCTCCATGCTTCTCTATGATGGCTATGATTCCCTCGATAAGCTTTTCGGCTCTTTTCCCGTCGGAGAAGGTGGTGGCTTCGACGATATCGAAATTTTCAGGCTTACGCACTTTCAGATGCAGATCATCTTTCGGATTATAGAGTCCGAAGCCATTCCCCTCGTTGTAGTCCGACACGGTGTTGGCGAGAGCGGCATTTATATTCTCGATCAAGACCCTCTCTTTGGATGTAGGTTTGGGGATGGCGTCCACCATCGGCAAGATATCACCGAGCATGGCGCTCCCTTCCCCTTTGTCGATCTTGTTTTTAATGATATCGAGTGCGGCGAGTCTTCTTTCCGCCACCTTATCGGTAAGCAGACGTCTGAGGGATTCTCTGACCTCTTCATCGGGAAGAGAGGAGAGTATATTGATAATGCACACCCTCATTCCGGCTGCTTTAAGGCGTAGATGGGCCTCAAGGCTTCTATAGTGAGGCTCTTTCAGTTGCTGGCGTTCATGCAGGCGCGTCACAATCTCGCAGGCAGCCTCCCGTGCCTCACTTCCACGATCCGTCATTGCCTGTATGGCATATCCCATCTGCTTCTCTGTGTGGGGAGATATTAGCAGATGCTTGATGAAAGCAGCGCGGGAATAGGAATCCATAAATTCTATGTAATCCAAGGCTCGGTCTATATAGTCCGGGGTGTCGAGCAGCAATGCGAGGGTGCCGATTTTCACAGCTATCTCTCCGCGCGACAAAGATACCCTTATCCATGGGAAAACATATGGATCAAATTCTTCCGTCCCCTTTATGGTGCCGATAAGCTGAACCAGAGTTTCAAAATCATGCTCGGCATATTCCCGTGATTTATAGATATCCTCCAGCGGTGGGAGAGGATTGGGTTCTCCATACCAGTTTATATACATTCGGCTGCCGGAGAGAAACATGGGAAGCGCACCGGCTACTACTCCATGATCATCCGGCCTCTTCATTATCGCCTCTCTTGAAAGATTGGCGGATAATAAAGGATATTCCACACACTGGATCAGGAGCATGGCAGCCTCCAGACGATAGGCGGGGCCATCGTTTATAAGGCTTCTGACAGAAGCCGCAATATCCTCCACCTCATAGAAAGCCAACCCCCATAATCCAAGATATACCTCCATGGCATCCCGGCTCTCCACAGCTGTCCGGGCAAGGGAGCGGTCGGTGATATAGGCATACATAAGCTCGAGAAACTTGCCGGAGATACGTTCCGGGGCGTCCGGTTCTGTAAGTCCGGTAATTACGGCCATAGCTCTTTTCACAGAGGCAAACCGCTGAAGATTGTTGTCGCGTATGACCCCTAACATATAGATGAGACTTTCCGGTTTCCCCTCATCCATAGTCTCCACAATGGCCTGACGAAGGCCCTCTTGCAGACGCGCGGCAAGAAGCAGTTTCCCCTCCGCTTCGAGAAGTTGGGGGTTGCCGCTTTTGGCGATAGCTCTGAAATGGCTGAAGGTCATTCTATTATGGTTGTTTTCCGAGGTCATGGCTTCAATCAGATAAGCCACACATTCCTCATCTCCCAGCTCAAGCTTTACCGACAGCCAGGGCTCAATATCAAGCGATGAGCCGAGAGCTGCTATCTCTTCCTGGTCTCTTCCCCCTTGCAGCAAGTGGGCCGTGGAGAGTCCTGACGCTTTCAGCATCACGAAACTCTTGATTTCACGGAATAAATTATCGTTAAGGTGGAGATCAATAAGCCGTGTGCGCATTGAGCGGCGCCCATAACCCTGCGTGTAGGGAGATTCAGCCACAATATGCATGTAGGAGTCAAGATATCCGGCCCATTCCTCACCCAAAAGGAAAACGGCAAACTTACGCAGTTCTCCGGCGAACAATTGTGAGATATTCTTTATCTCATGTCTTTCCACATATTTCCGCAGACATGACATAAATCCCATAGAGCCACCATGCTGATTCTGATCACATTCCTTAAGAAACTCCTCTATCAATTCCCGGATCTCACTCTTCAGGAATATTTTCTTTTTCAAATTGTTGACGAGTCGGTCGTAGTAGTCTCCGCAGAGATCATTTATCTTTTTGTTCCAATGTATTATCATAATCGGTTATGGGTCATTGAGTGTATTCTTTACCACATACGTCCGGCCAACATGGTGAGCCGAACCACTGTGAGTGTGTCTCCTTCCTTGATTTCAATTTCCTGATCCGGCTCTCCAAGAGGAGATCCGTTCAGAAATATCCTGAACAGCCCGTCGGCGTAACATTGGAGTGCATTGGCTACAGCCGGCTCCGGCGCAATCGGTTTTCCATCGTAGACAAACCCGAAAGCCACTTTCCCGCTCTCGGCAAGATCCTCTATCTCCCGGTCGGTCTTTACGGGATGAGCGGTATCTTTGTCGAAATCATCAGTGGTGTATTTCACTTTTTGATTGTAGATTTCGACGCAACTTCTCACGGTCGCCGCTATCAATCCTTTGGCAGAGGCTTCGTCAAGTGTTATGTCGAGGGAGACGGGTGTGATCGATGGTCTGAGTCTTCCCGGTTTTTTCTGTTCAAAATATATTTTCATGTTATTTCAGGTTAGAGGCGTTGCGGAGGAGTCCGATAAGCTTGGTGCGTTTGATGGGAGATCCTTTGAATAGCTTGGAAAACTCCTCCTGGGTCAGTGATAATATATCTTCTCGGGAGTAATCGGTAATCTTCTTATCAGATTTTATACCCGAATAGGTGCTATTTAATACGTTGTCTTCAGTAATTATACCCGTATTGGTATAATCCGGCTGTCGCTCTTCCGGTTTCCCGGGTATTATTCCCAACCGTGGGTGAAATTCCTTGATTGGAGTGGGAGGTATATCCCGGTTATGAGGGCAGACGCGCTGACAGATGTCGCAACCGAAAAGGGTATGTTGTCCGGCAGGTGTCTGCATCGCCGCCATCCCCTCCGGATCCCACTCGCCGTGATGTTCGATGGTGAGGTAGTTCAGACAGCGGCGGCAATCGATCGTGGAGTCGGAGAGGAGTGCTCCGGTTGGGCAAGCCCTGCGACATTCACCACACGATGCGCAGATAGCCTCGGAGGGGCTGTCAGAGTCGATTCTGAGGGATGTCAGAAGCTCGACAAGGAAAATATAACTTCCGTAGCCATCTACGATCACAGAGCCATTGAGACCCTTTCTCCCGATTCCGGCTTTCATTGCCCAATAGCGTTCTGCCAATGGCGCGGAGTCGATGCATATGCGCCATTGGCCGCCGAAGCGGGAATTGAATGATTCCACCAACGGTTGTAGTTTCGCCCGTAACACTTCATGGTAGTCGTTGCCATATGCGTAGGCCGCTATTGCGGGGAGCCAATCGGGTCGCCAGTCAGCCGGGGCGTAACTGTAGGCTATTGAGATCACTGTGGCGGCATCTTCGAGCACGTTACGCGGATGCGACTTCAGCAACTCATGACGTGACAGATACTCCATACCGGCATGGTTGCCGCCGGCAATCCATTCATGGTAGCTCTCCATCACGTTGGAGTCTACCTCCTCGGCCATGGCAAATCCGACAGCCACAGCTCCTGTGGCGAGTATCTCTTTCCTTAACGTCTCCTTCATGATCTCAGTCTGCTCGTGTGATTCCTGACTACTTGCGTCCGAAATCGGCCGGAATTTCCCCCCATCGGTCGGTCTGCCATTTCAGTACTTTCCCGGGAAATGTATGGGTGTTGAGCCATGTCACGGCGCGCGCCATCATCTCAAACACCTTTTGATTGCGCTCCGTCGGCTTGAGCTGGGTTTTCACCTTGCGTGTGCGTACCCAGGCCATTCCGGAAACTGAATCGGAATATATGTTGTGATATTTCCCCTCGCGCGCCATTAGAGCCATGGCGTGCACGATGGCTAAAAACTCTCCGATATTGTTGGTGGCATCATCAAAAGGTCCTATCCGGAAAAGAGTACGGCCTGTCATGAGTTCCACACCCTGATATTCCATCTTCCCCGGATTGCCGAGACATGATGCGTCTACGGCCCAGGCGTCGAGATCCACTTCCGGATTGGTCATATAATCGGGTTGCCCCGGTTTGGGCAGATTGTGTTCTCCGGCTTTGGAGAGAAGACGCCCGAGGCCGGCGGCGGAGGCATCATCACTCTCACGCCGGAAAGCCGCGGCCGCCTCTTGCGACGAGGGATAGCTTTTATATCTGGCTCCTTTGAAGTTGATCTGTGCGCTGGCATCGTCCCAGTTGTCGTAGACTCCGGGATTCGGGCCGTTGAATACCACGTAATATTTCATTTCTCAATAATTTAACATTGAAGTCTAAACAACTTCATTTGGTGCGGATGGTCAGCCGTTTTTCATTTCCCGGCGATAAGCGTAGTCGCTGCGTAGCTGTTCGAAGGCTTCCGGTGTCTGGCGCAAGTGGCCGGTGTCTACCGAGGGATCATAGCTCGCTGTGATCTTCCGGGGTTCAAGAGTGCCGGAGGGGGGAATGTAACTCCCTTCCAGTCCGCTTGTGTCAAGGTTCAGCCCGAATTTGCGTTCCACCGCCTCCAATGCCATTCTGGTGGCCCGCTCTTTCCCTTCGCGTGAATACCCCGCTATGTGAGGTGTGGCCACCGCGGCCACCCTTAGCAGGCGGAGGTCGATATCCGGTTCATTTTCCCACACATCCACCACTGCTTTCCCTTTTCCGGCCTCTGCCCATTCTCTCCATGCCACATTATCCACCACCGGACCACGGGCCGCATTGATCAGGATAGCCCCCTGTTTCATCAGAGCCAGTTCCCTTCCGGATATCAGATGGAGCGTTGCATCCTCACCCTCTTTGGTGAGAGGAGTGTGCAGAGTCACGGCATCTGCCTGCGTCAGCACCTCGTCTAATGTTAAATATTCCTCATCGGCGAGGCCCCGTCGTGAGCGTGGAGGATCGCACACTATCACTTTGGCTCCGAGGCGATGTCCCCAATCCACTACGATAGAGCCGATGTTTCCCTTGCCAACCACTGCGAGAGTGTGGTGTTGCGGATCAAATCCGTTGCGCAGAAGCGACGACCACACATATTGAGCCACACCGGGAGCATTGCAGCCTGCGGCATTCTCCACAGTGATTCCATGACTCTCACACCAGGGTGTGTCGATATGGTCTGTGCCAATAGTGGCCGTGGCCACCAGGCTTACATTTGAACCGGAGAGCAGCGATTCGTCACATCTTGTACGGGTGCGTATGATAAGAGCATCGGCCTCTTTCACCAGATCAGGCGTTATTGCCGCCGGATCGGCGTAGATCACTTCGCCGGCCTTCTCAAGGCGACCCTCTATAAACGGAATCTTATTATCGACAATAAATTTCATATGTATATCGAGAGACAGATTATTTCGGGGAGGTTGACTCCTTACGAGTAAAAAACACAATCCCGTGAAACGTTTCAACAACTTAGAGAGCCATGACGGTCAGGGGAACACCATGATGAGGAAAAAGATAATATAAATCACAGCCGGAACCAGCCCCACTATCCATTCCCTCCTGATGGTCCAGAGAGCACAGAGATTTGCTACCTGCACGGCCACCGTGAAGAAAAGGGTGGTGAGGTAAGCCATCATATTGGAGAAGTCGATGATCACGCAGATCATGCTCATAAGTCCTATAAGGCTTATCGACATGTTGAGGGCATTCACTCTGGAATTGCCTGCATAGAGCTTGATACTATTATTGAAGCCGAGTATCATGCCGAAAAAAGAGGCTATCCCCACACTCAGCATCAGCACCATCAGATCCGGAGGGGTTGCAAATCCTGCGAAAAGGTTGCTTAACTGAGGGAGCGTGAAATTTTCAAGAGGTATCAACCCTAATCCTATGCCCACCCAATAAGGTGCCGCAAGCCCCATGATCAGAGCGCACAATTCCTTAATGCGGAATGCCTTCATAATGATTGCCGCTGCCACTATCGGGATTATGAACGGGAGAAAAGCATACTGACACATGGATCCGATTGAGATAAATGTGGCGATAATGAAGATCTCCTGTGTGGCATTCTGTTTGCGGTAGCAGCCGAAGAGCACCGCAAGGCAGAGGAGGTTGACCGCACATATTATCGTAGATGCTGAGAGATGGCTGTCGTTCCAAGGGACGGATGCGGCGAGCACAAGAAACATGGCCGGAAGCACCGGTTCTGTTGAACGGATGAAGTTGAAATGCCGGTTGAGGAAGAATGACCCTGCGGCAATGGCGCCCAGCAGGAATGTATTGATGCCCCACGACCAGAGTGGCGGTATTTCCCAAAGGTTGGGAGAGGGTAGACAGATGCCTGATTCGCCGGATAGACGTGCGTCAGGGGCAAAAAGGAAAGAGGCCACGCACATCGCAGCCATTATTATGATGGAGATTGCGAGACCTCTTTTTCCTATTCCCTGGTATCTCATTTTTTCCAGCCTTTGCGTGAACGCATATGGACGGTGTTGATTATTTCAGTGTCTTCTTCGGGAAGACGAGGGCCACGGCCATTTCCCGGAACGTATGGTTTGCGTTCGCTCTTGAATCCGGGACGGTCGCCACGATCGTTCTTGAACCCTGGACGGTCGCCACGATCGCTCTTGAACCCGGGACGGTCGCCACGATCGCTCTTGAACCCGGGACGGTCGCCACGGTCACTCTTGAATCCTGGACGGTCGCCACGGTCGCTCTTGAATCCTGGACGGTCGCCACGATCGCTCTTGAATCCTGGACGGTCATTACGATCGCTCTTGAATCCTGGACGGTCGCCACGGTCGCTCTTGAATCCGGGACGGTCATTACGGTCGCTCTTGAATCCGGGGCGACTTGATGTGCGTGGAGCGAAGTCCATGTCGTTGTCATCGTCATAGCTGTCGAATCCCTTCTGCGGAGCGGAGTCGAAACTGCGTTTCTTATCATCGCGGCTGAAAGGTTTCTTCTTTTTGCGGTCGTCTACGATCCCTTTGCCACTGTTGAATTTGCGGGCTTGCTTCTCCCAGTCGTCGTCGGAGATGTGGCGCACTTTCTTTGGCCCTGTCTCTTTCTTTGCGTTTGAATTGCCTACCGAGCCACCGTCAGCACGGAACTCTGAATATTTGCCATCGAAGAGCACATATTCACGCAGACTACATTCAAGACTGCCGTTGTGGAGAGGTATCTTCACTGAGGGCTTAAGACCGATTTCGGCAAACTGCTCGTCGCGGTAGCCGATTATCCAGGCATGCCAACCTTTGAAGTAGTTCTTTAGAGTGGAACCGATCGACTTGTAGAGAGCATTTATATTTTCCGGTTTCAGACGCTCTCCGTAAGGGGGATTGGTGACGAGAATACCCTCCGGAGCATTGTCTGTCCATTCGGTTACGGATTTACACTGTATCTCCACCATATCGTCGACGCGGGCCGACTTCACATTCTTTCTTGCAATGGTCACAGCTTCGGGCGAGATATCGCCGCCATATATCTTGTAGGCGAATTCACGTTCCTGTGAATCGTCGTTGTATATATCCTCGAATAGATCCTGGTTGAAATCCGGCCATTTCTCAAACGCGAAACTCTCACGGTAGATGCCGGGATTGATATTCGCGGCTATCAGGGCAGCCTCGATGAGGAATGTGCCTGAACCGCACATGGGATCCACGAAGTCGCTGTCGCCACGCCAGCCGGTCTTCATGATGATACCGGCTGCGAGCACCTCATTGATGGGAGCCTCGGTCTGCTCAGTGCGGTAGCCACGCTTCGACAAGGGTTCGCCGCTTGAGTCGAGCGATATTGTCACCCGATTTTCGGCTATATGTACGTTTAGCTGCACGTCCGCTCCTGAAAGTCGAATGGAGGGGCGGCGTCCATACTTATCGTTGAAATGGTCGGCAATCGCATCCTTCACTCTGTAGGTCACGAACTTCGAGTGATTGAATTCCGCACTGTTTACCGTGGAATCGATGGAAAAAGTGGAGTCGACCGTCATAAACTGTTCCCAGTCGAGTTCTCTTACATAATCATACAGCTCATCCGTAGAATCAGCTGTGAATTTCACGATAGGTTTCAGAATACGTAATGCGGTCCTGAGACAGAGATTTGCACGGTACATGAGTTCCTGGTCTCCCTCGAAGGTCACCATTCGGGTGCCGAGTTCCACGTTCTCGGCACCAAGTGCGATAAGCTCATCTCGGAGAATATCCTCCAGGCCCTGAAAGGTTTTGGCCACCATCTGGAATTTAGTTTCCATCTTTCGTTGTAATAGGTTGTGCGGTCGGCCGAGGCAACGCCGCAAGGTATAAAATGGGATTTGGTTATATTATATTAAAAAGAGATAGTATCACCATTGTGCTGGCTACGATCTTGATTGGGATAGAAGCCGGAATTATGCTCCGAAATTCTGTTGAGCTCGTCGTTGAATTTCGTATCGCGGTTGTATGTCGGAGTGCCCTCCAGCATTGCGATCACTTCATGATCGTCAAACTGCGATGGCTTCAGCACGGCATATTTCTGGCGGGCAGTGGCACGCTCTGTCTCGCGCACCTTGTCGGCACCATAAACCTCTGCAATTCGCTCGTTCATCTCCTCCTTTATCTTCTGGTCCTTCTCACTCTGACCCTCAGGCTGACCAAAGTGTATATTGCCGTTGCCTCCGTTGCCGCCACTCACCGACTTACTCTCATCGATGGTGACATCGAATCCGGAAGCGAGCACGGTGATCTTGACCCGGTCGCCCATGGTAGGATCGTCGCCGATGCCCCATTTCACGTCGATACTCACCGGGAGCTGTGAGGTGAAATTGGTGATTTCGGCAATCTCCTCGGCACGCAGAGGATTGTCGGAATCCTTCCAGCATGTGAATTTGAAGAGCAGACGTTTTGAGGTCTTGATATCGTGAGCCTTCAGAAGAGGGGAGTGGAGAGCGTTGTGTATGGCATCGGTGATGCGGTGCTCACCTTCGCCATATGCAGTGGCTATGATCGCCGTGCCACTGTCTTTCAGTGTGGTCTTGACATCCTGGAAGTCGACGTTGATGTAGCATCGTTCCGATATGATGTCGGAGATACTTCGTGCGGCATTCGCCAGAGTGTCATCGGCCTTCTCAAATGCGTTGAAGAAATTATAATCCTTGTAGAGTTCAATCAGGTTCTCGTTGTTGATGATCAGAAGGGCATCTACATGAGCTTGCATCTCATGTGCTCCATCAAGAGCCTTGAGAATCTTTTTCTGTCCCTCGAAGAAGAAGGGGACGGTGACGATGCCTATTGTAAGCATCCCGGCCTCTTTTGCAAGACGTGCGATTACAGGGGCCGCACCAGTTCCGGTGCCGCCACCCATGCCGGCGGTGATGAACACCATCTCCGTGCCGTCGCGGAAGAGATCTTTGATATCCTCCTCGCTGGCTTCGGCACACTGACGGCCTACATCAGGATTATTGCCGGCCCCACGTCCGTGTGTCACCTCCCAGCCCAGGAGAATACGTTTCTCCACGGGCGACATGTCGAGATGCTGCTTATCGGTGTTGCAGATCACGAAATTGACGTTAGGGATGTCTTGCTTGAACATATAGTTCACAGCGTTGCCGCCTCCTCCGCCCACTCCTATCACTTTGATGATGGAGGCGTTCGGATCCTCAAAGAAGACGGGTTGATCTTCGGCTAAATTATATATTTGGTTGTCATCCATTTGGAAGAAGAATATTAAGAGGGTAGAGAGGTTTAATCGAGAATGTCAGACTCATCTTCGGGCGCGCTGAAAATATTTGAGATTTTTCTCTTCAGACTGTTCATCCAGCGGCTGCTCCTGACAGGACGTTCTTCGGGCTCATCCTCGATGATAGGATCCTCGGGTGCCGGTGGTATTTCGTCTACCACAGGAAGTTCTTCGCGAGCCGGCTCCTCCAGACACTGATGTTTCCTATGGGTGGCACCCACATAGAGCACACTCACGAGTTCCTCCACATCGGCTGAGGTGGCCTTGGAATCTTCAATAATCACATATGGCGGTATTCGGCCGCGCACCACCGGAAGGCTGATTCGCTTGGAAAGCACATCATTTATGTTCTGAAGACGCGATCCTCCGCCGATGGTGATCACCTTACTGGGGAGATAACTGTCTTTGAGTCCGGAATACTCCACTTGTTCCACTATGTTCGCGAGAATCTCCTCCGTGCGGGCCACGAGCAGATTGCTTACGTCTGACATTTTCACCCCGTCGATATTCAGAGATGAGGGAAACTCCGGTGCGATAGCATTGCCTGAAGTCTTCTTGATCTCCTCGGCATCCTCCTCAAGGATTCCGAGCGACTGAAGATCGCGGGTGATGTTACGCCCCCCCATAGGGAGCGTGGCGAAATATCTGAGGCAACCTTTCGAATAGATAGTCACCGTAGTGGTCTCGGCGCCCATATCCACGAGCATACAGCCAAGTCTCTTCTCATCGGAAGAGAGCAGAAGATGGCCTGTGGCGAGCGCGGTGACTATATATCCCTCCACGCGTATCCCGAGCTTGTCGTGGATGGTGCGTTCCAGGTTGCGTTTTATCTCCGGGCGACATACGATAAGGTCGAAAGTGCCCTGAATGCGGTTGCCCACAGTTCCTTTTGGAGAGGTGGTCTCGGTTTTACCGACTTTATATATCCTTGGCACGACATCCGTCACCTCCAAAGAATTGTCGATTGCCGCGCGGACGGCATCGGTCTTAAGACGTTCGAGAATATCGTCGGTTATCTCTGTGTCGTCAGGGAGATTGATCGACACAGTGGTCGGTATGCTTTTGAGACTCCGTCCCGAGAGCCCGACAAATACCCCTTTGATCAGGCGGGGTGCAACTCCTGTGCGTTTCTGCAGCCTGTCGATCACTCTGGCCACTCTCAGGGAAGTGTCCTCGAGATTCTGGATAATGCCGTAGCGAACCCCGTCGACAGCCTTGTCCTGCTCGATGGCAATGACCTGAAGCTGACCTTCGCCGGTGGTCTTCCCGACAGCTCCCAGAATCTTAGAGCTGCTTATTTCGATTGCTGCTATATATCTCTCCTCACTCATTGGTGTGTGTTTATACTGTTGTTTTTGTTACGGGCCGGAGCCCGGTTGCGTTCATCCGCCCACTTCCGCAGACCCCGGCACTTCGGGGAGGGTTGCCTCTTCCGGATCGCCATCCTCCTCCACCGGGAGGGAATGGAGATTGCGGGTCTTATCGCGTCTTGTGGCCACAATCTGATGACGGAATTTCACCGAAATGGTGTCATACATGTTCCATCCCTTGTAGGGCATGACTTTGCGATACATTGTCAGGAGAGCCTGTCGCTTCTCCTTGAAGTTGGTGGTGTCGCCGAAGTTTATGACATGGCCGTGGATGCGGGGCACAAGTATGATATTCTCCGGATCCACCACCTCGATCATTCCTACGAGATGGCGCATCACCGGATCGCTCTGGATGAACCGCGAGAGCGATATCAGGTTGCGCGGTGTGAAAGATGGTGTGAAGCTGCCTGTCACCACAGGGACATCCACGAAGAAATTCGGTTTCGACTCGATTCTCTTCCCATCTTTGTTGATGTAGTAGCTTGTCTCACCCTCAAACACCCGGAGCTCCGGAATCATTGGGATGATATCAACTTTCAGTTTACCCGTAGTAGAGACGGAACATTCCACATCCTCGAAATTCGAGTATGCACCAAGGTAATGTTCTATCTCACGGGTGTTGATGGATATGACCGGAGAGCCGACAATTTTTTTTGGAAATTTTGCCAATTCCTCCATCACACCACGTTCCGTGACCGATTCGGCTTTGCCGGCCGACTCTATATTCACCTCGATTCCGGAACACTTAAGCTTCGCCGCCTCTCCGCGAGCCCAGATCGTCATGCAAGTGATGTAGGCAAACAGAGAGGTGAGAATCAACCATTTAAGGATTGTCTTTCGCATGGTGTCCGTTGTTACCGATGGTCTAATATGTTGCTTATGTCAGGCAGTAGCCGGTCAATGTCGGCTGCACCTAACGTCATCAAGATTTCAAAATTACTATTTTTTATCAGATTTAGCAAATCTTTTCGCTCACAATAACATTTATTTACAGCCTCGACCTGCCGGAGCACCATCTGAGAGTCGACTCCCTCTATGGGGAGTTCGCGTGCCGGATAGATCTCCGGCATTATTACTTCGTCGGCTTCGGAGAGTGCTCTGGCAAACTCCGGAGCGAAGTCGCGGGTGCGTGTGTAGAGGTGTGGTTGGAAAATCACGGAGATACGACGTCCGGGGTAGAGCTTCCTCACAGACTTGATTGAAGCGGCCACCTCGTTGGGGCTGTGGGCATAATCATCGATCAGCACCGTGCCTCCATCCTTGCCGTCGCGGATAATTTCAAAACGCCTTTTGGCTCCCTTGAATGTGGAGAGTCCTCTGCGCACATCATCGGCTGTGGCACCGGCTGTGAGCGAGGCGGCTGCGGCGGCCACGGCATTGTCGATATTGATCTCCACAGGCACTCCCAACCGTATGTCGGGGATGCGCAGATCTGGACCGACAAGAGTGAAGCTCAGGGTGCCTTCGCCGAAAGTGATATCCTCAGCGTGCCAGTCGCCCTCTCCATGGCCGCTATAGGTCTGGATGGTTACACCCTGTTGAACGGCAGGGTGCATCTTGAGTCCTGTGTGGAGAAGCAGAAGCCCTCCGGGGCGTATGAGCGAAGTGAATTGAGAGAATCCTTCAAGATAGCCCGCTTCGTCGCCATAGATGTCGAGATGATCGGGATCTGTGGATGTCACCACTGCTATAGTGGGTGAGAGCTGATGGAATGAACGGTCATACTCGTCAGCCTCGATCACCGACCATTCAGAATCCTCGCTTATCACGAGATTGCTGCCAATGTTGCGCAGTATCCCTCCCAAGAATGCATTGCAGCCTATGGCTGAATCACGGAGTATGTTGGCTGTCATGGAGCAAGTGGTGGTCTTTCCATGCGAGCCGGCTATGCATATGGCGGAGGTGGTGCGTGTGATCTTCCCGAGGAGGGCCGCACGCTTGATCACCTCGAACCCATTCTCACGAAACCATGTCAGGATCGGACTGTCGGCGGGCACTGCAGGAGTGTAGACCACCAACGTTGTGGCGGGATCGCGGAATCTTTCCGGAATCTCGTCGGGAGAGTCGGTGAATGTTATAGCCACACCCTCCTGCATGAGAGAGTCGGTGAGTGCGGAGGGGGTACGGTCATATCCGGCCACATTGTGGCCTTTACTCAGGAAATATCGCTCCAGATTTGCCATCCCGATCCCTCCTGCCCCTACGAAGCAGAGATTGGAGAACGGAGCATCTGCGGGACGGCCTGATTCTGTGTTGTTCATTGTTTTAAGTTAAGTAGACTGCAAACTTCACGCGCAATCCTCGAATCGCTGTCGGTGATTGCCATCTCTTTGATTTTCTCACTCATGGATGTGCGGGCACCCTTGTCATTGATAAGGCGTATGGCCTCGTCGATGAGAGTCTGTCGGGCTTCGGCATCCGGCACGAGTAATGCGGCTCCCTTGTCGGAGAGGGCCCGTGCATTATGGGTCTGATGATCTTCAGCCACGTTGGGGGAGGGCACGAGGATAACCGGCTTTCCGAGCGCCTGGAACTCAGATATGGAGCCGGCACCGGCGCGCCCGATCACAAGGTCGGCGGCTTTGTAGGCGGCCGCCATATTGGAGATGAAGGGGGTCACTACGATCCCTTTCCTCCCTTTGGCAGCCAATGGACCTCTGTTGCCGAAATTCTTACCTGTCTGCCATATCACCTGCACCCCCTGATCGGCCAGACGATGTATGCCGGCCTCCAGGCTTTCGTTGATGGTGAGGGCTCCGAGGCTGCCTCCCACCACAAGCACGGTGGGACGCTCCGGATCAAGTCCGAACGATTCCCGGGCTTGAGCGGTGGTCATTTGATCGTCGAGGAGGGCTTTGCGTATAGGATTGCCTGTCTTCACGATCTTTTCAGCCGGGAAGAATTTCTCCATATTGTCGTAGGCTACGCAGATGCATCCGGCCTTCTCTCCAAGGAGTTTGTTGGTGACTCCGGCATAGGAGTTCTGCTCCTGCAAAAGTGTCGGTATTCCGGCCTTCTGAGCAGCCTTCAGCACAGGCCCGGAGGCATAGCCTCCCACACCGATTGCGATGTCGGGCTTGAAGTCGCGTATTATCTTGCGGGCGAGGCGCAGACTTTTGAAAAGCTTTATGAGCACTCCGAAGTTGCGCCAGATGCGTTTGCGGTCGAATCCGGCCACAGGGAGACCGATGATCCGGTAGCCGGCTTCGGGCACACGGGTCATCTCCATACGGTTTTCGGCTCCTACGAATAGTATGTCGGCGTTCAGCCGGCGGCGGAGCACATCGGCTATGGAGAGGGCGGGGAATATATGTCCGCCGGTGCCTCCGCCGCTGATCACTACTCTCAGTCGGCGGTCGGAAGCGGAAGCTCCCCCTATGGAGTCATTTTCTCTTTTCATCTCTTTTGCGATTGGTTGGAGAAGTTGGCCGCCTGCATATCTTCAGGCAGTTCCTTAAGTTCAGCTTTTATCTGTTTCTTGTCGGCTGTGGTGACTGCATAACGGCTCACTGAGAGCATTATGCCTAATGCGGCCGACATGACGAGGATTGAGGTGCCACCCTTCGATATGAACGGCAGCGGCTGTCCGCTCACGGGGAAGAGACCGGTGACGATGGCCATATGCACGAGAGCCTGAAACACAATCAGCACCGCACACCCCATGATGAGGAATGCCGGGAATGCCCGTCGGCACATATATGCTATGCGTCCTGCCCGGGCAAGCAGAGAGAGATAGAGTATAAGGAGGAAAAGACCTCCCACGAACCCGGTGTCTTCCACTATGATCGAGAATATGTAGTCGGAGAAGGCGAGGGGGAGGCGAGCACTCTCCCGGGAATTGCCGGGGCCCTGACCGAACAAGCCTCCGTTGGCCTGCGAGATCTTGGCGAAGATCACCTGCCGGTTTTCATCGTTGATGGGATCTTCGGGCGAGACGCCTGCAAGGAAACGTGAGATTCTACCTTTGTGAGTATCGGCACGTCCTTCGCCACCTTTGTCGGATACCACGGCTGTGGTCTCTCCCACTTTCTCAAATTCACCGGATGATTTGTCGAGATATTTAAGACATACGAGAGCTCCGGCACACACGCCATAGACAAGCAGGACGATGCCGAATTTCTTCCATTTCATGCCGCCGATGAGGAACATCGAAAGACTCACTCCGAAGAGCAGAATGGTGTTGGTGAGACCGTTTTTCCATAGAAGGGCACCAAACAGCACGACCACTCCGGCAGCCTGGATCACACCCTGATTGGTGACACCTCTCACCTCCTGATGCTGACCGAGAATGCGCGCGAGCACCACCACTACCGTGAGCTTCACGATCTCAGGCGGCTGAATGGTGAATCCGGCCACTTTGATGGCTCTCTGGGCGCCGTTGATCTCCACACCGATGAAATTCGACAGCAACAGCAACCCTAAGGATAACACCGCGCAAAACCAGGCGAGACGGCTGAAATAGCCGTAATGAGTGCGTTGGAAAGCAAGCACTATGCCGAGGCCGAGCACAAGGAAAATGCCGTGGCGAATCAGCGGCATATATACGTTGCCCCCCGACACCTCTGAACTGGATGCTGAGAAGAGTTCCACCACTGATGCCATCAGCAGCATTATATAGATGCCCCAGAGATATGGATCTGATTTCTGGGGACGCGATGCGACGCGTTGTTTCCGCTCTTTTGCCGGCACCTCTACGGCCACACCGTCGATAGTATTTTTTATTGTCACCCCCTCGGAGGGAGCCATTCGGTCGTTTGTCACTTTATTATGGATTGTTGAGAGAGTTGATATTCATGTGAGTCACACAAGGGATGGCCTCAGAGCATTGCTCTTACAGCCGCTTTAAACTTGTCGCCACGATCTTCATAGCTTTTGAAGAGATCAAAGCTCGCGCAGCAGGGGGAGAGGAGCACCGTATCGCCCTCGGAGGCCAATCTGCGACATTCGGCGAGCGCATCCTCCAGAGAGTGGGTGTCGGCAATCACGTCTACCTTTCCTGAGAAGAACTCAAGAAGCTTCTCGTTGTGCAGACCCATACATACGATTGCCTTCACTTTCTCCTTCACGAGCGGTTCGATCTCTGAATAGTCGTTGCCCTTGTCTTTGCCGCCGAGTATGAGCACCGTGGGAGTGGTCATGCTCTCAAGGGCATACCAGGTGGAGTTGACGTTGGTGGCTTTACTGTCGTTGACGTAGCGCACTCCGTCGATTGTGGCCACATATTCCAGACGATGCTCCACAGCTTCGAAATCTTCGAGAGCCTCGCGGATATTCTCCTTACGGATGTGGAGCACGGATGCCGAGATTCCGGCTGCCATGGAGTTGTAGAGATTATGCAGACCGGGGAGCGCGAGCCTGTCGCGGGGCACCTCCCACACCTCGCCGGGAGTGGCGAAATGTACGATTCCATCCTCCACCCATGCGGCGCTTCCATCCTCACGCTCCATGCCGAAGGGGAGACGCAGAGCCTCGCTCTGCACCTGCTCTATCTGGCGGCGTATGATGGGATCGTCTTGCCAATAGACGAAATAGTCATCTTTCGTCTGGTTCTGGAGGATACGGAATTTGGCGGCCACATAGTTCTCCATCTTATGGTCGTAGCGGTCCATATGATCGGGTGTGATGTTCATTATCACGGCGATGTTGGCCTTGAACCGATACATATTCTCAAGCTGGAAGCTCGAAAGCTCTATCACATAGGTGTCGTGCGGGTCGATGGCCACCTGCAGGGCAAGGCTTTTACCTACATTGCCGGCCAGCCCGGCGTCGATTCCGGCTTTGCGGAGTATATGATAGGTGAGAAGGGTGGTTGTGGTCTTACCGTTGGAACCGGTGATGCACACCATCCTCGAATCGGTGAATCCTGCGGCAAATTCAATCTCGGAGAGCACCGGAATTGACTTTGCCACAATCTTCTCCACCATGGGAGCATAAGGGGGTATGCCGGGGCTTTTCACCACGACATCGGCATTGAGTATAAGCTCCTCTGTATGGCCACCCTCCTCATAGGGAATGGAGTAGCTGTCGAGGAGTTCTTTATATTTTGCCGGGATTGTGCCCATGTCGGAGAGGAACACGTCCATCCCCTTCACTTTGCCGAGCACGGCGGCACCGGCGCCGCTTTCACCTCCTCCGAGCACCACCAGGCGTCCGCTGAGGTCGATATTATGTTTGTTTACAGACATTATATAATGATTATGACTTCATATTAATTAGCCTGCCTCACGAGAGACGGCCTATTTGTATTATCGCAGTTTCAGGGTTACGAAGGTGAGGGCGGCGAGAAGGATTCCCACGATCCAGAATCTAACCACAATCTTCGACTCAGGGATGGGGGCCTTAGGGAAGGAGATCAGGCACTTCACCGAGCCGTCGCCCGCCTTCTGGAAATGATGGTGCAGAGGGGTCATCTTGAAGATACGCCGTCCCTCTCCATACCTCTTCTTGGTATATTTGAAATATCCCACCTGCATTATCACCGAAAGATCCTCGATGAAGAAGATAAGGCAGAGAAGGGGAATGAGGAGCTCCTTGCGTATCAGGATGGCGAAGACGGCGAGAATGCCTCCGAGCGTAAGGCTGCCGGTGTCGCCCATGAACACCTGGGCTGGGAAGGCATTATACCAGAGGAAACCGATCAGAGCCCCTATGAATGCCGCTGCATACACCACCAATTCCTCACTTCCGGGAATATACATTATGTTGAGATAGCCCGAATAGATCACGTTGCCTCCGAGATAAGCCATGATGGCGAGTGCCACCCCTATTATGGCCGATGTGCCGGCACACAGGCCGTCAAGACCGTCTGTGAGATTGGCGCCGTTGCTCACGGCTGTCACAACAATTATCACTACCACCACAAACACGAGCCATCCGAGAGTCTCTGCCGCCGAAGGGTCGCTCACCCACGATGTGAGCCATTCGTAGTTGAAGTTGTTGTTCTTCACAAACGGGATTGTGGTCTGTGGCGACTTCACCGTTGTGAGCGAATGCACCACCTCTGTCTGGTTGTTGATCTTGTTCACAATCTCCATGTTCTCGCTCATCACTATGTCGGGAGAGAGCCACATCGTGATTCCCACGAGCAGGCCGAGACCGATCTGGCCGATCACCTTGTATTTCCCTTTGAGTCCATCCTTGTTGTGATACTTCAGCTTACGGTAGTCGTCGAGGAATCCGATCGATCCCATCCACATTGTGGCCACGAGCATAAGTATCATGTAGATGTTGGTGAGGTTGCCTATAAGCAGACATGGCACCATTATCGAGAGGATGATGATCACGCCGCCCATAGTGGGTGTGCCGGTCTTGCTCATCTGTCCTTCAAGGCCAAGGTTGCGCACCACCTCCCCCACCTGCATCTTCTGCAGGCGGTGGATTATGTCGCGTCCGTAAATCAGGGCAATCAGCATCGCGATATTGAAAGCCGCGCCGGCCCTGAATGT
>CAZEOI010000004.1:0-95814 GCA_964513775.1 uncultured Sangeribacter sp. | reverse complement strand
ATTCTACGGCGATCTCCGCCTCGGCTTTTCAGTCATAATGTCAGTACATTACTCCTTCAAATCCGATGCAGATCTCATCCGTAGAATTTCGCATCCATTATGACATTAATTATCCGCAGCTACTTATAAGATCAGAACCCTATTATTTGAAATAACATCAAGAAATCTAAATTTCCCAATGAAAAGAACCATCATATTGCTTATTTTATTCGCTTATGTTATTACTGCATCGGCTGCCCGCTACAATTTTTCATTCCATGATACTCCTGTAGCCAAAGCTCTTGCTAAGCTTATAAAACAACATCCGGAGGCAAAGATAACCTTCATCTACAACGAACTTGATGACTATACCACCTCTGCCAAGGTCTCGACAGATGATCTCAAATCTGCCGTAAAAGCTATTGTTGCCCGTAATCCCATCACGGTCAGCGAGAAAAAAGGTCATATTTTGGTAGAGGCTCTCCAGAAGGGTAAATACAGATATAGCGGTAACTTGAAAAATGAATATAATGAACCGGTGGCTCATGCCACAATTCTTTTGCTTAACCCGAAAGACTCCGTGGTGCTTACATACGGCATTACAGCAAAAGATGGCTCATTCCTTATTCCATGCGATCGTAATCCGGTGATCGCCAAGATCAGCAGCACAGGTTATAAGACAAAATTAATGAACTTCTCTAACAATGAAATTGGCATTCTGAAAATCAACACCAATGCAATTTCTCTTGACAATGTAGACGTTGTGGCCGATAATGTGCGCCTTGAACCTGACCGCACAATATTTGTTCCTCTTCAGAGGCAAAAAAATTCCTCTTACTCCGGCCTCGAACTGATTGAACAGATGGGTATCCCGCAACTAATCACCAATAATGAGGGCAGATTAGTAACTGTTTCAGGGAAGGCTGTCAAATTCTTTATAAACTTCCTTCCTGCCAACGATACAGAGCTCAAGGAGATGAATCTCCAAGACGTGAAACAGGTGGAATATCTTGAGGCACCCTCCGACCCTCGTTTTCTTGGGGAAAAGTTTGTTGTGAATTTTATAATGGATAAATATCTCTACGGAGGCTACGTAAAGATTGCCGGATTTGAAACATTAAATATGAATGATCAAGAATTTTCAGGCATTGTCCGTTATCAATATAAAAAAATGACCTATGATCTCACTGCTTTAGGATCGTATGAAGATAATTATCATAATGGCAGAACAACAACAGAGATATTCAGATTTCCTCAGTCGGATGGTGTTGTCAAGAGCATAGAAAGGTTATCAAAAACCTCGAATTCCCACCAACTGCTGAAAAATGGTCATGCCAGTTTTAAAGCCACATACAGCTCGGATAAGATCACCGCACGTTCCTCTTTGGTAGGTGGTATTAAGGAGAATCCAAACAATACCGAGACCGGAGACATTTCTTATTCACCGGAAGAATTCCCTAACTCCTCTTTCAACACCGAATCGTCAAGTAAAGAGAAGTTTCTCAACTTCAACGGTTCATACTTTTTCTCCTTACCACAGTCAATATTTCTGACATTCTCTCCATCATATAGTTTCTCCCACACCGAGCAGAGATCGCTTTACAGCGAATCTGCCTTCCAGCAGGTGGTAAATGGGGCTAACGACCGCACCAACAAGTTATCCGGATATCTGAATCTTAATCGTGATTTCGGGAAAGCCGGTGCGCTGACTGCATATTTCTCAGGGAGCTACGACTATTATCGTACTCGGTATTCAGGATCTGCCGTCAACTATGATAAAACAAAAGATTTAAGGTATAAAACCGGAGCAAACTACTCAATTCAGAAAGGTGGTTTCTATGGTGAAACGGAGTTTGGCTGGATCTGGGATATCAATCGTATCAATCAATTAAAATCTAACTCCTCTTCTCCGATTGCAGAAGTCTCCCTCTCATATTTGCTCAGAAATATACATAGATTCAACTTTGGATTCCAGTACACCACTTGGGCACCGGATGCCTCTTTCAAGAGTGAATCGGTAGTGGAGTCTAACCATTTAATGAGCTACACCGGCAATCCAAAATTGAAGCCCAGCAAAAACTACTATCTTTCTTTAGCTTACAACTGGATTCCCTCAAAAAACGGTTATATTCAGGTATATGGAAATATTTGGAAAATTCTTGACCGCTTCGTCTACGATTATCAACCCGACGGCGACCGCATGATTCGATACATACGCCAACCGATGGGCGATTATCATCTTATAAATTTTGGTGTTAACGGAAGGCTGTATCTTTTCAACCGCAATCTCGTGCTCAATGCGAGTGTTTACAACTATACGGCAAGAAATGGAAAACCGTATAACTATACACACTCTGCTCTGATATATTCAATTCGGGCTACATATTGGCTGAATGATTTTTATTTCTCCGGCAGCTACAGTAATCCCACCAACTACAGCGATGGATTTATGGTTGGAGATCTTTACGATGATAAGGCGCCTTATTATATTTACGCAGGTTGGGCCAACAAGAATTGGAATATCAGATTTACAGCAAGAAACTTTGCGCGTTGGAATTGGATGAGCCACAGGCAATACTTCACGTCGGAATATTTCGACAGATCTTTTCTTTCATATGATAAGAGCCGTCATGCCAGCTTAAATATCACCGTGACATATACATTCAATTACGGGAAAAAACTTAGAGATATAGACCAACTCAACACTAATGGCTCAGCTTCATCCGGAATCCTCCGTAACTAAGCAGCTGTCTGATTAAGCATATGTCATAAATTGCTTTTCAGCCCATTTACTTTCAAACAGTTTTCTTTACATAGAGAAGTTGCATGAACTTCCGTGTATGCTACGTGCTTGTGGTCAAAAGTCTGCAGGTACGTAGCATACTGTTTTAATCTATTACACCTATATAAAAGCCGACTTTTTAGATTTATCTAACCAAAATTCACTGAAAATAAAGATTTTTTATTAAATTTGTGACATATACTTAATGACTAAAATAGCATAAATGGACTTTATACAACAGATAGCGGAACGTATCAGAGGTCTTCGTGATGCTCTTGATCTAACCCGTGAGGAGATGGCAGCGAATTGTGGAATCTCCCCCCATCTTCTTGCAGAGTATGAAAGTGGAAACGTTGATATCCCTGTAAGCTTCCTTCACGAACTCTCTTCCGTCTATGGAATTGAGATGACAGCTTTAATGTTCGGAAGCGAACCTACGATGAATTCATACTATATAACACGTGCCGGTCAGGGAATAAAGGTGGAACGCACGGGTGCCTACAGTTATCAGGATCTTGCAGCCGGTTTCCAACACCGGGTAATGGCCCCATTCCTTGTTACGGTTGAGCCTCACGATGATGGGCGCGAACAGGTGCTGAACACGCATGAAGGACAAGAGTTCAACTATGTGATTGAAGGCACTCTTGAGATCTCTGTGGCAGGGAAAGTGAATGTGCTTCATGAGGGCGACAGTATAATGTTTGACGCGAAAAAGCCTCATGGACTCAGAGCGCTTGAGGGCAAAACGGTGAAGATGCTGGCTATTATCTCATAAATGCTTTTTTTAGTTGCTTCAATAAGAAGTTGAAAAAACTTCATTAGATTCCGGCAGTAAGTGGATTTCCAATCTATCCTTACTCCAAGACAATAAGAATTATGCTTAATAAATTTCTTGATAAGACAGAGTTTGACTCATATGAGGACTTCATGGAGAATTTCCATGTGAAGGTGCCTGAAAATTTCAATTTCGGATATGATGTGGTGGATGCTTGGGCTGAAAAAGAACCTGACCGCCCTGCTCTACTATGGACCAATGACAAAGGTGAGAAAATCCAATTCACTTTTGCCGATATAAAGAGGGAAAGCGATAAGACAGCATCATTTTTCCAGTCGCTCGGGATTGGGAAAGGCGATATGGTTATGCTTATTCTAAAGCGTCATTATCAATTCTGGTTTTCAATCGTAGCTCTTCATAAACTTGGAGCCACTGTGATTCCGGCCACACATCTTCTCACTGAAAAAGATGTGAAATACCGATGCAACAAAGCTGGCATAAAAGCTATCGTCTGCACGGGCGATAAAGTAGTGATCGACCATATCCAAAAGGCAATGCCAGAGTGTCCGAGTGTTATAGCTCTTGTCTCCACAGGTCCGATTGTGCCTGAAGGTTGGTATGATTTCAATAAGTGTATTGAGAACGCCGCTCCATTTACCCGTCCTGAGAAGGCAAACACAAACGATGATATCTCCCTATTGTATTTCACTTCCGGCACCACAGGACAACCCAAAATGGTAGCGCATGACTTTACATATCCCCTCGGGCATATCATCACAGCCTCCTATTGGCACAATCTTCACAAAGACAGCCTCCATCTCACTCTGGCCGACACCGGTTGGGGTAAAGCCGTTTGGGGTAAATTATACGGACAATGGATTGCAGGTGCTAATGTATTTGTATATGATTTCGAGAAATTCGAACCGGTTGATGTATTACACAAGATTCATGAATTTGGCATCACATCACTCTGCGCACCTCCCACAATATTCCGTTTCCTCATCAGAGAAGATCTTTCGAAATTCGACCTCTCGAAACTCCAATACTGCACCATCGCCGGCGAAGCTTTGAATCCAAGTGTATATGAAGAATGGCTCGCTCTCACAGGAATCAAGCTTATGGAGGGATTCGGACAAACCGAGACTACCCTCACCATAGCCACATATCCCTGGCTTGAACCCAAGCCGGGATCTATGGGCAAGAAAGGACCGGAATATGATATTGATCTTTTAACCAATGATGGCCGCAGGGCTGAAGATGGAGAGCAAGGCGAAATCATAGTCAGAGTGGGCGACCGTAAACCATTAGGACTCTTCAAGGAATATCTCCATGATCCCGAGCTTACGAAAGAGGCCTACGATAATGGCATATACCACACCGGCGACGTGGCTTGGCGAGATGAAGACGGCTACTACTGGTTTGTTGGCCGTAAGGATGATGTAATTAAATCTTCCGGCTATCGTATCGGGCCATTTGAGGTGGAAAGTGCTCTTATGACTCATCCTGCCGTAGTGGAGTGTGCAATCACCGGTGTGCCCGATGAAATAAGAGGCCAGGTAGTGAAAGCCACCATCGTGCTTGCAAAAGACTATGAATCAAAAGCTGAGGAAAATAAAGAGGCCCTCATAAAGGAGATACAGAATCATGTGAAGAGAGTGACTGCTCCCTACAAATATCCGCGAATTGTTGAATTCGTAAAGGAGTTGCCCAAGACCATCAGTGGCAAGATTCGTCGCGTTGAGATCCGCGACGGGAAATAAACCGACATACATCAGCAATGCGGGCGTGTCAAAAGCAGTTTTGACACGCCCGTATTGCAGGTGGATGAAGTAATATATCCAACACCGGTTTATTTCACAACCGGATAGCCTGCTTTAATCCAACCAAGTATACCGCCATCAAGATCAATCACCGTGTAGCCATCTTTCGCAAGCATCTCACCTGCAAGGAGTGAGCGACGCCCGCTACGGCAATATACATATACTTTCTTATCTTTCTGAAGCTCCCTGGAAGTCTCTGCCTGAAAATCCGGCTCCTGCACATCTATATTGATTGCGCTATCAAGATGACCTTCAGCATATTCCTCTGCTGATCTCACGTCAAGAAGCTGAACGTTTCCTTGTTGCAAACCCTGAATAAACTGCTCCGGGCTTACAGTCTCCACCTTACCGACTGCTTGTGTGGCCTTGGAAGTTGAACTACATGCCATAGTAATAAACATTAATATTGTGGCCAACGAGAATGCCACTCCAATTCTTTTTATATTTCTCATCTCTTTAACAGGCTTTTTATAGAGTGTGAATATTAATTGTGAGACAGTCTTGACTTATCGTAAAGCGAACTGTAACTCAAGATTCAACATCACAAAATTATAAAAAACTTTTCGATATTGATGCCGGATACCGTAAAAAACGGTACCCGGCATCTTATTTTGAGCTATGAAGGTTTACTTACTTTTCTCTTCGTTATGATTCAGTTTTCTTCGTTTTGATTCCGTTCTCTTCGTTATGAATCAGGCTACTATCATAGATGATTGCTTAGCCTGAATAGTGAGCTTGGCAGATTAAACAACTGATGAAGCAGAAAGAAGCACTTTCATCCAAAGTATAGCATTTGTAGCCTTATTCCACCACGATATCGTAATTTTCCAGAAATTCCTGAGTCTTGGCAATATAATCCTGCATTACTACATCCTCCTCAACAAAAGGAACCACCTTCCGATAATCTTTCATTACCTGCTCAATCATGGGTGATGACTTGAGAGGACGACGGAAATCTATTCCCTGAGCCGCATTCATAAGCTCTATACAAGCTATGATTTTAAGATTCTCGATTATCTTATGGAGCTTTGTCGCTGAATTAGCACCCATCGAAACAAGATCTTCCTGCCCGTTGGAACTTACTATAGAATCGCATGAAGCCGGCCATGCATACATCTTATTCTGACTGACGACTGCTGCCGCTGCGTATTGAGGAATCATGAAGCCGGAGTTGAGTCCCGGCTTGGCAACCAGAAATTCCGGCAAGCCGCGTTTCCCGTCGATAAGCTGAGCCACACGTCTTTCAGATATATTACCAAGCTCATGAAGAGCGACGCCCATATAGTCAAATACCAGAGCTATCGGCTCACCATGGAAGTTGCCGCCACTTACCACAAGATCCTCGTCAGGGAATACCGTGGGATTGTCTGTCACTGAATTTATCTCTATGTGAAGCACCTCTGTGACGTGATGCATGGCATCCTTGACTGCGCCGTGCACCTGAGGAATACATCTGAAGGAATATGGATCTTGCACATGTTCCTTCTCATGCTCGATTATCTCACTACCTTTGAGAATTCTACGGAACACTTCGCCGGTCTCTATCTGTCCGGGATGAGGACGCACTTGCTGAATACAATCCCAGAATGGCTCGACTCTTCCGTCGTATGCCTCAAGACTCATAGCGCCAAACATATCGAAGCAATTCACAAGATGCCACCCGTCTATAAGTGCCTTTATACCGTTGGAACTCATAAACTGAGTTCCGTTGAGCAGGGCCAGACCCTCCTTGGATTGGAGCTTGATAGGCTCCCACCCGAATTCCCTGAGTATATCTTTTCCTGTGTATCTTTTCCCCTCATAGATCACTTCTCCCTCACCAATCAAGGGGAGAAAGAGATTTGCAAGGGGAGCGAGATCGCCGCTGGCTCCTAATGAACCACGATCATACACTATAGGATATATGCCGTTATTATAGAAATCCAAGATGCGTTCCACAGTCTTTACCTGAACTCCACTGAATCCCATCGACAAAGCGTGAGCTTTAAGAAGGAGCATCAGCTTCACTACTATCGGAGCCACAGGGGTGCCCACACTGCAAGAATGACTCTTTACAAGATTTTCCTGCAGAGTTGAGAGCTGGTCTTTGGAAATGGTCCTATTGCAAAGTGAACCGAATCCAGTGGTGACACCATAAATTGGTCTTGACAGATCTTCCTCTTTCTTATCAAGATAATCACGACACTTCTGAATCTTCTCCTTCGCCTCATCCGACAATAGAAGTGTGGATTTATCACGAAGTATCTTCTCTATCAAATCATAGGTCAGTAAACTTGAACCTATTTCGTAAGTATCCAATCTTGCCATAACCTTAAATTATCACAGAATTCAGCAAAGCTGCCTCTTTAATCTCAGCCTCATCATGAAGTGCCATACATTCATTTTCCAATTCCTGCGCCACTTCACGGTCATCAAGACCTGCCAAATTTATTCTGACATTTAGAATGGCACCAAAGGCGGCTGTGCGTGCGCACATCATTGCGACGCAACAATCTGTGATCGCATTTTTATTTCCTTTCACAGCTATCTCCTGAATGCCGTCCATGATACCTACAGCCGTACGGGCCACTTCGAGGGGAACAAGAGCCGCAGCCAAGGTAGCCTTCTGTATAGCCTCTTTCCTGACAGCCTTCTCCTCGTCTGTATTCTTGGGAAGTTTAAAAGCATCAAACACCACTTGATAAGCTGCGGCATCCTCATCTATAAAATCTACGAATTTGTTACGTGCCTCCTCCATTTCAGGAGCAAGGCGAAGCATATCCTCCTCAACTTCGGCATATTTCTTTCTGCCTATTGTCAGAGCTGTTACCATCTGGCCGAGAGAGGCCGCCAACGATCCGCATAGTGCGGAGATACTGCCTCCGCCGGGCACTGGATCACTCCCGTAGGTTTTCTCCAGAAAACCGTTTACAGTTAGTTCGGTAAGTTTCATGATATCTTGATATTATTTATTTTGCGAGACGATACGGCCTCTGTAGATAGTAGTCTTTACACAGTTCATGCCTACGTAATATGGCAAGATGTGATAGTTATCACATCCGAGAATCACCACATCTCCCCTCTTTCCGGGTTCCAGACTGCCTATCTCTTTGGCAAGCCCTACTGCTGCAGCTCCGTTTAAGGTCAATGCAGTAATTGTCTCCTCCACACTCATATTCATATATATGCAGGCAAGAGCAATTGTCAAAGGGATCGAACCGGAAAAACAGCTGCCCGGATTCAGGTCAGTTGCCAGTGCCACAGCCGCGCCGGCATCTATGAAGCGTCTTGCCGGGGCATAAGGCTCCTTGAGTGCAAAGGCAGTGAGCGGAAGAAGGGTGGCTACTACCCCTTTGTCTGCCATCATCTCTATTCCTTTGTCGCTGATATGCAGAAGATGGTCGGCAGAGATAGCGCCCAGTTCCGCACTTAGCTCACCTCCGCCCAACGTTACTATCTCATCGGCATGAAGTTTAAGGGAGAATCCCATAGCTTCAGCCGCCTGTAATAAGCGCCGTGAATCTTCAAGTTCAAACACATTTTTCTCACAGAATACGTCGCAGAATTTCGCCTTGCCCTTGGCTTTGGGCAACATCTCATTGATTATGAGATCCACATATTCTTTTGTTCGTCCTGCATATTCTTTCGGCACTGCATGAGCGCCCAGAAAAGTGGCTATCAGTTCCACCTTTTGATCAGGCTCGGTGCTTAGCTGTGAAATAGCGTCGAGCATCTTGATCTCAGTGTCGGAATCAAGTCCGTAACCGCTTTTGGCCTCCACGGTAGTCACACCCATCTCGCTCATACGGTCAATAAACCATTGAGCACGTCTCTTAAGATCTTCCAGAGAGGTGGCACGGGTAGCATTGACGGTTGACTGTATCCCTCCCCCGCGCTCCATTATCGACATATAGGACTCACCTTTCAATCTCCAACTGAACTCATCGGGACGAAAACCTCCGAAAATCAGATGGGTATGTGAATCCACAAAACCGGGTAGAGCGACATTGCCATGGGCATCTATCTCCTCGTAATGTTCGTCAGGTCGTGTGGCCGGAGCATCCTGCATAGAGCCGGCGTAGGATATAACACCATCAGTGATGATAATATATCCCTCGGGAATTACTTTTAGATTGCCCATTTTGTCACCCCTGATTGCTTCATGACCCTCAGGAGTGACAATTGTGACATTCTTTATCTTTAGATTACTCATCATTCCTCCATGATTCTGGATTCGAGCACCTGATTGATGCTGAAATCCTCGAGACCGAGATAATATTCAGCGGTGTCGATCAATGCCTGCATTGGCACAAGACCGATTATCTCACTTCCGGCAATTGTCACACCCCAACGACGAGCCTCGAATCTTACTGTCTCAAACACTCGGTAGAGAGCTGTTTTGGTGAAATCAGTCATATTGATCGAGACCTGAACTATGCCACGGTCTGCAAGATCCACACCCATAGCTTTTACGAAACGGAAACCGCCATTGATGTGTCGAATCTTCTTGGCGATATCGCTTGCAATATCAAGGCGATTGGTATTGAGGTTGATGTTGTATGCCACCAACGGCATACGCGCACCGACAGCAACGGTGCCGGCTGTAGCATGACGCTCTGCCGGACCAAAGTCTGGTGCCCATTCAGGCTGTTTGATCTTCTCGGCCATACCTTCGAACTCACCCTTTCTCACAGCAGCGAGATTGGCACGATGTGGTGCCGATGCGGATTTCTCATATAGGAACACCGGGAAGTTATACATATCGGCGATAGCTGCACCAACCTCTTTTGACAGCTCGATACATTCCTCCATACTTGAATTGCGCACAGGAATGAAAGGAATCACATCGACTGCACCCATACGGGGATGCTGACCCTGATGCTTTGTGAGATCTATAAGCTCTACAGCCTTACCAACCGATTCCAGCACGGCTGCTTTGAGCGGCTCACGCTCTCCAACCACTGTCACAACAAGACGATTGTGGTTCTCATCGTTTGAATAGTCGAGAAGTTTCACTCCCGGTTTGCCACGGAAACATTCAACGATTTTCTCAATTTTTTCAAGATCGCGCCCCTCGCTGTAATTAGGCACACATTCGATTATCTGGTTCATTGGATTTGTATTTTTGAGAGAATTGCTGAAAGTGTAACTTTTTCAGCAACTCTCTATTAGTTCTTATTATATAATTTGTTTGCGCTCAATATTATTTCTTTACCAACTTGGTGAGATACTCCTCATCGGCTATGAAGGGTTCGGTAATCATGAATCCATTTTCAGCCTGGGTGTCATTCCATTCCTTCACCGTTGACATGGCATTCTCATTTCTTGCCCATGAACGACGGGCCACGCCACCCATTACATCCCATAGCATAGCATTACGCAGAATCTCATCCACACGTTCAGAGCCGTCGCAGACCATGCCGAATCCTCCGTTGATCGATTTTCCGATACCTACGCCACCGCCATTATGCAGTGCCACAAGGCTCATACCTCTCGCACAGTTACCGGCAAAACACTGCACTGCCATGTCGGCCATCACATTAGAGCCATCCTTTATATTGGAAGTCTCACGGAATGGAGAGTCAGTGCCGCTTACATCATGATGATCGCGACCTAACATAATAGGACCGACCTCGCCGTTCCTCACCATCTCATTGAATTTCAAAGCAATATTCATACGTCCCAACGCATCCTGATAAAGGATTCTGGCCTGGGTTCCCACCACAAGGGCGTTCTTCTCCGCATCGCGTATCCAGTTGTAGTTGTCCCTGTCTTGACCTCTGCGTGTAGGATCAATACATTCCATAGCCGCTTTATCGGTCTTCACAAGGTCTTCATGCTTTCCACTCAGACACACCCAACGGAACGGGCCGTAACCATAATCAAACAGCATCGGGCCCATAATATCCTCTACATAGGATGGCCAAATAAAACCATCCTTCTCATCAATGCCATTTCTTGAAATCTCTTTAACTCCGGCATCATAGATAGCCTTCATGAATGAATTGCCATAGTCAAAGAAATATGTACCCTTGGTCACCAATGCCTTGATGGCTTCATAATGACGACGTAAAGATTCATCAACCCTCTTTTTGAATTCTTCAGGATTGTCGTGAAGCAATTCAGTGCGTTCCTCAAATGAAAGACCTGCCGGGCAATATCCACCCTCATATACGGCGTGGCATGAGGTCTGATCGCTCAGAAGTTCAATCTTCTTGTCATGTTTCACAGCATACTCCAGGAGGTCGACCACATTGCCATGATAAGCAATCGAAATCGGACGCTTTTCATTCACGGCTTGCTCTGCAAGGCTGAAGGCCTCAGGAATACTGTCTGTCACCTCCTGAACCCAACCCTGATTCTTACGGGTCTCTATACGTGAGAGGTCTACTTCAGCCACAATGGCGGCAGCCCCTGCTATCTCTGCAGCCTTTGGCTGAGCGCCGCTCATGCCGCCAAGTCCTGACGACACAAACAAATGTCCGTTAAGATCGCCATCCTGAGGAATACCCAACTTCATCCTCCCCGCATTAAGCAGAGTGTTGAAAGTGCCGTGTACGATTCCCTGTGGCCCGATATACATCCAGCCGCCGGCTGTCATCTGACCGTAATTGGCCACACCCATCTGCATAGCCTCATGCCAATCGTGCTGATTGTCAAACATGCCCACCATCATCGCGTTGGTGATAATCACTCGTGGTGCATCTTTTTTAGAGGGGAAAAGACCAAGGGGATGTCCCGACTCCACTACAAGTGTCTGTTCATCGGTCATCTCTTCAAGATATCTCTTTATCAAATGATACTGTAGCCAGTTCTGACAAACCTGCCCGGTTTCTCCATAGGTGACAAGCTCATAAGGATAAAGAGCGATATCAAAACAAAGGTTATTGTCGATCATGACCTGGAAAGCTTTTCCTGCAAGACATTTACCTTTGTATTCATCTATGGGTTTCGCTTTTAAATCTCCCTCGGGGCGCCATCTGTAAGCGTAGATACGGCCTCTCGTGCGCAACTCTTCCAGAAATTCCGGTGCAACCTTTTCATGCAAGCTTTCAGGAAGATAGCGGAGTGCATTCTTTAATGCGGTTATAGTTTTCTCTTCTGTAAGAGTAAACCCTCTGTCGGGGGCACGACGGATACCCTTCCTGAATTCAGGATATGAAGGATATTCTTCTGATAGAAGTATACGGGAGTCTTTCATATGTTAGGCATATAAATTAACATTATATTTTATAACGCGAATTTAAACAAATTTCCAATCAAAAACAAATCCTCACTCCAAAATAATTACCCGGTCCTTGCAAAAAGATTATCAACATTCAATTCATCCGATTTTAAATATTTACCATTTCCTATAATTTATGTTATACAAATATTTCTTAGTCAAGCAAAGACAGATTTCAAAGCTGATCATCCGGCTTACAGAGGAAATCATCCCTCTGCCTAAAAACAATGAGACGTGGAATTGTTCCACGTCTCATTTCTAAAATTCTGTACTTTACAGAGTATTATTTCTTTGCATCTATATCCTTGAGTATGCTCTGAACAGCCGCCTCGATCTGACGGTCTTTACCCTTGGCAAGATCCTCCGGAGTATTTGCAACCTTGATGTCTGGCTCAAGTTGAGTATTCTCAAGAATAACGCCATCATTGGTGCGGAAAGCAGTTACGGGTATTCCAAACACCAGTGACGGATCCTGAAGTCGGATCCAGTTGACACTCGACATTGTTCCGGGCACAGGCATACCCACCAACTTACCCAGATTCTTGTGTTTATACACCCAGGGAGTGCCGTGGGCATTACTATAGTTGGCCTCACAGATGATCATGATGCTCGGCTTGTTCCATCTTCTCGAAGGCATCTCTGAAGATTTACGGCCGTGCATCTCTTGGGTCACATATTTCTCGCCACTGAAAAGCACCTCGATATCCTCATGCAGACGACCACCGCCGTTCCAACGAGTGTCAATAACGATACCCTCTTTGTCGATATACTGACCAAGAAGTTTGGAATAAACCTTGCGGAAGCTCTCATCATCCATCGACTGGATATGAACATAGCCAAGTCTACCTCCGGAAAGCTCATCCACCATCTTTTCATTGTGTTTCACCCAACGCTTATAAAGAAGACCGTTGGTTGCTCCTGAAGAGATAGGAAGAACCACCTCATCCCATTCTTTTCCGGTCTTTGGATTGCGGAAAGATACAAGAGTCTTCTTTCTTACCTGATCATTGAGCAGTTTGGCCCAATCGGAATCAGCCGTTACGCTCTCGCCATTGACCGCGATAACTATATCCCCTTTGGCAACCTTGGAAGTGGCTCTGTCAAAAGGTCCTCCCTCTATTACCTCATCTACTGTCAGACCGGGATTGTTTGAAGTCATATCAAAAAGCAATCCGAGAGAGGCTGTGGGCTCCTTGGCTGAAGGATCTGTATAACGGCCACCTGAATGTGACACGTTTATCTCGCCGAGCAGCTCGCTGAGCATATCAGCAAAATCATAATTGTTGTTGATATGAGGAAGGAACTTACGATATGTAGCAACATAATTCTCCCAGTCAACAGGCATCTCCGGCAACAGGAATCTCTCTTTTGCCTCTCTTTCAACATAGTCGAGCATTGCCTCGCGCTCCTTGGCAAGATCTATCTTTACCTTTCCTGATGTAGAGATGGTCTTCAGCTCTGAAGATTTAGGATTAAACCGTCGGGCCTGACGACCAAGAAGGTATAGATTGCCATCCTTATCGGTCTCAATGCCGGCCGCCATTCCCACTTTCTTAGCTATCGACACATCCCCTTTCCGGAGATTCGCTTTCCAAAGATCATACTCACCTTCGAAGGCAGCAAGATAATAAAGTGTCTCTCCATCTTTCGAAAGCACGAAATCCGCTATCTGAGTGGAGTTGGGTGTAAGACGCACTATGCGGTCTTCAATACCGGGCTCAAGCACAACTCCTTTTGAGGATTCCTCCTTCTCGGCAGTAGCCTCCTTCTTACCCTTGTCGTTACCCTTCTTCTTTGTATCTTTCTTGGCATCAGCTTCTTTCTTTGCATCTTTCTTCTGCTGATCTTCCACCTCCTTCTGAAGAGCGTAATCCTCCTCCGAAAGACGGAACTTGTCATAGGCCTCCTTATTGAGGAATGCCATCATGACATCATATTCCGAACCCCAGGAGGCATGACTTCTCATTCCATAGCGATCCGACATCCAGATCACCGCATTACCATCGGCACTCCAGCGGGGATTCTCATCAAAATAACCGCTGCGGGTCACCGGGGTCATCTCTCCTGTAGTGGCATCCACAATCGATATGTCGCCATAAGGCTCATGACTCGGGTTCATCACCGTCATTACCAACCGCTTGCTGTCGGGGCTCCACGAAAAGTCGGCATTGCCGTTGCGGTAATTGGTAAATGGCTCCTTAGTGAGAGTTGTAACTTTCTTTGAGGCGAGATCCATCACCATAAGACGGTTGCGGTCATACACAAATGCCATCTTCTTGCCATCTGGCGATATTACCGGGTGACTTCTGTCAATTCCATCGGCCGGGAATATTGCTGTTTCGTCGATCAGAGTGGCGTTGGAAAAATTGGGATCCTCTTTACGAGCGATGGAAGCTTTATAGATATTATAATGTCCGTCGCGCAAGGATGAATAATAAAGAGTGCGTCCATCCGCGCCCCATGAAAGTTCACCCTCCTGAGCCGGCGTGTGGGTAATCTGCTTGGTAGAGGGATATTCCGAAGAGGTCACAAATACTTCACCTCTCACAGTGAAAGCAAGTTGTTTGCCATCATTGGAAATAGTGCCTCCGGAAGCGCCCGAGAAAGGAATGGCTGTGATCTCCTCATCCACCACCTCAGTCACATCAATCGGCATTTTTACAGGTTTCCCACCTTTTCCCATTGTGTAGATTTCGCCATCATATGCAAAAGCGAGTGTGCCATCGTTGGCTACACTAAGGAAACGCACTGGATTTCCTGAGAAATCGGTCAGTTTCTTTATCGGAGCTCCGGGAGTCATCGATTCAGAGGAATAGACGTTGAAAGAATCGCCGTCACGCTCCGAAAGGAAATACCATGTGCCCGACGAGGCATTGGCAGCCGGCCAACGATCTTCGCCTGCATGGGATGTAAGATTCTTATAGCTCCCGTCAGCAGGATTATATAGCCAGATATCTCTCGTCACGGAAGAGGTATGGTGTTTACGCCATTTATCCTCCATACCTTTTATCTCCTCATAAAGAATCTTTCCATCAGGCAATACAGAGATGTTCACTCCGGGCACATCAAGGAGCTGAACGATACGTCCGCCATCCGCAGGCACAGTATAAAGCTCACTTAGACGTCCGAAAGGAGGATTCACGCTTTCTGCCTGATCCTGTATCGTGGCGGAGAAAATCACGTTGCGCCCATCAGGAGTGAAACCCTCGGGGGTCTGCTTGGCTGAATTATAGGTAAGGCGTTGTGGATTGGAACCATCTGAGGCCGAAATGTAGACATCTTTGCCACCGTTCTTGGTAGATGCATAAGCTATGCGTTTGCCATCGGGCGACCATACGGGATTGCTCTCATAAGAGTCGCCGGCAGTGATTCTGCGAGCAGAACCACCTTGAGTGCTCACTGTGTAGATATCCCCTTTATAAGAGAAGGCTATCTGTTTGCCATCCGGTGAGATGCGTACGTCGCGCGTCCACATCGGAGCGATGGCTCCCGCTGTTAGCGCACTAAGACCGATAGCTGCTGAAAGAAATATATTTCTCATTTATTTTTTTGTTTTATTCATCAAGTGTTTCACTGCTCCTTCAAGCTGAGCATCAATACCCTTTTCTATATCAGACGGTGCGTTGTAGATAATAACATCGGGATTAAGCTGATGATTCTCCAGCACCGTGCCATCCATAGCTACGTTTGTCACCTGGGGTATGCCGAATATGAGAGAGGGATCAATCTGATTCTCCCACCACACTGCGGTCATAGTGCCGGGAATTGGAGCTCCTACTACATCACCGATTCCAAGATACTGATAGGTGTAGGGTGTGCCATGGGCATCGCTGTAATTGCTCTCATCTACAAGCATCACGGATGGTTTGGTCCACTGTGCGAATGGTTCATGGCCGATCTCTCTGCCACGCGGTTTGAATGTGACGTACTCCTTACCGTTGAGAAGCACGGCAACATCGTTGTGAAGCCAGCCGCCTCCGTTGTGACGGGTATCAACCACTACAGCATCGCAATTGCGATATTTTCCGAGTATGCGGTCATATATAGTCTGATAGCTTCCGCCATCCATCCCTTTGATATGAACGTAACCAATCTTTCCTCCGGATATACTGTCGACCACCTGCTCATTGTGCTCTACCCAGCGATCATAAGCCATCTGCGACTGCACACCGGTAGAAATCGGCTTAACCGTAGCAAAATGCTCCTTGCCATTCGGCTTCCTCACTCCTATTCTCACCTTCTTGCCGGCTTTACCCTCCAGAAGCGGTAGATAGTCGGTATCAGGCTGTATGGTGATTCCATCTATCGACACTATCACATCTCCTACATTCACATCGGCTTTCTTGGTAGCCAATGGGCCGCGCGGGAATATCTCAGCCACTTTCAGGCCCTCTCCGTTATAGGTGTCATCGAAATATGCACCTAACGTAGATGTATAGAGTGAGGGTCCGTCGCCATAATAACGTCCACCCGTGTGGGAAGCGTTGAGCTCTCCGAGAATCTCACTTAGCAGTATAGCGAAATCTTCATTATTTGAAATGTAGGGCAGGAACTCCCGATAATGATCAGTGTAATACTCCCAATCTACACCATGGAGATTCTCATCATAGAATTTATCAGCCACCTGTTTGGCCATATGGTCAAATATATAGGCACGCTCAAGCGACGGTTTGCGATCGTAAGGAGCCTCAAAGTCAATATCCTTGACATCGGAGCTGGCAAGATTCATCTTTTTGATGCCGTTGCCAGTGTTGATAAAGAGATTCTCCCCTTTGCTATCTGGGACGAGAGAGCCGGCCACTCCTTTGAGGAGCACTTTATTCTCCCCTTTCTTAAGATTGATTACGTGTACGTTGTAGCCACCCTCGGTAGCGCCTGCCACATAATAGAGTTTCTCTCCCTTCGGATCAAGATAGTAGTCACCTATGCTTGCAGAACGTCCTGTGAGACGACGGGTGCGATAGCGTCGGTTGGCCACATCCAATGGTTCAGACTTTTTCGACTCTACGGCATCCTTCTTACCCTTCTTTCCTTTCTTATCCTTTTTACCGTTCTTCTCATCTTTATCCTTGTCGGAGTCCTCTTTATCAGATTCCTCCTTGGCTGCGAGCTTAGCCTCCTCCTCAGTATAATTGAATTTATCCCAGGCTTCACCGTCGAGACCCATGATCACGATATCCTCCTGATTGCCCCATGAGCCTTGAGCCTTCATGCCATATTTTCCGGTAGTAAACATCACGGCCTTACCGTTGAGCGCCCACTGAGGAGAATCTGCGGCATGTCCGCTTTCAGTGAGATTCACCACCTCACTGCCATCAGCTTTAACGAGTGCGATATCTATATTATTCCAGCCTCCCTCGCCAATGTACGACACAAGCAGGTATTCGCTGTCGGGGCTCCATTCAAACGGAATGTCACCATCAGAATATGAATAGTTATATTTCCCGTCAAGCACAGTTGTCACCTTCTTCGATGCCACATCAATCACTTTCAGAGTGGTGCGATCTTCAAGGAATGCCACCTTCTTACCGTCGGGGGAGAATACGGGGCGCATTGCCGATGTGCCACATTTGTAAAGTGGCTCTATCTCTATGTCTGTGGCATATGCAAACTGCTTCTCTTTATCATCTTTGATCTTTGCGGTAAAAAGCTGCCAAATGCCATTGACATCACTATCGAACACCAATGTGCGTCCATCGTTCGAGAACGACACCGAACGCTCCTGTGCCGGTGTGTCGGTGATGCGTTTAGTGGTCTTATAATCTGAAGAAGTGACATAAAGTTCTCCTCTCAGGATAAATGCAACTTCATTACCATCAGGCGACACGGCAATATTTGAAGCTCCTCCTGTCACATAACGCTTTACAAGATCACGGTCGTAATCATCCGCTGTAACCTGCACATTAAGCTTTTTCGGCTCCTGACCGGGACGCATGGTATATAGATCGCCATCCCATGAGAATGCAAGTGTGCCCGTGCGCGACGAGGAGAGGGATCTAACAGGATGACGGGTGAACTTTGTAAGCTGGCGGTCGGTCTTACTACCTATTTTCCCTTCGAAAACATTTAGCGTGCCATCCTTTTCGCTCACATAATAATATGTATCACCCTCACCCCACACAGGCGACTGGTCGCCACCATTAAAATCAGTGAGCTGAGTGAAATCGCCGTTACGATAAAGCCAGACATCAGCGGTGCCGGAAGAGCGTTCATGCTTACGGAGTATATCCTCCACTCCTTTTCTATCCTGATATAAAATCTCTCCTTTGGAATTGGCACTTGCCGAAACAACCGGCAACGAAAGGAAAAGCTTCGGACGCGGATTCTCTCTATTTACATTGAGAGAGTATAGCTGAGTCATGAAAGGAGCACGTGCGGTGGTGCGTCCCGGAAGATCAGCCGCATTGAAAAGTAAAGTGGAATCGTTAAGGAATGTCAAGGGTTGCTCTGAACCGCTGGAGGTGGTGAGACGTCGCGGTGTGCCACCCTTTGCCGATGTCACGAATATATCTCTTGATCCCTCCCGGGTGCTCATGAATACTATTCTCTTGCCGTCAGGAGTCCACACCGGCTTTGCGTCATAAGCTCCATTGGATGTGATCTGGGTTGCCTCTCCGCCATTGACGGGGACGGTGAATATATCACCTTTATAAGTGAAGGCCACCGTGGTGCCATCCGGCGAAATTGCGGCGTCGCGAAGCCATCGGGCATTCTCTGCCCCTGATGCTGTAAGCAGGGCGCCCGCTAAGAGGGCTGATGCTATGTAACGTTTCATAAATGTTGGGAAACTTTATAATGTTTCCCGTTGCAAAGCACATCACAGCTCTGCAACGGGCAATCTTAGTTATTTTAGTGCAAAAATAACTATTGCTTTTTAATTGCGCAAATTAACTTGTTTAAACTTTGCATTTGACTCTGTTTATTCAGCTTCAAAAGTCTTCCAGGTTTTCCTTTGCAGGAATTCACGCCACGTTTTAGTCGTCCGTATCAAGCCCAAGGTCAAGAGCTGTATAGGGAAGTCCCCAGGCTTCAGCTACGGCTTCATACGTCACTTTCCCATCTTCCACATTCACACCCTCTGCCAATCCTGGATCCTTTCTGCATGCCTGTTTCCAGCCAAGGTCAGCAAGACGCAGAGCATAGGGCAATGTGGCATTTGTCAAAGCCATTGTGGAAGTGTAAGGCACGGCTCCGGGAATATTGGCCACCGCATAATGAACCACACCCTCCACTTCATATACCGGTTCTGAATGAGTGGTGGGATGCGAAGTCTCAAAGCAACCACCCTGGTCAATTGCTACATCAACCATCACCGAACCTTTACGCAAAAGGCTCACCATCTCTTTAGTCACAAGCTTCGGAGCCTTTGCTCCCGGAATTAAGACAGAACCTATCACGAGATCGGTCGACGGCAATTCCTCCTCTATATTATGGCGTGAGGAATAAAGTGTCTTCACATTGGCCGGCATAACCTCTGCAAGATGACGCAATGTGGGAAGCGAGATGTCGGTTATTGTGACATCGGCACCTAATCCGGCCGCCATAAGAGCTGCGTTACGCCCTACTACACCGCCACCAAGCACAAGCACTTTTGCAGGTTTCACACCGGGGACACCACCAAGGAGCACACCTCGGCCCCCCTGTGGCTTCTCAAGGAAACGAGCCCCCTCCTGCACCGACATTCTTCCAGCCACCTCGCTCATGGGCACGAGCAAAGGCAGACCACCCTTCGGGCCGACCACTGTCTCATAGGCTATGCAGACCGCTCCCGACTCAATCATAGCCATTGTCAAATCCCTGTCTGATGCAAAATGGAAATATGTGAAGAGCACCTGGTTCTTCTTTATAAGCTTATACTCCGGTTCGATCGGCTCTTTCACCTTTATGATCATCTCGGCGATTCCATAGACATCCTCGATGGTTGGAAGAATTGTTGCGCCTGCGGCCTCATAAGCCTCATCGCTGAAGCCCGAGCCCTCTCCGGCTGTGTGCTGCACATACACTGTATGGCAATGGTTTACGAGCTCCTTCACTCCTGCAGGAGTCATTCCCACACGGTTCTCATTGTTCTTGATCTCTTTTGGAATTCCGATAATCATAGTTTATAGTATTAGATGGTTGAATATTCTACCGTTTTTCACGTCTCATGAATATTACGTAAGGCACGGAAATTTTTCCCTAATTTAATTCAATATTTTCTAATTTACGTAACAAGTCAATATGTTTTACGACATATCTCTAAAACATAGTTTTACAATCCAATTTTTTTTATTATTTTTGCATTGGGATACTGTCAGACCTAATCCTTACCATCATGTAAATCTGGTTTGTCATTTATCTCTCAGACCATATCCCATCTTAATCTCAGATTTGTATATGATTCCTTTTGTACACTTGCACGTACATTCACAATATAGCCTTCTCGATGGGAAGGCATCCATCCCGGAACTTGTAGACAAAGCAATTGCCGACGGAATGAGGGGAATTGCCCTCACCGATCACGGCAACATGTTTGGCATCAAGGAATTCTACAACTATGTCAACAAGAAAAATTCCGGCAAGCCGGATGAGGAGAAGTTCAAGCCCATAATCGGATGCGAGATGTATGTGGCTCGCGAGAAACTCACCGACAAAAAGGATAAATCCGACAACGGATTCCATCTGATAGTGCTTGCTAAGAATCAGAAGGGCTACCACAATCTGATCAAGCTTGTGAGCAAGGCCTGGACAGATGGTTATTACTATAAGCCTCGCACCGACCGTGAGCAACTTGAACTTCATCACGAGGGACTCATAGTTTGCTCCGCCTGTCTTGGTGGAGAAGTGCCTCAGATGATAATGCACGACGACATTGCCGGTGCTGAAGAACGTATTCTCTGGTATAAGAAAGTTTTTGGCGACGATTACTATCTTGAGCTGCAACGCCACCAGACCAACAAGGAGAATTCCAATCGTGATGTCTACCCTCTTCAGCAGAAAGTGAACTCAGTGCTTGTCGATATCGCAAAGCGACATGGCATAAAGGTGGTGGCCACCAACGATGTGCATTTCACTTTCGAGGATGACGCGGAGGCTCATGACCGTCTCATATGCGTGTCGATGCAGAAGAAATTCAATGATGACCGCATGCACTACACCAAGCAGGAATGGCTCAAGAGCACCGAGGAGATGAACAATATCTTTCAGGATATTCCGGAATCTCTTGAAACTACCTCTGAAATTCTTGACAAGGTTGAGTTCTATAGCATCGATCATGGCCCTATCATGCCCAACTTCGCCATTCCGGAGGATTTCGGCACCGAAGAGGAATATCGTCAAAGGCTCTCCGAAGAAGATCTCTTCAATGAGTTTACGCGAGATGAGAATGGCAACGTTGTGCTTTCTCAAGAGGAGGCCGAGAAGAAAATCAAGCGTCTTGGTGGCTACGATAAACTCTACCGTATAAAGTTTGAGGCTGATTATCTTGAGAAACTGACATGGGAGGGTGCCAAAGAGCGTTATGGAGACCCTCTCCCCGACGATGTGAAAGAACGTCTGAAGTTTGAGCTATATATCATGAAGACAATGGGTTTCCCGGGATACTTCCTGATTGTGCAAGACTTCATTAATGTGGCTAAGAAACAGCTCGGAGTGAGTGTCGGTCCCGGTCGTGGTTCCGCAGCCGGAAGCGCGGCGGCATATTGCCTTGGCATCACCCAGATCGACCCTATAAAGTATGATCTCCTTTTCGAACGTTTTCTCAACCCCGACCGAATTTCGCTCCCTGATATTGATGTGGACTTCGACGACGACGGGCGATATGTGGTACTTAAGTATGTGACTGAGAAATATGGAGCCGAGAAGGTGGCACATATCATCACATATCAGACCATGGCCACTAAATCCGCTATCAAGGATGTGGCCAGAGTTATGGAGCTCCCAATTCCCGAGGCCAACCGCCTCGCTAAACTTGTGCCCGACCGTCTGCCTGATGTCAACGGTAAAGCTCCCAAAATTAATTTCAAGAATTGTCTCGCCTACGACAAAGCTTTCGAAGCCGAAACCCACAATCCCAATCCGCTTGTAAGAGATGTGATGAAATATGCGGGTCAGTTGGAGGGCAACGTGAGGGGCACCGGCATACATGCCTGCGGTGTGATAATCGGCCGTGATGATATCACCGACTGGGTGCCGATCTCTATGGCTACCGATGCCGATGGAAGCAAGGTTATCTCAACCCAATATGAGGGTTCCGTAATTGAGGAGACAGGGCTTATCAAGATGGACTTCCTTGGTCTGAAGACTCTTTCAATAATTAAGGAGGCTCTTGCCAACATCAAGCAGACCCGTGGATTTGATCTTGACATCGAAAACATACCTCTTGACGATCCGGCCACTTTCAAGCTATATTGCGAAGGCCGGACCACCTCTACATTCCAGTTTGAGTCGGCCGGTATGCAAAGCTCCCTTCGCGACCTGAAGCCTTCAAAGTTTGAAGACCTCATCGCCATGAATGCCCTCTATCGACCGGGACCTATGGACTACATACCCTCCTTCATCAAGCGTAAGCATGGAGAGGAACCCATCACGTATGATATCCCCATCATGGAGAAGTATCTCCAGGAAACCTATGGCATCACGGTATATCAGGAGCAGGTCATGCTTTTGAGCCGACTGCTCTCCAACTTCACGCGTGGCGAGAGCGATATGCTTCGCAAAGCGATGGGTAAGAAGCAGATCGACAAGATGGCGAAGCTGAAAGTGAAATTCATGTCGGAGGGGCAGAAAAACGGTCATAAGGAGAATGTACTTGAGAAAATCTGGGCCGACTGGGAGAAGTTTGCTTCTTATGCATTCAATAAGAGCCACGCCACCTGCTACACATGGGTGGCCTATCAGACAGCTTATCTGAAAGCCAACTATCCGGCTGAGTATATGGCCGGAGTGTTGAGCCGTAACCTCAATGCGGCCGATAAGCTCAAGAAAATTATGGAGGAGTGCATCAGGATGGGCATCAGCGTAAAAGGCCCTGACGTAAACGAGTCGTGGGAGAAATTCGGTGTCAACAAAAAGGGAGAGATACGCTTCGGACTCGGAGCCGTCAAGGGCGTAGGCGGCAACGCTGTCAACGCCATCATATCCGAACGTCAGGCTAATGGCCCATTCAAGGATATCTATGATTTCGTAGAGCGCGTAAATCTAAGTGCCTGCAACAGATCATCGATAGAAAACCTTGCCCTTGCCGGCTCTTTCGATACGATGGGCTATCAAAGGGAGGCTTTTGTAGAACCGGTAGGAGATGCCTCTTTTGCTGACGCACTCGTAAAATATGGCCAGACAATACAAAACGATAAAAATTCTCTTCAGATGTCGCTTTTCGGTGATGTTGAACCTCTTGAAACAAATAAACCGGTTTTCCCGGTTATCCAACCCTGGAGCATGCTGAAACGTCTTGATGAGGAGAAGAAACTCGTGACAATATACCTCTCAGCACACCCTCTCGACAGCTACTATATGGAGCTGACACACTGGTGTAATTGCTCATGTGCAGAGTTCGAAGACAAGAAGGTGGCCGGAGCAAAACTTACATTCGGAGGGATGATTACGGAGTTCAGAATAAGAACCTCGAAAAATGGTAATGATTACGGACAACTGACAATCGAAGACCTGACAGGAGCCGTAACTCTCACTCTGTTCGGACGTGCTTTTGAGGCTCACAGGAATGCTGTGGCGGTAGGAGATGCCATTTACCTCAAGGTTAATGTCACACCGGGAAGATGGGATCCCACCAAAATTGATGTGAATATCGATGAGATACATTCACTTGACACGATCAAAGGGGAAGTGGCTAATTCTGTCACCTTGAAACTGAATCACCGCTTCGACAACCAGGATTTCTTCAATCAACTCTTGAATTTCTCACCTAAAGAGCGGCTTGGAGAGCTGAACATTGATCTCTATAACCCTGAGAGCAGGCAAGTGGTGAAGATACATTCGAGGAAAAAATTCCCCATTACCAAAGATTTTTTAAATTTCCTTGAGGAATGGGGTATCAATTACTCGGTTCAGACCGTTTAATATAAAGAGGCCGGAAATGCCCGCCTCTTACTTTGGATAGACAACAACATTTTTCTTTAACTAAATATTTACAAAGAAATGGCACTTGAATTTACAGATCAGACTGCTCGCGAGGCCATCGCGTCAGGCAAACCCGTGGTAATCGATTTCTGGGCTACTTGGTGTGGACCCTGCATCAAGCTCGGTCCCATAGTAGAGGAACTCGCAGAGAAATACGAGGGACAGGTGACAGTGGGCAAACTCAACATTGACGATAATGACGAGATTGCAAGCGAGAATCGCGTACGCAACATCCCTACCGTTCTTTTTTTCAAAGACGGTGAGCTCAAGGAGCGCAGTGTAGGCCTTGTGAAGCTATCTGACCTTGAGGCAAAAATTGCCTCTATCCTTTAAAAATTCCTCCAACTGACTACAAGAAAAGGCTGACGATCTCTATAGATTGTCAGCCTTTAACTTAAAGGTGTAATGTCGGTGAATCTTTTAAGGCACACGGCCATACATCTTGAATGTACGTTGATAATAAGGGGTGCTTATCTCAGAGATCAGCACCCCTTTTTGTGTGGATGCATGCACGAATCTGTCATCATCTATCATTATGCCCACATGCGAAATCTTGTTCTTATCCTTACCTGTGGCAAAAAAACAAAGATCGCCGGGACGAACATCATGTTTCTTTATTTTCTTGCAGAACTCCGCCTGTTTGGCAGAATTTCGCGGCAGTTTCTTTTTGGTGACCTTCTCATAAACGCTCAGCACCAATCCGGAGCAATCCGTACCCTTCCCTTTTTCCGATGCACCATACTTGTAAGGCGTGCCTCTCCAAGTGAGCGCCTCTTCTACGATTCTTCGCTCCTCCCCTTTCAGCTTCTTTACATTTACAGTCTCTACCTTTGGCTTATGCTTTCCTCCGGAAGCTTTTTTTGAAGAATGACATCCCGTGAGCGGCAAGATAGCCAACAAGGAAAGGAACAGGCGCAAAAAGAAACCAGCCGATTTTAAGCTCAGTGGGTTTCCGACATTTAATAGCATGATAGTAAGGATTAGATGTTATGATAATGAAAGTATTCCGAGACATAGGGCGCCTCTCAGTCAGAAATTCACGCCGAAAGATATAGTAGCCAATGAGATATCGTCTTCTTTATCGTTAAGTATATATTTATGCCGTTTGTTGAAATGACGGAACTCATATGCAAGGATAATATGACTTTGAAACTTCTTACTCATAGCCAGATTAATTCCCGCTCCAAGTTGTGCATTTGTATCACCGAATGTAGGGGAATCACCCATTGTATTGAATGAATATCCCACCTTAAGCGACATGAAAAACAATCGTGGCCGAGTGGAAAATGAAGTTCGCATCATGGCATATACCGGAATGAAATTATCACGGGATCCCAACGACTTATGTATGCCGGCACCGGCTCCAAGGATACGGAAATAATTATTCTTATAGCCAAACACCGCATCTACATTGAATGTAGATGTATCGTAACCTGAAAGATCTATCGAAGCACCAAATTCAGCACCCCATGTGAAATGAGAAGATCCGAGGTCTTTCGATGCTTTAGGAAAAAGGCTTTCGCGTTCCTCTTTATTATCCAAAAATCCCGCCACAGCAGTAGAATACGCTAGACAGTCTGATACATTAGACGATGATTCATCCGTGTCTTCATTAACGACAACGTCAGTCGCCGTCATAGTTTCCTGACATTTTACGGATCCCTCCTCATCAGGATTGGATGTGGCAACTGAAGCATGGCCGGACATGGAACAAAGAGAAACGCCTATGCCCAACAAGATACAATAAAGTCTGTTGTTCATAGGCGATAGTATGGAATGTTATGAAAATTCGGTTAAAATAATCACTCTCCAAGATAGCTCTTAAGCAACTTGCTCTTCTGGCCTTTGAGTCGGCGTATAGCTTTCTCCTTAATCTGGCGCACACGCTCGCGCGTGAGATCAAACTTAGCGCCGATCTCCTCAAGGGTCATCTCCTGACATCCAATGCCAAAGAACATCTTAAGAATCTCTCTTTCTCTATCGTAGAGCTGACGCAATGCGCGGTCTACCTCCTTAGAGAGGGATTCCTGATTTAGTGTGGAGTCAGCCATCGGGCTGTCGTCGTTGGGAAGCACATCGAGAAGTGAATTATCCTCACCGTCTACAAACGGTGCGTCCACAGAGATATGTCGACCGGACACCTTCAATGTATCAGAAACCTTATCTACCGGCAGGCCAAGACGCTCGGCGAGTTCCTCAGGAGAGGGACGGCGCTCGTTTTCCTGCTCAAACTTAGAAAGCTCCTTGCTTATCTTATTGAGTGATCCTACCTGATTGAGCGGGAGACGCACTATTCTACTCTGCTCGGCAAGCGCCTGAAGAATAGACTGACGAATCCACCAAACAGCGTAAGATATGAATTTGAAACCTCTTGTCTCGTCAAATTTCTGCGCTGCCCTGATCAGGCCGAGATTGCCCTCGTTGATAAGATCCGGAAGGCTGAGTCCCTGGTTTTGATACTGTTTTGCTACAGAGACTACGAAACGGAGATTTGCACGTGTGAGTTTCTCGAGGGCCGCGTGGTCCCCTTTTTTGATTCGCTGTGCGAGTTCTACCTCTTCGCTCACAGAAATCAGTTCCTCACGGCCTATTTCCTGCAGATATTTGTCGAGAGAGGCACTCTCACGGTTTGTAATTGACTTTGTTATCTTTAGCTGTCTCATATTCTCATCAATGTGTTAAAGGGTCGTCGCCGAAATATACATTTCAGCAACTACGCCTTTTTTAAAACGTCTGGATTCTCGGATTGTTGTGTGAAAACCCTAAAAAAATAAGGCCACGGATCATTAATGATTCCGCGGCCCTATATGGATAGATTTTAGAGGGTGATTATTCCTGTGCGAGATTTACGGCATAGTAGTATTTCTTGCCTGTAGGATAAAGACCCGTGATGAACATAACTTTATCGCCGTCATCACTTTTCATTATCTGATTGTAGATCATCTCCACATCATCGGGGCTATTCACACTGCGCCCGTTGATATCGGTGATCACGAAGCCCTCTTTAATTCCGGCATCGCGGAATGCACCGTTCTTGAGGCCGGCCACCTTTACACCGGATGAGATTCCGAGGCTTCTCTTGGTCTCTTCTCCGAGTTTCATGAAGGCGCATCCTATCTCTGAGAAATCACCCTTCTTGGTAATCGTGGTGTTGCCCTGTGAATTGCGGAGTGTGCCGCTCTTGCTCATCTTCTTATTGTCGCGGATAAAGGTAAGAGTGATCTGATCGCCGGGACGATACTGATTCAGCTGCTCCATGAGCTGTGGCACAGTGTGAACCTCGGCATTGTTGATCCCTACAATCACATCATCCGGCTCAAGGCCAAGTTCCTTGGCGGTGCTTCTCTCTGACACACCCGCTACGAGCACGCCGCTCTTGGTGGCAGTAATGCCCTTCTCCTTGGCAATCTTCGCATCAAGCTCAGCGATAGCACAACCGAGCATTGCACGCTGTACGGTGCCATATTGCTTGAGGTCGGTCATCACCTTCTTTACAATCGTTGTAGGGATGGCGAATGAGAAGCCGGAATAGCTACCGGTGTTGGAGTAGATAGCTGAGTTGATACCGATGAGCTCACCTTTAAGGTTTACCAGCGCTCCTCCCGAGTTGCCAGGATTTAGAGCTGCATCTGTCTGAATAAAAGACTCGATACCCATCTTTCCACCTCGTGTGTTCTGGCTGATGCTACGTGCCTTGGCACTGACAATGCCTGCAGTAACGGTAGAATTGAATCCGAAGGGATTGCCCACCGCGAGCACCCACTCCCCTATCTTAAGGTCATCGCTGTTGCCGAAAGTGATGGCGTTCAATTTCTCTGCATCAATCTTGATGAGCGCGAGGTCAGTGGCCTCGTCTGTACCGATCACTCGTGCCTCGTAGGTGGAGTTATCGTTGAGAAGAACCTCCAGTTTGTCGGCTCCGTCAATCACATGGTTATTGGTGACGATATATCCGTCGGCTGTGAGAATCACACCCGAACCAAGTCCGCTCTGAACAGGCTCACTGCTTCTCTGCTGCTGGCGGGGTTGTTGCTGACGCTGCTGAGGGCCGAAGAAGTATTCAAACATTCCAAATGGGTCATAACCACCTCCACCGTTGCCATACTGCTGCTGACGCTGGGCGGTGTAGCTCTTGATGCACACCACGGCATTAACAGTGTTTTCTGCGGCTACAGTAAAGTCTGTATCAAATGATGCGCCATTTGATGTGCGGATAAACTGAGGAGCATTTCCCTCAGCATGGTTGTCGGCACATGCCGGCGATACGAGAATCGCAAGGGCCGCTATTATAGCGGGGATACTGTATCTTTTCATACGTGTTATGAGTAAGGTTGGTTATTGGTTATAAATTTCTTTTCAATAAAAAATGTTGAGCTCAAATACATTGTGGAATCCGAGTCTCTATATCTAAAAATGCAAAATTCTTGCCATTATTACAATTCATCCCCATTTTGACATGCCTTTTAAGTTAATTTAATAAAAAGGTTAAATTAGTGTTTCAAAATAAAGTAATCCCCGGCATATGTCGCCAACGACACATCCCGGGGATCAATTATAAGCATAATATTAGAGGTTTCACCTTTATTATTATACTCTCATTTTTGACGATTTTGTCATTACTTTATGCCGTCACGATGCAGCAAGGCATCTGTGGAGGGTTCTTTACCTCTGAACTCCTTATATAACTCCATCGGGTCAACCGTACCTCCACTCTGAAGCATCTTTTTGAATCGCTCTGCGGTAGCCTTGTCAAAGATTCCATTCTCTTTAAATGCAGCGAAAGCATCCGCATCGAGCACTTCAGCCCACTTATAGCCATAATAACCCGCCGCATATCCGCCTGAGAATATATGGCCGAATGATGGCGACGTAAGGCAACCATCCACCACATCAAACACTCTGACCGGATTCTGAGCCTTCTCCTCAAAGAGAGCTATATCAGCACTGGCCCGAATAGGTTCCTCTATAGTATGATAGGCCATGTCGAGATAACCGAAACCCAACTGACGCATGCAAGCATAGGCGGCGCCAAACTGTTGAGATCTGATAAACTTCTCGATAAGCTCCTGCGGCATCTTCTCGCCGGTCTTGTAATGTTTGGCAAAGCTATCTAAAAATTCCTTTTCTGTAAGGAAATTCTCATTAAATTGAGAGAAAAGCTCTACGAAATCATGATAAACATTGGTTCCGCTAAGTGAGCCATACACAGCTTGTGCCGACAATCCATGAAGAGCATGTCCGAACTCATGAAGGAATGTCTCAACCTCTCCCGGAGTAAGAAGCACTGGCTCATCTCCTACCGGTTTTGAGAAATTACAAACTATGGAGATCAGCGGCAGACTACGGTTGCCTTCGTCATCCTTGGTCTCAGTGCGGAATTCTGTCATCCATGCGCCGGGCGATTTACCTGCCCGATAGAAGAAATCAGCATAGAGCACTCCCAATACGCTTCCATCCTTCTCATACACCTCATATGCCTTCACATCCGGATGGTAAACCGGGATATCCTTGTTTTCCTTGAAGGTGTAGCCATAAAGTTTCGTAGCCAAACCGAGCACCCCCTTTATAGTGTTCTCAAGCTCGAAATAGGGCTTCATGTCCTCATCGTTGAAAGCATATTTCTCATTCTTGAGTTTATCGGCCCAATAACTGTAGTCCCACGGCATCAGCACGAAATCATCTCCCTCTTTAGTCCGGGCAAAGTCTCCTATCTCCTTGAGTTCTGCCTTCATCGGAGCGGTATAATTTACCCTTAAGTCTTCAAGAAGCTCCATGACCTTCTCCGGGGTAGCCGCCATTGTGCCCTGAAGATGATCTTCAGCAAAATTCTTCTTCCCCATCAATCGGGCTATCTCAAGGCGGATATTGGCGATATCCTTCAGAATCTGTGTATTGTCGAATTTACCCCCATTATTTCTTGAGCCGTTGATCTTATACAGTTTCTCACGTAGGTCTCTACGCCGGGAATATTTCATAAAGGGGATATAAGAGGGTGCGTAGACCGTGATAAGATAAAGGTCGGTATCAGTATCTTTACCCTCCTCCTCAAGTGCTTCCTTAGCAGCCTCCTTAGCTGCACTCTTAATACTTTGCGGAAGTCCGATGGTTTCCTCCTCGGTAATCCACATCCTCAGCTCAGGATCAGCCATAGCATTAGTGACATTCTGAGAGAATCTAACATTGAGGTCGGAAAGCTCAGATGAAAGTTTCCTGAATTTATCACGATCCTCACCCTTGAGGTTAGCGCCGCTTTCTGCAAAGCCACGGTAGGTCTCTTCTATGAGGCGCATAGCCTCCGGAGAAAGATCACTACGAGAATATCTGTTGTCATACACATTCTTGATTCGCTCCCAAAGTTTCTCATTCAGGAGAATATTGGTGGAATGTTCTGAAATCAGTGGGGTCAACTTTGCCATCATATTCATGAGGACCGTGTCGCCTAACGCGGCCTCAAGATTACTTAAGGCGAGCACCGACTCATTGAGGACGGAGCCGCTTCGGTCGAAGGCTGCTATCGTATTCTCAAAAGTAGGCGATTCATTTGAATTAATGATAGCCTCTATCTCCTTATTATGAATTTGAATCCCCTCCTTTATACCATCTTCATAATCTGAAGTTTTAATCTTGTCAAACGCCACAGCCTTGTGTGGGGCATCTGAAACTTTAAGCAGGGGATTTGATATGCCACCCTGCGCTTCTGTCTTTATAGTCATAAGCGATATTGCTGTTAAGGTACCTATTATTATCTTTTTCATTTTGCTGTTTTAACACCTTACGGGCATTACTTCAATAGCTAATACATTCTTGAATAACTCAAATATCATGCCAAATCCTCTTTAAAGCAAGATGGAGATGCTTAATCGATTGTAATGCTAAGGGGATGTGTCGCAATCATAACGCAACACATCCCCCTTACCTGATTCTTTCATCAAGCTTTTGTTATGCCCGATGAAAATTATTCTTCCACACCCTCCATGACAACCTCAATACGGTTCTTGCCGTTATAGAAGCTTTTCATAAACTTATTGAGATCTGCCAAAGTGATGCTCTCGATGCTCTGACGCATGCCATTGATCATATCGGTGCCTCTGAGATAGGTCATAAGATTCGAATTCCAATATCCATTGGTCTTCTCGTTAATCTCAAGCTGTTTGAGCATAGCCTGTTTCACTTTGTTAAACTGCTCTTCATTGGCTCCATCTTTGAGGAGTTTCAGCCATTCCGCCTGAGCCCTATCCATAAGAGCCTGCTGCTGTTCTTTATTTGTCTGGAACTGATACATCAGTCCCCAGTAACCGGTGTTGGGGTTGAGGTAAGAACCGACTTGGGCACCATATGTGCCACCCTCCTCTTCACGTAAGGTGTCGGTGAAAATGATGTCGAGCACATCGGCAACCATATCCACCATCACACTGTTTTTCTGGTTTACAGGCAGGTTATTGTCGCTGAAGATATCATACACCATCGTAGAGGGAGTCTGCATCTTCTGTTTAAACTGCTCCTCCACCTTACCCTCGGCCATCTTGACTGAAGAAAGCTCCTTTATCTTAGTTACATTCCCGGCTGGGAGAGTGGCGATATATTGCTCCAGAAGTGGTTTGAGCGTTTCTACATCAACATTGCCTGTGAATATGAATGTGTATTCCGCTGCATTGCTCAACACATTTCTCACCATGCCAAGCATCTTGGAATAGTCTGCGGCATCAAGAGTGGCGAGAGTAATATTCTGCAACATGGCATTATCGGGATACCGTGCTTTCTTTACAGCATCCGAGAAGATTCTGGCGGGATTCTTCTCAGCATTCTGCAAGGCTACACGGCTTCGGTCGATAGTAACATCATATGTAGCTTTATCCTCTCCGAGGTTAGTAAAGGATGTGTAAATAAGCTCCATAAGAACCGGAAGGTCTTTCACAGTAGAATAACCGGAAAGTATATCGGTAAATGAATTGACCGAGAAGCTCACTCCGGCCTGCTTACCGGCAAGGTACTTTGAAAGTGTCTTATTGTCAAAGGGACCCTTCTTTGAAGCTGAATAGGCTGTGCCCATCAGTTGCACATTAGCAGCTTCCGACTGTGGATATATCCGGAGGCCACCCTCTCTGAATGCAGTGAGCACAATCTCATCAGCTGCATAATCAGTGGTCTTGACCACAACCTTCACACCGTTTGACAAGGTGATTACCTGAGTGCCTGTCTTTGCATCCTCGGTGATGCCCTTAATTGATCCGGGCTTAGGAAGAGAAGCTATGAGCGGCTCTGTAATAACCTCATCCACATACGCTTCATACTGTGCGTTCATGGCTTTTTTCACTGATTCCACCATGACATCTTGCGCCACCATCTGCATTCCATCACGAGTTGGCTCCGTAGATACGATCACCATATTCTTATCGGTAAGGATTTGTGCACAAGCTTGGTTTATAGCTGCTACCGGAATGTTGGGGAGCACCATTTTCAAAATTTCATACTCTTTCTCAACGCCGGGAGCCGGCTCATTGTCTACAAAAAGACGAATCAGCTCATTCGCATATGCGCCGTTATTAGTCTTATCTCGCTCATTGTATGTGTTTTCCATTGTGGAAAGCATCTCATCCTTCACTCGATCAAACTCTGTCTCTGTAAAGCCGGTTTTGCAGGCACGAGCCACGATAGCCATAACCTCATCAACGGCAGGGAGTGTTTCACCCTTGGGGATAGCAACCACATTGAAGGAGTCTTTGGTTTTCGACACATAGTAGTCGCCGAAATATACACCCGCCTGTGAAAAGGCACAATTTGCTTCCTGCGCTGCATCTGACAGACGATTGTTGATCAACATCTGGATGAGCGACTTCAGAATACTATTAATGTAGATTTCTTGAGTATTGCGATACTCGAAGGGCACCTTATCGCTCTTGAAAGTGATTGTGGTGCGGGGCATACGAAGCTCCGGATCGGTGAAAGTTACATATATCGGTTCATCATTATCGCTGACCACCGGATACTCTCTTGGGGCGGCATTCTCCGGCATCTTGATAGAGGAGAACAAATCTATCACCTTTTTCTCCATGGCCTCGGCATCGAAATCACCTACAATCACGATGCCCTGTTGATCGGGACGATACCATTTCTTATAATATGCCCTCAAAGCCTCCGGCTTGAAGTTCATCACGATCTCCATCTTGCCAATAGGCATCTGTTGATACTGATATTCTTTATATATCTTGGGGAGAATTTCTGTATACATGCGGGTGGACGCATCGTTACGCTGACGCCATTCCTCCTGGATAACTCCTCTCTCCGCATCAATCTCAGCCTCCTCAAGAAGCAGATCGCCACTCCAATCCTTCAACACTAAAAGCACGCTGTCCATCAATGGGGTGTCGGTTGTAGGCACATTATTGATGTTATACACGGTTTCATCAAACGATGTGTAAGCGTTGATATCTGCACCAAATCTTATTCCCTTGCTCTGTAGATAGTTGAGCATGGATTTACCGGGATAGTGGGTGGTGCCGTTGAAAGCCATATGCTCAAGGAAGTGTGCAAGTCCGAGCTGCTCCTCAGTCTCAAGAGTAGAACCCACCTTCTGTGCTATATAAAAGTTGGCACGCTCCTTCGGCATTTCGTTGTGCATGATGTAATAGTTCAATCCGTTTGGCAAGACCCCGTGCCTCACCTTCGGATTTAAAGGCAGGGGTGTAAGCTGAGGAACCTGTGCCGATGCACTAAAAATTCCCAGCAAGACCATCACAAGCCCCAATGCTTTTCTGATCATAGGTTATGAAAATTAATGATTATTAAATTAATGCAAAAATAACTCTTTATTTTCACATTACAAAATTTATCAAAAAAGAGTTGACGGCCGGTCAAGATATGCCGTTCATAAGGGCATATATCGACAGACCTGACACAGATTTTATGCCTGTCTTTGCCGTAATGTTCTTTCTATGTGTTATGACAGTATTGATGGAGATGCATAGCTCATCTGCAATCTCCTTATTTATCTTTCCCTCCACCAACAAGCGTAACACCTCTTTCTCTCTTCCCGACAATTCTCCGGGTTCCTCCTTGTCAAGAGAGATCGTTTCGAGCAAAGCCGCCACTTTCTCTCCTATAACTGATTCATCGTCATCAGTCTGCAAGACCCGGATATTTTTATCAATCTCAGTCAAACGGAAATCTCCGTATAAAAGAGTCTTCTGCCGTCTGGGCATAAAAAAGTCGGGATTGCTTACAAACGTTTCTGCACTTGTGATATAACCGTCGCCGCCATCATCAAAACTTTTGAAATCGGCAAATGTGCGGTAACTTACAAATCTGACATCATTGAGATCCCTTAAAATACTCTTAAGGCCAAGAGCGACAAGGGTTGGTAAGCCGATCACAACAATCACTCTACTTCCGGTCATGATTCAGACATCTGTGAGATTAGCTCCGGACAAAGGGAGAAGAATTCGTCTTCTGATTCTATTATTCTGACTGTAGTCAGTCTCAAGCGAGAAGATCGAAGTCACCACCGCTGTGGCGAGATTTCTATCATAATCGCCACGTATGTGAGCCACAAAAAGATATAGAAGATCGTGTAGTTGCTCCTCCACCTCCTTATGACTTTTCACCGATGCCGCTGTCTCTTTCTCAGCTTTCCCCTCGGCAAATGCCGGATAAAGCTCCCGGTCATCTGAAGCCACCGCTTCTCTCAGAAGTGAAGAGGTTTCTTCAAAAAATTCAAACAATTTCGCAAGATTGTTGGCTTTTCCACTTCTGGAAATGAGCGATTCAAAATGCCTGCGGATGTTTGGCAGTTGCACGTGGAGATAATAACGTGAGGTCTTCTGCAAATAATCGGCGGTTTTCTCTAAAGTGAAGGTATCTTTTGCGTTGACCGGAAAATAATCTTCGTCGAGAAATGTATTGATCACCGACAGAAAAAAATCGACATCGATATCTCTTTGAAGACATATCGTGCCGATGTTCTGCTCACCCACACCCAGACCCACCCCGAGACGGTTGATGACCGGGATGAGCTGTGGATGTGCAAGTATAGCATCAGAGAGTTTGCTCTCTTTATTATAAATTGCCATTATTTTTTTACTACTATTGTAGAATTTTGGGTGATGATGATATCCATGGCCACATCATGCGGTTCGGTCGGTACCTCATCTACAAGCTGAAATTCATAACCGATACCTACCTTGGTGGCACGCGTGTTCTTCAGAAGTCGATCATAGAATCCCTTGCCTCTTCCAAGACGGTTACCACGACGGTCGTACGCCACGGCGGGAACAACCACCAGCTCTATCTGAGAAGGATCTACTGTCTCGCTCCCGGTAGGTTCCTCGATATGGAAACTTCCAAGCTCAAGATGAGATTCATCATAAGGCAGAATCTCAAGATTGACCCCATTCACTCTTGGCAGATAGAAGTGTTTGCGCTTTCCCCACTTTCCTAAAAAGGAATGGGTAAACACCTCATCCGGTAAAGAATGATACATCAAAATATGATCGGCCATAAGGAAGGCCGCTGTCTTCTCAAGACGTTCAAACACCTCTTCAGCTGCCTGACGTCGCTCTATTTCGGAAAGCATCTGGCGCATGGCCTTCACTTTTCTTCTTATTTCATATTTCTCCATAATATAGTGTTTTTCATTGAAGTTTCTGATTACAAAGGAAAATCAAGTAAACTTAAGATTTATATTATTGTCCATTGAGGAGATCAGGCATTCCCGGCCAACGCGGGCACATCAGGATCAAGCGGAAGCACCCATAGGTCGCTCGCTCTATCAATGCCAATCTCCGGCACGTAACCGGTGAGGCTGTCGGCAGTAGCTTCCGGCTTGCTCTCAAGTTTTATATCTACAGGCGATTTCCCTGTCTCCAATGCCTTTATAGCCTCCTTTACAGCCGGATCAGACTCATTCAGGAGCTCTATGAAGGCCTGATAACCCAAAACGTCTCTTGCTATCATTGCCTTTATCTGGCTGAGAAGCAGTTTCCGGCTCTGATTGATATAGTACCAGCGCGCCGGGACTCCGTTCTTGACAGCAAAGTTCACGAAATTCTCCAGAAGTGTATTGTCTCGCGGAAGTATTTTCAGCAATCTGTCAAGACTTTTCGAGCCTTTGAGCAGATCCCGGTACTTATCTGCCACTGAATAGGCAAATTTCTGGATAAGACCCTTGTTGGCTACGTTAACATAATATGACGTATAGCCTGTAGTATCCTCGGGAACAAAGATATCGGGCATGATGCCGCCACCGCCATAGACCGTGCGTCCGTTTGACGTGGAGAAGATCTTACTGTCATCAAATTTTATACTGTCGGCATTATAAAACTCTCCATGTGTGAAGCGATCCACTATATCAAGCTCATATTTGCCATCTTTGCCACGCTTGTATTCCTTCTGAATGCTTCTTCCTGAAGGAGTATAATATCTTGCCACTGTAAGACGTATGGCACTGCTGTCAGGAAGCTCGGTCTGATTCTGCACCAGACCCTTGCCGAATGATCTGCGCCCTATCACAAGACCTCGGTCGTTATCCTGGATAGCACCGGCAAGAATCTCCGATGCAGATGCAGAATATTCATTGGTGAGGATCGTGATCTCATTATCCTTGAAATTGCCGCGACCATCGCTGATAGCCATTGTTTCATTCTCAGGACGTCGACCTTTAGTGTACACAATCATTCGGCCTGCGGGTAAAAATTCGTTAGCCATATATATGGCCTGATCCATGAAACCACCGGAGTTGCCACGAAGATCAATAATAAATTTGTCGGCGCCATTAGCCTTCAGATCGCTCATGGCGGTGAAAAACTCATTATAGGTGTTGCGGGCAAATTTTGTCACACGAAGATAGCCTACACTGTCATTAACCATATAGGAGCAATCAACTGAATTCACCGGTATATCCCCTCTTATGACATCAAACGTCAATGGTTGCTTCGTATTCGACCTTTTAATCTGAAGCACGACCGTGCTCCCCTTCTGGCCCCTCAACGTCTTGAAAACATCCTCATTACTTACCTGTTTTCCTGTAAGACTTATGGTGTCGGCCTTGATAATACGGTCGCCGGGTAGAAGACCCACTTTCTCCGCCGGCCCCCCGGGAATCACCTCTATCACATTCACCGTATCGTTCAGAATCTGGAACGACACCCCGACTCCACTGAAGGAACCTTGAAGATCATCGTTCACGGCTTCCAAGTCGCTCGCAGGTATATAGGCCGAATGTGGGTCGAGCGATCCTAAGAGATCAGGGAAAGTGGTCTCTATAAGTGAGTCTATGTCAATACGGTCTACATATTCATTGTCTATAAGCCGCAACACAGTACGTAGCTTCTCCTCCTGAGCGGATAATGTGCGTCGGGTGATGTATCTGCCCACAAACACACCCCCTACCACACCCAAAGCTACAAGCAGCGGAAGCGCCACAAGACCGGGATTCTTCTTAATCTTCATCATCGATTGGTATATGCACGACCTCTATACCTGCTTTTCTCAACAGGTCGATGCCGTCTGTTATCCTATATAATTCTGAGAAAACCACCCGCCGGATGCCTGACTGAATGATCAACTTCGAACATTCCACACATGGACTCGCAGTGACGTATAGCGTGCTTCCGTCGCTCGAATTATTACTTCGGGCCACTTTTGTGATTGCGTTGGCTTCGGCGTGGAGAACGTAAGGAAACGTCACGTCATCGGCATCCTCACAAATGTTGGGGAAACCTGACGGAGTGCCGTTATAGCCATCGGAAATGATCATCTTCTCCTTTACAATAAGGGCGCCTACCTTACGGCGCCGGCAATAAGAGTTCTCGCTCCATATACGGGCCATCCGAAGGTAGCGGCTGTCGAGCAATCTGCTTTTATCGGTGGTATTCATCATTATATTAATTTCGATAATATGTTTTTGAAATTTGTCCGGCCTTATCTGTCATGATTCTTACAGTCCCCATATCTCTATAAAAGTTCTTAAGTATGTGTCACAAATTAATTAATATATTTCTTGTCGCCCTCTAAGGCGATCTTTGAAACCGCTTTTCAGTTATAATAGAACCCTATTACGCCTTCAAAACGGTCTCAAATCTCATCCTTATATGTCACCAATCAATTATATCATTAATTTATGACACATACTTATGAGGAATCCTCATATACTCATAAGTAAGTCAGACAAATTATTGATTGCGGAGGGAGATTGGCAAATCAAAAAAATGTGGAAGTAAGGGCGCCATCAGTCAAGCACCCTCACTTCTGCAATATGACTCACTTATTCCTCATTATGTTCCATAAGGAATCTCTCCGCATCCAAAGCTGCGCGACATCCCGTGCCGGCAGCCGAAACAGCCTGACGATAAACGGGGTCGGCACAGTCGCCTGCTGCAAACACACCCTCAACATTGGTGCGGGTGGACGCCCCCTCAACCTTGATATAGCCCTCTCCGTCAAGTTCTATCTGGCCTCTGAAAATCTCAGTGTTGGGGTTATGGCCGATTGCGAGGAAAAATCCATCGATAGCTATATCAAATTTCTCCTCCTCAGGTGTGCCCACATGTTTCACGAGATGTGCACCCTCAACACCATCTTCTCCGAAGAGACCGAGTGTGTTGCAATGGAATAGAATCTCGATGTTTTCTTTCTCCTTAACTCTGCGCTGCATCACATCTGAAGCTCTGAGCACACCACGACGAACAATAAGATATACTTTCTTTGCAAGTGTAGAAAGATAAAGGGCTTCCTCACAAGCGGTATCACCTCCACCGACTACGGCCACATTCTTCTTCCTGTAGAAAAAACCGTCGCAAGTGGCACACGCACTTACACCGAGACCGCGATACTTATCCTCATCGGGCAAACCGAGATATTTCGCGCTTGCTCCTGTGCTTATGATAACAGTGTCGGCCACGACAATATCCCCCTTCTCATCCTCCACTCTGAACGGACGTGAAGAGAAATCTACCTTCGAGATAGTGCGCGGCACTATCTCAGCGCCAAAACGAATGGCCTGCTGACGGAATTCCTCCATCATCTCCGGACCTTGAATTCCACCGGGATATCCGGGGAAATTCTCAATCTCGGTAGTCTGGATCAACTGGCCACCCGGTTGATTTCCCTCATATATAATAGGTTTTAAATTTGCTCTTGAAGCATAAATACCGGCTGTATAGCCTGCCGGACCTGATCCGATGATCAAAACTTTTGTCTTGGTTTCTGCCATTACTTAATAAGTTTTTCGGGTTACATTGTCTCAGTTGCCTCGGAAGCCGTCTGCCATATAATATGGCTGCAGCCATTCATCTTCAGCAACTACTTTATATATATAACAATTTTTTAGGTTAATGTTCTTTAGATCTCTTCTCCGGGCTGGAAGTTGTCTTAACTTCAGAATGAAGTTTAACTTCAAACCTTCGTTACCCCATATCATCTCAGGTCAACTACCTCCACCTTTGGGTATTTCGCCTTAGGATACTCAAAATCCGAATTCGGCAATGTCGCTCCGGAGTTGAATGAAGTTACGTCTATCGTAGTTACGCCGCTTCCCATGCTCACCACAATACGCTCTGTCTGGAAATTAGCGGCGTTTATGGTAAACGTAAGTTTGCTTATTCCGCTTTTCTTACTTCTTGGAACAAGGTCTACCACATATTTCCCATTTCTCTTTACCGGTGAGAAACTATATGAATAACCTCCTGCACCACCTTTTACATAAAGTAAAGGATTTGTCTCAAGCAGTTCTTGAGCGGTAGGAGTAGTGACGGTGGTCTCTTTAGTACGTTGATTATATACATAAAGATCTTTTCCGTTATACCAGCTTCCCACTTCCGGAAGCAATACCGAGAATTTACTTCCGCTGCTTTTGATTGTTCCTTTCGACGAATGTCCGTTGGCCGTAATGGTAAAGGAAGCTGTCAATCCTTTAGGACTAGTTATTGCTGCGGCTGCTTTTTGAACCACCTGCTCCGGTGTCATAGCCGCGTTTAGCTCAGCCGGGCATAGCATGGAAGTAAACCATGCGAATATCAGTAAGAGAATGGTAGGGGAGAATCTCCCCTCTTTTATTTTATTTTTCATATTGAATCTTTTTTTGCTTCAACTTTAAGCAATCTAATCATAAATTAGACTCTTGGACAACCCTTTCAGTTTAAGCAAGACTCCCGTTATGGTTTCAATATCGATTCGAGTGTCACACTGTCAACGAGCACCGAACGAGGTTTGCCACCATGAGCCGGACCGACAATACCGGCTGCCTCAAGCTGATCCATTATCTTTCCGGCGCGGTTATAGCCAATAGAATAACGTCGCTGAAGCGAAGATGTAGAGGCCGTGTTGCTCGTTACAATAAGACGCGCCACCTCATCAAAGAGAGGATCCCGATCGCCGAAATTGTTACCGAGTTCGCTATCATTATCACCGCTACCCTCTACCACCGGTTCCGGCAACTGATAAGCTCCTTGCCCATATGGCTGGCGCTCAATATAGTCGCATATAGCCTCAACCTCCGGAGTGTCGATAAATGCGCACTGCACCCGCACCATCGGAGCATTGTTGCTGATGAGCATATCTCCACGGCCAATAAGCTGCTGTGCGCCCGGAGTGTCGAGAATCGTCTTGCTGTCTACTCCAGAACTTACCTTGAAAGCTATTCGGGCAGGGAAGTTTGCCTTGATAATACCGGTGATTACATTTGTTGAAGGTCGCTGAGTGGCGATGATCACGTGCATTCCTACGGCTCGCGCTTTCTGGGCAAGACGGGCGATCGGTATCTCCACCTCCTTGCCTGCAGTCATGATAAGGTCGCTGAACTCATCCACCACCACCACTATATAAGGAAGAAAACGATGCCCTTCAAGAGGATTGAGTCGCTTCTCCTTGATCTTCTCGTTATATTCCTCTATGTTTCTGGTGTGAGCTGCCTTGAGAAGCTGATAACGATTGTCCATCTCCACACACAGCGAACTGAGGGTAGCCACAACCTTATCCATATCGGTGATGATTGCATCTTCCGCATCCGGAATCTTCGCAAGATAATGAGCCTCTATCTTGGCATAAAGACTAAACTCAACCATCTTAGGGTCGATCATCACGAATTTCAACTCATCCGGAGTCTTCTTATAAAGGAGCGAAGCAATAATCGCATTAAGACCCACCGACTTACCTTGTCCGGTTGCGCCAGCCACAAGCAGGTGAGGCATCTTGGCAAGGTCTGCTATATAGACTTCATTAGAGATAGTTGAGCCTATCGCTATCGGCAGTTTGAATTTTGAATCTCGATACTTATGGCTTCTTATCACCGTGCGCATCGACACAGTCTGTGCATCCTTATTGGCCACCTCAATTCCGACAGTGCCCTTACCCGGGATAGGCGCAATAATACGCACTCCGGTTGCAGCAAGACTCAAAGCTATGTCGTCTACAAGATTTCGGATTCTATTTATCTTCACTCCTCTGTCCGGCACTATCTCATAAAGTGTCACGGTCGGACCTACAGTAGCCTCTATACTTGTGATAGAGATTCCGAAGTCGAGCAATGTCTTCTGAATCTTCTCCTTATTCTCCATCTGCTCGTTGGCGTCGACACTGATACGTTCCACGCCCTCACGAAGGAGCTCGGCGGGAGGGAATTTATAAGGATGCATACCGGGCATCATCGGCTGCAACGGTTCTCTCTGTTGCGCGGCTTGGGCTATCTCATTTACATTCACAACCATGCCGATGCCTTCCGGCTCTGATTCCTCCGCAATTGCTTCCGAGGGGTCAGAGGCCTTGACCGAGCCAACAGCAGCAGTCTCCACCACCTTACCATTGGGCCCTTCGATATCCGGTAACGTTTCTACAACCACGGGAGAAGCTTGCGGCTCTCTCTCATCAGAGGGCTTGGATGCTTCACCACCATCATGCTCAAGAGAGTTTTCAGATCCCGTAATTGACTGACTATCCATTAGATTTACCGGATCCAATCCAACGGCGCTACCGTTTAGCGGCTGACTTTCTGTTACGTTAACCACTGCGGTTCCGTTAACTGAATCAAGTCCATCCATAGAAGTCGTGTTTACTCCGTATTGTGATGAATCAGTCACTTGAGAATAAATTACTGACACCTCCGATTGTTCAGGAAGGGGTTCATCATCTGCATCCCCTCTTCTATGCAATGCTCCGTTTTTCTGGCTGCTACCAGAAGCCAAATAGGCAGCATCATCTTCAAAATCAGGCAAAGAGGTATAAAGTCCCGTATCATCTGCCGAGAATGATACATTCCCGACATCTTCCGGTTCCTCCGGTTTCTCAGGCAATGCCACATCTCCGGCCTTTGCCGCGTCTGCATCCTGCCTCTTTCGCATCTCTTCAAGTTCACGTTCGCGAGCCCTTATAGCTTCGCGCTCCGCCTCTTCTATCCGCTTGCGTTCCGCCCGTTTATTTCTAATCTTTATTATCCAGTTGATAAGATCGCGCAGACATATTATGACAAAACAACAGATGAGGAACAGACATAGAATGCCTGCACCTGTCCAGCCAACAAACCGTATTACAAACTCATTTACATATCGGCCGTGGTATCCGCCCCAATTCACAGGAGTGTCGAAGCCTATCGTAAGCAGTCCGATTATCAAAGAAACCGTAACAAGCGCAACAATCGTTTTTATTGTAAAATCGACTGACTTAAAACGCGGCTTTCCCACTAATTGCTTAAGAGACATGGCAATTAGCCAGTACACTATAACTCCGGCACCAAGACCGAAACATTCGTTGATCAGAAATTCCGACAAACGTGCTCCGCCCTCGCCTCCGGCATTGGATATTTCATGGGCAGCTCCTATAGCTACATTATTGATTTCCGACTGATCTTTTACGCATGATGTGAGATATGCCAGAAAAGACACACCAAGGTAAATGCCCAGGAAACCAAGGAATAGTCCGAGCAACCAACGTGTGGTCTGGCTTTCCACCCATCCCTTTACTATATCTTTTAAAGGGGGACCGGGTTCTTTTTTAACCTTTACCGGCTTCGGAGCCTCAGGGCGCGGCTTTTGAGGTTGCACCCTTTTCTCCTTAGCTTTTGTTTTATCTTTTTTCTTTTTGACAACGCGCTGCACTGGCGCCGGCGTTTCTTCCTGAAACGGAGGCAGATCGTCTGGTACGGACTCTTTGGATTCAGTATCAACCAAATCCTGCACAGGATTCTCTTCCTGATCTTGTTCCTGCTCCTCTATCTCCGGCTCCGGTATGGTTGGGTTGAAAGTTTCGTATCTTTTCATTGAATTTGTTTGTGAATGCAAAGTTAACCAATAAAATTATTTGTTCCTATGCCTTATCACAATTTCACCAACAATTTTTTATTTTTTTCACCCTCTCAAGTGCTCTACGTATATTATATGTCTAATTTTGCCCATCATTTAAAGCAAAAATTATTTCTGCGCAAACAATAGACACAAGCCTAATTAATTCAAGATTTATGACTGAATTTGGTCTTCACCCCTCCCCCACCCTATCAAAAAAAACACTGACTATCGCATTTTTCAATACGACAGTCAGTAAATGGATAAGTAGCTACGGATAATTAATGTCATAATGGATGCGAAATTCTACAGATGAGATCTGCATCGGATTTGAGGGAGTAATGTACTGACATTATGACTGAAAAGCCGAGGCGGAGATCGCCGTAGAATGTAGTAGACATATGATCATTAATTGTTCGTAGCTACTTATTAATTTCAGGCAACTTCTTACCCTACTTAATGAGGTTGTCTAAATCCGTACAAGGAAAAATGTTTAAACAACTTCAATCTGTAAATATACAAAATGATTATAATGATGCATAATTACTGTCAACGATTGTGCTGATGCGAGGTATGTCGTAACCCTCTTCCGCATTTATCTTCTGATCTTTCGTACCCGGCGATACTATCACCGGCATTCCCGGTTCGACCATATCTACGAGTTCCATAATATTTTCGTTCTTAAGCCGGATACACCCATGACTCCGGCGGCCTCCGATGCTCCAGGGCGCACATGTGCCATGAATTCCGATTGATGAGATTCCCGGTATATCGAGACGTATGAAACGAGGACCGAACTCACCGGTCTTCTGACTTACATTGCCATCATCATCCACATATTTCCAGTCGGTGCTGTTTTGCACTCTCTTCACGGCAAAAAAGCCCTCCGGAGTGCGACAGTCGCTGCGTTTATGCTTGGTGCCATAATTTTTTCCACAAGCCATGCCATATGTGGCCACAGGCTCTCCGTATCTGTCGAATCTGATAAGCTTCATACGGCCCTTGTCAACTACAATAAATCCATCGTGCGTATTATTTAATAATTTAGATGCATAATCGAGATTGGTCATAGCCATTTTCGGCAAAATACCCTTACTATACTTATCCCAATTCTCCGATTTCTCCATATATCTTAAAGCATCTTCTGAGTTATCAAACTTGAGTTCTCGCCTTAAAGTGTCGGTTGCCTCTACATCATCAGGATTCAGTATATTAATATGGGTTGCCATAGCTATGGTATCCTCATTAACCGGCTCCTCACCTCGCGCGTCTGAAGCTGAAATCAAACCACACATAGCCGCTATCGCCATAATCGCTGATATATAAACTGCACTTTTCATATTTTTCATAGTTTTGTTGTTATTAATCAAGATTAAGAAATGCCATCAAAATTTCAATTCCTCCGGCATTGTGTCTTCAGACGTACCTTTTGAAGTTGCGAAATTTCAATAAGTAGCCACTTATTAAATATGTTTAAACAACATTAAATACTGTGATACGCTTCTGCTTTTATCTCTATAACGTCAATATCCCTACAAGGTTTAAGCAGAATCGGTTTAAAATTCAATCATTCCCGCCTTAATTGCCGCGACTTTCAGCATCATCTTATTATCAAAGTTGTTTTGTATATTGCGAAAATTTGAGTAACTTCGCGTTAGCATCCTTTCCTCTAAATATCAGAGATGCGAAAATATTATGAATGTTGTCAGAATAGCAGGACTCATACTCCTCATCCTCATATGGTTGTGGCTTTCATGGTCGCTTGTGTCACTCGCTGGAGGTTTCACTCTCAAGAATATTTTTCTTATCGTTGCCTCTGCGATCATCATCTTTGTGCCTCTGTGGAAAAAGTATTACGGTGCCGACAGCACTCATAAATGAAGTGTGTTAAAAGAGTCTTTAATGGAATCCAAAATCGATATCGAAGCCTATCCTCTCCTTAAGAATATCAATTCTCCGGCCGACCTCCGTAAACTCGATATTGCGGAGCTCCCTCAGCTCTGCAAGGAGATAAGAGCATTTCTAATCGAAAACCTCGCCAACAATCCGGGTCACTTCGCTTCAAGCATGGGAGCCGTAGATCTTATTGTGGCTCTTCATTATGTCTACGACACCCCTACTGATCATCTTGTCTGGGATGTCGGCCATCAAGCTTATGCCCATAAGATCCTTACAGGCAGGCGCGACGAGTTTCACAACCAACGCACACTCGGCGGCTTGAGCGGCTTCCCCACCCCTCTTGAAAGCAAATACGACACTTTTATTGCAGGACACGCCGGAAACTCCATTTCGGCTGCCCTCGGAATGGCCATTGCCGACCGCAACACACCAGGGCATGAAAATCGTAAGACTGTAGCTATAATAGGAGATGCGTCTATTTCAGGAGGTCTGGCGTTCGAGGGGCTAAACAATGCTTCCAACAATCCCAACAATCTCTTGATTGTGCTCAACGACAATGATATGAGCATCGACAGTAACGTCGGAGCTCTGCATCATTATCTCTCCCAACTCACCACTTCTGCCGGATATAATCGTTTCCGAAACCGTATGGCCGGATATTTCCGCAAGAAGGGGATACTCACCGAAAACAGGAAAAGAGCCATCACGAGATTCAACAATTCCATCAAGTCTTTAATATCTAAGAAACAAAATATATTCGAGGGTCTCAACATACGCTATTTCGGGCCCTTCGACGGTCACGATGTAATAAAACTCGTGGAGACTCTTCGGAAAATAAAGGATATGGAGGGTCCGCATCTTCTTCATCTCTGCACCATCAAAGGGAAAGGCTTTGAACAAGCTGAGCTGAATCCTACCATATGGCATGCCCCGGGTAAGTTTGATCCTGAAACCGGAGAGCGTCTTTGCGGAGGCTCTGACGGGAATCCTCCTATGTGGCAGGAAGTGTTCGGAGAGACACTCGTTGAACTGGCGAAAAAAGATCCCGACGTGGTGGGCATCACTGCAGCAATGCCTTCCGGCACATCAATGTCGTTGCTCTTGAATGAGATGCCTCAGAGAGCTTTTGACGTTGGCATATCAGAGGGTCATGCCGTCACATTTGCCGGAGGGCTTGCAGCCGCCGGCAAGAAACCTTTCGTGGCTATCTACTCCTCATTCTTGCAAAGAGCTTACGACAATATCATTCATGATGTAGCCATACAAGGACTTCCCGTCACTTTCTGTATTGACCGCGCCGGCCTTGTTGGAGAGGATGGTGTCACTCATCATGGACTGCTGGATATCGTATATCTGAGATGTATCCCGTCGATGAACATAGCATCACCTGCAGATGAACGCACCTTGCGTGAGCTAATGACAGCTGCCCTTTCCTTCGGTAAGCCGTTGGCAATCCGTTATCCCAGAGGACGTGCCACTACTCCCGACTGGCACTCACCCCTGATTCCGGCTGAAGTTGGAAAAGGAAGAGAGATCTCCTCGCCGGAGAATAGTAAAATAGCGATACTTTCATTGGGTCCGGTGCTTTCAGATGTTAAACAAGCCGCTGACTCCCTTAAAGAAAAGGGGGTGGATGTCGGAATATATGATATGATATGGGTAAAGCCCCTTGATGAAGAGATATTGAAAAAGATAGCGTCTAAGTATAAGGCTGTAGTGACAGTGGAAGATGCTGCCGTGTCCGGAGGTTTTGGATCTGCTGTGGCGGAATGGTTTGCTCTTAACGGGCATGATATCCCGGTTGAACGAATGGGCGTGCCAGATAAATGGATCGGTCATGGATCTGTGGCTCAATTGCGCGGGCTCTGTGGCTTCGACAGCCAGGGTATCGAGAAGAGAGTTCTTGAATTGAACCGTAAGCTCGGTTAATTGATCTTTCTATAACTTTACTGCTTATCTTGTTTACATGAAAATTGTCATTGCAGGTGCCGGAGAGGTAGGCACCCATCTTGCAAAGATGTTGTCTAACGAAGATCAGGATATAATCCTGCTTGATAGCGATCAGAACCATCTCGACATCATAGATTCCAACTATAATCTCATGACGTGGAATGGCTCCACATCTTCTTTCGAAAGCCTGCGGAATGTCGGTATCACCGACACTGATCTATATATAGCCGTAACGCCCTATGAGACAAGGAATATCACCTCATGTGCCATAGCCAAGCATCTCGGTGCGAAAAAAACAGTGGCAAGAATCGACAATTCAGAATTTCTTGTTCCCGACAATGGCTCCGTGCTTAAGAAAATTGGGGTGGATTTCCTTATTTATCCGGAAGATCTCGCATCTGACGAAATCGCCCTCGCCCTCGCCCATAACTGGGCCCGCTATTGGGGAGAACTTCACGGCGGCAACCTTCTATTGATCGGCGTGAAACTTCACGGCGACTCACCTTTGCTTAACCATAAATTGAAAGATCTTCCTGTAAAAGATCACAATTTTCACGTTGCGGCGATAAAACGCAACAACGAGACAATCATACCGGGTGGTAATGACGACATATTACGTGATGATACCCTTTATTTCATCACTACTCCCCCTTTTATTCAGGAGGTGCGTGATCTCTGTGGAAAGAAAAAGCGTGTGATAAAGAAAGCTCTTATAATGGGAGGCTCCCGGATCACACAGCGCTTCGCCACAAGATACCACGACAAATATCATCTCAAGATAATAGATAACGATCGAGAAAATTGCGAACGTCTGGCCACTGCCCTTCCCGACTGTGAAATTGTCTGGGGCGACGGACGCGACATCGAAGTGCTTCGGGAGAATAATATCTACCAGTATGATGCTTTCATTGCCCTCACCGACTCATCTGAGACTAATATTCTATCTTGCCTCACGGCAAAGGAATTCGGTGTGCCTAAAACTGTGGCTGATGTTGAGAACCTTCAGTTTGTCAGTCAGGCCGAAAGCTTGAATATAGGCACAATAATAAATAAGAAACTTCTTGCATCAAGTCATATATTCAAGATTCTTCTTGATGCCGACGAAAACAATGCGAAATGCCTTGCCCTTGCCGACGCGGAAGTGGCGGAAATCCTCGTGAAGTCTAACGCCAAAATCACGAAAGCCCCCGTAAAGGACCTGCATCTACCTTTCGGCATGACTCTGGCGGCCGTTGTGAGAGGAGAAAAATATATGCTCGTGAGTGGCAATACCCATATTCAGGCCGGCGACTATGTTGTAGTGTTCAGTCTTTCGGGCACTTTGAGCAAAATAGAAAAATGGTTTAACTGACACACGATTTTCCAATGGCTATTATCCATCGTAAAAGTTATATCAATTTCAGAATGCTCCTGCGAGTGATCGGCTGGCTTCTCTCGATCGAGGCATTGTTCATGCTGATTCCTTTCGTGGTAGGGCTTATCTATAAGGAGACAGCGGCATGGAAATTCCTCCTTTGCCTCGCCGGCACGGGAACTATAGGAGGGATTCTCATGAGCTTACGGCCAAAGAGCCGCGATATGGGGAAGAGAGAGGCGATTTTGCTTACCGGACTGACTTGGATCATACTTTCCTTTTTTGGTATGACGCCTTTTCTTTTCTGTGGTGTCCACCTCTCGGTCACAGATGCTTTTTTTGAGACAATGAGCGGCTTCACCACCACCGGCGCCACCGTGCTTAATTCAATGCAACACGTGTCTCATTCCATCTTAATCTGGCGCTGTGTAGTGCAATGGATCGGCGGACTCGGTATCATTCTTTTCACGCTTGCTGTGCTCCCGATGCTCAATTATCAAGGAGGCATACAATTATTCAATGCGGAGGTGACAGGTATCACTCACGACAAGCTACGCCCTCGCGTCAGCTTCACGGCACAAAGCCTTTGGGTGGTCTATATCGCTCTTACTGCTATCCTGATATTTCTCCTCTCTTTTTCACATATGTCGGTTTTTGATGCGATATGCTACGGGCTTTCCACCATGTCCACGGGAGGTTTCTCAATCAACGATACCTCCGTTGTAGAAGCCGGGGGTATATATGTCAAGATAGTGCTTACAATATTCATGTTTCTTGGAGGTGTGAATTTCGCCCTGATTTATAAAGCGAGTCGTGGCGATTACAAATCATCGCTTACCAACGATGCCCTCCGTTGCTATGTGTGCATTCTCTTTATCTGCTATCTGTTGCTTTGCATCAATATTCTTATCAGAGGGCTTTATCATGACATTTCTGACATCACGATTGATCCTCTGTTTCAGGCTGTTTCCATTCTCTCCTCCACAGGGCTTACAGAGCCCGATTTCCGCGACTGGGGACCTCTGGCCGTAATCGTGCTGATAATCATGATGTTTATGGGAGCTTGTGCGGGAAGCACTTCGGGAGGTGCAAAAATTGATCGTTTCATAATTCTATTCAAGTTTTTGAAAAACGAATTTTTCAAAATGATGCATCCCAACTCTGTCACTACAGTGACCATTAACGGCAAGGGCACACCATCTTGGATAGTGATGAAGACTTTGGCTTTCCTCTTCCTTTTCGTTATAGTAATTGTGATTGGCGGCACAATATTGGTGCTTCTGGGTATGCCGCTTAAAGACAGTTTTTTTGTAGCTCTCTCAGCTGTTGCCAACACAGGACTTGGTACAGACATCACCGGAATATCAGGCAACTATTCACTTGTGCCCCAAGCCGGAAAATGGGTAATAGCTTTCATCATGCTCGTAGGCCGTCTTGAGCTTTACACTGTTCTTCTCCTCTTTACCCCCTCATTCTGGAAAAAATAGGCACTGCTACCTTAATTTAAATCTGTCTACTTAGATTTAAAATCAGGCGCAAAAATAATAGGCCCGGATCAAAATCATCCGGGCCTATTGTTTTTATATGGTAAATATATCACTTCTTCTCAAGCGCTATCGCATCGATAGCTGCGATGGTAACAAGGTCAATTATCTCTCTTTCAGAAGCATTGCTGTTGGTGAAATACACCGGCTTCTTAAGACCCATCTGCACAGGGCCGATAATAGAACCTACACCCATGCTCAGAAGCATCTGTGTAGTGGTATTGGCGGCAGTAAGATTAGGGAATACCAAGGTATTCACATCCTTACCTTTAAGCATATTGAAGGGGAATGTATGATCTCTGAGTTTGGTGTCAAGAGCATATTCCACCTGCATCTCGCCATCAACAAGGACCTCAGGATATTTTTCATGCAATTCTTTCACTGCATTGGCCACCAAAGTAGCCTCCTCATGGTTGGAGGAACCGAAATTGCTATATGAAAGCATAGCGATCACAGGCTCCTGAGCAAAGAAGTTTACAGTGTGATCGGCAAGACGAGCGATATCCACAAGTGCTGATTTATCGGCATCGGGATTCACGGCGGTATCCGCAATGAAGAAAGTTCCCTTTCGTGTATTAAGAATATGCATCGTGGCGAAATGGCTGAATCCATCCTGCAGACCAATGATTGAAACCACATCTTCCGCAGCAGCCTCACCGGCAGCATATGAAGAGTAGAGGCACCCGTCGGCATCTCCGGTCTCCACCATCATCATGCCGAAATAAGAGCGTTCATACATCTTCTCAAGAGCAAGATCGAAAGAGAATCCCTCACGGGCTTTCTTCTTGGCAAGAATTCTTGCATAGCGTTCACGTGTCTCCGCCTCACGGTCATGACGCGGGTTTACAATCTCAACCTTATCCAATGAAAGGCCGAGACGATCCGCACGCTTCTGAATCATCTCCTCATTGCCAAGCACAACAGGACGGCAAACACCGTCATGACTGCAACGTACCGCAGCACGAAGCATATTATCCATATTGCCCTCGCAGATCACCACACGTTTCGGAGTCTGACGTGCTATCTCAGCAATGCGACGCATCATCTTGCCATCGTCGCCCATAAGGGCACGCAGACGGACTTGATATGCACTCCAATCAGTGATCGGACGTTTTGCAATGCCCGACTCTGCGGCTGCTCTTGCCACAGCGGGTGCCACACATGTAAGCAATCTGGGATCAAGCGCTTTCGGAAGGATATACTCGCGGCCAAACTTGATGTTGTTCATTCCATAGGCTTCGTCTACCACGGCCGGCACGGGGCGTTTTGCAAGATCGGCAATGGCATACACCGCTGCGATCTTCATTGACTCGTTGATACCGGTGGCTCCACAGTCGAGGGCACCTCTAAATATATATGGGAAGCCGATGACATTATTGATCTGGTTCGGATAGTCGGAACGTCCGGTAGCCACGATAATATCCTCTCTCGTCTCCATAGCAAGATTATAATCAATCTCCGGATTCGGATTTGCGAGAGCAAATACTATAGGATTAGCAGCCATCGAGAGCACCATTTCGGGAGTGACAACATCTGCTACCGAGAGGCCGAGGAATACATCAGCACCTACCATAGCTTCTGCAAGGGTGTGGAGATCACGCGTTGTTGCAAACTCACGTTTCTGAGAATTAAGGTTCGCTCTGTCGGCTCGGATCACACCTTTAGAGTCGCACATCACAACATTTTCCGGTTTAACACCCAACTGTACATAAAGACGTGTGCAGCTTATGGCAGCAGCGCCGGCTCCATTCACCACAAGTTTGATATCCCCGATCTTCTTACCTTGAATCTGAAGGGCGTTGATAAGTCCGGCTCCTGATATGATTGCAGTGCCATGCTGGTCATCATGCATGATGGGAATGTCACACTCCTCTTTAAGTCTCCTTTCAATCTCGAAACATTCGGGAGCCTTGATATCTTCAAGGTTGATGCCTCCGAAAGTAGGAGAAATGGCTTTAACGATTTCGATAATCTTATCCGGATCCTTCTCATTGATCTCAATATCAAAGGCATCAAGTCCGCCGAATATCTTGAAAAGAAGAGCCTTTCCCTCCATCACAGGTTTTCCGGCAAGCGCACCGATGTCACCGAGGCCGAGCACAGCTGTGCCATTGCTGATAACACCCACCAGATTACCCTTGTCAGTATAACGGTAAGCGTCTTCAGGATTCTTCTCAATTTCCAGACAGGGATATGCCACACCGGGGGAATAGGCCAATGCAAGATCATGCTGGGATGCATACGGCTTGGTGGGCACAATCTCTATCTTTCCGGGTTTGCCCTCCTCATGATATTCGAGGGCCATCTCTTTTGTAACTTTCGACATGTTCGAATTTTTTATAATCGTCTTTCAGAATTTTTCTATCTCTCTTCTTATGGAGCTCTCTTTGCCCGAGGCAACACGCCATCCTTCAGGCTTCTATTCTTCTCTCATCTGTCGTTCAGCCCGCTTTATGCAACTTCGAGCTATGTAACAGCCTCAGAAAACTATCAAGATACGGACAAAGAAAAAAGTTTAGACAACTTCTTTGGAAAAGATTTGTCAAAATTAAGAAATTCCTTTAAAATATACAACTCCTTTAGCAATATAATGACTTTTTTCCATAAACTAACACTAATTTCTCTAAAGTTCACCTTTCTATATCCAAAAATCTAACCCTGATACTTATAGCTTTTCTCTATGCTAATATCACTATTAATTTTCATTTTGCTTTTGTCAAAATCCATAATATAAATAATTGACTTTGCAAATATTTTAACATAAAAATTTTCACAATGTTTCCCAAAAATATTTTTAAATACCTATATATCTGCCAATTAAAATTTTTATCTACTATAATTGTTGTCCAAAAGATTATTTTTTATCAAAATTTAAGAATAAAAATATTGCCAAAATAAAGTTTTTATAATACCTTTGCGGAGTGATTCCAACACAACTTAACCCCCCTCACTAAACCCCTCAAATCATAAATTCACGATGATACAGATAGTTGAGAAACGCGATGGCCGCATTGTTGGATACAATGAAGAAAAAATCAAGGCCGCCATAAGAAAAGCCATGCTTGCCACAGAGACTGGCGAGGATGAATCGCTTATCCAGAAGATCTCCGACCGTATCGGTATGAACGGATCCTCCAAGATGACTGTGGAGGAGATTCAAGATCGCGTGGAATTCGAATTGATGAAATCTGCACGCAAGGATGTAGCCAAAAGATATATCGCATATCGAGACAAACGCTCCATCGCTCGCCAGGCCAAGACACGCGATATCTTTCTTGAGATCATCGAAGACAAAAGCAACGATATCACTAGTGAAAATGCCAACATGAATGCAGAGTCGCCGGCGGGTATGATGATGAAGTTCGCTTCTGAAACCACTAAACCGTTCGTCGACGACTATCTTCTCTCCTCCAAAGAGAAAAATGCAGTACGCAGCAATTATATCCATATTCATGACAAAGACTATTACCCCACGAAGAGTCTTACCTGCGTGCAGCATCCTCTCGACAAGATCCTCAAAAATGGTTTCATTGCCGGACATGGGGAATCTCGTCCCCCAAAGCGCATCGAGACAGCATCGGTAATCGCATGTATCTCTCTCGAAACAGCACAGAACGAGATGCATGGTGGTCAGGCCATACCGGCAATCGACTTTTATCTCGCACCTTTCGTGAGATATTCCTTTATAGAGGAGGTAAAAAATCTTGAGCGATTTATTGGTGCTGATCTCTCCCATCTTTATAATATAGAGGTAAAAGACTTTATAAGTCGTCCGCTCGATGGCCTTACCGGCGACGATCGTTATCTCCAACATGCGATGAACAAGACTGTGGAGAGAGTACACCAATCAATGGAGGCCTTCATCCACAACATGAATACCATTCACTCGCGCGGCGGCAATCAGGTGGTATTCTCCTCTGTCAACTATGGCACTGACACCTCAGCCGAGGGACGTTGTGTAATTCGGGAATTGCTTAATTCCACTTATGAAGGAGTTGGAAACGGAGCTACGGCCATCTTCCCTATCCAGATATGGAAAAAGAAGCGTGGTGTAAGCTATCTGCCGGAAGATCCCAACTATGATCTTTACCAACTTGCGTGCAAGGTTACGGCACGCAGATTCTTCCCTAACTTCCTCAATCTCGATGCCTCCTTCAACCAACATGAGCTTTGGCGTGCCGACGATCCTCAAAGATACTTATATGAGGTCGCTACAATGGGCTGCCGCACACGTGTATTTGAAAATAGATATGGAGAGAAGACATCCGTAGGGCGTGGCAACCTTTCATTTACCACAGTCAATATAGTGCGTCTCGCTATAGAGGTCATGAAAATTGAGAACAAGGAGGAACGTATTGCCGAATTCTTCCGCAAGCTCGATAAAGTGCTTGATATTACAGCGTTGCAACTCGATGAGCGTTTCCAATTCCAGAAAACAGCCCTTGCGAAGCAATTTCCCCTTGTAATGAGTGTGCTTTGGAATCATGCTGACCAGCTCAAGCCGGAAGACACAATCGAAAAGGTGATCAATCAGGGCACTCTTGGCATAGGATTCATCGGTTTGGCGGAAACTCTGATAGCACTGACCGGTAAACATCATGGTGAATCTGAAGAATCACAGGAGCTTGGACTGAGGATTGTAAGCCATATGCGCGACCGTGTGCAGGAATATTGCACCACATATGGCCATAATTATTCAGTGCTCGCAACTCCGGCTGAAGGTCTTTCCGGCAAATTCACTAAAGTCGACCGTAAAGACTTCGGTGTGATTCCCGGTATCACAGACAAAGATTATTACACCAACTCCAATCATGTGCCGGTCTACTATCACTGCTCTCCCCGCCATAAAGCCAAGGTGGAAGCACCCTATCACAAGCTCACTGCCGGAGGCCACATATTCTACGTTGAGATTGACGGCGACGCCACCCACAATGAGCAGGCTATCATGCAGATTGTAGACATGATGGACAAATACGACATAGGCTATGGGTCTGTTAACCATAACCGTAACCATTGTCCGAAATGTGGATACGAAAATGCCGAAAAGGGTCAGAGTTCATGTCCCAAATGTGGCAATAAATTTGAGACCATTCAACGTATCACCGGCTATCTTGTAGGCACTACCGACAGATGGAACTCCGGCAAGCTCGCTGAGCTCAAAGACCGCGTGGTTCACGAGTGATGCCGCGTTACATCTTTGCTATCCCCTCTCAAGATTCTATCAATGAAATTTAACGTCCTTTCTATAGTTCGCGGAACCACGGTCGACGGACCGGGGTTCCGCACTTCCATATATCTTGCCGGTTGCACCCACCATTGTCCCGGCTGTCATAACCCGCAATCATGGGATTTCAAAGGAGGCTCTCCCATGTTGCTTGAAGAAATTATGGAGATAGTGCGGGAAGAGGATTTTGATGTCACACTCTCCGGAGGTGATCCACTATGTTCTCCTGATTCCCTGATCTGCTTGATTGATGCACTTAAAGCTGACAATCGCAATATCTGGCTCTTTACGGGATTTACGTGGGAAACGATAATGGAGAATCCACAGCTAAGGGATATCGTCTCCAAAGTAGATGTAGTGGTAGATGGTCCTTTTATCGAATCACGCAAAGACCCGGATCTTCTTTTCCGAGGCTCATCCAACCAACGCCTGATTATGACGGCCCCTTCACTTACCTCCCCGACTCTGATTCTCTATCCTGAGCATTGAAAACATTTTGGACTCTTTATCGTAAATATTGTTCCATTTATAAAGTGAAATACAAATATTCCACCCATAATAAACCTTTTTTCTCGTTTTGCGTTAGATTTGTACAATCAGTAAGCAATTACACTGATAATTGTAATTGAAGTTGTCTAAACTTTTATTTACTTTTATTCATAAAGTCTTCTGAGCTGATGTTTAACTCGAAGAGGAGTAAGCGCGCTAAACTACCGATGAGAGATTAAAATACTGCAGAAAGATGCCTTGGTACAGATAAAGAGATCTTCATACATAGAAAGAGATCTGCTTTTGAAGGAAATACAAGATCTGCGATTCCGCATAAAGTCTATACGACTTCACTGATAGAGTTAATTATTATTATGAAAAACACCGCTGGAGTTACGCCCGGCATAATTCGAGGAAAATTATGTTTACATTAGGTATTGTGTTATTATTATTAGGTTTCGCCCTTAGAATTTCTTTACGTCTGAAAACACATCAGTCTTCAAAGAATTTAAGACCTCAGCCTATAGGCCAACGAACCATGGCGCTTGAACTTATACGTCTGAAAAGTCAAAGAGGATTTGTCGAATCAGGCATATTAATAGCAAGTGGTCTGATAATCGTGCTCCTTACGGCCATATTCAACTAAATTCTACTAACAAGCACCTTAAACAACAATTAAAGAAACCACCGGAAGGGGAACGACCATAGATTAATCCGTTCCACTTCCGGTGTATTATAACCTTTACGCAAATCTTTTTTAAGCCTCTTCAGCCTCAACAGCCTGAGCCTCGTCGGCAGCAGTCTCTATACGCTGCTCCTTGTCATGCTCTTTCTCCTCTTTCTCCACCTCTTTCACAATATCCTCGGGTGTTTCGGCCTCTTCAACCTCCTCAGTAAACTTAGTATAACCGTTTTCTACGAGAATATTATACCATGTGAAGAGTTTCTTTATATCGGTGGGATACACGCGCTCCTTATCGTAGTCGGGAAGAATCGCCTCAAACTCGTCACGAAGGCCATTGCTCTTCACAAGCCCTTTCACATCGATGGTCTTACCTTCGTTGTGAGCATATACAAGGTCAAGAATCTCTCCCAGAGGCTTATCGCCTGAATCGGTGTACATAGCTATATCTCCGAGCGATACAACTTTATCACGTGCGCTTGCAGGAAAACGCTTCTTGCTTCCCAATTCCTCCACGAGGAGTATCTTATTGCTATGGGATATGATCTTGAAAAGACCCGGTTTCCCGGTGATTGCTAAAATCTCTCTAAGCATATTTCTATAGTTTTATATATTTATCAAAAAATAATCTCTTCAAACAATGCAGATGGGATATGCCGGAAAATCTGCGGCAACAACATGTCATCGCTGCCATTCTTAAGATTTACTATTTTCCTACTCTCAATCCTGTCAAATTCCTCTCTTTGAGAATGAATCCTCTGCATAATCTCGGCGTCTGAAAATCCGTTGCGAATCTTGACGCGTTCAATCCGTTCTCCTTCAGGTGCCGTTACAAGCCAGACAGAATCACACATTTCCGTCATGTGTGAAGTGGAGGGAATCGCGGTCTCACAAAAAGCTACCCCATTGCACCTCTCGGCAAAATGAGCCACATCTTCCCTGACTGCCTTGTGGACTACTGCATTCACCATATCACGCAATTGAGAATCGCTGAAAATCTTCGAAGCCACGAAATTCCTATTCAGCCGCCTATCTGCCGAGGCATACTCCTCTATAATATATGCCTCTTCTCCCAAAATCTCAGTCAAAGCCTCGATCACAGCCAGGTCATTTTCCATTATGCGCTTAGCTTCCACATCGCAATCATAGACATTATACCCATTTAGTCTCAGAATACGAGAAACCACGCTTTTGCCACTTCCGATTCCACCGGTTATCATGATCAAAGGCACGCTTCGGGATTTCTGTTGCAGTTCGGGTAATTTCAGCTTCTCCATAACGAGTTATTTCATTTGGTTGAAGGGACAATGGTGGATTCTCAGTTTTTTACAATAGTGTATTCCACACTATCAGTCTTGAGCGACAGATTCTGTAGACGTTCCGGATAACTTACTACCCTCACTCTGAGCTTCCCGTTGTTTGACTCAAGAATGCTCCTATAGTCAACCTGCAATTCAATGCTTGGATCATCATCATCTCCAAGTCTGCTCATTGCCACATAATAGTCAACAGGGACTTTCGATGGGAAGAGAAGCATACTGTTCCCCTTTGGGACATTTACCGGAGAGATTGTGATCATTGCCTCTTTCCTAACCAAAGGTTCCACCGGCACTGTCACCTCTATCACTGAAGGCACTACTCTTGCATTCCGTATCTTTCTCAAGCGGGCTTTCACAGTGGTAGATTCTGTAAGATCCTTCAGGGTAATCAGTTCCGACTGGACAGCATGTATCGTATCAAGCACGGACGGCTCTCCAAACACATAGACTGTTGAAGGACTCGGCTGCAGATTTCCCTCAATAATGCTGCCGCTGGCCGCACTGATATTGGATGAAATCATGATAGGCACCCTTTTCCCTTTGTTAGTGGTATAGACAAGACGTAGAGAGTCAAGCGATGATGAAGTGATGGTGGATGATGTGCCGAAAATTCCCTTGAGTGCAGATTCCATATCTGACTTGGTAAACATGAGCACACCTTTATCGGCATAATTCCGGAAATTAATCGATAAAGTGGGACGCCTGTAATGATTGCGCCACAAGGTGGTGCCCTTATCACTCACGCCAACATGGAACTTCTCAGGAATATCACTGATGAATGTAACGGAATCAGGCACATTGGAAATACTGACTCTGACGTTGAAACTATCCTGGGCATTATCGTTAAGGGCCAATATGACCCAGAACAAAGTAGAGATACCCACGAAAATCAGAAACAGCACAGCGTCATGAAACTTGGCAGTTTCCCGGAAGGTATGCCATCTTTGCTTCAATATGTCGAGCCGTTTTCCCATATCTTAAGTCGTATCAGAAGCTGTAGTCACTTCTATAAAAACAGCCGCTCACCATTAAAAGGTCAGCGGCTCTGTGTTATTGACTTTGATTTATTTCTTTGAGTCCTTCACAGGTTCAGCCGCAGGATAAACACTTGTCTTGTCTACCTTGATGCTTACTCCGGGTGCGATCTCGATAAGAATAGTGGTCTCTCCTATCTCCTTGATCTTACCATGTATGCCACCTGCTGTCACTACTTTGTCGCCGTTCTGCATAGCCTCCCTGGCCTTCTTGATCTCTTTCTGCTTCTTATTCTGAGGACGAATCATGAAGAAATAGAAGATCACCACCATAGCCACGATCATCAGCATGCCGCTGAGTCCGCCGCCTTCTGACTGCTGCTGGAGCAGAATCATTGAATTCATTATATCCATTATGCTGTTTATTTATTAATTCTTTAAAATAATGCGGAATTGTTGAAAATTCTACTTCTGGATACGACCCTCCTCACGCAGACGGCCGATAATCGATGAAAGGAGTCCGTTGACGAAAGCTCCGCTCTTGGAAGTGCTGTAGCTCTTGGCCAACTCTATGTATTCGTTGATGCTCACCACCAGCGGAATCTTGGGGAAATTCATTATCTCGGCCAAGGCTGTCATCGTGATGATCACATCCATTACGGCAAGACGATCAGTGTCCCAATGTTCCGTATTGATAAAATCATCTATATAACGACGATATAGATCCTTGTTTCTCACCACATCCGCGAACAGATGAGAGCCGAAACGGGCATCCTCCTCGTCCTTATACATCGGAAGCACCGCCCCGCGAGTGTCGTCTTCCTCAAACCGCTTCATAGTCTTGAGCACGAATGTGCCGATAATCTCAAGATCATCGTTCCAGAATACGGATTCCTCCTCCAACGCCTCAAGAAAGTCTTCATCATGCAGGATAATCTGTTTGCACACATTGCGCCAGAACTCTGTGTCTTCATGAAGATCGGTAGCAGGGAAATCCATATATTCTGCATAGAGATCCGATTCCATGATTCTCTTCAGCAGACGCTCCAGAAGATCCTTATGATCAGGAAGCCATGAAATTCTGTTTTCTTCACAATAATCTGAAACCTCTGCATTATCCGCCACTGCGCTCACGAATCTATTCTCGACAAAACGCATGTTGGGATTGAGGTCTTCTGCCGATGGTAGATATTTCTCACGGTTCTCCTCGATCTGACTTTCGCGGAGTCTTACGAGCTCCACGGGTAGTATCAACAATCTGAAATAAAGGTCGCGTGCTTTGTTCATGCTGAAGCGCAGACTGTTGAGAGCATCATCAAGATTATCTCTCGAAGCATAGAAATTCTTGAAAGTCTCCTCAAGCATACCTTTCATTCTCTCCACGCCACCGATTGTGTAATTCTCACGTTGTGCGAATCCACTCCTCAGGCGTGCGTCAGGATAAAGGAACATCTTTGTGATATTCTCCCATATCTGGTCATCCTCACCTTCGCTTGAGTTCTGACTCTTCAGGAAATTCTTGTAAAGACCGCTCTCCTTGATCTGCTCGGCCAAAGGAGCCACAGAACTCTCAAACTTGAATGGCTCGATACGATATTTTTTCAAGAGGGCCTTTATGGTATCGTCGGCGAGAAGTTTCTTGATGAATCGTGTGTCTTCCAACGGACGGTAGCCTCCTCTTTTCTCTATATTTTCTGATATCTTTACCATCAATACCAGCATGTCAAGATACAGACTGTAGGCATATCTTTTCTCTTTCGTAGGTGCCGATGGCTTTGATTCCAACATGAAATGATTCTCTATCAACAGGTAGGAATACAGAAGCTGTATCACCTTTATTCGTATCAACACACGATTTATCATAACTCTTTATGCTCGTTCGTTTATTCTTATTCGTTTGCTTCAGTCAGCCACTTTGAAACATCCGCCGCAAAACATCCACGCTTACGCCACCGATTCTTTCTTCAGTAACGATAATCGCTTCTGCCCGCATGATTTCTGCCGACTTCAGTATGCAAAATTACACTAAATGAGTAAATATAACAAATAATAACCCCTTAAATTTCCTATTTTTTTACTCATCTTTGAAAAGATCAGAGATAAAACAGTCTACATTATCAGGGGGTATAGCCTGCATTATTTAGGTGAAAGACCATTTTGAAGTCGCTGTCTGACCGCTTCATAGAGAATTACGCCGGCGGCCACAGATACATTGAGCGATCCGATATTGCCGAGGATTGGAATAGCGGCAAGACGATCGCACTGTCGAAGCACTTCTGGAGAAATGCCTGTATCCTCCGCCCCCATTACTATTGCCACCGGCACTGTGTAGTCAGCCGCTGTGTAGCTTTCAGCTCCCTTCTCGGAGGCGCCAACCACAAGATAACCATTCTCTTTTAATTTCTTTACCGCCGACAGTGTATCACGTTCCCTACATACCGGCACATAGAACAATGCACCGGCCGATGCCTTTACGGCATCACTCGTGACAGAAGCACTTCCTCGCTCCGGAATCACTATCCCGTCTACAGCAGCGCAATCTGCGCTACGGGCTATGGCTCCGAAATTTCTCGCATCAGTAATGCCATCGAGCACAAGCAGAAGCGGAGTTTTACCCTCCTCATACAGCGATGGAATGAGATTGTCAAGGCGATGATAGCCTACCGGGGAGAGAATCGCGATTGCTCCCTGATGGTTTTTCATCGTGATACGGTTGAGTTTCTCCTGGGGCACTCTCTGCACCACTATATCCATACCTTTTATCTTCTCCATCAACTCCTTGGCGAGATCGCCGCCGAGATCTCGCCTCAGTAAGATCTTATCTATGCTTTTTCCGGCATCCACTGCCTCCATTATGGCCCGCAGACCGAATATATAATCGCTTTTCTCCATTATTTCAAAATTTATTTCTTATTCTATAGATAATCCCAAGAGCACCTTTGCGTTCATTCGGGCAGCATCGTTAACCTCGCTACCTGAAAGCATTCCTGCAAGCTCGCCGATTCTCTCCTCTACGGTCAGAACCTTCACATGAGACACCGTGCGTTCCTCCTCATCCGTCTTATACACCTTGAAATGACTGCCACCCTTGGCCGCCACCTGAGGTAGGTGGGTTATGGCAAGCACCTGCATCTCATCGCCCATTGTGCGCATCATACTTCCCATCTTGTCAGCGATCTCTCCCGACACTCCCGTATCCACCTCATCGAAAATCACTGTAGGAAGGTGCATACAACGTGCCATGATTGACTTGATACTGAGCATCAGTCGTGCCGTCTCACCTCCGGAGGCTACTCTCGCCATTGGTTGAATGGCATGATTCTTATTAAAACTGCACATGAACTCAGCCGTGTCCTGGCCATCTGCTGTTAGTTTACCTTGAGTAAGCTCAACCTCAAACTTCAGATTAGGCATTCCCAACGGCTGTGCCGTCACAAGCAATGCTTGAGAAAAGGCTTCGGCGGCCTCTTTACGACGTTCAGTCAGCTCATCGGCCTTCCCTTTGAGTATTTTCGCAAGCCTTTTGGCATCTTTCTCAAGCTCTGCCACATTATCGTCTCCAAAGTCTATGGCATTGAGTTTATGTCTCAAATCCCTGCGCAATTTGATGAGTCCATCCTCATCTTCGGTCTTGAATCTCTTGATGGCATCATAAAGCTGATTCATCCTTGCTGTCACCTTTGCCAAGCGATTGGGATCAGAGCCCACTCTGTCGAGATAATCCCTCACGGTCTCAGATATATCTTTGAGCTCAATCCTGGCATTCTCCATTCTCTTCATGAGCTCAGCATCATCATTCTCATCAAAAAGAGTGAGGTTAACACGTGAAAGGAATCCTTCAGCCTCTGTCAATTGGCTCACAATGGCTATGTCGGAGCCATCAAGCAAACCGTAGCACTGGCCTAAATCCTCCCTTATCTGATCGGCATCGCTGAGCATATCGAATTCCTGCTCAATCTGCTTCAGCTCTCCCTCCTTGGGATTGATCTTGTCAAGCTGTTCGAGTTGAAACGCGATGAACTCCCTATTCTCCCGATTTTTTTCGTTACGCTCTTTAATCTTTCGTATTTTCGCCCTCAATGTGACATAACGGCCGAAGTCTGCACGGTACTCGGCAAGCTGACTGCCGTTGTCGGAGAAAGCATCGATAATCTGCAGGTGACTTGCACTTTGCGATAAGAGGAGATTACTGTTCTGGGAATGTATGTCGACGAGATTAGCCGTAACTGCTGTCAGCACCGGCAACGTCACGGGCGAGTCGTTGATAAAAGCGCGCGACCTGCCGTTGGGCGATACCTCCCTGCGCACAAGAATCTCTTCCGGATTCCATTCAAGACCCTGCTCCTCGAATATCGGCAGCAACTCCGGATCCGGATTAGTAAAAACAGCCTCTATCACCGATTTACGGCTCTTGTCTGATATGGCTTTCGTCTCAGCCCTCTCTCCCAATAAAAGGGAGAGAGCACCGAGCATGATAGATTTACCCGCGCCGGTTTCACCGGTTATAATCGTAAAACCGGGAGAAAACGTCATGCTTACATTGTCAATTAGCGCGTAATTCTTTATTATCAGTGATTGTAGCATTATGAGTATGTTGAATTTTTTTCATTGAAGTCTGTCTCACATCACTGTTCCGACCCCTTCTTGATTTTGTCGAGACGATCGTTGTCTGTGGGATAGATGGGCTGGAGAAGCTCATACACCTCTTCACGCTCTGTCTGTGGAGCCTTTGAGTAGAGATTGACAAGCTCATCAAACTTTGCATCTCTGAACATTGACAACGCCACAGACATAGGTGCATTCTTATAGACCTCTCCTATCGCCTTAAGGCTTTCTGTAATCTCCGCCCTACCCTTATCCGGACTCGTAGACATCTCATCAAGTCCCTTACGATAATAACGGTAGCTCATATCTCTTATCATTGAAGTGTTGTTGTCGGTCAATGTGCTGAGCACTGCACTTCGATTCTTCGTATCCTCGAAAGCCCTCCATCCTATCTCGCCACTTGATTGCGCCATCTGAACCACTGCCGACGCCTTGTCGAGATAGGGCTGGCCCCCACGTGGTGAGAAGCTATCGAAATCAAGAGTCAGGAAGAGATAAGCGTAAAAATCAAGGATTCCGGTGAGATTACTGTCCCAATTATTGTCATTCCGGATAAGCTGATCTCCTTCACGATAATCAAACTCCACTTTCGTGTCTTTGAAATTCAGTAAAGTTGTGGTATAGGTTGAGTTATACACAGGCCGCGACAACTGCACCTGAATATCTCCCTTTATCTTATCGTCTGCATACTCCTTGATAGTGAGAAAAAATCTGCAATCTATCTTCTCATTGGGCATAAATTGGGCATTCGTCCATTTATTATCATTGAAATATTCAGTGATACTCTGCTGTAGATTGTCAAACACCCCTTTATAAGTTCCCTCTACCGAGCTTGAATTCACCTCTACCTGGCAGTTGAGCTCCTGAGCTGAAACCGATTTCCAGAACGTGGCGAATATCACCAACATCAAGGTCTTTATGCATGATGATATTTTATTTACGAGCTTTATCCGCATATCCATTTATCCATCCTTTATTGATCATACCGGTCTATGCACAGATCATAATTGGCCACAGTTTTCAGCGACCACATCAACTATATCAGCAGCCACTCTCAACTTGCTTTTCGCCGGGTATTCCCTCACATCGCCATTACTACCGACGATTGTTACCTTGTTGGTGTCTTTCATGAATCCTGCCTCCGGATCCTTAAGGGAATTGAGCACAATCCAATCAAGATTCTTTTTCGCCATCTTGTGTCGGGCATTTTCAAGCTCATGATCTGTCTCAAGAGCAAAACCTACAAGAATCTGATTCTCTTTTCTCTCACCGAGAGTTGCAGCTATATCCGGATTTCTTACCAGACGAAGCTCCATTTCGGATGCCCCCTCACGCTTGAGCTTCACTCCCGACACATCAGCAGGGGCATAGTCGGCCACAGCTGCGGCAAGCACCACGATATCCACATCCGGATAATTCTCCGTAGCAGCCTCATACATCTCTTTTGCTGATGTAACATCAACTCTACGTGCCACACCCTCCGGGGTAGGCAAGGATACCGGTCCGGAAATCAATGTGACCTCAGCTCCACGCCTGGCAAACTCTCCGGCAATGGCGAAACCCATCTTGCCACTTGAATAATTGCCGATAAATCTTACGGGATCTATATTTTCATATGTGGGTCCGGCCGTGATCATCACCCTCTTCCCCTGAAGAGTCTGCCGGCTTTTGAAGTAATCCTCCGCAGCTTTGACTATATTTTCAGGTTCCTCCATACGGCCCTTTCCTGTAAGGCCACTGGCAAGCTCTCCCGCACCCGGCTCCACAATTATCACACCATCTTTCTTCAGAGTGGCGATATTTCTTTGTGTGCTCGGATGAGCCCACATGTCAAGATCCATTGCGGGAGCCACCATCACCTGTTCTTTGGCAGAGAGATAGGTGGTTATCAACATATTGTCGGCAATGCCATTAGCCATCTTCCCTATAGTGCTCGCAGTGGCAGGGGCCACAATCATCAGATCAGCCCAAAGCCCGAGATCTACATGGCTATGCCATTCTCCGGTGTTGGCGGCAAAAAACTCGCTCACCACCGGTTTACCACTTAAAGCCGCCAACGTAGCCGGTGTGATAAATTCCTTTCCATTCGGAGTTATCACCACCTGCACCTCTGCTCCCTTCTTTATAAGCAGACGCAGGAGATATGCCGACTTATATGCGGCTATACCTCCCGAAATCCCTAAAACTATATGTTTACCTTTAAGCATCTCTTTTTTGCTTACGAAGTATTTGATACTACATCTATTTCACGCCTTGACCCTTACGTCGCTCCTTGTCATACTTATACTTTAGCTGGAAAAGCACATCCTTCGTATTCTTCGGGAAGTCGCCTTGCATCATCCAGTCGTAGAACGAGGGCTCCTTACGCAGAACCTCTTTCACAGTCTTGCCCTTGTGTTTACCGAAATTCATTGTTGGCTCATCATTCTCATTGAGCACAAATCGGGCGGCAAGATCGATATTTCTTCCGATATTTGAGAAATCTGCCAAGAACGCAACATCGTTCTGCAACTCATCATATCGGTCGAGCTGACTTTTCAGCACCTCATAAGTGGCCTGCGTGTCGGCAAGAGCGGAATGAGCATCCTCAAGCACCGCTCCACAATAAAACTTATAGGCAGCCACCAAAGTGCGTTGCTCCATTTTGTGAAAGATATTCTGCACATCGATGAAGCGACGGCCCGTGACATCAAAATTTATGCCGCATCTTGCAAACTCCTCCATAAGAAGGGGCACATCAAACTTATTACTATTGTAGCCTGCTATGTCACATCCCTCGAAAATGGAGTGAAGAGATTTCGCTATCTGACGGAATGTCGGCTCATCCTTCACATCCTCATCTGTAATGTGATGCACTGCCGTGCTTGCGGGAGGAATTGGCATTTCCGGATTAAGTCTGCGGCTTCGTTTCTCCTCTTTTCCATCCGGATATACTTTTATATAGGAGATCTCCACAATTCGATCGTGAGTGACATTGGTGCCTGTGGTCTCGAGATCGAAAAAGATTATCGGACGTTCGAGTATGAGATCCATTTCTGTCTGATTTTTCTTTGGTTGAATGGTTTACACTTGAGATTTCAATTTCCTGCTATCTTTGTCAAGTGTATGAATATCATTTATCACTCGATCACCTGAAGAGGCATCTGGATCGTAACAATGTTTTCGTTGGGTTCCTGCTCAAGAGGTTCGAAAATTCCCGGGCGTGCAGGATCCGAAAGACGCATCAGCACAGTCTCACCGCCTAAGTTGCTCAGAATCTCTACGGTGAATGAGGCATTGAAACCAATGGTCATAGGATTACCCTCATATTCACAGGTCACTCTCTCCTCGGCCGATGTGCCGTAGTCGAGATCCTGGGCACTCAGTTTCATAACAGTGCCGGAAAGATCGAATTTCACAAGATTTGACGCTTTACTTGCAAATATGGCCACCCTTCGCATAGCGTTGAGGAATGACTCGCGGTTCACCGATACTGTGAAGGGGTTTGTAGAGGGTATCACACGATTATAGTTGGGGTAATTACCCTTTATGAAACGGCAAGTAAGTGTGTAACCGCCGAATTCAAAACGTGCTCCCTTCGCGCCGATAGTGAGAGTGACAGCCCCACCCTCCTTGTCGAGGATACCCTTGAGGATTGAGGCGGGTTTGGCCGGCATGATGAACGAACGCACTATCTCCGGACTCACCTCATAGTTGATGTAGCGCACAAGCTTGTGAGTATCACTTGCCACAAATGTTATGTCGCCCTCGTGGATATCCCAGAAGATACCTGTCATCATCGGGCGTATAGGCTCAAGGCTCACGGCATAGATGGTCTTCTCGATACCCTTCTTGATTACGGAGGAAGGGATCTCGATTTTCTGTGAATCTTCATCCATCTGCTCGCCACGTGGATATTCATCGGCATTGATACCCATGAAATTGAAATGTCCGGTTAGAAAAGAAAGATTGATTTCGTTGGTGTTCTTGTTCAGCGAGAAAGTTATCGGCTGATTACTTATCTCCTTGGTGATCTCAAGAAGAGTCTTTGCCGGCACAGCTATCGCACCTTCTCCCTCAGGATCCATCACCTCTATACAAGAAGACACAATATTCTCCTGATCAGAACCGGTTATCCTCAATTTACCGTCTTCAAGCTCAAACAGGAAATTGTCAAGAATCGACAAGGCGTTCTTAGAATTTATCACTTTGTTTACTGCCTGAAGCTGCTGCTGGAAAAGTTTTCCATCAATATTGAAACGCATATCTAATCTTTATTTTAATTTACAACACCGGGTAAAGGAGAGATCACGCGCCCCACTGGCTATCGGAAAACCTCCGGCGACACTCCATTACGAATATGCAAATTTAATGCTTTTTTTCGATATTCCCAAATAGAATGGGCCACGCCTTTAATTCGGCGCGGCCCATTTAGATTTTTATACATTTCGCCATTCGGACAAGCCGAATGAGCCCGGATGCAGATTACTCTGCCACCACCTCAAATTCGATATCCTTCGATACCTCTTTGTGGAATTTGATTGTGGCTGTGTAAACGCCAACCTCTTTAACGGGCTCCTTGATAACGATGATCTTGCGGTCAACATTGTGGCCGAGTTTCTCAAGAGCCTCTGCGATCTGGATAGCGTTGACAGAACCGAATACAGTGCCGGTTGAGCTGGTCTTGGCGCCGATTGTGAGTCTTACGCCCTCGAGAGCTGCTGCTGCAGCCTCAGCGTCAGCCTTGATCTTGGCGATCTTGTGAGCACGCTGCTTCTGGTCTTCTGCAAGCTGCTTAAGAGCGGCTGCAGATGCGATGATTGCCTTTCCCTGGGGAATGAGGTAGTTGCGGCCATAACCATCCTTCACTTCGACAACATCGTCTTTATAGCCGAGATCGGCTACATTCTCTTTCAGTATGATCTTCATATCTTTCTGCTATTTGTCGGGTTAAAAATGATTATTTCATCAGGTCGGTTACGTAGGGAAGAAGAGCAAGATGGCGGGCACGCTTTACTGCCTGTGCCACTCTGCGCTGGAACTTCAGAGATGTGCCGGTGATACGACGGGGAAGAATCTTGCCCTGCTCGTTGAGGAACTTCTTGAGGAACTCAGGATCCTTGTAGTCGATATATTTGATACCGCTGCGTTTGAAACGGCAGTATTTCTTCTTCTTAGTGTCCACCGAAAGGGGTGTGAGATAACGGATTTCGCTGTTTGCTGCCATGATCTTCATTAGTTAGCTGCCTCGGCTGCTGCCTCAGCGGGTTGTTCACTTGCTTTCTTTGATCTCAGATTGCGACGCTTCTCTGCATACTCCTGAGCATATTTGTCAAGACGGAAGGTAAGGAAGCGGATCACACGCTCGTCGCGACGGAATGCCACGTCAAGCTTCTTTACAATTGTGGGCTCGCCCTTGAACTCGAGAAGGCAATAGAAGCCTGTCGATTTCTTCTGGATAGGATAAGCAAGCTTGCGAAGACCCCAGGTCTCCTCATTGACTACCTCGGCACCATTCTGCTGAAGCACGTCTTTGAATTTTTCTACCGCTTCCTTCATCTGTTCGTCAGACAAAACGGGAGTTAAAATGAAAACGGTCTCGTAAGAATTCATACGTTTTACTTGATTGATTGTTTATTATTATTCGGTTTGCACCCGGCGCAGTCAGCATCTCGTTTTTTTTTGCCCGAAGAAGTTTTGATTGCACACTTTGCGCAAAACCGCCGCAAAGTTAATACTTTTCTTTCAATTGTGCAAATCTTTTTATCGCTTCTTCGCGACCAGCCATAATTTTACCGGCATAATGGGCATCGCTGTCAATAGCCACAGCCACTCCTGCATCTATTAGCTTTCCCCACCATCTTTCAGCAGGATAAAACCGTCCCCTGTCGGCCAATGCCTTTGTATTAATCTCTACCACAAGACCTTTGCCGGCAGCCTGCGACACCACATCATCTATCAGCGATTCATACCAGCCCTCATCCTCTATTCCCGGAGATGCCTGCGAGGCGTTGCCGGCTATCTTGTCGAAATGGCCGAGCAATTCAAAACCGCCCCTCTCGATCATCATCAGCACCTGCTCGAAATATTTCTCCACCACATATCTGATGTCGCCGGAATAGCCATCCTTAAGATATTGGTTGAAACGTTCGAAACGACCGTCACAGTCAAGCAACACACCATCCTGATTGGGAACGAAATGCACCGATCCCAGACGGAAATCAAGAGGCTGACGCTGCACCCAATCCACATGCGGGCCATAATCTGGACCCAGATAATCCACCTCAAATGAAGTCAGCACCTTCATTCTGTCGGCATATATATTACGCAGGCGCTCTGCCTCCGCATAATATTCCCCCACCCTCTCAATGTCCATGTTGCATGGCGATTTGATAGGCACAGGCGAATGTGGAGTGAATGCAAAATATTCGATACCGGCTTCAACGGCAGCCTCAGCCATTCTCTCCATTGTGTCGCGTCCGTCGCAATACTGAGTGTGATTATGAAGATTATATGCCTCCGTAGCCCCTACGAGCTCCGCTATGTCCAAATTATCCATCTATATTATTTCTCAAGTCTATATATATCGCTTCTCAGCCTTCTCACATCCTCGCGCTCCTGCTCTATCTGCTTCTCGGCAGTCTTTATCATCTCCTTCACAGCATCCTGATGCGTTTTATGATACCGCTCTCTCAATCCGTGAAGGTCTGCCTCCGATTTGTCGAGCGCCATGCGTGCAAGCAGATATTTCTTAAGTGCGCCACGCGCCTCCGGGTTTTTAAACTCCTCGGTAGAGGTGTAATATTCGCCATTCCCCTTGGGGAGATAAAACTCCGCCTTCTTCTCGACCTTTTCCGGATCAATAGCATAGACAGTATCTAAAATCCGTCTGTATTCATCAGTCTGATCTGGATCCTGGGTGGCTCGGAAATCAGAAAGCCTGGCCCTGTCGAGAATATCCTCATCGTCAGGATCGTAATTCTTCCTCACATCATTCACCTTATACACATATATCGTGAGCTTGTCAGCAAGCTCATTACGGTCGGTGGCCCACCACCCCACACCATTCTCCTCATCTATCGCCAGCATGAAATCATCGTATGGAGAATTGAAGGGCATACCCAAGTTTTGTGGCTGAAGGTATTCACCGGTCTGGACATCGCGTGTCACCACAAAGATGTCATAGCCACCGATAGAGCCGTCGCCGTCAGAGGCATAATAAAGAGTTACTCCATCAGGCATCATGAAGGGATAATCCGCATAACCATTGTTGCTGAGGAAATCCGGAGTACGCACCGGTTCCTGCCATGATCCGTCGGTGAGACGAATGCTCTCCACAAGACCTACGTTGCCTACACTGTCCGGCGCCCCCCACATCATGAAATCATTTCCTTCGTTGGCAAACGCCACCACAGCCTCCCCTCTGTGATCTTTGAGAGGCAACTCATCAGGGACCATAAGGCGTCCGGCCGACGAAGGGAGACGATAATGACTGAAAAATTCTTTGGCAGGCACAGCAAGAGAATCGAGCACTACGAGTTTCTCCACACGATCAAGTGCATTCTCGGCAGCTTCGAGTTGAGCTTCAAGCTCCTCTACACGTTCTCCGACAGATTGTTTGCTCTTCTCACGATATTTTCTGAAAGCGCCATATAGCTCCTGCGCCTTTTCAAAGTCATAATCAAGAAATGCAAGACGCCCCAGATATAGGCTTGCCTCACCGGGACCTTTGGCATTGGCCGATTCAAGATGCTGACGGGCCGACTTGAAATCGCCCTCCTCAAAATCACAAACTCCGATTATATAATTATATAAAGGTGTGGAAGCAAGCTTGCTGTCGGCAGCAGCCAGTGTCTCGGCCATTTTTCTGGCAGCAGCATAATCACCGCTCACTACAAGCTGGCGTGCCTCCTCTAACGAAGCAGCTGAAACGGCAAACGCACACGCCGACATCATACACGCTACAAAAATTCCTTTCACGTTCTTTTAAATTTCTGATTTATGACTTATGCGACAATATCGCTCTTTAGATAGAAATCGCCTCCACTTTTTCTTTATCCGGGTTAGAAAGCTTCCGAACCATATGATGAAACACATATCATATTCCGCGATCCCGTAAAAAGTTTTGACAACTTCATTGGCAAAATTACGAATTTTCGCTGATATTTTCAACTTAAAGCCACTTTAGGAGCCTTAATATATAGGTGTTTTAAACTTTTTTTACTAACTTTGCCCTCCGAATACTTATCAAACAGAGTAACACGCAGTCTCAAACCGAGAGGATGACTGCCGGCGTTTTCCGGATCAGACTCACCCGGAGCAAACATCCGTGATACGTCAGGAATAGTTGCTTTTTGTTATTACAGAGTTACTTATCAACATAAAATAAATTTCATCTACTATGAGCTTAAATATCATTGTACTCGCCAAGCAAGTACCTGATACCCGCAATGTAGGGAAAGACGCCATGAAGGCAGACGGCACGGTAAACCGTGCTGCCCTTCCGGCAATCTTCAATCCGGAAGACCTCAATGCGCTTGAGCAGGCACTCCGTCTCAAGGAGGCCAATCCCGGAAGCAAAGTGACTATTCTCACAATGGGTCCCGCACGTGCCGCCGAGATCATCCGTGAAGGAATGTTCCGTGGTGCCGACGGTGGCATTGTTCTCTCCGACCGTGCATTCGCCGGAAGCGACACATTAGCTACCTCATATGCAATCAGCGCGGCTGTGCGCAAGATTGGCGACTACGACATCATCATAGGTGGCCGTCAGGCTATCGACGGCGACACCGCACAGGTGGGCCCGCAGGTGGCCGAGAAGCTCGGTTTGCCTCAGGTGACATATGCCGAGGAGATCCTGAGTGCCGATAATGGTGAGATTGTGGTTAAACGCCGCATCGAGAGCGGTGTCGAGACTGTGAAGGCTAAACTTCCACTCGTGGTGACTGTCAACGGTTCCGCCGCCGACTGCCGCCCCCGCAACGCCAAGGCCCTCCAGAAATATAAATATGCAGCCGTACCCTCCGAGGTTGCCAACGATGAGGCCAAAAAAGAGTTTATCGAGAAACGTCCTTATCTCTCTATCGGTGAATGGAACGCAGCCACCGTTGAGGCCGACCTCAACCAGTGTGGTCTCGCCGGTTCGCCCACAAAGGTGAAATCCATCGAGAATGTGGTGTTCACAGCCAAGGAGGCTCGCCGCATTGAAAACACTGATGAAGAGCTTGAGGCTCTCATCGTTGATCTTATCGCTAACCACACTATCGGCTAATCCTATAAATTCTGAATTCAAATGGCAGACAAGAATAATCTCATAGTCTATTGCGAATATGAAGACGGCAAGGTGGCCGATGTGAGCCTTGAGCTCCTCACTAAGGGTCGTCAGCTCGCCGACAAGCTCGGCATCAAACTTGAGGCAGTAGTTGCAGGCGACAACCTCAAGGATATCGAAAAGCAGCTTCTCCCCTATGGTGTTGACACCGTTTATAAATTCGAGGATTCTCGTCTTTATCCCTACACCTCGCTCCCCCACTCCTCTATCCTCATTAATCTTTTCAAGGAGATCGAGCCACGCATCGCTTTCATGGGTGCGACATCAATCGGCCGCGACCTTGGTCCCCGTGTGTCGTCAGCCCTCCACAGCGGTCTCACCGCCGACTGCACATCGCTTGAGATCGGCGACTACACGGATGTGAAGACCGGCACCGAATACAAGGATCTCCTCTATCAGATCCGTCCCGCTTTCGGCGGCAACATCGTAGCCACCATCGTAAATCCGGAATGTCGTCCTCAGATGGCCACCGTGCGTGAAGGCGTGATGAAGAAAGAGATCAAAGATCCCGATTATAAAGGTGAGGTGATCGTGAAAGATGCCAACGCTTACACTAAACCTGAAGATTTCGTGGTTGAGATCATCGACCGTCATGTAGAGAAATCCAAGGTAAACCTCAAAGGAAGCCCCATCATCGTGGCTGGTGGCTACGGAGTGGGAAGCAAAGAGAATTTTGATCTTCTCCAGCAGCTTGCCGACACTCTGGGTGCTGAAGTTGGCGCAAGCCGTGCAGCAGTCGATGCAGGTTGGGTTGACCATGACCGTCAGATCGGTCAGACCGGTGTGACAGTTCGTCCCAAGCTCTACATCGCGTGTGGCATCTCAGGCCAGATCCAGCACATCGCCGGCATGCAAGACAGCTCACTCATCATCTCAATCAATTCCGATCCCGACGCGCCGATCAACACAATCGCCGACTATGTGATCACCGGAAAAGTTGAGGATGTACTTCCCAAACTCATCAAGTATTATAAAAAGAACTCGAAATAATGGCTAATTTCTATAATGACAACGAATCTCTGAAGCACTATCTCTCACATCCTATGATGGAGAAGATTGTGGAGCTGAAAGAGAGGAACTTCGCCGACGCTGACAAATATGACTATGCGCCGATGAACTATGACGACGCCGTAGACAGCTACGACCGTGTGCTTGAGATCGTAGGCGACATCTGTGCCAACGTGATTGCTGAGAATGCAGAAGAGGTTGACCACGAGGGTCCGGTAGTGAAAGACAACCGCGTGATCTATGCTGCCGGCACACAGCGTAATCTCGATGCCTGCCGCAAGGCAGGACTCATGGGCATGTCGATGCCCCGCCGTCTCGGTGGACTCAATTTCCCTATCACCCCCTACATCATGGCCGCCGATATCGTCAGCCGTGCCGATGCCGGTTTCGAGAATCTCTGGGGACTTCAGGACTGTGCGGAGACAATCTATGAGTTTGCCAGCGAGGAGCAGAAACAGAAATACATCCCCCGCGTATGCGAAGGTGAGACAATGTCGATGGACCTCACTGAGCCTGACGCCGGCTCCGACCTCCAGTCAGTGATGCTCAAAGCCACCAAGAAAGAGGATGGCTCATACGTGCTCAACGGTGTGAAACGTTTCATCACCAACGGCGACAGCGATATTCACCTCGTGCTTGCCCGCTCCGAAGAGGGTAGCAAGGATGGACGTGGTCTTTCCATGTTTATCTATGACAAGCGCAACGGTGGCGTCAACGTACGCCGTATCGAGAATAAGATGGGCATCAAAGGCAGCCCCACTTGTGAGCTTGTATATAAGGATGCACCTGCCGAGCTCGTAGGAAGCACCCGCTTGGGCCTTATCAAATATGTGATGGCTCTTATGAATGGTGCTCGTCTCGGTATCGCAGCGCAATCGGTAGGTATCAGCGAGGCTGCTTATCGCGAGGGTCTCCAGTATGCCAAAGAGCGTATGCAGTTCGGCAAGGCTATCATCAATTTCCCCGCTGTAGCCGAGATTCTCTCGCTCATGAAGGCAAAACTCGATGCATCTCGTGCTCTTCTCTACGCTTGCTCTCGCTTCGTAGATATGTATAAGGTGTATGACGACATAGCCAAAGAGCGTGCCCTCACAATCGAGGAGAAGAAAGAGCAGAAATACTACAGCCGTTTGGCCGATGCCTTCACTCCTCTTGCCAAGGGTATGACTTCTGAATATGCCAACCAGAACTGCTACGATTGCATCCAGATCCACGGTGGTTCAGGCTTCATGAAAGATTATACCTGCGAACGTCTCTACCGCGACGCACGCATCACATCAATCTATGAGGGCACTACACAGCTTCAGGTTGTAGCCGCAATCCGCCACGTCACCACAGGCACTTATCTGAATAAGATGAAGGAGTTTGAGGCTGCCGAGGTTAAGCCAGAGTTCGAGGGTGTCAAGAATACACTCGTATTCATGACCCAGCAGTATGCAGATGCCGTTCAGGCCGTAATGGGTGTTGACGATACAAAATATCATGACTTCATGGCACGTCGCCTTGTAGAGATGGCCGGTCATATCATCATGGGCTACCTCCTTCTTGATGATGCTCAGCGCAGTGCAGATGGCAAGAACACGGCTCTCGCAGAGTCGTTCAAGAAATCGCTCATTGTTTACGTGAAATATGGAGAGGCTGAAGTGGCACGCCACGCTTCCTTCATCGGCAATTTCCGTCCTGAGCAGATCAAGGATTACCTCTACGAAGCATAATTTCTGAATATACAGCGAAAAGGATTTTTGAGATATATCTTAAAAACCCTTTTCGTTTTCTACAGAACAAAAGAAATCGGATTTCATGGTCTCACCGTGAAATCCGATTTCTTTTTGTTTTAATTATAACTGTAAATGTGCAGGAGTTAGCCACACTTCATCATCTCTAATTCAAATCACAAATTGATGTTCAGCTGAATTGGCGGGATGATTGACCAACGCGACAATGGTTGCCAGTTCACCGATATAAGGGTGGGATTGCTGTATCGATCAGCATATGGATAAACGTATTGCGTATACCAATGACCGCCTCTGCGATATTTCACAATATATGTGTCGTAATCTATCTGCCAAACATTCACATCATGACATCCTCTTGTGACATGGCTCACCATATGAGGTAAGCGTGGAGGAGGCGGAGGCAAAGCCGGTCCATAATTATGATGATGTGGAGGAGGTGCAGGATGCCCTATATTCATCGGTCTGCCTCCTGCTCCGGGACGAGGAGCTGACACCGCCGGCTTATGATTCATCGCAGGCTTATGAGCGTCACCGGGCCTGTGATTGTTTCCAGGTTTGAAATTGTTTTCAGGCTTACGATTATTACCGGGCTTGAAGTTATTGCCGTGGTTGTGATTATTACCGGGCTTCACATTATGTCCCGGTTTAGAATTATGTCCCGGTTTATTCTTATCGTTCTTCTTATTTGAGTTACCTCCGGGCCTATGGTGGCTCTGTTCCTTGCGGTCTTTACCTCCACGGTGATTATTACCATCAGCAAAAGCCTGACCGGAACCGGCCACTATGAAGAGGGAGAGTAATAGGTAAAAGAATCTGCGTCTCATAACTAAATGCCATTAAAATTATTTAATTCGCACCGTTATCAACATATTCGGTTGTTTATTATTGACAAGCGATGCATTTCTACTGATAAGAATTGTTTCAGGTGACAATTCAAATAGTCAGTTGTTATCTATAAGACCACTACGACAACAAAAGTTTAATCCATTATTTCCAATACGAAATTCTGACCATCCAATCAGAAAACATGAACAACCGGCATACTCCGGCAAACGTCTCAATTCTCTTGAAGACATAGATCTGCGCAACTTCATTATATAATTATAAAATAGATTCCGATGCCAAAGGGCACCGGAATCCTGAACGTGTGCTGTAGCAGCAAACAATCTTTAATACCTTTGAAGAATTGCGGCTGCCAATAACCCTCTATTGGCAGCCGCATCCTAACCAATACTTATGTTACCTATTGCTTATTTTAAATACTTTGCTTATTCTCCTATGTTTATCGCAACCTTATAATTCTGTGAGAATATACGGAGTTCATAGTTTGATGTCTTGCTCTGAAGGGTGGTAGAGAGATCATTATTTACAGGTGTCGGACCCGTAGGATCTGCTGTCTGAAGAGTGACCACACCGGTGGCTCCTCCGGGAAGAGACTTGATGTAGATATTTTGCACACCCTTCACTGCATTCTTCCAGACCATGCTATAAGCTCCATTCGAATCGGGAGTGAGCGCGTTGCCTGCCTCATCAACCACTTGATAATCTTTACCAAGCACAAGATCTTCACTAACTGTGTAATAATATGCTATGATATCGTATTTACGGGTAAACTCGCTCCAGAGCTGCATCGGCACCACTGCAGTGTCGCCTACCTTTATATCATAGTGAACCACATTGTTGTTGCCTGTCTTGTTTTCATCATAACCCCACTTCTCGGGACCGAAGAAGTAGACGTGCTCCAATGAATGATCATAATCCCAATCGTCGTTGCTGCAGGAGGGCAACACACTGGCCGAAAGGAGAAGAGCGATTATATATAATAACTTTTTCATCTTGTTAGATTTATTTTACTTACCTAATGAATTTTATTTCCAACCGGGATTCTGAGTCACTACACCACCCGACTGAGCAATCTCATAAAGAGGAACCGGATAGAGATAATCCTTGTTGGGATCAAAACGGCGGTCTTCAGCATATTCTATCACGTAGATGTCGTCTTCTGTGCCATAACGCTGCTTACCGTTTACCACGCCTCCAACTGTCAGGCGAGACTCGTAGTCCTCACGCTGTTTGTTGGCCTCATCCGAAACGAATTTCGATCCGATAAGATCGGCGGGAAGAACCTCCTCCGCTATTTTCCAGCGTATGATGTCGTCATATCGCTTGTTCTCGTCTATAAACTCAACCGTGCGTTCGCGACGAATCTCCTCTCTCATGTCAAGGCCGTTCTGACTTACAAACGCATTTGTAAGAAGTGCCGGCATCCCTACGCGCTGACGAAGAGCATTAATCGTAAGGTCGAGATCTGCATCTGAAATATCGTCATTAAGCTCATACTTGGCCTCTGCATATGTGAGGAGAACTTCGGCGTAGCGGATGAGCATCTTGTCGATATATTCCTTGTTAAGAGTGTTCCACTGTTCGATGCTGAATCCCTTCTTAAGGCTGTAACCGGTTGAAAAGCCGAATGGATTGAACGGGCCTTTGTAAGCCTCTTCACCTTTCTTATAAATGGTCATCGCAAGACGCGGATCACGATCGGTGAAGACATCATCATAGCTTGTCTCAGGTGTGACCACAAGTGAAGATTTCTCGCGCGGCAAACCGTCGGTATACAGGAAGAGATCCACCATGTTGCGTGTAAGACAAACGGCATTCTCCATCTGTCGGCTGTTGGAATGTGTTGTGGTAGCCGCTCCGTTGGGTCCATATTCCTTTACGAATATGTTCTCTCTGTTCTGTCTACCCTCTCCGTCAAGCTGGAACAGTTTCTCGAAATCAGGATAGAGTTCAAACTTGCCGCAGTCCATGAGGTTAGAAGCCGCGCTCACACTCTTCTGAAGATGAGCCTTGTAATCGCCGTCGCTACCCTTGTGAAACTTAAGATGAGTGCCCATATAAAGACCCACACGGGCAATCATAGCTTCGGCAGCCTGAGAAGAGGCACGTCCCCACTTATCGGTCTTATCTATATCAGGAAGCCATTCTTTCGCAAACTCAAGATCCTCATACACTTGAGCGATCACCTCCGCACGAGGAGTGCGTGCCATCTTTATGGCCGGATCCTGCGTGTTGTTGATTGCATGTAGAAGCAAGGGCACATCGCCATATTTCTTTACAAGCTCAAAATAGAAGAATGCACGGAAGAAACGAGCTTCGGCAAGATATTTGTTGAGCACAGCCTCTGTCACCTCCGCCTTGGGTGCTTTCTCAATGATGTTATTTGCAATGAAAATACGCCAGTAAGCATCTGTCCAGCTACCGTTTTCCGACGGTATAAGCCAGCTGCCGGCACTTGTATCGTTCGAACGTCCATTGTTGCTCAATTCGTCAGAGCGATAGTCGTGCTGAAAACCGGTGCCGAGATGATTGTTACCGTTCATCTGCTCATAGAAACGGTTGCAGGCACCACGCAGGTCTCCCTCTGTCTTCCAGTAAGCCGCATCGGTCATGCTCGACTCGGGCTTCATATCGAGGTCGCAAGATGCCAACGGCATCGCCATACCTGCTATCAAGATATATTTTAATATTGTCTTCATGAGTTTCAGTTAATTTAGTTTTTCTAAGTATGTGTCATCAACCAATGATATGATTGATTTGTGACACATACTTAAGATTTCTTAGATAGTGAGGTTGATACCGAATGTCCAGGTTCTGAAGAACGGATAGTAATTGGCAGTCGGCTTGTTGCCAACCTCGGGGTCAAACACCTTAAGCATCTTGGTGTGCTCCCAGACATCATCACCGGAGATGTAGACGCGGAGACGCTCGAACACTTTCTTGCTTATAGGAATTGTATAGCCGAGGCTGATATTTTTAAGTCGCAGGTATGCTCCGTTCTGAATCCAGCGGTCAGACGATTTATAGTTGAAGTTGTTGCCGCTGTAAAGACGGGGCAATGATGCATTCTGATTGTCCTCTGTCCAATAGTCGGTGCTGATTGTCCAAGGCATCTCCCAGGTGTTGCAGAGAGGTGCGATGGTGGAAGGCTCCACATACACTTTACGTTTGCCTACACCCTGGAACATAACTGAGAGATCAAAACCCCTCCATTGAGCGCCGAGATTGACGGTATAGAAAAGACGTGCGTTGGATGATCCGAGATAAACAAGGTCGCCCGGATCGTCGGGAGTTGCCCCGCCTGCGCCGATAGTATGGTCGGCCTTACCCTGAGCAAGATATTTCACGTCGCCACCTGACACCTTGGCGTCGTTGAACGACTGATAACCGGGATTTGCCTCTTTGTAAGCCAGATATTCATCGCGGCTCTTCCAATAGCCATCTGTTTTATAACCCCAGATAGTGTTGAGAGGATAACCCTCAAGGATTGCTACGTCTCCTTCACCTATCACATTCTGACCGGAATATTTCACAACTTTGTTGTCTGAATCACTGAGGTTTAATCCGGCTGTAAAATCAACTTCGCCGAAGCTCTTGCGATAAGTCAGTTCTACCTCCCAACCCCAAGTCTTCAGAGTGCCGACATTCGACTTCGGAACAGAGATACCTACAAGATGAGGAAGTGTGACATTTGCAAGCATGTTGTCATTTTTCTTCCAGTAGTAGTCGGCTGTAAGAGTCAGCTCATTGTTAAATAAGCCGAGATCGAAACCGATGTTAGTGGTTGATATGATCTCCCAGGTCTTGTCGGTAGAGGCCATATCACTCTGATAGTAGCTTGCCTCTCCCATGTTTAAACCACGGTTGATAACGGCTATATAGTCGTAGAGACCAAGGATCGCACCATTACCCAACTGACCCCATGACGCACGCACTTTAAGGTTGCTGATCACATCGACATCGAAGAATTTCTCCTGACTGATTCTCCATGCACCGGAGAATGAGGGGAAGGCATGCCAACGGCGACCCGGTGCAAGACGGGAGCTGCCGTCGTAGCGGATATTAGCCTCTAAGAGATAGCGGCCGTCGAAATTGTAATTCACACGTCCGAAATAAGACTGCATCGCCCATGTCTGGATCTCGTCAGAGACTGAAGTGTTGGTAGCCTCTGAATTATCATAATAATTGAATGAGAAGAAATCGTTGGAGTTAAGGCTCTTTACTGTGCCGTCCATACGGTCTTTACGATAATGCTCATATGAGATACCGGCGAGCAAGTTCAGCTCATGCATACCGAAATCACGGTTGAAGGTAATGAGACCTTCGAGATTGTCGTGGGCTGCATTATTCTTCTGACGATAGAACTGGTTCGGAAGGTTGGCACTGTTACGGTTTGAGGTTCCGAGACGGTCTTTCCATTCAAGAGTGCGTCGTGAGGTTGCCTCTGAATAATAATCTGCGCGGCGGCTGGCCGACAAAGAGAAACCGAGTCCCTTCACGCCGTAATCCTTAATAGTAAGTGTTCCTTTTCCGGTGTAGCTCTGATATTTGGTATCTTTAAGACCACCGTTGCGCATGATGTCGATTGCGTTGACCTGAAGGTCGCCGTTATACGGGCTATCGTTGATATCCTCGGCAGGTTGATAGATCGGCTGGCGACCACGGGCACGGAAAAGCGTGTTGAGGATGCCTGTTGCACCGTAAGGGTTCTGCTCAAGATTCTTTCCCTCGTAGCTTGCGATGACTGCAAGGTTGATGTGGGAATTTATCTCGCTGTTAAGATTGATGCGGAAGTTGTAACGCTCGTTTTTGTCAGGTCCATATTTCAAGATACCATTCTTTGAGAAGTATCCGCCACTTATAAGATAGTTCATTGACTTTGAACCACCGGTTACACTCACATTGTGGCTCTGCTGGAATGTATATTTACGAGTGCCCTCCGCCACCCAGTTGGTGCTCTCAAAGAGATCCCAACGGCCATTGGTGTTGTTTGGACGATAATTGAAGTTAGGGTTGCCCACCCAAGAGCTCTGCTCAGGGTTCCATTCAGCATTGGCACCTGTCTGCAAGCGGGATTCATTGATCATCTGCTGCTCGATCCAAGCCGGAACACGCTCAGGCATAAGACCCGGCTTGTTCATACCTACATAGCCATTGTAGCTTACCTGCACTTTACCCTCAGTACCCTTCTTTGTGGTTACAAGCACAACACCAGCGGCAGCTCTTGCACCATAGATGGCACACGCAGCAGCATCCTTAAGCACTGAAATGCTCTCGATGTCGTTAGGATTCACCAGAGTAATGTCGCTCTCAACTCCGTCGACAAGCACAAGAGTTGAAGTTGAGTTGGCTGATGAGAAACCACGGATACGCATTCCGGAAGTCTCAGAACCCGGCTGACCGCTTGAACGGAGCACCTGCAGACCGGGCACCTGACCCTGCAGAGCTGACAGAGCATCTGAAGCGGGACGAGAAGCGATCTGATCGCCACTCACTGCGGAAACCGCACCCGTGAGATTCACTTTTTTCTGTGAGGCATAACCCACTACTACAACGTCGTCAAGATTGGAGGCAGACTCCTCCATCTCTACCTTCTGTCCCTGTACGGCAGAAGCCTTCAATTCGAGCTTCTGATAGCCTATGTAGGAGAAGACAAGCACCGATTCGGCCGAATTCACACGGAGACTGAAATTTCCTTCAATATCTGTCGATGTTCCCTTCGACGGATCTGACTTGTCAATTACAGTGACTCCGATGAGTGGTTCACCGGTCATTTTGTCGACCACTTCACCCTTTACAGTTAAGGGCGCGCCTTGGGCATAAGCCTGACAAGGGGCGAAAATGCATGTCGTAAGCCAACATATGGCAAACAATAGCATGTGGAATTTTTGTTTCAGCATCTGATTTTTCATGATGTGGTTTAATTTGAATGAAAAGTTCACATGGTGTAATTTATGTGAGAGTGAATATATATTGTTTATGAGTGCTCTTTAATCATGGTTTATGACTGTATATTAGTCATGGTTTTGAGTGCTCGATTAATGTGATGCAAATTTATATAGGGATCTGTGGAGGTGCAAACAAGCGGTGAGAAGAGTAATCACATTAAGATTTATATTGTTAATTATCAATATATTGATAAAATTAAAAGTAACTCTAAGGTAGAATCAAAATCAATAAAAAAAGCCGGGAATCGCAATAATGGATTCCCGGCTTTTGATAATATCGGCTTCTCGATGCCCGTGGTAGCGCCCTACCCTTCTCCCTGAAACTTTCCAAGAGTTCTCACAGCTTCGGCAAACTCCTCTTTTGGAAGGATAGACTTGTTTCTTACACGCATCCTGTTATTATAGACCGTCTGCGATGAGCAATGTAGCAATGCCGCGATTTTTACAGAATCGGTGATACCGAGTCGCACCAATGCATAAATACGCAGAGGTGTGTTAAGCAACTCTCCGTCACCAAGCACAATCTGCTCTTCCGGACGAAGCAACCTGTTGAAATCCTTTACAAAATCCGGGAACATATGGAGAAAAACCGTATCGAAATACTTATGAAATTCCTTAAGTTCCGTCTGCACCATAGAGGGGATGGTGATCTCTTTCTGTAGCTCCGCGATATCGCCCGATTTCAGCTTTCTCAAAACATCTTTTCTGAAATCTTCGATTTTGCTGATGTAGAAACTACAGAGATAGAACATCTGCCCCACATATTCCTCTTTAATATGGTTAGACTCATTGAGTTTCGTATTAACTTCCGAGAGCTTCAAATTCATCTCTTTCAGCTTCTCGTTCATCTCCTTCAACATCGAATTCGCATTTTTTTCTGCTTCACGCAATTCGTTTAGCTCATCTATATTGTTATGGAGCTGTTTATTGACTTGAGCAAGCTTAAGGCGTGAATCATTCAGTCTCTTGTTGCGGTTTACACTATATGCTATCGCAGCGATCAGCACACATAGCAACCCCAGCAGACACCAATTGAATAATTTCAGTCTGTTCTTCTGTTCCGCATCCCTACGACTATAATAATCCTTTATGCTCTTTTCCGCCTTTGAAAGTGATAGAGAACGCACTCTATTGTTGAAGCTCTGTGCCTGTTCCTGACAGAAAGAAATGTAAGAGAAGGCTCTGTCAAGCTCATTCTCCTCTATCATAAGTTTACCGAGCTCTTCGAGTGAAGCGATGTCGCGGTTGGCGGTCTCTATATCACAGATTGCTGACTTGGCAAGATACTTCACCTGATTATCCTTATCGTTTGAAATCTTGTAGAGATTTGCAAGCACATAAGCCATCATGGCATCTTTCCGGGTAGACATGGAGGAAGAATCAACATATTGTTTCAATTCCTTTATCATCTGATCAAGATTATCACCGGTTCTGTTTTCAGAGCTCCAGGCCTTATACCACAGATAAAGATCATCCGAAGGTCGGGCATGAGCAAATGTAGAATCCCTGTAGGCTCGGCTGATAGCATAATAGTCAGAGGGCGTTGTTCTTCCTCTTCCCTGATACTGGCCGAAATGAGAATAGAGATATGCAAGCTGATTATAGTATAATGGAGTAAGATGCTCCGGAATTTCCTCCGGATTTATACTGTCGAGTATATCCTTGCTCTCCTTGAGCAGACCTGTAGTGGCAAGAGTAAACGAGCGATGAATGCGCCATAGAATTATCTTCTCCTTATCATCAAGCTTACTTGCTATCTGAGAATTTTTTACAGCATAATTGGCTGCCGAGTCGGAATTAAACACCGAATATTCATCAAAAAGCAACTGATTTATATCATATTGATCCTTAAGTGAATGAGTCCGGGTTTCACGCTGATGGAGCTGGTGGAGACGAAGTTGCTTCATCTCAACCCACTGCCCGGGATTTTCAAGCACCATGTCGAGCTGATGCAAAAGATCGTCGGTGGCCTTGTCATAAGCAACTGCCGGCAGTGAAAACACCACCAGCAGTAAACTCAGAACTATTATATTTGCATGGTTTTTCATCTCGGAAAATTATATTTTTTCCGTAGCTCCTTTACGCTGACGCAAAAGGGCTTCGAGATAATAATAATCAGCATATGCGAGAGGCACATCTATCTCACTCCCGGCAGGGAAATGTCCGGTGGAATGAAGAAGCAGGAAACCCTCGTTTTCACCCACCGGAGAGCGGTAGGCATCTGTAAGTGAGGATAGGATTGCATCAGCCTTTTTACGATAGTCGCGACCTCTCTCCTCATCCACATATTCCGCTAATTCATAAAGACCTGAAGCTATCAGCGAGGCTGCCGAAGCGTCACGAGGCACCTCCGGATTATCCTTCACGTCGGTGCCGGGCGCCTTCATATCCCAGAAAGGCACAAGATCCGACGGCATATTCGGCAGTGAAAGGAACCAGTCGGCTATTCCCTGTGCATGCTCAAGATATTTAGGATCTTTCGTGAATCGGTAACACATCGTGTAGCCATAAAGGCCCCAGCCCTGTCCACGGCTCCAGAATGAATCATCGGCAAACCCCTGGGCCGTGACCTTCATGCGGATTGAGCCGTCGGCCGGATCATAGTCTACCACATGAAAGGATGAACGGTCGGGACGGAAGTGATTCTTCAAAGTCACATCCGCATGACTGATAGCCACATCACGATATTTAGGGTCACCCGTCTCCTCACTCATCTTGAAGAGCATCTCAAGGTTCATCATATTGTCGATGATAACAGGATATTTCCAAACCTGAGGATTATGGTCCCACGAGCGTATAGCGCCCACAGAAGGATTGAAACGCGTGCAGAGAGTTTCCGAAGCCTGTTTCACCACATCGAAATAGCTCTTCTCCCCTGTCAGCTCCCAGCCCTTGCCGAAGCTGTCGCCTATCATGAAACCGAGGTCGTGGGTGCCACGATGCCACTTGCTCTCCTCAATAGGCCATGTAAACGACACCGCCTGCTGACGCCAATAAGGGTCATTCGTAAACTCATACATCATCCACAATTCACCGGGGAAGAATCCCGACACCCAATCGTGGGGATGCACGAGGGCGAGATTACCCTCCTTGTGAAGGCTTCTGGGATTTACACGTCTTTTCGCCGCATTCTTCTCATCCTTCTTCTCCTTGTTTACACGCGATATCGCATAATTCAACTGGTCGGCGGTAGAAGTGAAGATATCATCATAGGCATCCGGTGTATAGTATAGGAGAGTAAACCTATCAGCCGGATTGAAAATTCTATATTGATTATAGAGGTTACGATAATCAACACGTGTGGTATCAACCATTGAGCCTACTCTCCACAGATCACGTGCCACCTCCTGCTGCTTACCCTCCCAGTCGGAGATCTGCTGACCGGGCCACTCCTTCTTATCCTTGCCAAGATAAGAGGCGAGACAGTCAAGAGCCTTATAGAAATTGCGACCATCTGCATCTGTGGCCTTGTCACTGCCGGTTACGCCAATCTTCTGACCCATAAGGAAAAGATCAATCAGATGGGTGAGATTATACTGAGAGTAGCCATAGGAAAGAGTGCGCCACATCTCATGCGGCTGCATCCCATCCGGCTCTATCTGTTTGAAGATTCTGCGTTCAGGGAGTTCCGAGATTATTTTCTTAGCCACATCCTCCCTGCCGGCGAAGATACTGATTGCCGCCACCTGCGCATCATAAGCTGTGGAGTGATTGTTAGCCTGTTTGCTCTCCTCCTTTCCCTGGTCGGAATCCATCAGCCATGTCAGGAGCTGACCCATCCATTTCTTCAGAGCGGCGTTATCCTTCTTCGTCCATGATTTCGACCCTTGAAGGAGAGCAACTCCGTCAAGCATCTCAATAAATGAATAACCGTCGAGCACCCCATAACACCGGCCCTTGTTGTCGTTCTGGCCCGGAATCATTTGAGCATACTCAAAATTGGGATTCATTTTGGTGGCCGGATTGAGAAACCACACCTTAAGGAGTTCAGAAGCTTTGGCGGCATACTTCTCGTCACCACTCAGATAATAAGCCAAAGCAAGAGTAGAGACCCTGTTGGCCGTAGTTCCCAAAGTATTCCGGTCATAGAGGTTAATTTCCGGATTAGTGACGCCATCGCGTGAGATATAAGGAAGGCCATCCGGCTTATTGGGATCCGGATGAGAGTAGCGGGCCAGACTGGTATAATTATGGTTATTTCCGTTAGGGCACGGGCGTTTCTTCTGCATTACCGAAAGCGGTTCCACTGATAGGAGTTTGTCAGCCTCAGCGATGAGAGCCGAGTAAGCCTTGGCATACATAGGGCGTTCGAGCTGAGTCTTCACCTTATCGAGATGCTGGCTATTCCATATGGCCTGAGCATTCACGGATAAGCCGGTCAGCAAAAGAGAGGCACCGAGCGCAGCCACTTTCGGATTGAATATTTTAATTTGTTTTTTCATGTGTTGGTTTATGTTAGAAAGGCTTCATGGTAAAGGGTCGCCGTTTTCCACAAAATTATTAAAAAAACACCACTCCCCCACCGATTTGATATTATATGGTAAAACCCTCTAATATTTATATCACTGAAAAACAGCCAAATAAACAATATCATATATCTTTAAAAGTAACCCCATTTGGAAACCTCACTTCCCGAAAAATGACTTCTATATGTTTGTCAAAGACCCTTTCACACATCAAAAACTTCCCCTATTTGCCGAATGAAGTCGAATTTGCTGCACACGAATGAGAAAAAATTTTTAGTCCGTTAATTTCAGTTAGGCTCCGACGTTAATATAATTTAACAATTGTATGAAGGATAATCGCAGTAAGGTTATCTAAATTTGCAAAAAAAGAACTTATGAGCCCAATTGATTTCATATCACATCTTTACTGCGACGATGAGTGGCACCTGCAATCCAACAGTCAACATAGCACCGGGGTTGCGGAATTAGCTGCACGTTTTGCTTCTGAATTTGGATTGGCAGACTGGGGAAGATTCCTTGGCCTTCTCCATGACAGAGGAAAGGAGACTAACGCTTTTCAAGCTTATATAAAGAAGGATTCTGGCTACGACCTGACTGCCCGTTGCGAAGGGAATAAAGACCATAGCTATATCGGAGCTAATATCGCTCATAAGCATCCATACGATAAAAAGCTTTATTGGCTATCAAATCCGATTGCCGGTCATCATGGCGGTTTATATAATGTAGATGAGCTCGAAAAGCTTCTTAAAAGAGAGGTGCCTAAAGAAGTATCACAAAGCCTACCAAAAATTAATTTGCCGCTACCGAAATGGAATCTAGAATTATCTGATTCCTCCCATGTAGTGCGGATGCTGTTTTCCTGCCTTGTTGATGCCGACTGGTTAGATACCGAGCGTTTCATGAATCAGGCACAGAGTAATATGCGCCAGCATTTCTCAACTCTCCCGGAACTTCATGACAAGCTTATGCAGTATTTATATAACTTTTCGAAGTTGCCCCACTCAGATGTCAATAAGATAAGAAATGATGTTCAAAAAAAATGTAAAGAGACTGCCGAAATAGCGCCGGGATTTTTTCAGCTGACAGTGCCCACAGGTGGAGGCAAAACCATAGCTTCTATGATCTGGGCTCTCAACCATGCTATAGCTCATAATAAAAAGAGAATAATCATAGCTATCCCCTATACCAGTATTATAGTACAAACGGCTTCCATACTTAGAAAGATATTCGGCACCCAAAACATTGTAGAACATCACAGCGTCTTGAATGAAGCAGATGCAGATGAGTCGACTTTGCTTGCTTGTGAAAATTGGGATGCTCCTATCATTGTTACCACCAACGTACAACTTTTCGAATCGATTTTTTCCAACCGTCGTTCCGCTTGTCGTAAGCTTCATTCTTTAAGCAACAGTGTGGTCATACTTGACGAAGTTCAGACACTATCCTCTCCGTTCCTTCAGCCAATTGTAAGTGCAATGAAGACCTATCGCAAATTGTTTGGGACCTCATTTCTTTTCTGCACTGCAAGCCAGCCAATCCTTGATGGTAACCATAAGGGAAGTAGCAACGCTATATTCAAAGGGATCGACCCTACAGAAATCCATAGTATAATACCTGTAAGTGACAATCTTCATGATAAACTAAGGCGTGTTGAAATAAAATTTGATACCGATTCCTTAGATTATGATTCCTTAGCTGAAAGACTTATGGAGCATAATCGAGTGCTATGCATCGTAAATACCCGAAATCATGCTTTGCAGCTCTTCCATCACCTTGCGCAAAAGGATGATGTACCCACATTCCACCTATCCAGATCAATGTGTGCCGACCATATCTTACAAACAATTAATGAAATCAAAGAGATATTAGCAGATCCGGATAAGAGTATAAGGGTGGTGTCGACACAGCTTATCGAGGCCGGAGTTGATATTGACTTTCCGGTGGTCTTTCGTCAGCTTGCCGGACTTGACTCCATATTGCAAGCTGCAGGCAGATGCAATCGTGAAGGAAACGAGATAAATAAAGGATTAACTACGGTCTTTGATTTCAAAAATGACAAAAAATATGGTGCTATCCGTGACGGAGCCGACACTATGAAAGATTTGATCTCTTTATTTCCCGATTCTGACTGGCTATCACCTGTGACTATGCGACTTTTCTATAAAAAACTTTACCATAGGACTCCGGACTTTGATAAAGAAGGTATAGAAAATATGCTCAAGCACCCCGATTATTGCCAATTTGAGGAAGCCGCCAAAAAATTTTCCCTTATCAATGAAGTTGGTAAAAATATTATTGTTAACTTTGGGGAGGCCAACCGCCTTATTGAAGAATTACGCCTTAAAGGGCCATTCAGATCCCTAACCCGAAGACTGGGACGATTCAGTGTAAATATACCAACAAGGCTTTTCAATGAATTTGAAAGAGCCGGATTAATAGAACAACCCTACCCGGGATTTTTCTTCATACCCACATCCTCGCAATATGACTCTTCCACAGGTCTTAAAAGCGATAATCAGTTAATAGAAGAACTTTTTATAATATAAACCTACAATCATATGCCCGCTAAAGAACATTACGATAAAGAATACGGCCTCGAAGTCTGGGGAGATTTTGCTTGTTTCACCAGGCCGGAATTTAAAGTTGAGCGTGTGAGCTATGATGTCATAACACCCTCAGCCGCACGCAACATATTTCAGGCTATTTTTTGGAAACCGGCTATTGAATGGCAGATCACCCGTATTGAGGTGATCAATCCCATCAAATGGTTCTCTATTCGCAGGAATGAGGTTGGAGCTGTCGGTGGTGGCAAACCTAATGCAAAACCAATTATAGCTACAGAAAATCGCCAACAAAAAAATTCCCTTATGCTTCGGGATGTAAAATATAGAATCTATGCCAAGATGATTTTCATTCCCCCTCATAAGCGTAAGAACAACAAAACACGGGAAGCCGGGCCGGATGAAAATCCAAAAAAATATCAGGAAATGTTTGAGCGCCGTGCATCAAACGGACAATTTTTCACTTCCCCGTATCTTGGCACAAGAGAATGTAGTGCATTCTTTTCGCTATTAAGCGATGACGCCAAGGGAGGTAAAGACCTTCTTCAAGAAAGCCGTGAGCTTGGGTTTATGCTCTACGACATGGATTTCTCAAATCCTAATAATATCCAACCTTTGTTCTACAGAGCTAAGATGGAGAATGGAGTTATAGAAGTGCCACCTTTAGAAAGTGAGGAGATTTTGAGATGATACTTAAAAGTCTATACGATTACGCCCAATCAAACAGCAATCTTCTTCCACCTCCAGGTATGGAATGGAAGGAGATCGAATTTGTCATAGTTATTGATTCTGAAGGTAACTTTAAAAGATTTGAATCCAAAAGGATTGATAAGAAAAGGTGTGAGAGTTTTCTTGTCGCTAAAACCGTAAAACGGACATCCGCTCCAAAATCTAACATTCTTTGGGATAACGGAAAATATGTTTTCGGGAAGAATGATAAAAATGGTAAATGCTATAACCTTTTTGTAAATATCGTCAAAGATATTGCAGAGAGACATAAGGAGGATCCATCTATTCAGGCCTTATCAGCCTTCTATAATAAACCAATAGAAGAGAGAGAGGGACAAATGGCAACAGATCCTTATTTCTCGGAAGTTATGGAAAAGTTGAGTTCAAACTTCAGTTTCCGATATGAATCTGACGATATCCTTATTTCCGAGAAAAAATCTCTGTTTGACTACCTAATAAATGAGTCGGATGACAATCAGATATCCGGGAGATGCCTGATTTCAGGTAAATATGGAAATATTGTTAGAACAACTACCCCAACTCCCCTACCGGATAATTCTCCAATGGCCGCCCTTGTAGCCTTTCAAGTAAATTCGGGATATGATTCTTATGGGAAAACCCAGGCGTTTAATTCTCCAATATCTACAGAGGCTGAAGAAACAGTATCAGGGGTTATCAAGAATTTCCTCGGAAAGGAGTCAAAGCATAAGATAAGATTGGGAAACCGAATGTTTCTTTTTTGGGGTTCCGGGAACCATGAGATCAGCAAAGAAGTAGAAAATAACATTCTAAGTCTATTTGAGATTCCTGATAAAAATGACTCTATAATCAACGAAAAGATTGATAAAGTCTCGAAACTGTTCAAATCAATTTTTTCCGGAGAAATTAAAACCACACTTGACGATCGCTTTTTTATCCTTGGTCTTGCACCAAATACAGGTAGAATTGCAGTAGTTTTGTGGCTTGATTCAAAGCTCAAAGATTTTGCACAGAAGATAATTGACCACTTCGATTCCATGGAATTAGTAGACATTAGAAAACCCGAGAAACGTCGTCCGTATGTAGGCGTCTATTCAATGGTGTCTGCCGTTACTCAAGGTGGAAAAATATCTGACGCGTTGCCTAATCTCATAGAAAGCACTATGAAAGCTGTGCTTTATGGTACTCCCTATCCCTATCCTCTCTTTACTGGAGCTATACAACGAATAAGGGCTGAGCTTTCCGATATAGGACCTAACATACAACGGGTAGCTATTTTAAAAGCCTATCTGAATAGACAGAATAAAAATTCACAAAATAATAATCAACTGGACATTATGCTTGACAAAAACAACACCAATCCCGGTTATCTCTGTGGCCGACTAACTGCGGTGCTTGAGAAAATTCAGTCGGATGTCAACACTGGAGACTCAATCAGGACTCGTTATATGGGTGCCGCTTCTGCTACTCCGGCAACTGTGATACCGGCAATGCTTAATCTCTCCCTCCATCACTCAGAGAAGCTTTCAGATGGGTCGAGAATTTTCTATGAGCAGCTTAAGCAAGAGATTATTGATAAGATATCTCAGAACGGATTCCCGTCACATCTTGATCTCAACGATCAAGGGCGTTTCTTTGTAGGCTACTATCATCAGCGTGCTGATCTCTATTCAAAAAAGGATAAATAATCAATTAATCATAACATTAAAATGGCAGAATTAGATAAAAGAATCGACTTCGTCTACATCTTTGATGTGCAGGATGGAAATCCCAACGGTGATCCCGATGCAGCGAATCTCCCTCGTGTAGACTCAGAAACCGGACACGGTCTCGTGACAGATGTGTGCATAAAGAGAAAAATCCGCAACTACATTGACGTAGCTTACCAAGGAAAACCGACGTATGATATTTTCATTCAGGAAGCTGCGGTACTCGACAACAGAGTGGAGGATATCTACAAGACCGAAGTTGTAAAAAAAGCAGATAAAGCCCGGCAGAAGGATGTGGCTAAACAAGCTCTGTGCGATAAATATTATGACATTCGTACATTTGGAGCTGTCATCGCAACTAAAGAGAAGCAGGGACAAGTAAGGGGTGCAGTCCAACTCACTTTTGGACGTTCAGCTGATCCTATCATAAGTGTAAGCCATGCTATCACCCGTATGGCAGTAACAAAAGAGAGCGATAAAGATAAAGAACGTACTATGGGACGTAAAGCTACTGTGCCCTATGGTCTCTATATAATGCACGGATTTGTAAATGCGAATCTCGCCAATCAAACAGGCTTTAGTAAAGAAGATCTTCAGATTCTTTGGGAAGCCCTTACCAATATGTTTGACAATGACCGTTCTGCATCAAGAGGATTAATGTCTGCTCGTCGACTAATTGTTTTCGAACATGAGTCCAAACTCGGAAATGCTCCGGCAAATAAACTGTTTGATCTGGTTAAGGTAGAGAAAAAAGAGGGAATTGAAAGCCCTCGCTCTTTGGCCGACTACTCGATTTCAGTTGACACCACAGCCCTTCCAAAAGGCGTAACTGTAAAAGAAGTAATCTGATATGTCTCTCCCAACAGAGTCGAAATCTTTCTACTCTGATGAAGAAATGCTACAATTGTCGGGGATACAACATTATGTGTTTTGTCCCCGACAATGGGCATTGATTCATCTTGAACAATTATGGGCTGACAATGCCTTAACGACGGAAGGCTCAATTCTACATTCTAATGTCGATAATCCCTTCTTTCGCGAAACGAATGGTACAAGTGTAATCACAATTCGCGGATTTCGTATTGCCTCTCATGCTTTAGGCTTATCCGGAATTGCAGATGCTATAGAGATCTATCCGTTTCCAGAAGCTCCTTCAACCAAAACAGCAATTATTGAAAGTGGACTTTTTAATGCCTTGCCCGTAGAATACAAACGAGGTAGGCCAAAAGTATCCGATTGTGATCGGATACAAGCAACCGCTCAAAGTCTCATTCTTGAAGAGATGCTTAATATTGAGATTAATCGGTGTGCCCTATTCTACTGGGAAACGCGGCATAGGGAATATGTCGATATAACCGCTGAGTTAAGAGAAGCCACTCGAAATATTGCTAATGATATGCATAGAATGGTAAAAGACAACATTCTCCCGCCTGCTATAAGAAAGAGTCACTGCAGGAACTGTTCATTAATTGATTACTGTCTTCCTTCGCTCACAGGTAAAAGTGCCCAAAAATATCTTAAAGAATCCCTATCATCTATTTCCAGTTTATGAAAAAACTCCTGAATACCCTATATGTGACAACTCCTGAATCTTATCTTAGCAAGGATGGAACCAATGTAGTTGTGACAAATGAAGGGAAAGATATTTTTAGAATACCTATAACCAACATCGAATCAATTAATACATTCGGCTATCAGGGGGCAAGTCCGGGATTAATGAGACTATGTGCAGATCACGGGGTGGCCCTTACCTTTTATAGCCCGAATGGAAGGTTTATTGGTCGCCTTCAGGGACCCGTAAATGGAAATATACTTCTTCGCACTCGCCAATATGATATTATTAAGGATGAAAAGGAAAAACTACGTTTGGCCTCACGTTTCATTTATGGTAAACTATATAATAGCAGAATAGTAATTCGTCGTTTTTTAAGAGATTATCCCGAAAGTCAGCATACTGAAAAGCTTGCATCAGCTGCAGAACATATACGAAATCTATCAATAAAATGCCCGGGATGCTGTGATATTCCAACATTAAGAGGATTGGAAGGAGAGGCGGCAGCAAGTTACTTCTCTTGTTTCCAGCATTTACTACTCAACAAAGATCCTTACTTTTCTTTTACAGGACGTATTCGTAGGCCTCCGTCAGATCCTATTAATGCTATGTTATCTTTCGGATATTCAATGTTAGCTAATGATTGTGCGTCGGCCTTAGAAGGTGTCGGGCTTGATCCGGCTGCTGGATTCATGCATTCTATCAGACCTGGAAGAAATTCTTTAGCTCTTGATCTTATGGAAGAATTGAGAGCTTATATAGTTGACCGTCTTGTTGTGTCGATGGTAAATAATCGTCAGATTTCAAAATTAGATTTCAAAATTCACACTGAGTCTTTTGACTCGAGGCAAACCTCTGTCATTTTTACTGAAGGAGGTCTAAAAAAATTCTTATCGGCATGGCAAGCAAAGAAAAAAACAGAATTTACACATCCATTTCTTAACGAAAAAATAAAAATTGGTTTATTACCCCATGTACAATCTATGTTATTGGCTCGTAATCTTAGAGGGGATATAGATGATTATCCTGTGTTTCTAATAAAATAAATTCAAAATTATGTACGTTTTAATTACATATGATGTCAACACTTCCTCAGCACAAGGAGCCAAACGTCTTCGCAATGTTGCTAAATGTTGTCTTGATTATGGACAAAGAGTACAGAACTCTGTATTTGAATGTTTATTGAGTGAGAGTGAATTACTACGTCTTAGATCTCGACTTTTGACATTAATCGACACGACCGTTGATTCAATTCGGATTTATAAGTTAGGTAAAAATTATCAATCCAAAATTGAACATTTGGGTAAGCAGACCGGATTCGAGATTGAAGGAGAACTCATCATATAAAAGAATCAAATGCTTATAAGGTATTCTTTTGAAAACTTCTTTCATCAGAATACTTTCTTTGCCTATACTTGTGTAAATAATCTGACTAATACAACAACTAAACCCATCATAAAAACAAAATTAATGAAACCATCTTTAAAGGCAGATCCCTGGAACCCTACTCTACAATCGATTTGGTAACACTGTAATGATATGATATTGTATAAAAAGACATTCCTACAATAAGTGCGAACATAAAGCACTGCAAAAAACCGTGGGAGTTCGCCATATCTGAATTTCAAGATCTTATCAAATAATACCCTTTTATCGGTTATTATTTCTTTGGAATTCCAACACCTTCGCGTGTTCCACCTTATTGCACAATATAAATCAATCTCTTATCTCCTCCCCTGTCGCACCCCACGCGGGTGCGTGAATTGAAACGTCCAAATCAAGCGTGTAGGAACAAAGAAAAAATGTCGCACCCCACGCGGGTGCGTGAATTGAAACCATAGTAACATATTTTGTAACATAGGAGATGCGACGTCGCACCCCACGCGGGTGCGTGAATTGAAACACAATATTTGTGGAAGTACGAACACCAGGGGACATAGTCGCACCCCACGCGGGTGCGTGAATTGAAACTGTTGTTGCACAAACAGTAATGC
>CAZEOI010000003.1:0-96949 GCA_964513775.1 uncultured Sangeribacter sp. | reverse complement strand
GCTGAAGACGGGCAAAGAGGACTCCATATTCAAGAAATACATATAAAGATCAACATGCCCGTAAAAAGTTTAAACAACTTCATTAATATAACCGTATATATGTGGAAGTCGTTTAGACTTTTTTCAGTTATTTAAACTTTTTGCGTGATTATCGATTGAAGATTCTAAAGTTTCTTTTTCTCATATTCATCGAGAAAAAGTTTTGCGGCGTCTCTGTCTTTCTCAATCTGGAGTCTGAGCGCGTCGATCGATTTGAATTTCATCTCATCGCGCATACGTTTTATGAAGATGAGTGTGACTGAATGGCCATACAGATCGCCGTCAAATCCCAATATGTGGGCTTCGATGGTGCGGTTCTCACCACGGCGCACCGTTGGCCTTGTGCCGATGTTGACCACTGCCTTGTGTCGGGATCCGTCGGGGAGCACTGCCATCGCTGCATACACACCGTTAGCCGGAACGGTGATATGTGGCATAGGCTCGATGTTGGCCGTAGGGAATCCTATGGTGCGACCGAGACGGTTGCCTGTCACCACGTTTCCGCTCAGTGCGAAATATCTGCCGAGCATTGATCCCGCTTTCTCCACCTCACCGGCAAGTATGGCCTTGCGGATGGCCGAGGAGCTTATACCCTCCACAAAAGGGGCTTCGATAATCTCGATGCCGATTTCGTCGCCCATACGTTTGTAGTCGGCAATCGATAGGGACACCCCATCGCAGCCGAACGTGTTGTCGTAGCCCACCACAAGAGCCTCTACTCCATATTCGTCGTGCAGACGTTGCATCCATTCGCGTGCTGTGGTGCTTCGCATCTTTTCATCGAATTGCATCACCAATGCCATCACTCCGCAACCTCTGAGCAGTTCACACTTCTTATCAGTGGAAGTTATGGAAGCCGGGGCTCTCTCAGGGGCAATCACCGACAGAGGATGAGTGTCGAAAGTTATCACCAGGGCTTCGATTTCTTTTTCGTAGGCCACATCCTTGAGCCGTTCTATCACGGCATGATGTCCCTTATGTACTCCGTCGAAAGTGCCGACGGCTGCAGCGGTCCTGTTCACTATTTCACCCCCTCCTCTCCGAGCCGACGGCACACGGCAATGAGGGAATCAGTGCCATTATTGTCGATCTGTATGGCATTGAGTCCTATGGAGCGGGCGCTCTCACAATTCTTTGCGGAGTCGTCGAGCATCAGTGTCTCCTTGGGATCGAGTTTATAGCGATCTACGACATTACGGAAAATCTCCGGATCCGGTTTGCATCTCTTCTCCTGGAATGAAGTGACTATGCCATCGAAATAATCGTTGATCGAAAGTCCCTCCTGACGGAATGCGAGATCTATCCAATGGTTATACATCAGCGGATTCGTATTCGACAGCACGAACAGGCGGAATCCTTTCTCACGCAGTTCACGGATAGCCTGCAGGCGTTCGATAGGGATCTTCACGAGAAAACGCTCGAAAGCGTCGCGAATTTCGGCGCATGTCGTGTTGGGTCGGCAGCGGGGTATGAGATTGTCAAACAGATCGGCTGTGGTGTAGTGGCCGGTCTCAAGCAGAAGGAAAGGCCCTTTCTGCTCATATTCACCAAGGAGAAGGGGCGCATCGGTTATGCCGAGGGCTTCGAGAGCATCGGCGGCGCGTTGGCGGTCAAGATCGATTACAACACCGCCGAGATCGAATATAATATTTTTCATAGTGCAAAATTAACAAAATTTTTGTCACTTCCCCGACAAAATATTATCTTTGTGCAATAGAAGTTGTCTAAACTTTTAACCGGATTGTAATTTTTAGCCGATTTCCTGATTCAGAAAGCCGCTATATGCCATTTCGGCAGGAGATGGATCAGGAGAAGGATAAGAAAAAGAACGGGCAACTTCAATGGAATCATAAAAAGTTGATGACAATGACAAAACAAAGAGCAGTGGGCATCCTTACCTCTGGAGGCGATGCTCCCGGTATGAATGCCGCCATACGTGCGGTGACAAGAGCCGCCATCTTCGCCGGTTTCAAGGTTTACGGCATCAAGCGTGGCTATAGAGGTCTTATCACGGATGAGATCGAGGAATTTTCCACTCAGAACGTGTCGAACATCATACAGCGTGGCGGTACAATTCTGAAGACTGCCCGTTGCAAGGAGTTTCAGACTCCTGAAGGACGCCAGTGTGCCTACGATGTGCTCCAGCGTCATGGCATCGACAGCCTTGTGGTGATCGGTGGCGACGGCTCACTCACGGGAGCACGCATCTTCGCCAACGAGTTCTCTTTCCAGGTAGTGGGACTTCCCGGCACTATCGACAACGACCTGTATGGCACTGACTCCACCATCGGTTATGACACGGCTCTCAATACGATCATGGACTGTGTGGACAAGATCCGCGACACCGCCACTTCTCATGAACGCTTGTTCTTCATCGAGGTCATGGGGCGTGATGCCGGTTTCCTTGCTCTCAACGGCGCCATAGCGTCAGGAGCCGAGGCTGCCATAATCCCGGAGATCTCTACCCAGGTCGATCAGCTTGATGAGCTTATCGCCAACGGATTCCGCAAATCAAAGAACTCCTCTATCGTACTTGTGGCTGAATCTCCCGCCACAGGTGGAGCAATGGGTCTTGCCGAGCGTGTGAAGAATGAGTATCCCAACTATGATGTCCGCGTCACCATCCTGGGTCACCTCCAGCGTGGCGGTTCACCCACGGCACACGACCGCATACTCGCCTCCCGCATGGGTGCGGCCGCTGTAGATGCCCTTCTTGACGACCAGCGCAATGTGATGATCGGCATCAAGAACGATGAGATTGTATATGTGCCCTTCACAAAGGCTATCAAAAACGACAAACCGATCAATCAGGAGCTTCTTTCTACACTTCGTCGTCTATCAATCTGATGGTGTAGTTGACTGAGACAAATAAAAAGAATATTATTTCATTATAAGCAGAGGGCCGGGGCATATCATCATGCTCCGGCCCTCCCTCGTTACTTCAGGTTTTTACTTGAATTTTTAATGGTTATGTTGCGGGTAATAAAATGCGTGTAACTTTTTACTTAAACACCTTATATCCTGAAATCAAAAATATAAATATAATCTAAAAGTATGTGTGTATGTATTGCAATATGAATCGGTTGTCAGAGTGTGGTCGACAGGAATTCAGAGAGAGTGTCAGGGTCGTGACCCCCGAATGCTATCTTGCCATCTGGAGAGATAAGCATGATGAAAGGAATGCCTGTGATATTGTAAGGCTTGCTTACCGCCTCAACATGAGGCTTGTCGGCCCAAAGCTGAATCCAAGGCATCTTCTCCGCTTCCATAGCCTTACGCCATGCCTGCTCATCGCTGTCAAGAGACACTGAGATAACATCAAGCTTCCCGTCATACTTGTTGGCCAACTCCTTTACGTGGGGGATAGCCATTCGGCACGGTCCGCACCAGGAGGCCCAGAAATCTACAAGAGTGTATTTATTCGGATCAAGTTTGCTTGAAAGACTACATTCCTTGCCATCAGTGTCGAGCACCGTGAAATCGGTGTACGGAGAGAGACGGGGATATTCGCGACTCTTCTCTATCCTCTCCTCTACGCGACGGAGCATATCCTTATCCCACATTCCGGCTACCGACTTCTTCATAGCGTCGAGTTCCTCATTCGAATATCCGAACGGTGAGTCGAGCATACCGATGATTTTGATGCCGGAGATCACATAGTCGGGATGAGCATTTACGAATTCCTTCTCGGCCTTAGCTTCGGCTATCGAAGCTTTTGAAAGCTCTTTCTGTAGGCGTGCCTTACCCTCCTTGCTGCGGTCGCGGTTTTCATCCCAGTATGCATTGTAGTGGGCTTTTTTCGCAGCATAATTATAGGGATACATATAGCTGTTGTATTCATCGAGCTCTTTCTGAGCCTGTCCGCCTGCCACTTTCACATAGCGCGACTTCTCCAGACCGGGAGTGCCGACATAGAATCCCGGAGGGATACTGTCGATATGTGGGGCCGTTACTTTCATGTCAAGATTCTCAACCATGAGAGACAAGGCATTGCTCTTATCTTCATTTGTCGCACCCTCGATGCGAATTTCGCAAAGGGTGGGGGAGGAGACATTCCCTTTAAGGGTGAAGGAGCCGTTGATGGTGACTGCCTGAGCAAGATCGTTCTTTCTACCGCCGAGCGACACAAGTTTTACGTTGCGCCCTTGAGAGAGGCCCGGTATGTCGGCTGTGATAGTGAATCCTTCGGCCAAGCCGATATTCGCGGCGAAAGCCGCGAATACAGTGGTTAGCAATATCTGTTTCATAAGATATGATTTCAAGAAATGATTACTGATTTATTTTCCGAGATTTGCTTCGATCACCTCTGTTATCTCATCAGGACTGTTGGTGGAGCAGATCACCCGGCCATCGGCATCAAGTAGAATGAGGCGGGGAATTGTGGTGATGAAGAAAGCACGGCTACCTTTTCCGAGCTGATCCTCCCCTTTAAGTATGAACTGAGGCCAGGGCATCTCCTCTTTCTCCATGGCTTTACGCCATCCTTTCTCGTTCTCATCTACCGATATGCTGTAGATGTTCATTTTATCACCATATTTAGCATAAAGCTCCTTGACATGAGGAATGGCCTGACGGCACGGCCCACACCATGAAGCCCAGAAATCGATGAATGTGAATTTTCCCGGAGTGATCATGGTGTTGAAATCAACAATAGCATCCTCAGGAGTAGTTACATCAATCTGCGGACACTTCATACCCAATTCATAACGGTGGGCAAACTTACGGCGTTTCTCCACCATATTGGTGCGGGCCGTGTCGGGACAAGCCTTCACGAGATCGGCCATTGCATCGATCTGAGCGGCATTATATTTGAAAATATTCTCAAGCTCGCGCTGTGTCTCGTAGGCGGAGATGTTGTAGGAGGGATGAGCCGCGATGAACCGGTTTCTCACTTCCTCATATTTATCCGCCTCCACCTTTTTTATGGCATTGTATTTCCTGACAGTGTCAGGGTCGGCATTGCTTTCGAAATATTTGCGGGCGGAAAGATATGACGCTTCATTCTTATCATATTCTGCATCAGCCACAGCAGCACGAAACTCTGCAAATTCATCGGCTATGGTTGAGCCGGTCACTTTGAGAGCCTGCTCCATACGGGCGCTCCTGACATTAAGCAAGCTGTCGAAGTCATAGGAGGCCGACATATTGAGATTGGAGGGGTCAATCATCGTGCGTACAGACATGGAGGTGCGATAGCGTTCCTGGTTCGGTGAATATCTCTGGAAGAGCACCTCACACATCCTGGGTGAGGCCACTTCTCCTTTAAGTTCAAACATGCCGTTCTTAGGATTGGCAGAGGCTATCTCTTTTGGCCCGTTGTCAGGATCCTCGATATCAATGAGAATTACTTTCACGGAATCGGGGAGACCGTTGATTTTACCGGAGAGAGAAAAATCACCCTGTGCCATAGCCGGCATGGTCAATGCCAGAGCACATAGCCCGGGCATAAGTTTTTTCATGAAATACATATGCTGTTTTTTTATCGGCTTGTGAATATGTCAAAGAAGTTCAGACATCTTTGACATATTCAAATTTTATTACCAATTTTTTTATTCCACATCTTTCACCCATCTCACGCTGAGATAGCTGTCGGCACGCATACATTCCCTTGCCACCTTGCCATAGTTGGCCGTGATGCGACGGAAATAAGCCATAGAATAATCCTCCTCATATTCGGGAGCTATGGTGGCAGTCCAATAATAGGCATGTTCCCCTACGTAGTCGAGATTTACCTCAATCCAGCCGTAGCTTTTCTTCGGGAAACAACCACCGCCAAGATCAAGACCGAGTTCAGCGCCGGAATCTTTTGCGAGCAAGGCATCTGCCACGCCGTCACCACGGAATCCCTTTGAATCGGTATTCTTCATGCCAAGAGTGCGCTCGAGTTTCTGCCAATCCTCATCGGTGGGGAGTCGCCATCCATCAGGCGCGGAGTTGATGGCATCTTCGAGAGTCATGAGATTGCCATAGTTGGGGAGATATTCCGATTCAAAATACTCCACATCCTCATCATAGGCAAGCACATATTTGTAGTCATAATTATTGTAATATTGTGCATCGGCGAGGTCTGTGCCGTTTTTGGCATTGGAAGTGGTCCACATCTGGTCGCCAATACGCACCCATTCGTATTCGTTGCCGAGATCATCAGTGACGGTGCCTCTGTCGGCAGGGCAGATATCAGGGAGGGAGTCATCGTTGCTACATGCGGCCATTCCGCAGAGAGCCAATCCCAAAAGAATTGAATATATAGTCTTTTTCATTATTTCACTGCATTAAAATCAATACCAAGAGTTTCGATACATCCCTTCAGAATGTTGTATTTCTCCACGATTTTGGGATAGTCTCCCCATTTATCCATGAAATCTGCCTCATCTTCATCGAAAACAGCTTTCATGAAATCAGCAAGATCGTTTCTCTTCGAATAGAAAGCATCGTAGTCAGCCTCTCCATACCAGTCAGCGTAATATTTACGGAAACCTGCCTTGTATATTATTTCGATATCCTGCTCATCCAGCCATTCGGGGAAGGACTCTACAATGTAATAATTATCATAGTGTTCCTCACAGACAGCGAAGAAAGGTTCGAGCTCAGGTGTCTGGTAGTCGATTTTTGTAGATACGAGTTGATAAAGGAGATTCTTTCCAAGTGTCTTAGCTCCCTCTTCGTCAGCCTCAATCCATTCGTCGACATTGATTGCAAAACATCTCCAGCAACTCATGTAGTCTACCGGACTTGGATCATCATATGTGTCTTTCTGATTTGAGTTGAGGTTGGAGACAAGAAGAATTGAGTATGGCTTTAGCTTACTCCCTTCAATATTTATGTAAGGGAGAAAATATTTAGCAACCATATCAGTCGCGTGCTGCTTATCTTCATCAGCCACCTCGTCGAAATAATAGGAGAAGGAGTCATTATCAGTGAGAATCCAGTTGAAGTCAACCATCTCGGTGCGCTCAATGCCAAACTCATCGGTGTAAGTTCCGAGAAGGTCGGAGAAGATTAGATATATGCCGGTATTATTGTAGAAGTCTCTGCGCAGTTCGGCGGTAGCGCTTTTATCAGCAGGGTCAGCCTCGAAGAAGTTCTTGTAGGGTACACTCGGCTGCAGCTTCTCAGAGCCGTCGCCACAAGAGCAAACTAACAAGGAGAAGATCGCAGTTAACCCGAGGAATATATGATGTATTCTTTTCATGTTGTTTTATATCGTTAGATTATTGTGAAGTATAGTCAACATCTGTGGATTTACGGAGATGTCAATCACCAGTCCCAGTCATCGTCCCAGTCGTCATCCCAGTCATCGTCATCATTGTTGTCGAGATTGTCGAAACTTGAGCCGTGGACATTAGTAGTGGAGAAAGCCGGACGGTTCGGACGATCTATGTTGCCTAATGAGACCTGGAAATTTCTAACTGCACGGGGAATAGGGAGAGTATAGGCCATATCATTCTTCTCAAGGCGATACCAGTCGGTATGATTGTAATCATAATTGGACTCGTAGGGATAACCGTGGATTATCTCTTTGCTCCAGGGATAAGGAGCACAAACTGAATAACGACGCAGGTCAAACCAACGGTGACCCTCGATAAGGAACTCACGGGCACGCTCATCGCGGATAAGGTCGATCAATTCGTTGCCTGATTCTGTCACAGTCACGTCGCCTTCCATTCTTGTAGCGAGGAACTTCTCCATCGTTGTTCTTGCCGTAGCCTCGTCACCCTTATAAGCCGATGCCTCGGCAAGTGTGAAATAGGCTTCCGGTGTGCGGAAACAGAACACGCTGCCCACGGTGGTGTATGAGCCGATAGCCTCCTGCTGACCGTTGATTTTGCGGAATACGTCTTTACCACGATACTGGGCATCCCCTATATATCTTTTCTTACGGTAGTCTGAATCAGAGTAGAGGTTCAGCATATCATCAGAGATATGTATGGCAGGAGAATCATATCTTGAATCCTGAAAGAAGAATGCTATAAGATAATCACCCATTGAGAAAAGCACTTCCGGCGAGGAGGCGTCCAGACAGTTATCGCCAATAGATATGGCGCCGATATTGGTCAAACGATTGTTGGCGGCAAGCACCTCTTTGGCCTTGAGAATAGCATTGTCCCAATCCTGCATGTAAAGATACACGCGGCTCTGGAGGAGTCTCACTGTATTGACATCGGCATGATAGATAGATTTACGCACAGTGCCTTCAAGAGATTCCTCTGCTAAGGCGAGATCTTCGAGCACCTTCTCATATGTCTCGGCAAGTGTGGCTCGTTCAAATTCCTTATCCTCGATCATTTCGGTGAATTTGAGCGGCATGCCGGTTTTGGTGGCGGCAGTAGCCGGGTCATATGGTTCACAATACAGGTTGGCGAGAGTGAAATAGTAGAGGGCGCGGAGGAAGTAGGCCTCACCTTTCACACGGCGTTTGTTCATGTCATCGTCGGGCGAATTTGAGGATTGCTCGTCGATTAGAGCGATCACCATATTGCAGACGTTGATGCGCTTATAGGGTGAGTTGAAATAGATATCGTCACCACCTTGATAGCGTAGCTGGTTGTCAACCCCCGTGTCTTGCTGCCATGTGAAGAAAGCGAACATATTCTCGTAATACTCATTGAGATTGTAAGGTTCATCACTTGTCCTTATCTCATCGCTCATGAAATGCAGGATGTCGAAGTGGTCATCACGTTCACTGCTGACATAACTGGAGCCGGTTTTGTAATATCTTCCGGTGTGGAGATAAGCATCGCCGAGAAGCACCTCGTCGAGATCTTCCCAAGAGTTTACTTTGGCGAGATCCTGGGAATACTCTTTCAGGAAGTCGTTGCAGGAAGTGGCACCCATTCCGCAGAGCAGTATTACGGCGCTATATATGAATTTGCTTATAGATTTCATATTTTGAAGGTTGTTTAGAAGGAGATGTTAAGTCCGAATGAGAATCCGGGACGATCTGAGAGCTGAATGGTGGTGAAACCACCCTGGGTAGGAGTCTGGCCTTTCAGTTTTTTGTCGCAGATAGTAAAGAGATTAGTACCGGTGACAGTGAGCTCAAGACGTTTGCAGCCCCAAGGTTTCAGGAGATTGCTCGGGAAATCGTAGGAGAGGCTGAGGGTGTTGAGCTTCAGATAGTCGGAGCTGACCACGCGGATGTCGGAGTAGTCATACATATCCCAGTAAGAGTCGGCCAAGGCCTGGATGCCATCCATGTTTGACGACCAATGGTTGAGATATTTGAAATAGTTGGGATGCATCTGTCCGATGATGGCAGGGATATTTGTGTGAAGCTCGTCGCCCGGTTTCTGCCAGCGGTCGAGATAATCACGGCTGAGATTGTTTTCAGATTTGATCTCACCCTGCTGAGCATATACACCATTACTTTCAGTGCCGGATCCATACATACCGAAGAGACGGGTCTTGGCTCCGAGGCTATAGACGAAATTGGCATTGAGTCGGAGATTCTTCCAGCGGAGAATGGTGGAGAGGTTACCCGACATGATAGGTTCGCGAGAGCCGCTTGCGGAGAGCACACTTGTGTAGGTGTCATACTTGCTGAGACCCTTTAGGTCTTCCGTATGGTCGATCCAGTCGTCAAACATCGGTCCGCCGTCCACAGGGCTAAGTCCGAGAAATTTGTAGGAATAGAATGTGCCTACAGGTTGCCCTTTCACGATAGCCGTACCGTTGAGGAAGTCATCGAGGTCGTATGATTCTCCTGCCGGTAGAGACTTAACCTTGTTGATGTAGCGTGAGAAGTTGGTAGATACGCTCCACTGCCAGTCTTTGGTGCTGATGATGCGTCCGGTGATGCCGAAAGAGTAACCGGTGTTGTCGATATCGCCACCGTTCACCACATAGCTCTCATAGCCGTTGACGGTGGAGATGGTCTTGGTCATGAAGGCATCCTTGGTATGTTTCCAGTAGAAAGATGCGTCAAACTGGAGAGCACGGTTGAAGAAACCCCATTCGAAACCGAGGTTGTAGCTTGAGGTTTTCTCCCAGCGTAGATCCGGGTTGGGGTTACGCTCCACAGTAGACATATATTCGCCGTAGAAGTCGTTGTAAGAACCTTGGCGGATAATCATTACCGGCGACTGATCGGAGAGCATATTGCCCTGGAAACCGTAGCTACCTTTCACGGAGAAATAGTCGAGCCAGGTGAGGTCGCGCAGAGAGGGGAGCTGTGCGGCGTCGAAAGATGCCGACACCGACCAGATGGGGAGAAGCTTGTCGTTGGCACGGTCGCCGAAGCTGTTGGAGCCGTCGACACGGGCATTGGCATTGAGGAAGATCATACGCTGCCAGTTGTAGCTTGCCGTGATATAAGCGGAGAGCACATTCTGCTTGGAGTTGGATATGGAGGGGGTGTTGGATGCGAGCCATGCACCATAGTTGGTATATTTGGTGATGTCGATTCCATTGGCGAAGCTCATGCCGCGGTCGGGGAAATATCCTCGGGTAGTGTTGGAATATCCCTTATAGCTGTCGGAGCTTGCCTCCACACCGATACCGCCGCTGAAGTTATGCACGTCATGGAAATAATTGTTCCAGTCGAGCTGCACTCGGGCGGTCCAGCTGCGCAGGTTGGTGTTGTTGACAGAGAGTTCACCTCCCTGAGGCATTGCGCTGTATTCGGGAGGTGTCTCTCCGAGCTCGCAGCTACGCAGTTTTGCGGCGTAATAAGTCTCCTGCCCCCAGAGACTGTTGATGCCGGTGTTTGATGCGGTGTAGGAGAAGATCGCGTTAGCCGAGAGCCAGTCGGTGATCGTAAACCGGAAGTTAGTGTTGAAAGATATCTGAGTTCCGTTCTGGTCCACACCACTATGCTCAAGCTCGTTGAGAATGTTATAGCGATAGGGATAGCCCTGATATTCCCACTGGTCGTAATAGTAGAGCGAACCATCGGTGTTGTATGCCGGAATCACGCGGCTTGCACGGTAGGCATACTGTAGGGGCGCGATTGAACTCTGATAGTAGCTGCGGTCGGAGACGGAGCCGTTCAGACCGAAGGTGGCTGTGAGCCAGCTTGCGAAGTTCACGTCGAGGTTCACCATAGCGTTGTAGCGCTTGTTGGTGTTGCCCTTTACGATGTCATCATCATCGGTGAAACCGATAGAGGCATAGTAAGAAGCTTTAGAAGAACCTCCGCTCACGGTGAGTGTATGTTGCTGAGAGAAGCTGTCGTGGGTGAGGAGGTCGAACCAATCGGTGTTGACGGTCTCAAACCAGCTGAGCTGGCTGTTAAACTGATCCGGCGTGATACGTCCGCCGTAAAGCTCGTTCATGAGATATTCGAAACCTACGAGCGTATTGTTGGGGTTGTAGACGTAATGGTCGGCGAAGAGCTGTTTGGAAAGGGCGATACGCTCCTTGGAGTTGAGCACATCCACCGAGCGGTCGGTGTAGCGCGGGCGAGCCTTCCATGTGAAGGAGTTGGTATAGCGTATGCTGGCCGGTCCCTCCTTACCACGCTTCGTGGTGATTACGATCACGCCGTTGGCCGCTTTTGTGCCGTAGAGGGCCGTGGCCGAGGCATCCTTGAGCACGTCGAGACGCTCGATATCCTGAGGATTGAGTCCGGAGATAGCGTTGCCGAGACGATTCACATAATCGGGGTCGTTGAGCTCATCGGGAGAGATTGGCACGGGATCCTTCACCACGATACCGTCTACCACCCAGAGAGGCTCACGGTTGCCGATGATGGATGAAGTGCCTCGGATACGGATCTTCGGAGCCGCTCCGGATTCGCCGGAGTTTGACATAAACATAAGGTCGGGCACCTGGCCTTCGAGCATCTGGTCGATCGAGAGAGCGTCAGGACGCATGATATCCTCAGCCTTTATAGAGGTGATCGCGCTTGTCGAGGCACGTTTGTCGATCACCTTATAACCTGTCACCACGACATCATCGAAAGTCTGGGTGTCGGGAGTAAGGGAGAAGTTGATGGTTTCGGAGTCACCCACCTTATGGTGGGCAGGCTTATATCCGAGATATGACACCGTGATCGTAGCGCCCTTCTTTGCATATATCGTATATTCCCCCTCAAGACCGGTCACAACTCCGGTGGAGCTGTTTTTGTCGAATATCGAGGCTCCCACGAGCGGTTCACCCGTAAGTTCATCGCGCACAGTGCCGGATACGGAATTAGTGATCTGCTTGATGATGATAGAATTTTTATCGATCACATAGCTCACGTGTTTGGGATTGAGCACTTCATCGAGAGCCTGCTTTACAGTAGGCTGGGGAAGAGTAACTTTCACCTTCTTCAGGAATCGAACGTCTTTGACATTGTAAATCACCGACATACCGGTCTGCTGATGAATTGTTTTGAAAAGTTGCTCTATCGACATCTCGGTGTCGGGGAGGTCAAGGCGGGCATTTGCTCCCGAGGAATTATCCGCGAAGATAGCAGCCTGCAATGACAGGAGCGCAAATAGCGTCAGTATAAAAAATTGTTTCATGCCGCTTTGTTGGTTAGGATTAATTATTTTCTTTTGCTTTTATAATCAGGTGTTTATTTTTAAGATCAAAATCTATATAGTTAGTCTGACTAAGGATATTAAGAAGATCCATGAGGGGCATCTTGCGGGATATTATACCGCTGAATTCCTCATTTTCGAGCGATTCATCGTTAAAGGAAACCTCGATTCCATACCATTCAGCCACCTCATCGAATAGCTCTTTGAGGGATGTCTCAGCAAAATGATAGGCTCCGTTCTTCCACCCGATATAGAGGTCGATATCATCGTCAGACACCTTGATGTCGCCGGTAGCCTCATCAAATTTTCCTGTCTCTCCCGGTGTGAGGAATATCTCCTTCTCGGAATCGGAGGGAATCAAGGCTACGGAACCCTCCACGAGAGTTGTGGTGACGGTGTCGTGGCGTCGGGTGTTGACATTGAACTGCGTGCCGTAGACTCTCACATCCATATCGCCTGTGCTTACGATGAATGGCCTTGCAGGGTCACGGCTGACTTCGAAATAAGCCTCACCTTTAATTGTCACTCTGCGCGCGTCGGCGGCAAAATAGCTCGGATATTCGATTTCAGTGTTGGAATTGAGCCAGACAGTTGTGCCGTCTTCCATTCGCAGGCAAAGCTCGGCTCCGGCCGCTGTCGAGAGCTTATGGATCTCCGCAGGCTTCGTAGAGTTCTCATGCCGGTATGTCACCATGCTGTTTTCAGCGTCATACTCCACGTTGTCCACTTGTCTGTCAGAAATTTCCGACAGACCGAATCTTGAATTGTTGCCTATGGCGAGCACAATCTTCCGGTTTGTTTTCTTTTCGGTATAGACCGGCACGGTGTCGATCGGCTCGACGGATATGGCCGTAGCGTTATCAGCCACTATGACCGAGGGCTCAGAGATATTTTCGGTGGGATTGTAGAACATGACCACCGCCACACTTAGAAGCAACATGATAGAGGCCACAAGAAGCACGGCTGAATACCCGGTCCATCTTTTCCTTCGGAATTTGGCTTCTATTTTCTTATTGTAGCTTTCCCGATAGGTGTTGAGGGTCTCGGAGAGGGGTTTGAAATCATTCCTCTCGTAATAATGAGTTTTCAGGCGTTCGAAATAGGCGAGATGCAAGGGTGAGGCATTGAGCCACTCATCCACCAATTTCTCTTCTTCTGATGTCAGGTTGTCTTCGATCTTTTTATAGAGTAGTTCGACTTCCATATAAAATCGGTTTTGCTCCAATGACACGAAGAGAAGGAAAAAGGTTTACAAGTTTTAAGAAAAAATTAAAAATTTTCCAAATTGCTTTTAATCTTTATGACGGCACGGTGAAGCTGCACTTTCACTGTCCCCACAGCCAGATCCAGCTCAGAGGCGATATCCTTAATTTTCATGCCACGCCTGAACCTCATCTCGCAGATGACCCGGCAACTTTCCGGGAGAGAGGGCATCTCCTGTTCGATTTTTGCAATGAGTTCTTTCAGGTTGTCGTTATCATCATCGAGAGGGGCTGTGAGGAGATGTTCGTAGTAAAGATGGAGGTTGCGGTCTTCGAGATCAAGGTCGCGCAGATAGTTTAGACATCTGTTGCGCACAGCCACAGTGATATAGCCCGGGAGATTGTCGATGGAATTAAGGTCGGAGGAGTGATCGTAGATAGAAATGAATACCTCTTGGACTATGTCGTTTGCCACGTCGGGGTCGACTACATAAGTCATGGCAAGGCAATAAGAATGCTCAAAGAACCGATCAAACAGTTCTTTGTAAGCCTTGGCATCCCTTTTTCCAAGACGGAGAATCAGTTTCTTGAAATCGATGCTCATCGTTCAGGGCGCGTTTTTCGGGAAGTCAAAGCCGATACTTCTATGATGATGACATATGTCGGGCGTTATCATGACAATTCCATAGACACGGCAGTTTAAAAAAAGGTTTACAAAAATTAAGAAAATTTTTTTGTAATATTTGTATGGCAGAGATGATGGGTGTGGAAATAAAAAAGACGAATCCTCACGGAGCCGTCTTTCTGTACTGTTGTTATGTGCAATAATTGAATTGATGTCGTAAGTGGGTGGAGATGGATTCGAACCACCGAAGGTATAAACCAGCAGATTTACAGTCTGCCCCATTTGGCCACTCTGGTATCCACCCGAGTTTGCAAGGCTTTGTGCCGAATTGCGGTGCAAAGTTACAAACTATATTTTAATCCTGCAAATAAAAATTAATTTTTTTTATAAAATTTATTTGAGCGCCGCCTGAAGGAGTGCTAAGAGGGAGTTCTCATCTTTATTCGCAGTCTCGGCATTCAGATTGAGCGAGAGGCTGTTGCTCTCCGGAGTGAGGGTTGCGGTGAGGGTGGTGAACACGGCCCCTGCCGATTCGAAGGAGCGGTCGATCATTCCGAGCATGGATACTGCGTCATCGTTTGAATCTGCGTCGAGGTGCGACACCACGCCGATCGTGGCCCCTTTCAGACGGTCGGCCATCTTCTCCACTTCAAGAGCGCCATTCACCTCACCTTTCGAGAGCTTCACGATTTTGTCTTCTTTCTGAGTGTTGCCGAATGTTGATAGAAACTGCATCATTTCGAGAGGGGCCTTGCCGTCGGTGGCGATTATCGCTGAGTAGGATGGGTCCATAGTCTCCGGAGTGCCTATAGCTATTGCGGAAGTGCCGTCAAGCACATTGGCTACGGCTGAGAAGGTGGCCGGGAGTGTGCCGCCGAAAGATTCCGCCATCTTGCTCACCTTCTTTACAAGAGTCTTGGAAATGGCCGCCGCTGCCAGCGTATTCGCGTTGGCGGGGAGCTTCTTCACCTCATCGACACTGATCTTGTCGGCAGGAAGGAGATATTTGGCAGGCTGGGATTTATCGTTAAGCACCATAGCCTTGCTTATAACCTCGCCATTATTGAAATCCTGATAGAAGGAGAGGGCGGTAGCATTGTCGAAAAGGAAACCCATGCAAAGGTTCAGAAGAGCCTCGTTGCTGAAAGAGAGGCGTCCGGCTATGAAATTTTTAATCTGGCCGAAGCCCACGATGTCGTGGGTCATGGTGGTCATATCCTTGGCGGCCTCAAGAGAAGCGAAGCTCTGGGTTTTATCGAGGTTCGCATAGTTTTTGATAGCCTTGGCATCGAGTGAGCCGTTGGAAAGTCCGATCCAAGTCTGAGCGCCACTTATAGCCACACATCCCGATATCCGCACGTTGTCGCCGGCATCCTCGAATGGGAGTTCAGTCTGCTTCACGATGAAATCGGAATATTTCTCGGTGTCGGCTATTGCAGCGGTGAAATAAGTGTTATAGGCATCGGTAAAGAGAATGGCTCCTACGGGATCGATTCCGGTCTCGCCTGAGAGTAAGGCTTTGATCAGGTCGTTCTGTTTGCCGGCGGGCGCCGCATCGAGCGATTCCTTTATCTCCTTGCCGGGAGTCACGGAGGAGCCGTCGATCTTGCATCCGGCTTTCTCAAGAAGGGAGCTTAGGTTGAACCCCACCACCATTCCGGCCGAGGAGGGCACAGTGGAGAGAAGATCCTCTACGTTGGCTGTCTTCTCCTTCTGGCACGACGTGAGGGGAGCGAAGGCCACCATAAGGCATAGAAGCATGAGGCCAAATTCTTTTACAGAGATAACTGTCTTTTTCATATATGTTGCGTAAGAATTGATTTTGCGAAGTTTCCTGCACATTTTACGGGCTCGTGCATCTCCGGAAGTCATCTGAACCCGGACAAAGAAAAGTCAATGCAATTTCTGCTCGAAGAGCCGTGTGAAATCTCTCCCCGTGAGGCTTTGGCAGGGAGAAAAAGCACCCAAAGGTAAGAAAATTTTATCTTTAGCCAAAATATTTTTTGTGTAATCATATTAAATGGTTAAATTCGCGGAATAATCACTTAAAAAATTACTGCTATAAGGGTGGATGAATCCCCCTGTGGCGGTTGATTTACCTAACAAAAGAAATAATGATTCAGATCTCTCAACGCATTCAGGCACTCTCTCCATCGGCCACACTGGCGATGTCGCAGAAGAGCGCCGAGCTCAAGGCTGCCGGTGTTGATGTAATCAATATGTCGGTAGGTGAGCCGGATTTCAATACTCCGGAGTTTATCAAAGAGGCCGCCAAGAAGGCTGTGGATGAGAATTTCTCACGCTATACACCCGTGCCCGGCTATCTTTCGCTGCGCAAGGCAATCTCTGCAAAGCTTCTTCGCGAGAATCATGTGGAATATGCTCCCGAGCAGATTGTGGTGGGCAACGGCGCTAAGCAGGAGCTCTGCAACGTGCTCCTGGCTTGCATCAATCCCGGCGACGAGGTGATTATTCCGGTTCCGGCATGGGTGAGCTATGTGGAGATGGTGAAGCTTGCCGAGGGTGTCACCGTACAGGTGTATGCCGGCGTGGAGCAGAATTTCAAGATCACTCCCGCTCAGCTTGAGGCCGCCATCACACCGAAGACCCGTATGATCATGCTCAACTCCCCCTCAAATCCTACGGGAAGTGTCTATAGCTACGATGAACTCAAGGGTCTTGCCGACGTTCTGGCGAAATATCCCGATGTGATGATTCTTGCCGACGATATCTACGAGCACATCAATTTCGTGGATGAGGTTCACAGCATCTGCGAGTTTGAGAATGTGCGCGACCGTGTCATCATCGTCAATGGCGTTTCGAAAGCCTATGCCATGACAGGCTGGCGCATCGGCTACATGGCGGGTCCGCTCGCTGTGGCCAAGGCAGTGTCGAAGCTTCAGGGGCAGTACACCTCCGGCGCTTCATCAATAGCCCAGAAGGCAGCAGAGGCGGCCTATGATGGTCCGCAGGAATGTATCGAGGAGATGCGCAAGGCATTCGAACGTCGTCGCGATCTCATTGTGAGCCTCGCCAAGGAGATTCCCGGCTGGGTAATCAATGAGCCTCAGGGTGCTTTCTATCTCTTCCCCGAGGTTAGTTCATATGTGGGCAAGAGATATGGCGACCGTGAGATAAAGAGCAGCGGCGACTATGTGATGTATATTCTTGAGGAGGCTCATGTGGCCTGTGTCGACGGCGATGCATTCTGTGCTCCCGGCTACATGCGCCTGAGCTACGCTACTTCCGACGACAATATCCGCGAGGCTATGCGCCGCATCCGCGAGGCTTCCGCCAAACTTCAGTGAAAATCTATCTCCACGCGGATTAACAGCGGATTGACATAAGATGCAAATAGAATCGATAAGAATGGCCGGGATGCTTCCGAGAGTCTTTGTCTCGGAGAGCATCCCGGCCTCTGATGTCTGGCGGAAAGAACTCATATTCCGCAAGGGGTGCTATTATAGGGTCGAGGCCGCCAGTGGCGGTGGAAAATCGTCGATGTGCGCTTATATCTATGGCTCGCGCGGCGATTATGAGGGCACTCTATGTTTCAACGACCGCGATGCAACCACTCTCTCCATGAACGACTGGCAGGAGATGCGTCGCCTCCATCTGGCTTATCTGCCGCAGGAGCTTTCCCTATTCCCCGAACTTACGGCCCTGGAGAATATTATCCTTAAAAATTCTCTCACGGGCCATGTGAGCCTTGAACGCATAGAGGAATGGCTCCATGAATTGGGAATTGACTCGCGCCGCGACTATCCGGTGGGTAGAATGTCGATAGGGCAGCAGCAGAGGGTGGGGATAATAAGGGCTTTGTGCCAGCCGTTTGATTTCATACTTCTGGATGAGCCGGTGAGCCATCTTGATGAGGAGAACAATCGCAGGGCAGCCTCGATGATTGTGGAGGAGGCATCACGGCAGGGCGCGGGCATCATCTCCACCTCGGTGGGGAATCATCTGCTTATAGAGGAGAGCGTCGCGCTGAAATTGTAAAGCTGAATTTATAAAGAGAGCGAAAATATGAAACTGATAAGTCGTTTGCTTCGTAAGAACACATCTCCGGCACGTATAGCAGGATTCATACTGTCGAATTTCATAGGTCTGCTGATTATAATCGGCGGACTACAGTTTTACAGCGATGCCAGTTCCCTATGGAGATCTGAAGAGAGCTTTGTCAATAATGATATTCTTGTGGTCAACAAACGGGTGACAGGAGCGAATGTCTGGGAGAAAGGCTCATCCGTATTCACAGATGAAGATATCCGTGATCTTGAATCTCAGCCTTGGGTCAGGAGTGTAGGTGAGTTCACGTCGGCCGACTACAGGATATGGGCTTCCGTGGGAGAAGATGGCGGGAGACGGATGTCGACGATGCTCTTCTTCGAGTCAGTGCCCGACCGATTTGTAGATGGAGTGGCATCGGGATGGGGTTTTGATGAGCGCACGGGAGAGGTGCCTATAATAATATCGAAAGATTATCTGGCTCTCTATAATTTCGGTTTCGCCGGTTCGGCCGGTCTGCCTCAACTCTCGGAGAATATCATATCCGGCATACCGCTGCGCCTGACGCTCACCTCGGATGATGGACGCAAGATGCGCGATTTCAGGGGTAGGGTAGTTGGCTTGTCAGACCGGTTGAACACTATCCTTGTGCCCGAGGAGTTCCTGGAGTGGAGCAACCGGGAGCTTGGTTCTCAAGAGAATAAAGGACCGTCGCGATTGATTGTAGATGTAAGTAGCCCCGGCGATGTGGCGATAAAGGATTATCTCGAAGCCAACGGCATGGAGGTGGCCGGCGATAAGAGCAACAGTCAGGCGGCTTATCTGTTGAAAATAGTGGCCGGAATTGTCATAGCGATTGGAGGAGTGATCACCCTTCTCTCATTCTTCATACTTCTTCTCTCGATGTCGTTGTTGATGGAGAAGAATCGCGACAAGCTTCATTCACTTCTTATGTTAGGAGTGGCTGTGAAGGATGTGGAGCACCCATATGTGGTGATGGTGGTGGTGTCTACGCTTGTAGCATATCTGCTTGCCGCCGTGTGTGGCGTGGCGATGCGTGGATGGTATATAGAGCCTTTGGAGCGTCTTGGTGCGGATGTCGGATCTCCGTGGCTCGGTCTCGGCGTGGGATTGCTGTTGAGCCTTGTGATGATCGGCCTGAATATAGCCGCCGTGCATAAAAGGGCGGTGAAGGCATGGAGATAGGAATACCCCCGTCCTTCTTGGTTGAAACGTTGTTTTAAAGTGGAGAGAAAAGCTATTTGAGGAGGAAAGTTTTAGGGGGTGAATAATGATTAAAATATGTGAATCCCGCGAACAAAGTCACGAGTCGGGGGGTATTATAAGGCAAAGGAGCGTTACAGAGATAAAGATTCTTAGAGTAACCCAAAAGCTATTCCAGATGTAGACTTCGTAAACCCACAATAAAATTGTCAACTGCGACGAATAACCTAATTTTGATTAAATGCACATGCCGATGAGAGGGGGACAACCGGGAGGTTGCTCCCCTCTTTTCGGAGTGCCCGGCTGTTGATGAGAGGCGATGGAGAACTCCTTCCGAGAGAGAGCTGACCTTTCCGTGTGAAGCATCAAGACAATTTTTTAACAATTGTAATAATAGACTGCCATATATCTGAATACTTGACATTTATTCTATTAAAACGGTTGGTGTAATAGTTAAAATTCGGATGTGCATCAAACCGAAAGTATTAAAAAAAGGTAATAAAGTCATAGGTCTACCCAACGTTAGAGTGCAATAAGACAGATCACCTCATTACCCTCTCTTCATCCTATACGCAACCCTTTCACTCTTTCAAAATCATCTTTCTTATCATGAAAGAATAAACAGAACAGAGAGAATGAAAAACACAGTCTGAACCAATCCTATCATAAACCATAAACTAAGATTTGCATGAAGAACACTTTCTACAATCTGAACAGGAAGCTATGGCTCACAATAGCATTAGTGCTGAGCGTTGCGCTTCCGGGCTTCGCGCAGAAGATCACCGTACACGGATATGTGGACGATGAGCACGGAGAACCATTGATCGGTGCTACGGTTATGGAGAAAGGCACCACAAACGGTACAGCCACAGACATCGACGGTAACTTTACCCTTGACGTAGCCCCCAACGCCACGCTTGTGGTGAGCTATGTAGGTTACGATCCACAGGAGGTGGCCGTAAACGGACAGACCGAGCTGAAGGTAACAATGGCTGAGAACGCCACGATGCTTCAGGAGACCGTGGTGATCGGCTACGGAACGGTCAAGAAATCAGATGCCACCGGCTCCGTATCGGTAGTGAAACCGAGTGAGATCGAGGCTGGTCTGGCCACTTCGGCACAGGATCTTCTCGTAGGTGCCAGTCCGGGTGTCGTGGTCACCACCAATGGCGGCAGCCCTCAGGGCGATGCAAGCATCATAATCCGAGGCGGTGCCTCGCTTGCAGCCTCCAACGAACCCCTTATCGTGATCGACGGTGTGCCTATGGAGCGCGGAAGCGTGAAGGGTTCATCCAACCCGTTGAGCCTCGTGTCGCCTGACAATGTAGAATCAATGACAATCCTCAAGAGTGCTTCGGCAACAGCTATTTATGGTAGCCGTGCATCAAACGGCGTCATCATCATCACCACCAAGAAGGGTAAGAGCGGACGTCCGCAGGTGAATTTCGCGGCCAATATGTATGTCAACACTCCCCGCAACTATATGGACATGATGGACGGCAATCAGTTTGCCGGTTTTGTAAGAGACTACTACGGTGCAGATTCTCCACAGGCCGGAGCCCTCGGCATTGATGGCAGGATCTACAACACAGATTGGCAGAAAGAGGTGCTCCGCACGTCAGTTTCGAGCGATTATAACCTCAGTGTGGGCGGCACAGCCGGTTGGCTCCCTTACCGTGTGGCGGCGAGCTACACCAACAACAACGGCGTAATCCGCACATCAAAGATGGACCGTGTGACTCTCGGTGTCAACCTTAATCCATCATTCTTCGACAATACCCTTAAGATCAATGCAAGCCTGAAGGGTGCTTATATCGCCAACCGCTATAACGGCGACGGCCTTGGCGGTGCCGTGAGCTTCAACCCGACTCTTCCGGTGCGTATGCCCGGTGGCAACCACTACAACAACTACGTGACCTATATGGAGAACGGCACGTTAGCTACAATGGACACACCGGCAGGCCGCCCCAACACACTCGCGGCCCTCAACCCGGTTGCCTCAATCAACGACTATTCATCAAAATCGCAGGTTTATCAGTCAGTGGGCAATATCCAGTTTGACTATACCCTGCCTTTCTTCCCCGACCTTAAGGCTAACCTCAACCTGGGCTATGAGTATAATCATGGAGAATGTACCAACTACAACTTCCCATTCTCACCGGTGGCATGGAAAGAGGGTCACTATGTGGCAGGCAGCGACGATCCCGTCTATGATGGCTACACCAACAAAGGAAAGGAATTTCAGGAGCGCTACAACCTGCTTCTCGACTTCTTCCTAAACTACAACAAGGAATTTGAGGCCATCCACTCATCATTGGATGTGACCGCCGGCTACTCCTGGCAGAAATTCCGCGACAAACAGCACAATTATTCATACGTTAACGCTCCCGGTGAGCCGTTTGACAAATATCAGCGCAGCGCCACATGGTATGGCAGCACACCTTATCAGCTTGTGTCGTTCTTCGGTCGCGTGAACTATGGTTATAAAGACCGCTATCTGGTGACTGTTACCCTCCGTGGAGATGCCACATCACGTTTCTCCAAAGAGAACCGCTGGGGTGTGTTCCCCGCCGTGGCTCTTGCATGGCGTGCGATTGAGGAGCCCTTCATGGATCCCGTGCGCAACGTGTTCAGCGATCTTAAACTTCGTCTTGACTACGGCCAGACCGGCCAGCAGGACTTGGGCGTATATTTCCCCTACCTTCCTACCTACAATGTATCGACCGATCTCAACGGACGTTACCCGATCGGTGGTCAGGATCAGTTCCTCGTGACTCCGGGATGGTATAACGCCGATCTGAAATGGGAGACAACCACCACATACAACATCGGTCTTGACTTCGGCTTCCTCAACAACCGTATTAACGGTAGCATCGACTGGTATCTGCGCAAGACCAAAGACCTTCTCACCTATGCCAACTTCCCTGCCGGCTCCAACCTCTCAAATATGGGTAACCTCAATCTCGGCGACCTTGAAAACTACGGTTTAGAGTTCAATCTCGTGACCCGTCCGATTGTCAACCAGGATTTCCAGTGGACCAGCAGTCTGAACGTGGCATGGAACAAGAATAAAGTGACCCGTCTGGCAGAGGGCGCCGACACATCGACCGGCGGCATCGGCAACGGCGTGAACATAATGAAGCATCAGGAGGGTTATCCCGCCTACAGCTATTGGGTGTATGAGCAGGTTTACAACCCCGACGGCACACCGCTTGAGGGTGTCTACGTAGACCGCAACGGCGATGGCGAGATCACAGAGGCCGACAAATATCTCTACCACAGTAAGGATCCGTCGGTGACACTTAACTGGCAGAATACCTTCAACTATAAGAACTGGGACTTCGGCATCGTGCTCCGCGCAAGCTTCGGCAACTGGCTCTACAACGCCAACCAGATGAACAACTCCTTCATCTCTGCCACTTCGAACGCTCCGCTCAGCAACCTTATGGACAACGTATATCTCTGGAATATGACCCGTGACACACAGGTGCGCTCAAGCGACTACTTCGTGCGCAATGCAAGCTTCCTCCGTTGCGACAATATTTCCGTAGGCTATACATGGCCCGGTCTCTTCAACGACACCATGCGCCTCCGTCTCTATGGCGCGGTTCAGAATCCTTTCGTAATCACGAAATACAAAGGTCTTGACCCCGAGGTAGGCAGCGGTATCGACAGCAACGTTTATCCCCGCCCCGTGACCTTCACATTAGGTATCGTGGCACAGTTCTGATTCCCATCAACTACTTAAACCCAAAATCTTAAAGTTATGAAAATCAAGAAATATATAACTATGTGTGCTGTGGGCGCAGCCATGGTGGGGATGACCTCCTGCGTGAACGACCTCGACCTGAAGCCCACCGACCCCAATACAAAGACCGAGCTTTCAAGCGCAGCTGAATGGCAGGGCTATTTCGGCTCACTCTACGGGGCTCTCCTTTATCCCGGCAACCTTAGCACCTCCGACGGTGGTGCGGGCACCTTCACCCGTTGCCATTGGAACCTCCAGGAGATATCGGCCGACGAGGCCATCATCTCCAATAAATGGAACGACCCCGGCTACCACTCCCTGAACTTCAACACATGGGGCACTGACAATGAATGGGTGTATGCCGCATTCTCACGCGAGTTCTACACCGCCCGTCAGGCCACGGAGTTCCTATCCAAAGCGAATGGCGCGAAGTCATATCTCAGCGAGGAGGAGGTAGAGGCGATGAAAGCCGAGGCAAGAGTGATACGTGCGTTAGGCTATTATTATATGGTGGATCTTTTCGGTAAGGGACCTTATGTGAATGACACTCCAACCGGCGGTATCCCCCCGACATATGACCGTAAACAGCTTTTCGATGCCGCTGTAAGCGATCTCAAGGCGGCGATAGATGAGGGACACCTTGTGCCCGCTTCCCGTCAGGCTTATGGCCGGGTTTCAGAGGAGGCAGCCCGTATGCTCCTCGCCAAGTTCTATCTCAATGCCAAAGTATATGTAGGCCAGGATATGTATAGGGAGTGTGCCGAGCAATGCCAGAAGATTGTTGCCTCTATCCCCTCGTTGGCTCCGACCTATAAGTATCTCTTCTGCGCCTCCAACGACAAGTATGTAGGTAATGGCGAGATTCTCTGGGCAGTGCCTCAGCAGGTGGGCGTAATGGAGACCTATGGTGGCACCACTTATCTTACCGCCGGCGCCTACGTGGAATCAGCTCCGACAGAGGTGCTCAAGAGCCTCGGCACTACGGCAGTGCCCTGGAGCGGTGTGAGAATGCGCCCCGAACTTTCAAAATCATTCGAGAAGGGTGATGAGCGCGCTCTCTACTATGCAGGCACATTCAATGTGGATGTGGCCAATCTTGACAACTTCGATGAGAATTCCGACGGTTACATGTGTATCAAATACACCTATACCACCGAAGATGATTATACGAATGAAGCCGGCTTGGAGAATGCCAACCAGATGTGTAATGCCGACTATCCGTTGTTCCGACTCGCCGATACTTACCTGATGCTTGCGGAATGTCAGCTGAATGGAGTTGAGTGTAACGGTAAGCAGTACTTCGATAAGGTACGTGAGCGTGCAGGTCTTCAGCCGCTGGCACTAACGGCCGACAATCTTCTACATGAGCGTCAGACAGAGCTTTATTGGGAGGGCTGGCGCAGAAGCGACCTTATCCGCTTTGGCAAATACACCGGATCGAACTACAACTGGTCGTGGAAGGGTGGAGTGCTCGAAGGCACCGGCATAGACGCCAACCGCGCAGTGTATGCAATACCTTACCAGTATGTAGCCACAATCGGACAGAATCCCGGCTATTGAGAGAGTGGGCAAATCGTTTTACATTTCTAAAACTGAAAAGCTATGATAAAAAAAATAACATCATATATAGGTATTGCTCTCCTTGTGGGGACATTGGCCGGCTGCGAAGACGACAAGACTCCGGTGTATCAGGAGCCGACGCAGCAGACAGGTGGGGTAGAGCTCGCCACTCCGACATACGCTTCGGAAACATTGGTGCTTGAGCCGGGAAAGAGCCTCAAATTTGAGGTGACGAAGAAGCCGGATTACGGTTTCGCTTCATCAGTGAACTATGGCCTTGAGGTGGCTTTGTCAAAAGATGCCGCTGTTGAGAATATCCGTAGTCTCGTGCCTGATAAGCTTACCTCTGCAGAGATAGAGGTGAAGGAGTCTGATCTCTCTAAGGCTATTCTCTCGCTTCACGGCATTGAGAGCCAGAGCGACTGGAATGCCAATCCCGAGGTGCAGCAGCCTCACGAGGTCTATGTACGGGCCACGGCACAGCTCCCCGGCGTAGCTTCGAGTGTGGTAAACAGCGAATGGCTCGCTTTGGAGAAGGTGCAACCCTATTTCGTGGTGAGCGGTCCTGAATTCGTGCTCTACACACCGGGCAACAGCAATGGCTGGAATCAGGCGGAGAGTATGATACTCGGCTCGGAGGATGGAGTGGAATACACAGGTCTCATCTATCTGGATGGAGAGTTCAAGTTTAGCGCACAGCAAAACTGGGATGGTCCCAACTATGGAGCTAAGAAGGATGATGCCGGAAATGTGGTTGCCGGTAAACTCGACACAGATGGCGGCGCAAGTAACCTTTCCGCACCTACCGGACTTTACTGGGCAAGTGTGAACACCGATAAACTCACCTACAGCCTCGAACCGATCACCACACTCGGAGTGATAGGTACATTCAATGGCTGGGGTGGCGATGCGGAGATGACACCGGATGCGAGTCACAAGGTCTATACAGCGGAAGTAAACTTCCCCGGTGACGGCGAATGGAAGATACGGGCCAACAATGACTGGGCCATCAGTTTCGGCAACAGTATGGAGAATATGACCTTCAACGGAGGCAATCTCCAGGATCCGGGAGCCGGCACCTACACGGTGACATTCGACCTCACGACAATACCTTACACAGCTACATGCACCAAATGAAGCTAAGCACACCAAGAATAACTGAGAAAGGGGAGGCGCCTGAGCAGGTGCCTCCCCCTTTTTAACTCTAAATTTAGCCATTGATGATGTGAAATAGTCATTTGATTAATGAAAGGCTATCGGGTGATCAGGATTTTACGGCCGTTGTTGATGTAGAGACCTTGAGAGGGGTTGCAGACCCTCTGACCGTTGAGATTGTAGTAAATGTCGTTGACGGGGCGCGAGGCATCAATGGTGGAGACGCTTCCTGATTCCGAGGCAAAACCACAGATGGTTTTCAATGCAGAGGTGGCACGCCCTGTTGTGCTATCGAAAAGAGGTGCGTTATACCAGCCGGACAGGTTGGTGGAGTAGGCGTTGTATTCCATCCACCACCAGAAAAGCCCGGTGACCTTTTCATGAGAGAGGAGCATATCTACAAGTTCCTTGGCAAACTGATTTTGTCCTTCATCAGAATATGGATAGTCAACGTTGACGTTGGAGCCCGGCACTTCCCATTTATAGGAATACCCGGTCTCAACTACCATAATTTCTTTGTCGGGAAAATTCTGTTCGAGAGAGTTGATGGCTGTATTGAGAGAGGATAATGGACCATGAAAATATGGATAGTAACTTAGACCGATTATATCATAGTTTACATCCATCTCATGCATACGGGCATAAAAATTGTCTTGCACGGCAACATCAGCCGTGCGCTCGGTGTGAAGCACTATCTTGGCATCGGGACATTCCTCCCGACAAGCCTTGATGGCATTCTTAAGAAGTTTGCCCAATCTTTCCCAATTGTCATCGCTTCCAAGGAAGGTTTTCTTGAGGTCGCTGTCAGATGAGCCGTAAGGCCCCCAAAGCATTCCGAAGCTGATTTCGTTGCCTGTCTGTATGAATTCAGGCACTACTCCGGCATCGGCAAGGGTCTGGAGAGACCCTTTGGTGTAATCGTAAATTTTGGTGTATAGCTCATCATCCGAGAGATTGGCCCATGCCGAAGGGGTCCATTGCTTACCGGGGTCGGCCCATGTGTCGGAATAATGGAAGTCAAGCATCAGAGCGAAGCCATTCTCCTTTATTTCCCGACACAGGGGGAGGATATACTCCATCGACTGACACGCATTCGGGTCGGCATCAGCACCGGTGTATTTATCAGGCTCGACAAACAGGCGTACCCGCATTGCATTCATCCCCTCGTTGTGGAGGAAAGGGAGCAGATGATCAATCGGAGTCCCATCATGATCAAAATATTTTGCTCCGGCCTTTTCATATTCAGGAAGAAGGGATATATCGCCTCCAACATATCTATGGGGATTCTGTGCAGATAAAGATAAGGTGAAAGGCGTAGACAGCGTAGCTAAAGCTACTGACAGGGAGGTGAGGATGGTTTTAAGATTCATAAGGATTACGTCTTTATTAATGAATTGCACGCATGGCATGATGAAGTTTAAACGACTTTGACGTATAGACTATTGTATAAGCAAGCAGTTAAGTTAAAAAGTAGATTTGAAAGGAGATGAGTAAAAGTTTCAAAAACTTCTCATCCGGAAAATCGCAATCGATGCTTGGGATTTTAATGTTAATATTGTTAATTAACATTGTTAATGAAAGAATATTAATAAGTGTAAAGAAAAATTAATTCTTATTTTTGCGCAGTTTTAGTCCGAAAGAAGCGAATTTAATAAAAATCGCGAGAATATGGATATAAGACCATGATTATGGAAATCGTGGATTTCCGCCTGCTTAACTAATTAACCCGCCCGAAGGTAACGACCTTGGCTTAGACAATCTGTAGGAGAAGAGTCTCGACAGACCATGAAGGAATTAACGATGAGGGAAACTACCATCGGAGTGGATTAACCTTAAACAATCATTATCATGAAGATAACTTTGTTTAACCTGAAAACTAACAACAATTCAATTAATAACAACTAAATTATTCTTGCATGAAAAACATCTGTTTTCATCTGAACAGGAAGTTGTGGCTGACCATAGTTATGGTTTTGGGCCTCGCACTTCCGGGTTTCGCACAGAAAATCACCGTACACGGATACGTGGACGATGAGACTGGTGAACCTCTGATCGGAGCTACCGTAATGGAGAAAGGTACCTCCAACGGTACGGCCACCGATATCGATGGCAACTTTACTCTGAACGTTGCTCCGAATGCCACACTCGTTGTGAGCTATATCGGTTATGATCCACAGGAGATAGCCGTAAACGGACGCACTGAGATTAAAGTGACACTCGGACAGAACGCTACAATGCTTCAGGAGACTGTGGTGATCGGTTACGGTAGTGTTAAGAAATCAGACGCAACCGGCTCTGTAGCACTTGTGACTCCTGATGAGGTAGAGGCAGGCATCTCGACTTCTGCTCAGGATCTTCTCGTGGGTGCAAGCCCTGGTGTGGTAGTTACTCCTAACGGCGGTAGCCCTGAAGGCGGCGCGACAATCCGTATCCGCGGTGGCGCTTCTCTGAATGCCTCCAACGACCCTCTTATCGTGCTTGACGGTGTGCCCTTGAGCAATGACGGAGTGAACGGTATGGCCAACCCATTGGCTATGATCGCCCCTGACAACATCGAGAGCATGACCATCCTTAAGGATGCTTCCGCCACCGCTATCTATGGTAGCCGTGCATCAAACGGTGTGATCATCATCACCACAAAGAAGGGTAAGGGTGGTGCTCGCCCGCAGGTGAATTTCTCAGCCAACATGACAGTCAACAGCGCCCGTAAGACATGGGATGTGCTGAACGCCAAAGACTATAGAGCTCTCGTGCTTGAAAAATATGGTGAGGGGTCAAATGCAGCTCTCGCTCTCGGCAACAGCGATACCGACTGGCAGAAAGAGATTCTCCGCACCACCGTCTCTCATGAGTATAACCTCTCTGTAGGTGGCAAAACAGGAGTGCTTCCCTATCGTGTGTCGGCTTCTTTCACCGACAATGCCGGTATCCTCAAAGACTCTGAGATGAAGCGTGTGACAGCCGGCTTTAATCTTACTCCCGAGTTCTTCGGTGGTCTGCTTAAAGTAAATGCCAATGTAAAGGGCTACTATCTCCGCAACCAGTTTACTGACGAAGGCTGTACGAACGATGCTATCCAGGCCGATCCGACACAGCCTGTCTATGCCAACCTTCCTTCCGGCAATTCTGAATTCCCTTATTTCTATAACGGATTCACCACCAGCATCAATGGCTACGATTTCAACTCCCAGGGTATCACCAACCCGGTGGCCAAGGCTACTGACAAGAATAACATCGCCGACATCTATCGCTCTAACGGTAACCTTCAGATTGATTACGCACTTCACTTCCTCCCCGAGCTTCACCTGAACCTCAACCTCGGTTACGACGTGAGCCGTTCGTTCAATACTATCGATACCAAGCAGAACTCACCTACTGCATGGAACAGCCTTTACAAGGATGGCGCCGCAAGCCGTTACACCTCTTATGAGCTCCGCAGAAACACTCTTCTTGATTTCTACATGAATTATAAGAAGGATTTCGAGGCTATACAGTCGAGTCTTGATGTGATGGCCGGTTATTCTTACCAGCGTTTCGATTCTCACGGACGTAACAACGGCAACCTCATCACCTCTTTGGGCTTCATGCTTCCCTCTGCCTCCAACAATGTGCTGACTATTAATCCCGCTACAGAGAGCAATATCGGCACTCACTACACTCCGGAATATTACTGGAACACCGGTAACCTTATCCTCTGCTCATTCTTCGGACGTCTGAACTATAACTTCAAGGACACTTATCTTCTCACCTTCACTCTCCGTGACGACGGCACATCACGCTTCGCCAAGGATCATCGCTGGGGTCTCTTCCCCTCCGTGGCTCTCGGTTGGAAGATCAACAACATGCCTTTCTTCGAGAGTGCAAGCAGCACCATGAATGAGTTCAAGCTCCGTCTCGGCTGGGGTCAGACCGGTCAGCAGTCGGTAGGTGGTTATTTCGACTATATGGCTACATACGTGCAGTCGACTCAGGGTTCCTACTATCCCAATATGTACACCGGCCAGATTGTAGATGCCAACGGTAAGGTGACAGGCTATACTCTCTATCCCGCAGGCTACAATCCTAACCTGAAGTGGGAGACCACCACTACCTGGAACGTAGGTTTCGATATGGGCTGGCTTAACAACCGCATCACTCTTGCTCTTGACTGGTATCTCCGCGACTCTAAAGACCTTCTCGCTACTGTGACTGTGGCTCCGGGTGCGGCTACTACAAATGAGCTCACCCAGAACGTGGGTTCACTCCGCAACATCGGTGTCGAGGCCACTATCGGCGCGAAGCCCGTCTATACAGATGACTTTATCTGGAACACCAGCCTCAATGTGGCTTGGAACAAGAATGAGATCACCAAGCTGAACGCATCAAGCGATCCCAACTACTATGTGCCCCTCGGCGGCATGGGTGCTACCGGCAACACCTGTCAGGCCCACAAGGTAGGTATGCCTGCCTATACATTCCTCCTTTACGAGCAGATCTACGATCAGCAGGGCAAGCCTATCGAGGGCGCGTATGTTGACCAGAACGGCGATGGCCAGATCAACTCGGAAGACCTCGTGTTCAAACACTCAAAAGATCCGAAAGTGACTTTGGCCTGGAACAACAGTTTCAGCTATAAGAACTGGGATCTCGGCTTCCAGCTCCGCGCGTCAATCGGCAACTATGTCTACAACAACGTGCTTGCACAGCGCACCTACACCAGCGGTGTATATCAGAACAGCTCACTCCGAAATGTTGTAGCCAACAAGGGCATCTATTTCGAGAACTCCCAGTATTACTCAGATTATTATCTGGAGAATGCAGGCTATGTGCGCTGTGACAACATCACACTCGGATATACCTGGAACAACCTTCTTAACGACAACCTCCGCCTCCGTCTTTACGGAGCCGTGCAGAATCCTTTCGTAATCACCAAATACAAAGGTATAGATCCTGAGGTGTTCGACGGTATCGACAGCTCTACATATCCGCGTCCCGTAAGCTTCACAGTAGGTTTGATCGCAACATTCTAACATTAGGAAAACTTATATGAAATCAATATATAATAAGATATTATTGGGAGCTGCGGCTATCGCTGCCAGCGGAATGGTGTCCTGTGTAAACGACCTCGACCAGCTTCCCAAGGATCCCAATGTGATCCAGGCTCCTACCTTTGCCGAGAATCCCAAGGAATATTTGGGAGAGGTGATGGCAAAATGCTATTCTGCGCTTGCCGTATCGGGCCAGTCGGGCGCTAACGGCGACTCCGATATCAAGGGTCTCGACGGTGGTACATCTCAGTGGACCCGTGGCTTGTTCATGCTCAACGAGTTCCCCACCGATGAGTGTATGTGGGTTTATCAGGATGCCGGTGTGCCTGATCTCGTTCAGGCCAACTGGGGCTCGGACAACGTAGTGGTTTATGGTATCTACTCACGTTTCTATACCCATATCGCTATCTGCAACGACTTCCTTCGTCTTGTAAACGATCTTGGTGCCAACGGAATCTCTGTGGATGCCGAGCTGCAGAAGGAGATTGACCAGTTTAAGCTTGAGGCGCGTGCTCTCCGTGGTCTCTCTTACTATAATGTAGTCGACCTCTGGGGTCGCGGTGTAGTGGCTTGGGACGACATGGCTTATGGCCAGACACCCCCACAGGCTGAAAGCCGTGAGGCTCTCTTCAACAAGGTTGTGGAAGACCTTGAGGATGTATTGGCTTCCTGGCCCGACAATCAGTCGGTGGTTTACGGCCGTATTGGTAAGGATGCTGTCGAGGCGCTTCTCTGCCGTTACTATCTCAATTCAGAGGTGTGGACAGGCACGGCTGCTTTCGATAAGTGCTGGACACATGCCCAGAACATCATTAACCGTCACAAAGGTGGTGGTTTCCAGGGCTCTGGTCTTGCCAACGACTATCTCTCGCTCTTCTGTCGCAACAATCATATGTTCATGCCCGGCGGAAGCCTCTCTGCCCAGAACGAGATTCTCTGGGGCATACCGTATGAGACTACTTACATAGAGCCGTGGGGTGGAACCACATTCCTTGTGTATGCTCCGATAAAGAACGCTGTGGATAATCCTCTTGACGCCGGCTTCTGCGACGTAACCTACTATGGTGTGTCAGACGGTTGGGGTTGTTTGCATGCACGTCAGCAATTCTGCGAGAAGTTTGACTTTGTAAATGGTTATTCAACCGATGGCCGCACATATATATGGCTTACAGAGAATGCAGGCTACACCGTGGGCAATACGGATTATTCCAACTATACCGACGGCTACATACCTATGAAGTTTACAAACGTGGTATGTAACTCCGACGGCTCGATGCCCAAATGGGTGGATCCCCTCAATGGCCTTCCCCGTATCGGTGTGCAGCCTGTGACCACAGAGCCTAACCACCCGAGCAACGACCTTCCCCTTATCCGTCTTGCCGACGTCTACCTTATGGCAGCGGAGTGTACGCTTCACGGAGCAGGCGATAAGGCTACCGGTGTGGAATATGTGAATCTCGTGCGTGCCCGTTCAGGTGTAGCACCCTGGAGCAGCATCGACTTGACAGCCGACAATATTCTTGACGAGCGTGCAAGAGAGCTTTATTGGGAGATGACCCGTCGCACCGACCTTATACGTTTCAATAGGTTCACCTCCGGTTACAACTGGAACTGGAAGAACAACATCTATTCCGGCACTCCTATCGCAGACTACCGTAAGCTCTATCCGCTCCCTGCCAACGTAACCGCAGTTTACGGCGCATCGATGGTACAGAACCCCGGTTATTGATAACATAGGTGTCATTCATTAAAACAGGAAAAATAAATATGAAAAAAATATCAATTATAGCATCTCTTCTCCTCCTGCTTGGCATCGGTGTGAGCGGATGTAAGGAAGACACCCAGCCCAGACTTGAGATACCGACCGAGTTTGTGCTAAATACTCCTCCTGCTGCCGAACAGCTCTATATATTCAGAGCCGACAGCAAGAACAACAGTCTTTACGATATTGAGTTCACCGTGTCTCAGCCTAACTACGGTGTAGGATGTGTGCCTGATTATCAGGTGCAGGTGGCTAAATCGAAAGAGGATTTCCAAGCTTGGGATGATCAGATTCTTGAGAATGGCAACGAGGATCCCGACAGCCCGTTCCTCGGCTCAGACGGCAATCCTCTGGTGACTACCCTTGAGACCATCTTCACCACCGCACGAATGACAGTGACCGGCGATGTGTTCTCCGGTGGCGTCAATAAAGTGTATGGTTTCACTGATGAGAACTATGACGGAAGGGCAGTACCGGTGGCAGTGCGCGTTCATGCGTGGCTTCCGAATGCTTCCAACAGCTCGATCTTCTCCAACGTAGTTGAGCTTGCGCAGGTGTCGAGCTACATTCCTATTGCAGGTCCCGGTGAGATTTATCTTATCGGTAATCCCTCGGGCTGGGATATCAACAACGGCTCGATGGTGGCAGTGGAGACAGAGATCGGATCTAAGATCTATCACGGTATATTCGACATACCCGAGGGTAAATTCCAGTTCCGTTTCTATAGCCAGCTTGGCGATTGGGATTCATGGTCGATCGGTGCTCAGGATGACGACAATCCTGTAGACATCACATTTACCGATGGCAAATACACAGGTCCTGTCTTTATGAGCACAGCAGCCGGCGACAAGAATGGCAAAGGTAGCTGGCAGGTGGCAGATTGGGCCGGCGGCAAGGTAGAGGTTATTGTTAACCTCAACGATATGAGCATCGAGATGACAATGTTCGAGGGTAACAAGGTGTATATCGTAGGCGCTTGCAACGGCTGGAACATCAACAGCGATGCCATGTCGTTGAAAGAGACCGCCGACGGCTCAAACATCTACAGCGGCACAGTCAATGTAAATGCCGGTGAGTTTACTTTCCGCTTCTATACCGCTCTCGGCGATTGGGAGACCAACTCTATCGGAGCAAGCGAGCCTGACGAGGATGTGGCTATCACCATGGCCTCAGGCAGCTACACCGGCGCATGTGTCGACGGTAAAGGTAAGTGGGCAGATGCAAGCTGGGCAGGCGGCGATGTCAGCATCACGCTTGATCTCAACGCTTATACAGTGACATTCGAGAAGCAGTAAAATCGTAATCATTAAGAGGGAGCCGAGAGCTCCGGCATGAGTGTCGGCTCCCTCAACTCAAATCAATTGAAATTATCTTTATGAAAAAAATAAGTATATTTCTGATGTCGGCGGTTGCGATTGGCTTTGCATCCTGCGAAGATAAGAGCGACCTTGGCATAGCACAGGTGAATCCTCAGGAACCCGCTATAGATGTGACAGGATTCGCTTTGAGCGGAATGCCTGGTAGCGTCAATCTCGATGCTACAGTCAACCAGACAATTCCTGTAGCAACTGTGGCGACTGCTCCGACAAATCTTGCAGAGGGAGCTGAGATTCAGCTTGCCATGCAGCTTTCAGCCTCGGAGGATTATGAAAATGCCACAACACTTGACGTTGTGGACGGCGCTGTAAGTTCAGATGATTGGGAGGATTTTGTGCTTGCACAGGGTAGCAAGTCTCCGGCTGTCGTAGACAACTACATCCGTTTTGCCGCCTATATCCTCAACAATGGCCAGCTTTCGAGAATAGGAGGCGAGAATACATGGTTTGGCGCTACGAAAGTAGCTGTCACTCCTGTAGATCTCCGTCTGGATGTGGAGAGCTCATATTATCTGGTGATGGGTTCCGATAAGGTTGAGATGAATCATTCAGATGCCCATGTATATGACGACCCTGTGTTTAAATACACAATTGAGGTGAGTGGTGACCAGGTGCCTTATTACTGGCAGATCGCTCCGGCATCGGCTGTAAACGGCAGTGATGCCGATTTCTACGGTGTGTCGGAGACCGGTGCCGCCGATGCACTGTCAGGCAACCTCGTATTGGGTGGTCAGAAGGGTGAACTCAACGCGGCTGGCAAGTATAGCCTTACCGTAAACATGCTTGATAAGACCTACAGCATCGAGAGGAATGCAGCACCCGATGTAGAGTATCTTTGGACTCCGGGTAATGCAAATGGTTGGGCCTTTGGTGACAACAATATGAAGATTGCCAACCAGAACAATGGTTGCTTCGCTGGTTATGTATATGTTGACACTGAGTTTAAGCTAAGTGCTGATACTAACTGGTCTCAGAACTGGGGCCTTAATGCCGGACTGCTGACTCCCGGTGGAGACAATATTGGTGTAGATCCGAACGGTCTCTATTATGTGACAGCCAACTTCAACGATATGACCCTCGGTCTTGTAGAGATCACTTCCGTAAGTCTGATCGGCGCTTTCAACGGTTGGGGAGCTGATGCCGCTTTGACTCCTAACGAGAACTATTCTATCTGGTCAGGAGATGTAGATTTCACAGAAGCCGGTGAATGGAAATTCCGTATGAACAATAATTGGGATATCAATCTCGGTGGTTCTGAGGCTGATCTGACACAAGGTGGAGATAATCTTAGCGTACCGGAGGCCGGTGTCTACACAGTGACACTTGACCTCAGCAAACTTCCCTACAGCTGCACAGTTGTAAAGAAGTAAACTAATCGGATACTGACAAAACAGGGGGCTGTGTCATAGTATTATGACCCGGCCCCCTGTGTTATAAAAGATTAATAGAAAAATTTGCAATTGACTCTGCAACCTTAACATCTATTATTAACTTCCGGATTGGGAAATGCACATATTGTGACACATACTTATGAATAACTTATAACCCGAAAAATGATCAATAAGACTTTTTTAAGCATATCACTCCTTCTTTCAATGACTGTGGCTACGGCTACCGTTTCTGCAGAAAGAACCGTCACTACCCTGAACGAGGGCTGGGAGTTTACCAAAGGCCGACCGGCGGCCTCTACGCAATGGCAACAAGTGCGCGTACCCCACGACTGGGCTATCTACGGACCCTTCGACCGCGATAACGATCTTCAGAAAGTGGCTGTGGAGCAGAACGGTGAGAAGGAGGAGACGGTGAAGACCGGACGCACCGGTGGCCTCCCATTTATTGGACAAGGCACTTACCGTACCACTTTTGAAGTGCCTGACACCACCGGACGTGCCGTAACCCTTGTGTTTGACGGAGCCATGAGCAATGCCCATGTCAAGGTAAATGGCAAGGAGGTGATATACTGGCCATATGGCTATAATTCATTCTATGTGGATGCCACGGACGCTGTCCGTCCCGGCACAAACGACATGGAGGTGGAGCTGGAGAATTTCGAACGGGCCTCCAGATGGTATCCGGGTGCCGGACTCTATCGCAACGTTCATGTCGTAACCACCGATCGTGTGCATATACCGACCTGGGGCACCTATGTCACCACTCCAACGGTCAGCACTGACGAGGCATCGGTGCATCTTGAGATGGAGATTGCCGGCGCCCGTAAAGGGGAATGGGTGGAAGTTGCAACCGATATCATCTCCCCTGATGGGAAAGTGGTGGCTACCAATAATACACGTTATGTGGCCCACGGCCAGAAATTCGCCCAGAATTTTCTTGTGAAAAATCCAGAACTGTGGAGCCCTGAGACACCGGAGCTTTATACGGCTAAGACCGTGCTCTCTGTAGATGGCAAGGAGGTGGATTCCTATTCCACCCGTTTCGGCATCCGTAAACTTGAGTATATTCCGGAGAAAGGTTTCTGCCTCAATGGCAAGGAGACAAAGTTCAAGGGTGTGTGCAACCATCACGACCTCGGTCCGCTTGGCGCGGCTGTCAACCGTTCAGCATTGCGCCATCAGATAGAACTCCTAAAGGATATGGGCGCAAATGCAATCCGCACATCCCATAATATGCCCGATCCGCAGCTTGTGGAGCTTTGTGACGAACTCGGGATGATGCTCATGGTGGAGCCTTTCGACGACTGGGGCTTCCGTCCTAAGTCGCCCAACGGGTATGGCAAATTCTTTGCCGAATGGGCTGAGAAAGATATCACCAATATGGTTAAGCAGTATCGTAACGCTCCGTCTGTCGTGATGTGGTCAATCGGTAATGAGGTGCCCAGTCAGTGGGGTCCCGATGGCATTCAGGAGTTGACTATGCTTCAGGATCTCGTACATTCGCTTGATTCAACCCGCCCCGTCACCTGCGGAATGGATCAGATCGGGGCAGTGCTTGGGAATGGTTTCGCCGCCTCTCTCGATATACCCGGCTTCAACTATAAACCTCAGCATTACGAGAAGGCATATGCCACACTGCCGCAGAAGTTGATCTTAGGTTCCGAGACGGCCTCGACCGTATCCTCACGCGGAGTATATCATTTCCCTGTGTCGTTCGACAAAGAGCACAACACGGTGCTTCATCCCGACAATCAGTCAAACGGCTACGACAACGAGACCTGCGACTGGTCGAACACTCCCGACATCGATTTCTTCATGGATGAGCAGCCTTGGGTGTTGGGGCAGTTTGTATGGACCGGCTTTGACTATCTCGGCGAGCCCTCACCATACGACACCGATGCATGGCCAAGCCATAGCTCTGTGTTCGGCATCATCGACCTTGCCTCGCTTCCTAAAGACCGTTATTATCTCTACCGTTCACAGTGGAATAAGGAGGATGAGACCCTTCATATACTTCCTCACTGGAACTGGGCCGGTCGTGAGGGTGAGCTTACTCCGGTGTTTGTCTACACCTCTTATCCTAAGGCGGAGCTATTCATCAACGGAAAGAGTCAGGGGATGCGGGAGAAGAACGACTCTACGCTTCAGACTCGCTATAGGCTTATGTGGAATGAAACTGTCTACGAACCGGGAGAGGTGAAGGTGGTGGCATACGATGCTTCCGGCAATCCTAAGGCTGAGAAGATTCTGCGCACTGCCGGGAAGCCCCACCATCTTGTGGCCACACCTAACCGCACCGAGGCGCAGGCTAACGGTGACGACTTGATCTACTTCACGATTCAGGTGGCCGATAAGGATGGCAACATTGTTCCCACCGAAAGCCGTCGTGTGAACTTCAATGTGAAAGGATCCGGCAAGTTTGAGGCCACGGCCAACGGAGATCCCACATCCCTCATGTCTTTCCAGAAGCCTGAGATGGATCTCTTCAGCGGAGCGGCCACAGCCATTGTGCGCAGTGGGTCTACCCCCGGAGCGTTTACCTTCACGGCCACAGCCAAGGGGCTCAAACCGGCCGTAGTCACAATTCCGGTGAAATAATCGATCGGACGAGATTGATTTGGCGGATAGGGATAATTTCATTATTTTTGTGGTCAGATAGAAACAGAACGGGACTTTGCCTGAAAAGGGAGGCTTATAGATGGAAATTTGCCATCGTGGGCTAACCGACAGGCTCTCCCGTTTGTTTAGATGTATTATGAAGACCAACGAGAAAGATACAGATATAAACATCTCCGAGCAGGGGATGACGAACGTCTCCGACAGTGAGAAGACTCTCCGGGAGGCTACAGAGTCGGAATATAAGTATGGGTTTACCAGCGATATCGACACGGAGATTGTGCCTCCGGGTCTTAACGAGGATGTGATCCGTTTTATATCGAAAGTGAAGGGTGAGCCTGAGTGGTTGCTCGACTTCCGTCTCAAGGCATTCCGCTACTGGCTTACCTTGCCGGTGCCTGAATGGGCTCATCTTAAGATTCCGGAGATAGATTTCCAGGCCATATCATATTATGCCGCTCCTAAGAAGAAGGAGCTGAAGAAGAGCATGGATGAGGTGGATCCGGAGCTTGTGAAGACTTTCAACAAGCTCGGCATATCTCTTGAAGAGCAGAAGCAGCTTGCCGGTGTGGCTGTCGACGCCGTGATGGACTCCGTGAGCGTCAAGACCACCCACCGCGAGAAGCTTGCCGAACTGGGCGTGATATTCTGTTCTTTCTCAGAGGCAGTTAAGGATTATCCGGATCTTGTAAAGAAATATCTCGGCACCGTTGTGGGCTATCGCGACAATTTCTATGCCGCACTCAATTCAGCTGTATTCTCCGACGGTTCATTCGTGTATATACCGAAAGGGGTGCGTTGCCCGATGGAGCTGAGCACCTATTTCCGTATCAATGCCTCGGGCACCGGACAGTTCGAGCGTACCCTTATTGTGGCTGACGATGATGCTTATGTAAGCTACCTTGAGGGTTGCACAGCCCCTATGCGTGATGAGAATCAGCTTCATGCCGCCATCGTGGAGATTATATGCGAGGAGAGGGCGGAAGTGAAATACAGCACTGTGCAGAACTGGTATGCCGGCGACAAGGAGGGACGCGGCGGCATCTATAATTTCGTCACCAAGCGTGCTCTTTGCAGGGGACACCGGAGCAAAGTGTCGTGGACACAGGTTGAGACCGGCTCTGCCATAACATGGAAATATCCATCCTGCATATTGAAGGGTGATGAGAGTGTGGGCGAGTTCTATTCGGTGGCTGTGACCAACAATTTCCAACAGGCCGACACGGGCACCAAGATGATCCATCTTGGCAAGAACTCAAAGAGCACCATCGTGAGCAAGGGTATCTCGGCCGGCAAGAGCCAGAACTCTTACCGTGGTCTGGTGAAGGTGGTGAAGGGTGCCACAGGATGCCGTAACTACACTCAGTGTGACTCTCTGCTTATGGGTCCTGACTGTGGAGCACATACTTTCCCGTACATCGACGTGCAGAACTCAAGCTCCACCGTGGAACATGAGGCTACCACCTCAAAGATAAACGAGGCCCAGCTCTTCTATTGCCGCCAGCGTGGCATACCGATGGAGGAGGCTGTCGCACTTATCGTAAACGGCTATGCCAAGGAGGTGATGAACAAGCTTCCGATGGAGTTTGCGGTAGAGGCTCAGAAATTGTTGCAGATCACCCTTGAGGGTAGCGTGGGATAATGACAGATGCAAAAGTTCTGTCTCTGCGTAGGATTGGCACGGTTTTTGACTGTAGCTTATTGTTAAAGCAATTAATGACGTGAACGAAAGAATAGTAATAATAGACAAGGTTGACCCCCAGACATTTTACGGAGTCAACAATAATAATATCAATCTGATAAGGAATCTCTTTCCCAAGCTGCGCATGGCCGCCAGAGGCAATGTGGTGAAGGTGATAGGGGAGGAGAGTGAGACTGCGGCGTTCGAGCGTAAGATAAAAGAGCTTGAGGCATATGCCGCGAAATATAATAAGCTTCCGGAGGATGTGATAATCGACGTGATCAAGGGTGAGCCTCCCAAGGCCGTGGATGCCGAGGGGGTGATAATCTTCGGTCAGTCGGGACGTCCGATCGCTCCGCGCAATGCCAATCAGGCCAAGATGGTGAAAAGCTTTGCCAAGAACGACCTGACATTTGCTCTCGGCCCGGCCGGAACGGGCAAGACCTACATAGCTATCGCCCTTGCAGTGCAGGCTCTCAAGAATAAGGCTTGCAAGCGCATCATACTTTCGCGTCCGGCTGTGGAGGCAGGTGAGAAACTTGGTTTCCTTCCCGGCGATATGAAAGATAAGATCGATCCCTATCTGCGTCCGCTCTACGATGCACTTGAGGATATGATTCCGCAGCTGAAGCTGAAGGAATATATGGAGAATGACACTATCCAGATCGCTCCTCTTGCCTTTATGCGCGGACGTACGCTCAACGACGCGGTGATCATACTTGATGAGGCGCAGAACACTACGAAGCATCAGATGAAGATGTTTCTTACACGTCTGGGTGTGAACAGCCGGATGATAATAACCGGTGACGCCACACAGATCGACCTTCCGAGAAGCGTGCAGAGCGGTCTGCTTCAGAGTCTCCGGATTTTGCGGGGAGTGCAGGGGATAGGTATCATAGAATATGAGAAGAAGGATATCGTGCGCCATCCCCTCGTGCAGCGTATTGTAGATGCTTACGAGGCACGTGAGAAGAAGGTGGATGAAGAGTTTGAGGAGAATCTTGCGGCGCGTCAGCCCCGTGAGGATATTGGTGAATAATCTGACTCCCGTGGCCTGTGATTGTATGAATCACGGGTCACGGGATATATAATAATATTTGAAATGGCTAAGATTGGAGATACAGTCCGCTTTCTCAATTCTGTAGGAGGAGGCCGGATCACAAGAATAGAGGGACAGGTGGCATATGTGGATGATGATGGCTTCGAGACACCGGTGCTTCTGAAGGAGGTTGTGGTGGTGATGCCCGCCGGCCATGAGAAGCCGGCAGGTGCCACGAAGGTTATGTTTGACCAGAAAGCTTTCGATGAGGGGCGTCGTTCTGCCGCTCCGGCGCAGGCTCCGGCTGAGAAGAGGGAGTCGCCGCGTGAATATCCGGAGCCTCAGCCCGCTCTTCCCGTAGAGGAGACTTCTCATGGTGAGAAACCGAATATCGTGCTGGCGTTCGAACCCTCTGATGTGAAGCATCTCGACAAGAGTCGCTTCGAAGCAATATTGGTGAATGATTCCAACTATTATCTTGACTTCTCCCTGATGCGCAGAGGTGCTGAGGAGAGGGGATGGACAATGGTCTATTCAGGCAATGTAGCTCCCAATGAGTTGATAGAGATGATCGGAATCACCCATGAGGATCTTCCCAAATATGAGAAGATCGCATTCCAGTGTATAGCTTATAAGAAGGAGAAGGTCTTTACGCTTCAGCCACCGGTAAGTGTGTCACGCAAGTTAGACCTTACGAAATTCCATAAGTTCCATTGTTTCCGTCCGGGTCTCTATTTCGACACTCCGGTGCTGGAGCTTCCGTTGGTGTCGGATGGTGTGGTATCAAAGCCTCTTGAAGTGAATGTGGCAGAGATGAAGGATGCCATGTCGGGTGCCAAACCGGAGAAGGATATGGCGGCGGAACTCTCGAAGAAATATAAGGTTGACAAGGGGGGCCGCAACGGTCGTGGAAACGCCGGTGTCGAGAATCCCCGTAAGGTGCTTCCGCTGATTGAGGTGGATCTTCATATTGGTGAGCTCACCGACACTCTCACAGGCATGGAACCTAAGGATATGCTTGAGATGCAACTTGATGCCGTGCGCAGGCATATGCGAGACAACTCTCAACGTATCGGCCAGAAGATAGTATTCATCCACGGGAAGGGAGAGGGTGTGCTCCGCAAGGCTGTGCTCGATTTGCTGAAGAAGGAATTTCCCAAATCGGAGCTTCAGGATGCTTCTTTCCGTGAATATGGCTTCGGCGCTACATTGGTGACGATTCATTAGTTTGTGGCTTTTGAGGTTTATGAATCTTAAATCTACACCTGCAACAGAAAATATATAAAGAATGAAATATACAGACAAATGGTGGAGCTATCCGGCGGAGAGCGAATCGGGGAAGACTATCATCGTGACAGGTCGCGACAAGATAGACGAATATCGCGAGAGCGGAAAGTATATCTATCGTATCGACGTGACCTGGAATTATAATTCACTTCCTGACGGAATGCCGGAGGAGGATGACGCAAAACTTATGGAGGAGGCTACAGATGCTCTCCTTGAAGCTTTCAAGAAGGATCGTGTGGCAGTGATGACTGGAATCTATACCGGCGATGGCAAACGTGACTGGGTATTCTATACCAAGAACCTTAAGATCTTCTCCATAGTCTTCAATAAGGCTCTGGAGGAGCTCCCGACAATTCCGATTGTGATTGATGCAGAGGAGGATGCCGACTGGGAGGAGTATAGCCATATGCGCGAGGAGACCTACGTCCCTGATGAGGAGTGAGGCTCAATTCATAATTCATAATTCACAATTCACAATTCATAATTCGTGATTCATGATTTGTGATTCGGAATTCGTGATTCGTAATTCGTAATTGTGGATTCTTTGTATAGAATTTAATTTTTTGTTTAACTAAATACTTGCAAACCATGATGAAAACTTACATCGTGACGCTGCTGCTTTCCTTGGCGGTGGCTTTGGGCGTAAAGGCTCAGGTTACATCAAGTCCGAGTCCGCTGCAGGAGGATTCGAAGGATGTGACCATCTATTTCCATGCCGATCAGGGCAACAAGGGACTTATGGGTCAGCCGGCAACGGCCAAGATCTATGCCCATACAGGAGTGAACCTGAGTAACGGCTCTGAATGGCAGAATGCTCCAACTTGGGGCGACAATGCCGATAAGTACCTGCTTACTTATGTGAGCGATAATCTCTGGCAGCTCTACATAGGTGATATCCGTGAATATTATGGAATCACGGATCCTGCGGTGAATGTCACGAAGCTTTGTTTCGTATTCCGCGCCGCTACCGGCAGTCCGCAGACAGAAGATCTGTTTCTTGATGTGCTTGACGCCGGACTGCAAGTAGCTATCGAGACCGGGTTGGGCGGGACCGTGATCACACCTGACAATGCAGAGGTGACTTTCAAGGTCGGCACTACAAAGGCAGCTGATATCACACTCTCTGTCAATGATAAGGAGATCGGATCTGTGAAGGGTAAGACTCTTCTTAGCGTAGATTATACGTTTACCGAACCGGGTAACTATGTGGTGAAGGCTACGGCTACCGCCAATGGTGAGACTGTCACAACCGAACAGAGTTACACTTATCTGGCACAGGCTATAGCTGAAGATTATCCCGGTGGCACTCCTAAGATGGGCCCCGTAAAGAATAGCGATGGCAGTGTCACTTTCTGTATCGGAACTCCCGGCAAGACCAATGTGATGCTGTTTGGCGCATGGAACGACTATGCCGCTGACAATACGCAGGTGATGAAATATCAGGACGTAGATGAGATGCGTTACTTCTGGACCACCATAGAGGGTTTGGATAACGAGAAACAGTATGGCTACTATTTCCTCGTGGATGCCACACTTAAAGTGGGCGATCCATATGCACGACTTGTGCTTGACCCCTGGAACGACAAGTATCTCACGACAGATGTATATCCCGATCTTCCCGCTTATCCGTTTGATAAGATTGATGGAGTGCCATTGGCGATCTATCAGGGTAACATAAACGACTACGACTGGCAGGTGACAGACTTCAAGGGGGCCAACCAATCAGACCTTATAATATATGAGCTTCTTTTCCGCGACTTCACAGGAACTGAGGGAAAAGCAGACGGCAATGGCACAGTGCGTCAGGCCATCGAGAAAATCCCTTATCTCAAGACTCTCGGTGTGAATGCCATCGAGGTGCTTCCGATAATGGAGTTTAACGGAAATATCTCATGGGGCTATAATCCCAATTTCTATTTCGCTCCCGACAAGGCATATGGCACTCCGGATGATTACAAGGAGTTTATCGATATCTGCCATCAGAACGGTATCGCAGTGATCCTTGATATGGTATTCAACCAGAGCGATGGTTTGCATCCCTGGTATCAGATGTACACACCCGGTCAGAATCCTTTCTACAATCTCAATGCGCCTCACGCCTACAGTGTGCTCAACGACTGGAACCAGGGCTTCCCAATGGTGCAGGAGCAGTGGAGAGATGTGCTCGTTTACTGGATGACTGAATATAAGTTTGACGGTTTCCGTTTCGACCTTGTGAAGGGTCTCGGCAACAATGATTCGTATGCCAATAACGGAGATGCCGCGACCAACGATTACAATCAGTCGCGTATCGACCGTATGATAGCACTTCAGGAGATTGTAAAGAGTGTGAATCCCGATGCCTACTTTATCAATGAGGATCTCGCCGGTGCTAAAGAGGAGAATGCGATGGGTGAATATGGCCAAATGAACTGGGCAAATATTAATGAGGCCGGATGTCAGTTTGCAATGGGCTATCAGACAGGTAGCAATCTCAACCGTATGTATGCACCGAAAGACAGTCGTCTCTGGGGCTCCACTGTGTCATATCTTGAGAGCCATGATGAGGAGCGCCTCGCCTACAAGCAGAACATCAACGGTGAGACAGGCGTGAGAGGAAACCTCGCCGTGTCGATGCATCGTCTCGGTTCGGCTGCTGCACAGATGATTCTTGCTCCGGGCGCTCATATGATATGGCAGTTTTCTGAGCTTGGTAATTTCGACAGCACTAAGGATGCAAACGGTGGCAACAATACTGATCCGAAGACCGTACGTTGGAATCTTCTCAATAATGCTGACAGAAAGGGATTGTATGACAATTATTCAGAGTTGATATGGATACGCAATAACAACACTGATCTGTTTGAGGAGGCGGCTTCTTTTGAAAATAATTGTGACGCTGCCAACTGGACCAATGGACGCACAATGGTGTCGAAGGCTGGTGATAAGGAACTTTACACGGTGATTAATCCGAATATCGATAAGGAGATAACTGTAAAAGTTAACTTCGGTAAGAGTGGTGAGGATTCTTATGAGATCCTTTCTAAGTCTTATAACTCGGAGCCTTCGTTCAGTGTCGCAGAGGGCACGGTGACAGTCCCGGCCAACTGCTATGTGGCAATCGGCAGCAAAGAGGTTTCGGCTGCTGTAGATGGCGTGGAGATGCCGGAAAACGATGCTCTTAGAGTGTATGGCTCCAATGGAGTGATCACAGTGGATTATGCCGAAGCTCCGGTGAATGTATATAGCATTGACGGACGACAGGTAGCCACTCTTTATGGTCCCGGCAGAGTTGAGGTGGGCCGTGGAATTTTCATTGTGGTGAGCGGTCGCAACCAGCGTAAGATCTCTCTTTGATAAAAGTTTAAATAACTCCATATAAATAAAACGGCGGAATCCCATATGGTATAACCGTCCGCGATAGCATCTTGAAACCTGCCTGAAAAGTTTCTAACTTTGCCAAAAATTTTAGTTTATGGATAAAGTTGGACTTTACAGGCAGGTTTCCCGTTCATACAAAGAGCTTTGCGCCAATGGGCTTCAAAGCTGTTCCTTTCATTCCTACTGTTTGAATCATGGAGTGGACCAATCTCAGATGCCAGTAGTATTGAAAGGAGAGTGCCAGAAAGTCACAACCATCCCGGACTACATGGCCTCCTAACACACCAATCGAAAAATACCGCGAGCTTCTGCCAGATCGCTGGAAAACCGCAAAAAATAGCCGCCCAGTCTCTGGACGGCCGTTTTTTTAGATCTTACCCGCTATCGCGGATGGTTGTACCCATTCCGGAGTCGACCCTTTTTTATTTATTTTTTTATTAGATTCCCCCTATAGATTTTTACCGGCTGTGCGACTTAGATTATGAAACCTCTTTCCTGAGGAGTGGGAAAAGAGGATAAGACGATATTTTCAACCGAACAAATCAATCATGAAGATTAAACCTTTACTTTTTTCCATGTTGGTGATGGGTGGGATGTCAGGCCAGGCAGCCACCTACTATGTATCACCTGAAGGATCTGGAGCAAAAGACGGCTCAAGTGTAGACAACGCATTCGGTGTGGCTGAATTCTCAGCCCGGGCTGCTGACAACTCAAACGGAGACATATACTATTTCGCAGGCGGCACATATATCATTCCTACAACCGTAGTCTTCAAGGTAGGCACCGGAGCTACACTCTATGGCAATGCTGAGGGTGACAGAACTGTTTTCTCGGGTGACTTGAACGACAATGCCTATGCTGATGCCGAAGATGCCGGAAGACTTGTGAGATTTCAGGCCAATACAGTGCACGGCAACAGTGCAAACGCCATATTGATAAGCAACATCGACTTCACATGCGTCTATACTAATACCGACGATTCGTCGAATAATGCAGGAGCCCTTGCCATTGACAACAGCGGTGATGTCTTGGTTGAGAATTGCAATTTCTACGATAACTGGGCACAAGGCCAGCAGGGCGGCGCGGCAGCCTTCCTTTACAGAAGTACGGTAAAGTTTGAGGGATGTACTTTCTCCGGCAATAAGGCCAATTACAGAGGTGGTGCCATCCGCATCAACAGTAATGCCAACACCAAAGGGCTTATCACCTTTGAGAATTGCGTGATAAAGAACAATCTCACCTACCACGATCTCGGAGGTGCCATTTTCGCAGCCAATTTCAATTCCATAAATATTGTTAATTCAACGGTCTACGGTAACTGCGCCACTCAGGGTAGGGGAGCGGCTATCTATTTCAACGGCAAGAACGGCGACTACCCGAGGCTCCTCAGAGTGGTGAATTCCACAATAGCAGGCAATACGGTTGGAGAGGATGTTGAGGCCGACGGCCAGATAGGGAGCACCCAGTCGGCAAATATTTACGTTGCCAATTCAATCATACCCTCATCGGGCAACTGCGGCTCTATCTTCTTGAACGGAGCTGAAGCGAGCGAAGACTTCCTGGTGGAGAGCGGGGGATTCAACTATGTCGGAAATGTGGAGAGTGCTGTCGAGGTGGAGATCGCCTGGAAAGAGACAGACCATGTCGGTGAAGGCTGCATCTATAGTGATATATTCGGAGAGAACATTATAAATTCCGACGGAGTGGTGATACCGGTGAAATTCTATGCCGGAGCCACCGGAGCGGAAGTGACAGCGGCAACGGCTGATTGGGATCTTTCGGAAGGACTGGCGTTGACCGCTGATCAGCTTGGGAATCCACGCAGCGGTGAGGTCTGTATGGGGGCTTTGGCCCTCACCTCCGAGCAGATAAAGGACGGAGAAGGCGACAATTCGGGAGTGGAGGATACTGTCGCAGCTTCCGATGAAACTGTCACTGTCTATAACCTGATGGGAGTGGCAGTGAAGAGAGATGTGAAGTGGGAATCGGTTGTAGGGAATCTTCCGACAGGCGTGTATATCGTGAACGGCAGAAAAGTTTTGATCAGGTGACAATCGGAAGGTACTTGAAAAAATGGTAAAAAAGATGAGTATTAGGTTCAACGTATTTTGATGGAATTGTAAAATCAGTTACATTAATCCTCCGGGAGGATGGTCCTGCCATGGACCGTCCTCCCTCCGCATTGACGAGAGGCGACACAAGATTGATGAGAGACGCCGCGAGCCGGTCAGGACTCAGGGGAGAGGGAAAGCGCAGGAGCTTAAAAAGTTTAGACAACCTCTTTGTGAGTAATGAAGATTTGTGTAAATTTGTGTTTAAATTGGATAAATTTGATACATGGGCCTTTACGGGACCAAAGGAATGACACTGGTGAAAAACTTGACAAAATGGAAAGCAACACGATCTATCGGATAACCAAAGGAGACCAGGCTGCGTTCGAAGCGTTTATGGATCATTATTCCTCACCACTTTATCATTATGCCTTTTCCATTGTGAAAAATAAGGAGACGGTAGAGGAATTGATAAGCGACGTCTTCATGGAGGTGTGGAGGCAACGCAAGGATCTTCTTGAAATAGAACATATGTCGGGATGGCTATACAAGATCACAAACAGGAAGGCCATATCGGTGTTGAGGCATCTCGCGTCGATTCCGTGTCAAGTCAACATCGATGATCTGGAGAATTTCAATATCAGCCCACTTGTCTCGCCCGACGAGAGCATGATCAGACAGGAGGAGATGGACAGCCTATACAAGGCCATCGAGGAACTGCCGTCGAAGTGCAAGCATGTATTCTCGCTCGCCAAGATCGATAAGCTCCCCTATAAAGAGATATCGGATATCCTGAATATCTCCGTGGCCACAATAAACTATCACATCGGCTTCGCAATGAACGCCCTGAAAAATAAACTTCGAAAAAAATAAAATTCAACCTATAGAATTTTATCAAAGCAACGACTAATAAATAGAGAACCTTACAAGATTCCACGATGAAAAATGAAACTGACATAAAGCCTACAGGTTCTGGCATCGAAATCAGACAGATCGACCGACTTCTTGACAATGCGCTCCGACCGGAGATTGACAACAGCAGGATCAAGAATCTGGTGAAGGATAAAATCGCACAGGAAAGGTCGCGACAACGCCGCAGGCGTATCTTATGGTCGTCGATATCCTCTGCTGCCGCGATCCTGATAATTGTGATGTTGGGAATAGGTTTCTCCACTGGAAAAGATATTTCATTATCCACTGCCGACACCGCCGAACTGATGAGCGCCGGTTATAAGGAGCTCAAGGTGCCGCGAGGCAAGAGGATGGAGATAGATTTCTCCGACGGCACCCATCTCGTGGCCAACAACAACACCCGGGTGGTCTACCCTGAGAAATTCACCGGTAAGGAACGCAAGATATTCGTTGACGGCGAGGTTTATGTGGATGTGGCCAGAGATGAAAGCCATCCATTCATAGTAGAATCGCCGGGATTTGAGATCAAGGTCTTAGGAACCAAATTTAACATCGACAATCACTCCGATTCCACCTCTACGGTGGTTTTAGTGTCGGGCAGCATAGATCTCTCCACCAGCAGGAAACAGACCGTAAGACTCAAGCCGAATGATCTGGTGGATGTGGTGAACGGCGAGATCTCTGAATTGAGGAAGGTGGATGCCATGGACTACATATCATGGGTGAAAGGACTGATAACTTTGCACGGGGAGAGCATGACGAGTCTTATCAAAAGACTGGAGGATTATTACGGGGTGACAATCACCTGCGATCCGGTGCTTTCGGAAGAGAAGATATACGGCAAGCTTGATCTCAGGGATAGCCTCAACGATGTGTTGTCGACGATTAACAATATTGTGCCGATGAAAATCATGAGAGAGGGCAATGTCGTCAACCTTAAGCGTGACGGACTGAATTAATTCCCGGGGTCTGTGTCTCGGCCCCGTCATCTGATATTTTACTGGATATTTCAAATGTGGACTTGTAGAAAAAGCTCCGCAAGCCACCCTTATGACCTTTTCTAAAATCGCATGAAACTTATAACATCATGAAAATCATAAATATACCATTTAGATTCAAATTAATTTCAATTTTTGCACTGTCTACGGTCTCCTTATGGGGAAAGACGGTGGAATTCACACCCGACACTGTGAGCGTATTGCGTAACCCGCTTCAGGGATGGGTAATGTATCTTGGAAGGACCTGGGATGAGAATTTCTGGGACACTCTGGGCTACGATCGGATGTCGGTGAAGGGTAGTGATGAGAAAGTGAAGGTGTCGGACTATGCATCATGTGCCTATATCCGCACCAGCTGGGCGTCGCTTGAGCCTGAGGAGGGGAAATATGTATGGGATGATCCCGACTCGCGTCTTGCGAAGCTGTTTAAAAGTGTACGCGACAGGGGACTACGCCTGGCTTTCAGAATTGTCATCGACGGCCGCGACCAGGGACAGAACACCCCCCAATACGTGTTCGATGCCGGTGCCAAGGGCTATCATGATCCTAAGAATCCGGGAAAGAACCTCTCTCCTTATCCTGACGACAAGGTGTTTCAGGAAAAATACGCCAGATTTTTCAAGGCTTTCGCCGCGAGATTCGACAATCCTGCTGAAGTGGAGTTCATTGATGCCTATTCCTTAGGGAAGTGGGGGGAGTCGCATTCCATGATATATGAGGACAACACCAATAAGCTCCCCACATTCGAGTGGATGATAGATCTGGCCACGGAGAGCTTCAGGAAGGTGCCTCCGGTGATCCATTATCACAGAGAACTCGGAGACCCCGATGAAGACGGCTGGGGGGATGTATCGCCCGACACCGAGCATATGCTCAATTATGCGGTCGACAAAGGTTTCATACTCCGGCACGATGCCTTCGGGATGACCGGTTATTATCAGGATTGGGAAAAAGAGACAGCCGCCAACTGGAACAACATACGCCCCATTATAATGGAGGGAGGCTGGATCACGGGGGCTCATCATCGATATTGGCGCGATCCTTCCGGACAATACAGAGAGGGACATCCTGAGGATGTGAGAGCAGGGGAGTTCAGGGCTTCCGAAGAGGCGAAGGTCAACATGATGGATCTCCGCATCAACGACGAGACGCGCTCATGGTTTCAGGATTCATTTCCCCTGGTGAAGGAATTTGTGAAGAGAGGGGGCTACAGACTATATCCCTCTAAAGTGAGCATGGATGAAAAGGCGCGGCTCAATGCCGACGTTCGGGTTCAGACAGAATGGAAAAACATTGGCTGGGGCTACTGTCCAGCCAATCTGCCGCAATGGAATCAGAAATATAAGGTGGGGATTGCCCTCCTTGATGAAAAGGGGGTTCCGGTGAGGATTGAAGTGGAGGAGAGAAGTGATCTCTCGAAATGGCGCCATGGAAACCCGGTAACATATGACACTGAGGTGAGTCTCGCCGGACTCCCTGCCGGGGATTATGTATGGGCAGTGGGATTGGTGGATGTCACCGACGGGAACCGTCCCGGCCTTGAGATGGCTGTGGATTCGCCCGATTATCAAGAGGGCTGGCTCAAGACGGGCAAATTGAAAATTCAGTAAATACTTATAAACAACCCAATATCATAATTTATGAAAAAACTTAATTCGATGCATAGAAGACATTGGCTCAACCGACTGCTGGTGGTCTCCCTATGCCTGTCGGGCGCTGAGGCTGGGAGTGCGTCGACCGACGCATCCATGGCGGAGGGGCAAGCTTCGGTTCAGCAACAGAAGAGCGTGAAGCCTATGACAGTGAAAGATGTGTTCAACTATATAGAGCAGCATAGCGATTATGCTCTTTTATATGGGGAGGGTGTAGAGAAGAAACTCAACAAGAAGGTGAGCGTGGCCACTGAAAACAGGATCATGGAGCATGTCCTCAGGGATCTCTGCAAGAGTGCGGGTCTTGATTATAAAATCAACGGGCGTCAGATCACGATTACCGACAGCAACAGCAAGACCAAACCTAATAAGGTCGCCGATGCGGAGGCACGCCCCGTCTTGGTGCAGGGGGTGGTGACTGACGAAGAGGGAGAGCCTCTGATAGGAGCCACTGTAAAGGTGAAGGATGCAAAGGGGGGCACATTCACTGATATCGACGGAAATTTTTCGATTGAGGCGACCCCGGGACAAAAACTGATGTTCTCGTATGTGGGATTCAATCCTATCGAGATTGTAGCATCTGGTTCGCCTCTGAAAGTGGAGATGACTTCAAGCACCAGCGACCTTGAGGAGGTGGTCGTGATCGGCTACGGCACAGTCAAGAAGAAAGACCTCACGGGAGCGGTGTCGGCGATTAAAGGTGACGACCTGGCCTCGAAGAAAACCACCAATCTCTCCACCTCGTTGCAGGGTTCTGTGGCGGGCCTTATGGTGAGAAGGGATAACAACGCTCCGGGAGCATCCGCAGGCTCGATGCACATCCGTGGCGTGACGACCATCGGCGATTCAAGCCCGCTTATACTGGTGGATGGAGTTCCTTGCGACAATATAGATTACGTCAATCCCAATGATGTGGAGAATGTGTCGGTTCTGAAAGATGCGGCCGCCGCTTCGATATATGGTTCTAAAGCAGCCTCGGGCGTGATCCTGATCACCACCAAGCGTGGCAATGAAACCAGCCTCAATATCTCATATCAAGGTGAGTTCGGGTGGCAGATACCCACCTCCCAGCCACAGATGGTGGGCGCCACGCGTTATCTGGAGATGCAGAACGAGTTGCTCTACAACGACAACCCCGCTGCGGGATTCTTCCAGCTCTATACAGCCGACCAGGTGAAGAATTGGGTGAAGTATAACGCCACCAACCCGGATCTTTATCCCATCACCGACTGGTATGGGATGATGATGAATTCCACAGCACCGAAAATGACTCACTCGGTGCAGATCACCGGCGGAAACAAGACTGTGAAGAGTCTTGCCTCCATGACATATGATGATGTGAAAGGTCTTTATGACGGCCGCAACTATCACCGACTGATGTTCCGCAGCAACAATGACTTCAACATCAACAAATATGTCAACGCCACGATCGACCTCAACATCCGCAATGCGAGAAGCACCTCGACAAACTACGACCCCTTCAGCGATATGCGCAAGATGCCGGCCATTTATCCGGCTGTATGGCAGAACGGCGGATATGCCGAGGGAAAATCGGGCGCCAATCCTTATGCCCTCTTGCGAGAGGCGGGCAGCAATGAGGCACACAGCACTCAGATCGGCGGCAAGGCATCGCTTATAATAAAGCCGATCGAGGGTTTGAGCATTTCGGGTGTGGTCTCTCCGTTTATGAATTTTTCCAAGGCGAAGTCTTTCCGTAAGGCGGTGAGCTACGTGCTCAAGGATGATGCCAATGCATTCGGCGGCTGGATGGAGGGGAGCGGCACCTCATGGGCTACCAACAAACTCACCGAAACCAGAAACGACAACTGGAACATCACTACACAGGCGATAGCCAACTATACCCGTTCGATCAAGCAGAACGACTTCACCGTGATGTTGGGTTATGAGAATTATGTCATGAGTTCGGAGAACCTGACGGCGGCACGCGACCAATATGAGCTTGTCAACTTCCCCTATCTGAATGTAGGTCCCGAAGACTTCAAGGATAACAGCGGCACAGGCTCCCGCTACACATCCAACTCAATTTTCGGACGTGTGCTCTACTCCTATGACGACAAATATCTTTTCCAGGCCAACGTAAGACACGACGGCTCATCGAGATTCGCCAAGAAATACCGTTGGGGCACTTTCCCCTCGTTTTCCGCCGGCTGGGTGCTGAGCCGTGAGAAATTCATGGAGAACGTAATGAACGGGGGAGCCCTTTCATTCCTGAAGCTGAGGGCTTCCTGGGGAAAATTAGGCAACGAGAGAATCGGGTCCACTTATTTCCCGTATGCATCGCTGATCACATTCGGCAACTCCTACTTCTACGAGAACGGAGAGGTGGTGTCTGACAAGACGGCGGCCATCCGCACGCTTGCAGTGGAGGATATCTCATGGGAGACCACCACTTCCACCGACATAGGTGTCGATGTAAACTTCTTCAACAGTCGCCTGCGCTTCACGGCCGACTACTACTGGAAGAAGACATCCGATATGCTCCTCGCCATCCAGATTCCCTACACCATGGGTTATGCCGATCCCAGCACGAATGCCGGCGACATGTCGACAAGAGGCTATGACCTGGAGCTGACCTGGAACGACCGTGTGTCGGAGTTCAATTACAGTGTGTCGGTCAATTTCTCCGATTTCAAGTCGAAGATCGACTATATGAACAATTCCGACATCATCAGCAGCGGAAAGATCAAGCGTGCGGGTGAATACTTCAACGCCTGGTATGGCTATATCTGCGATGGCATCTATCAGACACAGGAGGAGGTGAACAACAGCGCGAGACTGAATTCCACGGTCACTGTCGGTGACTTGAAATATCGTGACATATCCGGCCCGAACGGAGTGCCTGACGGTGTCATCTCCTCGGAATACGACAGGGTCCCGTTGGGCAACTCGCTGCCTCGTTTTCAATATGGCGGCAACTTCACCGGCAGCTGGAGAGGTATAGACCTCGCCATCTCTTTCCAGGGCGTGGGCAATCAGAAGGCATATCTTGACAGAGCGATGGTGGAGCCGCTTCGCGACAACTACGGCAATATCCCGGCGATCATCGACAATAAATATTGGAGCGTGTTCAACACCCCGGCACAGAATCAGCAAGCGCAGTACCCGCGCCTCACCAACGTGACCAAGAGCAATAACTACGCCACATCCGATTTCTGGATTTTCGACGGCAGCTACTTTCGTCTGAAAAGCGTGACATTGGGCTATACCCTCCCCACCGCACTCACCAGGAAGGCATTGCTTCAGAAGGTGAGATTCTATTGCAGCGCAACAGATCTCTTCTGTATCTCTAACTATCCTAAAGGATGGGATCCGGAGATGGGCGTAAGTTCATATCCTATCACCACTTCCCTCATCGTGGGTGTGAACCTTCAATTCTAACAATAAGCTACCAACAACATGAAAACCTATATATCCTTATTAATCGGCGCAAGCCTCCTGCTGTCGGGATGTGAAAGTATGGACATCACACCTCCGGCACAGGCCACCAGCGAATCCTGGTATACGGATGAGACGGAACTGGCGATGGCCGCCAACGAATTCTATATACTTGGCTATTGGAAAGATCCATTGGAGAGCTCGGAACAATGGACAGATAATTTCACTTATCGGCAGCAGAACCGTAATCCGGGCAGCAACGGCACGGTGCTTGACGGAACGTTGAACGGCCAGCAATACGAGGTGTACAACCTGTGGCAGCAGAGCTATAAGCTCATAGCGCGCGCCAACACATTCCTCAACCGTTGCGGCAAGGCCGAGGGCACCATGACTAAGGAGAAATATAACCGTTATGTGGGTGAGGCGCTATTCTGTCGTGCCTGTAAATATGCCGAACTTGTGTGTTACTATGGGGATGTGCCTTATCTCAAAGGCACCGAGACCATACAGGAGGCCAGGCAGCTGAGACGGACACCTAAAGATGAGATCATCAAGCTTGTCTATGAGGATTTCGACCGCGCTATCGAGTATCTGCCGGTGAACTATGGCACGGGTGCCACGCACGCCACAAAGGGAGCGGCAATGGCCATGAAAGCGAGATTCGCGCTCTATTTCGGCGATTTCCAACTTGCCGCACAGGCAGCGAAGGCCTGCATGGACCTCGGTGAATACTCGCTGGAGCCTGATTACGGCAAGCTTTTCCTTCAGAGCACCCGTGAGAATCCTGAGAAAGTCTTCGTGATACCACGCTCTTTGGCCAACAGTGTGGTGCTTGACCAATGGTTTGTCAACAACGGGCTGCCGCGTAATGCCGGCGGTTACGGATCCGACTGTCCCTCATGGGATCTCTTTGCGGCATATCTTTGCACCGACGGCCTTCCGATTGACGAATCGCCTCTCTTCGATCCCAAGAACCCGTTTAAGAACCGCGACCCCCGCTGCACCATGACCATCGTGGAATTCGGCACCGAGCATTGCGGCTTTGAATACAACCCGCGTCCCGACGTGCTCGAGGTGATGAACTACACCACAGGGAAGATGCAGTCGAATCAGGACAACAGGGCCGTGAATACCTATGCCTCATACAACGGCCTGGTATGGAAGAAGGGAATCGACATCAGCTGGACCGAAAACGGCAAACTCGTCGACAGGGATTTCATCCTCATGCGATATGCCGATGTGCTTTTGATGTATGCCGAGGCCAAGATAGAATCGGGAGAGATTGACTCATCTGTGGTGGACGCCATCAATAAGGTGAGGGCGAGGGCCTATGGTGTGGACTACACCGCCACTTCCCTCTATCCCGCGGTTCAGGCCGGAAGCCAGGAGGAGATGAGGAAGGCCGTGAGAACGGAGAGACGAATGGAACTCGCCAACGAGAGCCTCCGTTATATGGACCTTATCCGCTGGAAGCTTGCCTCGAAGGCCCTCAACGGCTACAACTACATCAACCTTCAGCCAGATGAGCTACTCACTAAGGTAGTGAAGAGAGATCTCTGGTTCTGGGGCATGACTCCTCAGATAGATGAAGACGGACTGGCAGACTTCTCGGCTCTCTACAATGCGGGCCTGATCGGCCTCGGGGCGAAGAGAGTGTTTCCCGACCGTCAGTATCTCTGGCCTATCCCCACACATGAGCTCGAGCTCTGTCCCAATCTTGAAAACAACCCCGGCTATTAACATCGGAACATGCATAAACTGAAAAATATGAAACCAATATCAGCACTTGCTACGGCATCGGTATTTATGGCGTGTGTATGTTCATGTGCCGAGCAAGACATAGATAATTCCTACTCCCGCAGTAATGGAGTGATAGAACTGCTGGCCTCGACCAACGAGATATATCTTGATGAGAGCAATCCGAATTCCGTTGCCTTGACTTTGGAATGGAACGAAGCCTATCCTTATGGCAATGATTTCATCACCACATATCAGTATCAGATAGATGCGGAGGGGAGTGCTTCATCTTCCATAAAGGAATATGAGGACGACGGCAGATTTGTGAGGGTCTACACCCATCAAGAACTTCAGGAGATGATGGTGAATCACTTCGGATGTAAGACCAGCACCAAGACGGCCCTGACATTCACACTCACGGCAAGTTTCGCAGGGCCGCGAATCGTATTGCCCGACATCTCCACAGTCACAGTGTATGTGAAGACCTATGGCGAGAAGCAGTATCTTGCCGACCGCCTCTTCATCGGCGGTTCCGCCGTGGGCGACAAGATGATCGAGCTTGCCTCCACCACCCCCGGATCCAACATCTACAGCTGGAGCGGCGAACTGAAAGCCGGTGAGGTCAACTTCCCCGTGATTTATGGCGACGAGAACAATGCTATAAGTCCTGCCTCACCCTCTGAACCGATAGGGGAGAATGACATGAGCGCGGTGATGGTGGATGAATCCAAGGCAAACTACTGGATAATTCCCGAGACAGCTACATATAAGGTGACCGTAAATCTGACCACCAGGACGGTCAGGATAGTGAATGCCGGAACCTTCATCGAACTTGATAGACTTTACCTTGAAGGTGATGCCGCAGGCTCGGAGCGAATAGAGATGACACAATGTCTTGAGAAGGCTGGCCTCTATGCGTATTATGGCGAATTGAATGCAGGAAAACTGTATATGCCCGTGGGCCTTGGTGAAGACACCTCGGTGTCGCTCATACCGAAAGAGAGCGGTGACCATGCAATCAACGACGGTGTGGCTAAGGAATTCGCACAGACGTTGACGGAAGGCGCCCTTGCCAAGGGTTATTGGGAAATTCCAGAGACCGGTGTATACAGAATAGTGGTGGATACGGACGACCATACAGTGGCAATATATTCCCGGGCAACCGACAAACCCAATACACAGGTGTCATACAACAATACAGTGGCCGGAATCAACCCCTACACTCAGGAGGTGACAGAGCTCTGGATATGGGGCGGATTCAACGATGCGGCCCACGATGCCGAGCTTAAGGCCGGATTCCAGGAGAAATACAGGATGAGGCAGTCTGTGGCTAATCCGAATGTATTTGTCTACTATGGAGCCAATCTGCCACGAGGCACTTCTACCGACGATTGGTCGAAGGCAACCGGTGTCGGAGCGTTAAACTTCCTTGTTTCTAACATAGAGAACAACGTGTATGCCTACGGCTCCACAGCAGATGCCAAACGTAACGACCACCGTGGCTATCTGAATGTGAATCTCGGAGATGTGCTGGAGCTTGTCCCGGGCCAGAGCGACAACCGATATGCCTACTTCTGTGTGCCTGAAAACTGCAACTTCATAGTGGTGGACATCGAGAACCGCACGGTTCTGTTTGATCATAAATAACTGCTAACATCGACCCACAATGTTTGATACGAAAAATATAATAAAGAAAATGTACACCTGCCTTCTGGGGGCAGGTGTACTCCTCGGGACTTCATGCTCAGAGAGCGAAGATGGGTATGAGCCCGGCGCCACGACCTGGAATATCTCCGGCAACGAGATAGTTGACATCAAGCCGGAAAGAACAAAGATGCTGCACAACGACCTCACGGGCTGGGTGCTCTACACCGGCCTTGGCGACGGCCTGAGCGACACCTTCTGGGAGGATTACGACAATATGGAGTCGGCCAAGGGACGTGTGAAGATGTCTGACTATGCCAACGTATTGTTCATACGGGCGGCATGGACATATTTCAATCCCGAAGAGGGGAAGTTCGCCTGGAACGACGACTGTAACACCAAGGAGGCGCAGAGATTCAAATGGCTTGTGAAGGGAGCAAAAGAGAGAAACATGAAACTGGCCTTCAGTTTTATCTGTGACTCCCAGGACAAGCATGACAATTTCTCGCCCGAATACGTAAAGGAGGCGGGAGCGAAATATTATGTCACCACCACCGGCTCCGTGCAGGTGTGGTCGCCATATCCCGACGATCCCGTATTCCAGCAGAAATTCTCGGAATTCATCCACGAGTTCGCAAAGAAATATGACGATCCCGACGTCACCATGTTCATCAGCGGCACCGGTCTGGGCAAATGGGGTGAATCTCACTCCGTGACCTATTCCACGGGAAACAACGACAACCGCGTGGCCACGGCCGAATGGGTGACCGACCTCTATATCAACGCCTTCAAGAAAGTGCCCTGTTTCATCAACTATCACACTGCCTTCTTGGCCACCGCCTCCTTTACAGCCAACGTCAGCGAGACTACTGAGCAAATCATGAAGATGTGTGTTGACAAGGGCTTCTGCCTTCGAAACGATGCTTTCGGGATGAAGGCTTATTACATAGACTGGCACAGGAACTTCGCGACCGCTCACCGATATGAGCGTCCTATCATTATGGAGGGGGGCTGGGTGAAAGCATCCCACGGCAGTTCTATCAAGAGCGACGGCTATGCTGATTATGCCGATGTGCGCCGCGGGGAGTATTACGAGGGAAAAAACGCCTGTGTCAATATGATGGACTTCCGTTACAGCTCAAACATAGCCGGAGGCGAGACGTGGTCTTGGATGAACGAGGCCTATGACCTTGTGGAGGAATTCATAGCAGAGGGGGGCTACAGGCTCTATCCAGACAAGGTCTCCGTGCCAGCCGCCGCATCTTCAAAATCGGATGTGACAGTTACGCACAGATGGAGCAATCTCGGCTGGGGGTACTGTCCCACCAACATTCTCCAGTGGAATCAGAAATATAAAGTGGCGTTCGCTCTTCTCGACCCCTCTACATCGGAGATTAAGCAGGTCTATGTGCATGAAGAGCCTTGTCTCAACGAGTGGATAAAGGGCACTCCCAACACATATACATGGAAATTTAATTTAGGGGCCATTCCGGCCGGCACCTATCAGTGGTGTCTCGGCATAGTTGATACCACCAAAGAGAACAGAATCGGCCTTGAGATCGCGGCCAAGGGTGACTATTCTCCCGACGGCTGGCTTAAACTCTCCACAGTCAATATCCGTTAATTGTTAGGTCAATGGGAAAATTTCATAAACTTGGGGCGGTCATTCTTTCCCTTTCCTTATGCAGCGGCATGGAGGCGGCAAGGGTGTGGGTGGAGACCGAGTCTTTTGAGGAGAAGGGGGGCTGGGTTCTTGACCAGCAGTTCATGGATGTCATGGGATCACCTTATCTCATGGCGCATGGTCTTGGAAAGCCCGTGGGGGATGCCTTCACGGTTGTCGAGATTCCGGAAGATGGGGTTTATCATGTGTATGCCCGCACCTTCAACTGGACCTCTCCCTGGTCGGATAAGGAGGGTCCCGGAAAATTCCGGATAGTGGTGGATAAGAAATCCTTGTCATCTCCCGTCGGCTGCACAGGCAGCCGATGGGAATGGCAGAAAGCCGGGAAGATAAAATTGAAGAAAGGCAGCCATAGGATTGCTTTGCATGACCTCACCGGATTTAACGGGAGATGCGATGCCATCTGTCTCACTACCGATGAGAGCGTGGCCTTGCCGGATTCCGGTGAGGATCTTGCAGCGGCACGACGGGTGTTTCTGAATCCTTACGGACTTACTCCCGACACCCTCAGCTACGATTTCGTGGTGGTGGGTGGAGGAATAGCCGGAATGTGTGCGGCGGCAACGGCGGCACGCAACGGTCTGCGTGTGGCGTTGGTCAACGACCGCCCAGTGCTCGGCGGCAACAATAGCGCGGAAGTGCGTGTGCACTTAGGGGGTCATATAGAGCTCGGACCGAACGAAGGCCTGGGCCGCATGATCAGGGAATTCGGCCATTCCAGAAAAGGGAACGCTATGCCCGGGGAATACTACGAAGATGAGAAAAAAGAAAGCTTCATAGCTGCCGAGCCCAACATCACCCTCTTCCCTTGCTACAGGGCAACAGACGTGACCACTGACGGGGACCGGATAACCGGGGTGACCATCCATCAGATTTCTGACAATTCGGAGACAGTGCTTCAGGCCCCCCTTTTCAGTGATTGCACCGGCGACGGCACTATTGGATATCTTGCAGGCGCGGAATTCAGGATGGGCCGCGAGGGACGCCATGTCTACAATGAACCGTTGGCACCTCTTGAAGGCGACTCTCTCACTATGGGTGCCTCTATACAGTGGTATACCAAAGACCTGGATAAACACTGCCCGTTCCCCGAATTTGAATACGGGGTGATCTTCAACGAAGAGAATTGCGAGCGTGTGGGGATGGGCGAATGGACCTGGGAGACCGGCATGAACCGCAATCAGATCAATGAGGCCGAGAGAATCAGAGACTACGGACTGATGGTGATTTTCTCAAACTGGAGTTTCCTTAAGAATCATCTTAAAGAGAATGAGAAGTTCCGTAAGAAGGATTTGGAATGGGTGGGATATATATCCGGCAAGAGGGAATCGAGAAGACTTCTCGGTGACTATATCCTGAAGCAGGACGACATCGACAAGAATGTGCATCATGAGGATGCGTCTTTCTCGGCCACGTGGAGCCTGGATCTTCATTTCCCCGATCCAAAGAATAGCCGTTATTTCAAGGATAACGAATTCAAGGCAGCCACCAACCATGTGTTCATCCATCCGTATGCGGTGCCTTACCGATGTCTCTATTCACGCAACATCGCCAATCTCTTCATGGCCGGACGCAACATCAGCGTGAGCCATGTGGCGCTCGGGACAGTGAGGGTAATGCGCACCACCGGCATGATGGGCGAGGTAGTGGGAATGGCCGCTTCACTATGCCACCGCTACGCCGCCACACCGAGAGGGGTATATCAGAATCACCTTGACGAGCTCAAGACTATGATGAAAGAGGGGGCTGGTAAACCTTCCGAGACTCTTCCCGACAATCAGAAGTTCAATCTTGCCAATAAACTTCTTCAAACACCAAGAATGCTGAAAGAATGAAAAGGTCACTCTCTATTCTCTTTATCTCCACGATATTCACCAGCAGTGCGTCAGATTCCTACAGTCTGCTGAAGGGCGACACTCTATATATGGGCAATAGCCGTATAGAGAGGGTATTCCTGTGGAACGACGGGAATCTGATCACTCGCCGGGTCACCGACAAACTTTCAGGGAAAACCTTTGAATCCGACAGCAAGTCGCCTGACTTCGTTGTCAACAAAGCCCAACCCTCGGAAGGGAGATTTTCTGTCGAAACCATGGAATCCGACGGGATAAAGCCGGGATGCCTGGTGAGCACCGTTTCGTTCAGTTCAGGCGATCTTGATGTGGAGCGACGTTATAGAATCTATGATGGTGTGCCGGCCATTGCCGTTGACACCCGTCTTAAGGGAAACTATGCGGAGAGCCGGAACAAGACTAAGGATAATGCCGACCTCTCGAATATAGAGCGGGCGTCTGATATGAAGTCGGAGGGTGTCACTACGGTGCTTGACAGAGTGAAGCTGAAAGGTAACCACTGGAAGGGGAGGGCGGTGGAATTTCGTGACGTCACTGATTGGAACAACAATCTCGTAGAGGAGTCTGACTTCATCTGTTATAGGAAAAGAGACCATAGGGGGAATCTGCTCTTCCTGACGGACCTGACCGACAGAGGGGGATTAATCTTTCTGAAAGAGGCTCCTTGTTCGAATGTGCAGCTTGCTTATGGGCGGGGGGATTTTGTCAGCGATTTCAGCCACTTCATGGTTACGGGTCTCGGGGTTGCCAACCAGGATATATCGGCAGATAAATGGACCCCGACATACAGTAGCGTCATGATCTCCTACGGCGATGATGAGCTCTCGGCTCTGAAAGCTCTGAGAAACTATCAGAAGACCTGCAGGATCCTTGACCCCGGACGTGACGAGATGATCATGATGAACACCTGGGGCGACCGCTCGCAAGATGCCAAGGTGAATGAGCGGTTCTGCCTTGCGGAATTGGAGAAGGCCGCCGATTTAGGGGTGACGGTGTTTCAGATCGACGATGGCTGGCAATGCGGCAAGAGCGCGAATTCGGTTTTTGCCGGAGGATCGTTCAAGAACATCCACTCGAATCCCGATTATTGGAAGCCGGACCCGGAGAAATATCCCCGGGGTTTAAGGCCGATTATGGAACGCGGAAGGGAATTGGGTATCGAGGTGGGTCTCTGGTTCAACCCGAGCATACAGGATGACTTCGCCGACTGGGAGAAAGACGCTCAGTCAGTGATAGACTTATGGAGGGACTACGGCATCCGGATCTTCAAGATAGACGGACTGACCATCACCTCAAAGAGCGGGGAGGAGAACCTGCGCAAGATGTTTGACCGCATATTGGAGCAAACCGACAATCAGGTCATTTTTAATCTGGACGCCACGGCAAGCCGCCGTCTCGGATATCATTTCTTCAACGAATACGGCAACATTTTCCTTGAGAACCGCTACACCGACTGGGGCAATTATTATCCCTACCAGACTCTCAGGAATCTTTGGCAATTGGCCAAGTACATCCCTGCGGAGAAACTTCAGGTGGAATTTCTGAATAAGTGGAGGAATGCCGATAAATATCCCGACGATCCCTATGCTCCGCAGAAATACAGCTTCCCTTATCTCTTTGCCGTGACTATGCCCGGACAGCCGCTCGCATGGATGGAGGCATCGAATCTGCCTGAGGATGCTTTCGGCATAAAGGGCCTTGTAGAGGGCTATAAGGAGATTCAACATGAGTTTCACCGGGGTGTGATACTCCCGGTGGGTGATGAACCCTCCGGCTCCTCATGGACAGGCTTTCAGTCGATCACGGACGACCGGCATGGTTTCCTGCTTGTGTTCCGCGAGGCCACCGCGAGCCCGGAGGGTGAGCTGCACACCTGGTTCAAGGAGGGAGACAGAATTCTTCTTACCCCTCTGCTGGATAAGAAAGGAGTGAAAGCTCAGGAGGAGATAGCCGGAAGAAACGGCAGAATCAATGTGAAATTAGACTCACCCAATGATTTCGTGATGTATCGTTATAGCGTAAAGTAGCCGAATATTCCTTAATACCCACACCAAACTAAGATATAACATATGAAAACGTTCCGACTGATCACGGCAGTAATCTGCCTTGCATTTATACTGGGCGCCGCAGCTCAGCCACAGAAGAGATTGTATGAAATAAGTGTCTATCCCGAAAACGGAGAGTGGACAGAGGCTGTGAACAAAAATGTGAAATTTGTGGTAAACCTCACGAAAAGCAATATTCCTTACGGCGACTTCGACCTGTCGTATGAGATAAGTGAAGACATGATGTCGCCGAGGAGGCAGGGTAAGGTCACGCTCAAGAATGGCCGGGGCGTGATAAGCGGAGGCACCATGCAGACTCCCGGATTTCTGCGTTGCCGCGTAACATGGGAAAACGCCGGCAGAAAATATGAGGGACTCGCTACCGTTGGATTCTCCCCGGAGAAACTTCAACCCGTGACACAGATGCCGGCGGATTTTGATGAATTCTGGAGCAAGGCCATCGCGGATGCACGTAAGTGGGATCTTGATCCGAAGATCACCCTTGATGCCTCGGCGAGCACACCGAAGGTGAACGTCTATAAAGTGTCGTGGGGAAACAACGCCTGGGGTTCAAGAATGTATGGCATACTCACCGTCCCTGCCAAACCGGGTAAGTATCCGGCTATCCTTAAGGTGCCGGGAGCCGGGGTGAGAGGTTATAAAGGAGATATCTCACACAGCGAAAAGGGTGTAATCATCCTTGAGATCGGCATTCACGGGATTCCGGTAGATTTCGCAGGAGACGTCTACTCCAATCTTTATCAGGGGGCATTGAAAGAATATTACACGTTTAATATGGACCACAGAGATCGCTTCTATTATAAACGTGTGATCACGGGTTGCATACGTGCGGTGGATTTCATAGAGCAGCTTCCGGAATTCAACGGCTGCCTCGCCACATTCGGCGGTAGCCAGGGTGGGGCGCTCTCCATAATGGTGGCCGGTCTCGACAGTCGTGTTAAGGCTTTGGTGTCGATGTATCCGGCCATGTCGGATATGGCCGGATACACCAAGAACCGTGCCGGAGGGTGGCCGCATGCCATGAAGAACAAGCAGCGACATACCCCCGAGGTGATCAATACTCTCGCATATTACGACACATCAAGTTTCGCACGCAACATATCCGTGCCGGGCTTCTACACTTTCGGTTATAACGATATGGTGTGTCCCCCCACTACAACGATGTCGGTATATAATGTAGTGCCGGCTCCGAAAGAACTGATGGTGTGTGAGACTACGGAGCATTACGCCTATCAGGAGCAGTCGGCGGCAGCCTGGACATGGATAATCAGCTTCCTGAAACAATGCAGTGAGTGATAAGAGCACCCCATTATCGTCAAAACATCCAACCACATGAAACTGAAAAATCTTTTACTTATACTCTCCATAGGTATCTCTTCTTCGGCATCGGCCACCATTACGAATGTATATGGCAGGGATCACCGTATGCTCAACGGACTCTGGGACGTGATCGTAGATCAATACGACCAGGGAGATAGAATGAAAGTGTATGAAAACAAACAGCCGGAGGGTCTTACCGATTTCTACGAATATTCATTCGACGGGGGTGAACGCCTTCACGTGCCCGGCGACTGGAATTCGCAGACACCCGAATTAAAGAGATATGAGGGCACCGTATGGTATGGACGTCATCTACGTCATCAACCCAAACCCGGAGAAAAAAAGATTCTATATTTCAACGGGGTGAACTACAGATGCAACATATATCTCAACGGAGAGAAGATAGAGGAGCACGAGGGGGGCTTCACACCTTTTGATGTCGATGTGACAGATCGTCTGAAGGCCGGCGACAATTTCCTCGTGGTGGAGGTGAACAACACACGGACACCTCAATCGATTCCCGCGATGGCTTTCGACTGGTGGAACTACGGCGGCATCACACGCGATGTTATGCTGGTGACCGTGCCGGATAATTATATTGAGGATTATTTCATCCGTCTCAGTCCAGAAACCAAGGATGTGATCGAGGTCGATGTGAAGATGTCGGCGTCCACAGCAGGTGTCAAGGTGAAGGTGGTTATTCCTGAGTTGAATCAATATCTCGAGTGTATCACTGACGGTGAGGGGAAAGTGCATGGAAGCATCAAAGCCGGGAAACTGCAGAGATGGAGTTTTGATGATCCGAAGCTCTATGAGGTAGTGATAGAGGGGGCTTCCGACCGCGTGACCGAGGAAATAGGTTTCAGGAATATAAAGGCACAAGGGGATAAGATATTGGTGAACGGAGAGCCTCAGTTCATGTGCTGCATCTCCTTCCATGAAGAGATTCCCCAGCGCTTAGGCCGTGCCTTCTCTCACAATGATGCCGTGATGCTTATAAATGAAGCGAAAGATCTCGGTGTGAATATGGTGCGGCTGGCTCATTATCCCCAAAACGAGTATATTGTCAGGGAGGCGGAGAGAAACGGCATACTGCTTTGGGAGGAGATTCCTGTGTGGCAAGGTATAGACTTCAAGGATGGGCAGACCTTGGAGAAGGCGAAGACCATGCTCCAAGAGATGATCGGCAGAGACAAGAACCGCTGTGCCATCGGATTCTGGAGCGTGGCCAATGAAACCAAACCCTCTGCCGAGCGCAACGCTTTCCTCAACACTCTGCTCCAGGCCGGCAGGGCATTGGACGACACTCGTCTCTATACAGCCGCTTTCGACCTTGTAGAGTTTGACAAAGAGAGAGGACTCTTTTCGATGGAAGACGATTTCACCGACAATCTCGACGTGGTGGGAGTGAATAAGTATCTCGGCTGGTATCATCAATGGCCGCTGAAGCCCGAGAATGCCACTTGGGATGTGGTGAAAGACAAGCCACTCATCATCACTGAATTCGGTGGGGAGGCGCTTTACGGACAGGAGGGCTCGAGAGACGTAGTGTCATCGTGGAGTGAAGACTATCAGGCACGCCTCTATGAAGACAATATCGCAATGTTTCAGAACATTCCGAATTTAGCCGGAGTGTCGCCCTGGATACTTTATGATTTCCGTTCACCCTTCCGTTTCCATCCTACGAATCAGGAGGGCTGGAACAGAAAAGGTCTTGTGTCTGACAAGGGGCAACGGAAGAAAGCATGGTATATAATGCGGGATTATTATGAAAAGAAGAAAAATGAATATGCTGATAAGAAATAAAACGATTCATAGGAGAGTTTTAATGGTATCATCTGCCCTCTTTATCTCTTTGAATATGCTGGCGCAGCCTCTCTATAAAGATCCGGCACTTCCCGAGGAGACAAGGGTAAACGACCTTTTAGGACGGATGAGCCTTAAGGATAAGATACTCCAGCTGAATCAATACACCCTCGGCCGGAACAACAATGTAAATAACGTAGGTGAGGAGGTTAAGGAGATTCCGGCAGAGATAGGTTCTCTTATATATTTCGATGCAGAGCCGGGTCTTCGCAATATGATGCAGAAGAAGGCTATGGAGGAGTCGCGGCTCGGCATCCCTATCCTGTTTGGCTATGACGTGATTCACGGTTTCCGCACTGTCTATCCCATTTCCCTGGCCCAGGCTTGCAGCTGGAATCCGGAACTGGTGGAGAAAGCCTGTGCCGTGGCCGCTCAGGAGTCGAGGATGTCGGGTGTAGACTGGACTTTCTCACCGATGATCGATGTGGCACGCGATCCGCGCTGGGGTCGTGTGGCAGAGGGCTATGGTGAGGATCCGTATACAAACGGTGTGTTCTGTGTGGCTTCTGTCAAAGGGTATCAGGGAACCAATCTCACAGACTCCACCACGGTGGCGGCATGCCTGAAGCATTTCGTCGGCTATGGAGCTTCGGAAGCCGGACGCGACTATGTCTATACAGAGCTCTCGCCTCAGACACTATGGGACACATATCTCCCTCCTTATAAGGCGGGAGTGGAGGCCGGTGCACAGACTGTTATGAGCTCATTCAACGATATTAGCGGCATTCCGGCATCGGCAAATCCTTATACACTCAATGAGATCCTGAAACAGAGATGGGGGTTCGACGGATTTGTAGTGAGCGACTGGGGGGCTATAAATCAGCTTAAGGAACAAGGGTATACACCTGATAATAAAGAAGGGGCTATGAGAGCCATAAATGCTGGACTGGATATGGATATGATGAATCATGCCTACAACCGCCATCTCGAGAGCCTGGTAGAGGAGGGTCTTGTGAAGGAGGAGGTGATAGATGATGCGGTCAGAAGGATACTGCGTGTCAAGTTCCGTCTCGGTCTTTTTGAAAATCCCTATACACCGGAGATAAAGGATAGATTTCTGAAAAATTCCTCACTTGAGACAGCCGGCAGACTGGCGGCCGAATCGATGGTCTTGCTGAAAAATGATTCTACAAAAGTGTTGCCACTCAAGAATTTCAGAAAGATAGCTGTTATAGGTCCCATGGCGCAGAACCGGAAAGATCTTTTGGGGTCATGGCATGCCCATGGCAATCCTGATGATGTGGTGAGCTGGTGGGACGGCATAACCAAGGAATTCGGAACTACCCACGAGATCCGGTTCGCTCAGGGCTGTGATCTTGATGAAGAGATTGAAAACGGGATTGCTGAGGCCTCCGATCTGGCGAAATGGGCCGATGTGGTGATAGTGTGCTTAGGAGAAAAATATAACTGGAGCGGAGAGAATGCCTCACGGGCCGACATCCATCTCCCGGCCCCGCAGGAGAGACTGGCTGAGGAATTGGCCTCTGTCGGAACACCGATGGTGCTCATATTGGCCAACGGGCGCCCTCTGGCGCTCGACAGGATCGAACCCCACTTTAATGCTATAATAGAGGGATGGCAGCCGGGTGTGGCCGGAGGTGAGGCTATGGCGGGAATCCTTTCCGGGCGTATCAACCCATCGGGAAAACTCGCCATGACATTCCCTTACACCACAGGACAGATACCCATCTATTATAACCGTAGGAAAAGCGGACGGCATCATCAAGGCTATTACAAAGATATTACCAGCGAGCCGATGTACCCCTTTGGGCACGGCCTTAGCTACACCGATTTTGAATATGGTGCCCCTGTGCTTTCATCCGTGAAGATCGGCAAGACTGATAAGATCACTGCCACTGTCTCGGTTAAAAACAATGGAACGATGGCCGGAGATGAGACTGTGATGTGGTTTATTTCCGATCCTTTCAGCACGATCACACGGCCTGTGAAAGAGTTGAAGCATTTCGAGAAGAGGAATATACCCGCCGGTGCGACAGAAGTGTTCACCTTTGAGATAGATCCACTGAAGGATTTAGGATATGTGGATCGTGACGGTAATCGTTTTCTTGAGTCAGGCGATTATTATGTTCGGGTAAAGGATAAGTCGATAAAACTAACTGTTACATACTGATGAAAAGATATTTGTGCTGTTTGGGCATATTTCTGGCTCTGACAGGGGGCGCTCAGAAGATAATGATTTCCGAAGCAGACAAAGCCCGAGCGCGAGATCTCGTGGAGAAAATGACCACGGATGAGAAAATCTCCTATCTGTCGGGTGAAACCTCCTTTTCTCTCAGGCCGATAGAACGTTTGGGCATACCCCGCATCCTGCTTGCCGATGGTCCGCAAGGAATCAGGAACCATTGCAAGCACAGCACCTTGTATCCATGCGGCATTCTTGCTGCCTCTACATGGAACCGTGACCTTATTCATAGATATGGAGAGGGCCTCGGCAATGATGCGAGAGCAAGAGGTGTCGGAATACTTTTGGGCCCCGGCGTGAACATATATCGCTCACCGTTATGCGGACGTAACTTTGAGTATATGGGGGAAGATCCCTATCTTACTTCGGAGATTGCATGCAGCTATATACGGGGAGTGCAGTCGAAAGGTGTGATTGCAACAGTGAAGCATTTTGCTGCTAACAATCAGGAATGGAGCCGACATCATGTAAGTAGCGACGTGGATGAGAGAACATTGCAGGAGATATATTTCCCCGCTTTCCGGAAAGCTGTGAGAGAGGCAGGTGTAGGTGCTGTAATGAACAGCTATAATCTTGTCAACGGTGTGCATACCACCGAAAACCCCTGGCTCAACACAACTGTGCTGAGAGATGACTGGGGTTTCGACGGCGTACTGATGAGCGACTGGACATCGGTCTATTCCACTGTGAATGCCGCAAACTCCGGTCTTGATCTTGAGATGCCGAAAGGAGTCTTCTTCACAGATTCATTGATAAGGGATGCTCTTGAAAACGGGAGGATAGAGATGCGTACACTAGACGCCAAGGTGGCCCATATGCTTCAGACATTCTCTGCGTTCGGACTTCTTGACCGTGAACAGAAGGATGAGCTGATTCCGCTCGACAACCCTGCATCTAACGCCACGGCATTGGAAACCGCAAGAGAGGGGATCATACTGTTGAAAAACGATGACAATATCCTACCTCTCAAAGGGAAGACGCTCATTTTGGGCACAAATTCCGATACGATAGTCTCCGGTGGCGGCAGTGGTGCGGTGTATGCCTATCATATCTCGCCGCTATCCCGATCAATGAAGAGGATAGATGAGAGAACCGTCGCTCTGGGGAATAACGATATCTTCGATGACGTGACTTCCGATTTCTATACCGGTCCGTCACGTGAGGTAAAAGGTTTCCGTGGAAGTTATTTCAAGAATATGGAATTTGAAGGTGACCCCTCGATGGAAAGAGTGGATGAGAAAATCAAATTCGAGTTCGGTTATAAGGGTCCGTCTACCGATTTCCCCGACGACAGGTTCTCCATACGCTGGAATGCCTTCTTCCGGCCGGATGAGAATGAGACTCTGAGAATAACTGTGGGCGGCGATGACGGTTACCGCTTAAGCATCAATGACAGTGTGGTGGCGCAGCATTGGGGCAACCACTCCTATAGCTGCAGAATAGTGAATTATCCTGTGGTGAAAGACCGCGATTATGAATTCCGACTTGAATATTTCGACAGCTCGGGAGAGGGGAAGGTGAATTTCAGCGCTCAGAAACTGAATGGGAAACTTCTTGCCTCTCTCCTCAGGAAAGCGGATAATGTGGTGATCAACACAGGTTTTGACGCAGACACAGAGGGTGAGGGGGCCGACCGCTCATTCCGTCTGCCTGAATATGAGGAGAATTTCATCAGAGAGATAGCACAATTGAATCCTAATGTCGTAGTGGTTCTCAACAGCGGAGGGGCTGTAGATCTGATGCCTTGGACAGACTATGTGAAGGGTATAATCTTAGCCTGGTATCCCGGGCAGGAGGGTGGCACGGCCTTGTCTGAGATACTGACCGGGAAGGTCTCGCCGTCCGGCAAACTGCCCATCACTTATTATAAGACCCTTGAAGAGAGTCCGGCTTATGATAATTATTATGCCAACAGGACTAAGGTGCGTTCCTCAGACAGGAATGAGACGAAGCATGTGGAATATCGGGAAGGAATTTTCCATGGATACAGGGGGTCGGATTTATCCGGTGTCAAACCCTTATATCCCTTTGGCTATGGAATGAGCTACTCAACTTTTGAGTTTTCCGATCTGACACTCAGGAATCTCGGCAATCATCAGGTAGAGGTGGAGTTCCTAATCAAGAATACCGGTAAAAAGGAGGCGAAAGAGGTTGCCCAGATTTATGTGAGTGATCTTGAAAGCAGTGTGAAGCGTCCGTTGAAGGAACTAAAGGGGTTTGAGAAGGTCACCCTGAAGCCGGGGGAGGGCCGGAAGGTGACAGTGATTCTGGATGAGGAGGCTTTCTCTTTCTATGATATCCATAATCATGAATTCGTGGTGGAACCCGGTGAATTCAAGATTCAGGTGGGTAGTTCATCGGAAGATATTCATCTGGAAGGGAAGATAGTGTTATAACCTTAACCATCAGTAAGAACCCGGGGGTGTGTCATAATACCGGTTGTGTGGCTGCACTCTGGTGCGGCCATACACAAGCACTTGATTTACAGCATACCTTTGACTATCAAGAGAGGAAGGTGTGTCAAAACATTGGTTTTGACACACCTTCCTCGTATTTTTGATAATCTGCTGTCTCGGGGACTCAACAGTAGTAGTGTCGCTTTACCATGGTGTAGCCTTGCAAAGAATTTTAAAAAAAATTTTTCATCCTACCTATAGAATTTTCTTTGTCGCGCGACCTCAATATAGAAGCTGATAAAATCGTAATGATCATTTATAGGTGGCCACGATCTATATGAATCCATTGTCGCGATTTCATTATCTCACTAACTTAAACACCATGATACCACTTCCATGATAAAATTCCAACTATACATATCGGAAAACAAAAACCATTGGCGAAGAACAGTGTTGGTGGCGGCTGTATGTATGCTGACTACGGTGTTCTCTATTCAATCGCAGAAACATAAGGATGGTGAAATCCTGTTATTTACAGAAAGATTCGGTATAGGCAGCGATCGTCTGTATCTTTCCACCAATCTCAAGAGCTTTTCCCAACGGCTTGATTCTCTGGCCCTGACTGATTCTTTGGGTAGAATAGAAGTGATAGGCTATGCTTCTATCGACGGTAAGGAAGATCACAACGGAAGGCTTGCCTTAGGGAGGGCTACCGCAGTAAAGGATTGGCTGGTGGAGAGGCTGCCTGGTTACACGTCGAGCGATATCCCTTTGTCTTCCTGCGGGCACGACTGGAGGATGTTGTGCCAGCTTGTGATAGATGATACCGAAGTGCCTTCCAGAGACAGAGCAATAGAGATTATTGAATCGCCTGCGCATACCGATGTTAAGATAGCCGGCTTGAGGAAACTTGCCACTGGCGCCACATGGCATTACCTTGAAAAGCACATTTTCCCTTATATGAGGGTTGCAAAGGTAAGGATTGAATATTTCAAAAAGTCGCAAGATAGTCCGGCTGCCGGCACGACCTTGGAGGAGATTCAGCGTCAGGAATTGACTGAATGGGCTGAGCCGGTTGCCGAGCAAATGTCGGAGTCGGAGGAAGTGACCGAGGTTATATGGGAGACTGTGGATTGTGAAGATTTCGGCACACAACGTCTGGCACTGAAGACCAATCTTGCATACGATGCAGTCCTGATGCCCTCACTTGAGGTGGAATATAAGTTCAACGACAGATGGTCGGTGGGTCTTGAAGGGTCCATAGCCTGGTGGGATAATGACAGAAGACATAGGTATTACCGTATAATGACTCTCACTCCGGAGGTGAGATATCACTTCAAGTCGGCCGGTAATTGGCACGGACATTACCTCGGATTATTCGCGGGAGGAGGAAAATACGATTTCGAGAACGGCGCACGCGGCTATATCGGCAACGGTGGCTATCTGGGCGTAAGCTACAACTACATGTGGAATGTGAGCAAATACTTCTCGCTGGAACTCGGTCTGGGTGCAGGAGGAATGTATACCGGATATAAGGAATATATACCCAAGGAGGGCAGATATGTGTATCAACGCACCAACCGGATGTGGTATTGGGGCCCGCTCAGGGTGAAATTCGCCCTTGTATGGAGATTATGGGATGTAAAATGCAAAGAGAGGAGGTAAAGATGAAAATATATATATCCATGTTCTCCCTGATAGGTGCATTGTCTTTGCTTTCGGCGGCCTGCCAGAAAGAATTGGTCTATGAGGAGAGAGCAGAGGATCCCTACCGTATGGAGATCAAAGTGGACTGGGAGCTCGAATGGGAAATGAATTCCGGGAACAATTGGCTTGAATCCTGGGAGAGTGTGGGATCGGCCAACGACTATGATTTCTTTCGGCCGAGACAACCTGAAGGAATGGCGGTGATACTGTATGACGGCATCGACGGCGACTACACCTTTTCAAGGGAGATGCACCTCCCCTCGTCGGGAGGGAGTTTCAGCATCGACCCCACCACCCGTGCTATACTCTTCATAAACGATGATTCGGATTATGTGGTGATAAAGAACTTGGGCTCACCCTACACGGTGACAGCATCCACAGGCAACCATATGAGCGCTTTGTACAGCGACCTTCATCCGGGAGAGAAAAGCCTGAAGCAACCAGACCTTCTGTATGGAGCTTTGGTAGAGCTCACGGACGAACAGATAGAGAAGGGGAAACTGCCTGAGAAAGTGGTGATCTCTCCGCTGGTGTATGGCTACGTCATCAAGTATAACATAACAAAAAACCTTGAATACGTGGCTGGAGCTTCAGGAGCATTGGCCGGAATGGCGGGATCGGTGAATATCAAGGATGGCTCCACCGACGACTCCAAGGCCCGGTATCTGTTTGACTGCGAGCTCACCCCGACCGGCCTGGAGGTGCTGGTAATGACTTTCGGAGTGCCTTCGATGGAGGGGGGTACCCAGGCAAGGGTCGACACTGGCTATCAAGGGCGGCATGACCTGAGACTGACGCTCAAACTGGCCAATGGAAAAACGCTGACTGTGGATCATGACGTGACGGATCAGCTCTCGCGCCAACCGAAAGGGGGCGTGATCGCGATATACGACTTGGAAATCCCGGATGAACTGGTCAAAGGAAGTTCCGGCTTCCAGCCTGATGTGGATGAGTGGGGCGACGAAAAGGATATCCCGCTTCCTCTGCCTAAATGAGGCAGGCGGGGAATCTTATGAAGCCAGACTGAATCCGGCCAAATGGAAATGCGGGCGAATCAATTTCTAAAAAGAAATAATCAACATAATCAATCAAATTACCTAAAATGAGAAAGACTCTTTTATTTGCTGCCACGGCAGCGATGTTGGCAGGATGCGCCACCCAGGAGACAGTGGACATTGCCCCTGACAACAGCATCGGTTTCAACACCTACATCGGAAAACCCACAAGAGCAGACGTGACAAGCTCCACGCTCCAGACTTTCTACGTGTATGGCGGCCATGACGACACCAAGGTGTTTGACGGGATGACCGTGAGAAAGACAAGCAACGTATGGACACCGGAAGAGGCAAAATACTGGGTGGAGGGAAAGACCTATAATTTTGCAGCCATGGCGCCGCAGGTGGCGGACGCATCGTATGACATGCACACCCTCAAGGTGACAGACTATGCTCCCGGCGACGATGATCTGGTAGTGGCAGTGGTAGCCCCCGTGACTGCCAAGGCAGCCAACAATGATGCCGTACATCTCAATTTCCAGCACGCTCTGGCAAAAGTGCAAGTCTCTTTCTTAGGACAAGGGAACGGCCAGATCCAGTTCTCCGTATCGGACGTGGCTCTTGTGAATGTGGCTGAGAAAGGAACCCTTACAGCTACATACGGCACCGGCACTTCTCTGGAATGGGAGAACGCGAAGGCTACGGAATCATGTGCATACACTCTGACCGACAACAAGGGGGTAAGATATATGCTCCCGCAGGATCTCGAGAATGTAGAGCTTTCGTTCAAGGTCTCTGTCGTGGGAAGGGAAGAGGAGCCTGAAATAAAGGAGTTCAGCGTGCCTGTGAAGACCGCCACTGTAGAGGCATGGGAGATGGGACATGCCTACAACTACACCATCAATGTATTGTCGGCATTCGGCCTGGACACTATTGAATTCGTAGTTGTCGACGCTCCTGACTGGGACAATATCAATATCGAGGGCACTGCCGGCGGGGGAAATAATGAAGACCCCATAGTACCCGCCGTGCTATCTAATCAGGTGAAGATCGATTTCGGCCCGGCGACTGTGTCAGAAGATGAGGACAATTCATGGAACGCCATCGAAGAAGTCAATCCTTCGAATGTAAAGCTCTATGACTGTGAGGGGAATGTAACTTCTCTATACTTGTCGGCAACCGATTTCAGCGCCTCTTATGCCGGAGCAGGTTCTGAGCCCAATCTCCCTATTGAAGCCGCCGGGATAGAATGGCCTCGTATGGTATGGAAAAATTCATTCTCGATCGATGGAGAGAAAGAGAATGGTGATGTCGGTCCTGCCACAATTACTATCTCCGGCTTTGACCCGGAACAGAAAGTAAACATCACTGTGCTCTGTGCCCGTTGGAATGCGGGGGTAGATGCACGTATCACACAATTTGTTGTAGTTTCTAAAGAAGGAAAATCAGAGCCTGTGGATATTAACCAAGGTCTCGGCCGAGGTTGGGGAAATGCAGAACATTCGGCACAGTGGGATGCGTTTGATTTTGAGACTCTGGCCCATACATTCACAAACGTAGTTCCCAACGAGGCCGGCGTGATTGAGATAGAGGTAAAAGGTATAGATACCGGTTCAGCGGCTGATGCCCACATCTCGGCCATGGTGATAAATCCGGTTGCAGAATAATCCATAGAATTATAATAGACAAAGACTGGATGACCAAAGGAAAGAAAGCGACTCTTTTCGCTGGAGTCGCTTTCTTTCTTCATATCCGGGCTTTACTTCAATTATATCGATCAATGAAAAAAACAATATTCCTTGGTGCCCTCCTGATTCTTCTGGTCAGTTGCGTCGACAGCGAGACAGCCGGCGCCGGCAGCACCCAAGGTAGTGCGATAAGTTTCTCTCCTTATGTGGGTAAGACCACAAGAGCGGGAGATATCACCAATACCAATTTCCGCAATTTTGCGGTTTACGGGGGGTATGACGCCACGGCTCCTGTCTTCAACGGCGATCTTGTGCAGAAAACGGAAAACTCCTGGACACCGGTAGAGCCGAGATATTGGGTATACGGCAAGACCTACAGCTTTGCAGCCGTGTCGCCGGCAGATGTAAGGGCCTCGTTCGATTTGAAGGAATTGTCAATAGATGATTACACACCCGAAGACAATGACCTTGTAGTGGCCGTGACGCAGGCCGTAGAGACCCGCCAGGATACTCATCCGGTATCTATAAATTTCCGCCACGCTCTTTCCAAGGTGCAGATTTCCTTCAAGGGGGTTGCAGGGGCAAAGTCCGATGTGGAGATCTCTTCATTGACCCTTTGGGACGTGTACAAGAAAGGCGACATGACGGCAGTGTTCGATGCCGGTACAGAGGTGGACTGGAAGCCTGCAGGAGCGACAGGGTCATATTCCTACACTTTGACCGACAACAAGGGCGTGAAGTATATGATTCCGCAAGCCCTTACCGATAAAGCTGGACTCTCCTTCCATCTGAGGGCGGATCTTGGAGACGGAGATATCGTGGAGGGGGATTACTCGGTAAGGATAAAGACTGTGGAAGTGGGGGAATGGGAGAGCGGTCATTCCTATAACTATATCATAGACCTTGACTCGACGCTACATCTCCAGGAAATCGGTTTCAGCGTAGAGGAGATTTCCGAATGGGAGGGGGAGGGCTTGGAGGCCGACCCGACATCTCCGACAGTGCCGGAAATGAGAGACCCGCTCGCCGACGGCAAGCTCTGCATTCTCGCCATAGGCAACAGTTTCTCCCAGGATGCCGTGGAGCAATATCTTTATGAGCTCTGTGAAGCTGCCGGTATCAAGGCGGTGATCGGTAATATGTTTATCGGCGGCTGCCGTCTCGACACCCATTGGAGCAATGCCCAGTCAGAGAGCGGAGCCTATGCCTACCGTAAGGTGGTGGACGGGGTGAAGACCGAATACCCCAATACATCGTTGCCCTACGGAGTGGCCGATGAGGATTGGGATTTCATAACCTTGCAGCAGGCAAGCGGCTCATCGGGAATCTATTCCACCTATGATCCCTATCTGCAGAACCTGATCGACTGGATCTCCGAGAGGAGCAATGCCGAGATTCTTTTTCATCAGACCTGGGCTTATGCCAAGAACTCGGATCATACCGAATTCCCCAAATACAGCAGCGACCAGATGACGATGTACCAGGCGATAATGGAAACCGTGAGTCAGGCCATGACCGATCATACTCAGCTCAAAGGGGTGATTCCCTCAGGCACGGCAATCCAGAACGGCAGAACATCGTTCTTGAAAGACAGTTTCAATCGTGACGGCTATCATCTTGAAATCACCTATGGCCGCTACACCGCAGCCTGCACGTGGTTTGAGACGCTGACTGGTGTAAATGTAATAGGTAATACCTACGCGCCGGCTGGTTTGAATCTTCAGCAGAAGGCAATTGCTCAGACGGCCGCACACCTCGCTGTGCAGAATCCGTATGAGGTGACAGTGCTGGAGGAGTTTGCCCGTCCGGCCGTCACCGGCTTCCCCACGACGCCTCTTTATATTGATTTCGGTGCCAATAAGGGGGATGCGATATGGAATTCCATAGGGGAGACGGATGCATCCGATGTACTCCTGATAGACACCGAGGGTAACTATACATCGGCTGCCCTCACTGTGGAAAGCCCCTTCACATCCCTTTTCAACGGCGCCGGGACCGAGCCTGCGGAGAATAATGATATAACGTCGGGCGGAATAACATGGCCGATGAAGATCTGGGCCGATTCATTTGTGATTTCAGGACCGACGGGTGCTGACACCGGTGAGGCGATTCTGGCAATCAGCGGTCTGGATCCCTCGAAAGCGTATGACGTAACGGTGATATCCGCCCGATGGAACGGAAGCCGCGCGGCCCGAAAAACCAAGTTCGAGCTGATCTCTTCCGGACGTGTTGAATCGACAGGAATAAGCCAGGGGATCGGCAGGCCGGATTTTGTTTGGGATGCGTTTGATTTCGATGAATTGTCGCATACGTTTGAAAATGTATTGCCTGCGGATGGCGTGATTAAGCTGAAGGTTGTCGGCCTGGAAGTGGGCTCAACTGTGGTGGAAGGGAATATTTCAGGACTCTGCATCGCTCCTTCAAAGTGACATACCGATTATAGAAAACGAGAGGGTGTGTCATAATCAACCATTATGACACACCCTCTCAATTGTATTTCGGAGAAGATATTGATAAATACAGAGAGTTTTAGTAATTTTGTCAGGGATACGCTGTTTCTGCGTTCCAGTAACTTGATATATAGATAATGAACAAGGCTTTTATAGGCGTTTCGATACTCGCCACGTTCGTGGCTGCACCAGTGCTTGCAGACCGCACCGTGACCACGCTTAACGACGGCTGGGAGTTTACGAAAGGCCGACCCGATGCCGGCACGAATTGGCAGCAGGTAAGAGTGCCCCACGATTGGGCTATCTACGGACCTTTCGACCGCGAGAACGACCTGCAGAAGGTGGCAGTGGTTCAGAACGGCGAGAAGGAGGAGTCGTGGAAGACGGGTCGCACCGGTGGCCTGCCTTTCATAGGGCAGGGCACTTACCGCACCGTTTTCGAGGTGTCCGACACTGCGGGAAGGAACATCACGCTCGTGTTTGACGGCGCAATGAGCAATGCTCGGGTGAAGGTGAACGGCAAGGAGGTGATCTATTGGCCATACGGCTATAACTCCTTCTATGTAGACGCCACCGACGCCGTGCGTCCCGGGCAGAACGACATGGTGGTGGAATTGGAGAATTTCGAGCGTGCCTCAAGATGGTATCCCGGCGCCGGCCTATACCGCAATGTGCGTGTGGTGGACACCGACAGGGTGCACATCCCAACATGGGGCACTTATGTGACCACTCCGCAGGTGAGCCCCGAGGAGGCTTCGGTGCATCTCGAGATGGAGATTGCCGGGGCACGTAAGGGTGAATGGGTGGAGGTGTCCACCGATATCATCGCGCCGGACGGGAAGACTGTGGCCACGAACCTCACACGCTACGTGGCCCACGGGCAGAAGTTATCGCAGAATTTCCTTGTTAAAACCCCGGAGCTATGGAGCCCGGAGACACCAGAACTATACACCGCCAAGACCACCCTGTCGGTAGACGGCAAGGAGATTGATTCGTATTCCACACGCTTCGGTATCCGCAAGCTTGAATATATCCCGGAGAAGGGCTTCTTCCTCAACGGCAAGGAGACCAAGTTCAAGGGAGTGTGCAACCATCATGACCTCGGCCCGCTCGGTGCGGCCGTCAACCGCTCGGCACTTCGCTATCAGGTGGAATTGCTGAAGGATATGGGCGCGAATGCCATACGCACCTCCCACAATATGCCCGACCCGCAGCTCGTGGAGATCTGCGACGAGCTCGGCATTATGCTCATGGTAGAGCCATTCGACGACTGGAGCTTCCGTCCGAAGTCGCCCAACGGCTACGGCAAGTTCTTCTCTGAATGGGCTGGGAAGGACATCACCAACATGGTGCAGCAATACCGCAACTCCCCATCGGTGGTGATGTGGTCTATCGGTAACGAGGTTCCCAGCCAGTGGGGTCCCGACGGTGTGGAGGAGCTGACGATGCTCCAGAACCTCGTTCATTCGCTCGACGCTACACGTCCGGTGACATGCGGCATGGACCAGATAGGAGCCGTGCTCAACAACGGTTTCGCAGCAGCCCTCGATATCCCCGGCTTCAACTATAAGCCGCGATATTACGAGAAGGCTTTTGAGACACTTCCACAGAAGCTTATACTTGGCTCGGAGACAGCCTCGACAGTGTCATCGCGTGGTGTGTACCACTTTCCGGTGTCGTTTGACAAAGAACACAACACGGTGAGACACCCCGACCATCAGAACAACGGCTACGACAACGAGACCTGCGACTGGTCGAACACTCCCGATATCGACTTCTTCATGGATGAGAAGCCCTGGGTGCTGGGTCAATTCGTATGGACCGGCTTCGATTATCTTGGCGAACCCTCACCTTATGACAAAGATTCCTGGCCGAGCCATAGCTCGGTGTTCGGCATAATCGACCTTGCGTCGCTCCCGAAAGACCGCTACTATCTTTATCGCTCACATTGGAACAAAGATGAAGAGACCCTCCACATACTTCCCCACTGGAACTGGGCTGGACGCGAGGGTGAGATAACGCCGGTATTTGTCTACACCAACTATCCAAAGGCTGAGCTCTTCATCAACGGCAAGAGCCAGGGAATGCGCGAGAAGAACGACTCAACGCTGCAGACACGCTACCGTCTGATGTGGAACGAGACCGTGTATGAACCCGGGGAGGTGAAGGTGGTGGCATATGACGAGGCGGGCAATCCGAAAGCGGAGAAGACACTGCGCACGGCTGGCAAGCCCCATCATCTTGTAGCCACACCCAACCGCCAGGAGGCTCAGGCAAACGGCGACGACCTGATCTACTTCACTGTGCAGGTGGCCGACAAGGATGGTAACATCGTGCCTACGGAGAGTCGACGCGTGAAGTTCAGCGTGAAGGGTGCGGGTAAGTTCGAGGCCACCGCCAACGGCGACCCGACGTCGCTGATGCCGTTCCAGAACCCGGAGATGGATCTTTTCAGCGGCGCAGCCACGGCGATAGTGCGCAGCGGTGCCAATCCCGGGGTGCTGACATTCACAGCCGCAGCTAAGGGGCTGAAGCCGGCAGTGGTGACTGTACCTGTGAAATAGACAGAAATTGACGAAATAACCTATTTTATTATGAATCTGAGGAGACAGTTTTTTTGGGCGGCAGCCGCTCTGATCACGTGCGGAGTCCTTACTGTGCCGGCGAAGGGTAATGATCTCGATGCAAAGGATGTGTACATGGCCGGAGGGAAGGCCGGCAACCTTACGGTGTATCCCTTTGTGGAGGCCGCCCCGCCGGTACAGACCCCGGTTCCTAAGGGATACGAGCCTTTCCATTTGGAGCATTACGGTCGACACGGCTCACGCTGGTTGATCGGGGAGAACGATTATCTCATCCCCGTCAGGAACCTCGAGAAGGCGGAGAAGGCCGGAAAACTCACGCCGCTCGGCGAGAAAACCCTGGCTGCCCTGCGCGACATGGCCGAGAGTTCGAAGGGACGCCTGAGCGAGCTCACCGACAAAGGGGCACTCCAGCATCAGGCCATAGGCCGGAGAATGGCGCAGAACTATCCGAAGATATTCAACGCCACGGCTGATATCGATGCCAAGTCGACGGTGGTGATACGCTGCATCCTCTCCATGCTCAACGGTCTTGAGGGGATCCAGCAGGTTGCGCCGGACGTAAAACCTACGAAAGACGCGAGCTACGCTGACATGTGGTTTATGAACTACGACGACAAGCCGGCGTGGCCCAACAAGGACAGGGCTGAGGAGCAGTTCGTGAAGCCCTATAACGAGAAGCTGAAGGGGAATATGGATTTCCTCGATCGCCTCGTGACCGATCGTAAATTCGCGGAAGACAGCGTGGCCCCCGGCATCATGCCTTACCTTTATTGGGTGCTGGGCAGCATGCAGGGTCATGAGGGGAAACCGTGGATGCTCGAGGAGGTGTTTTCGGAGGATGACTTGGAGAACAGCTGGAAGAGCGGCAACGTATTCTGGTATATCCACAGCGGCGACACCCCGATGACCAACCACCGCATGCCATACACTCAGCGCAAGCTACTCGGCCGTATGATAGAGCAGACCGATTCCGCCATCGCTTCGAAAAGACCGAGTGCACGCCTGCGTTACGGTCATGACGGTATTCTCGTGAACTTAGTGAGCCTGATGGAGATCGAGGACTACGGCAAGGAGGTGACCGACCTTGACCAGCTTCCTGACTTGAACTGGAGGGACTACGAGATCATCCCGATGGCCGGCAACCTGCAGCTGGTATTCTACCGTAAGCCGGGGTCGACCGATCCGGACAGCGTGCTCGTGAAGGCACTTCTCAACGAGCGTGAGGTGAGGATGCCGGGAACTCCGGTGAGCGGGCCTTATTACAGCTGGAAGGATCTCCGTAAACACTATCTGGATAAACTCACAGGTTTCGAGACCAAATTCGAGGAATAGGTGGTTTAGAGTTTATGGCGGTGTCTGGGCTAAGGCAAGCTGATTCAGAGATTGCCATAAACCATCACAGAAGCATCAGTTGCCATAAAACGTACTCCATAAACAGTCCTAAACCCTAAACTATAAACTTATTTGCATGATAGAGGAAAAAACGCTATTTTTGTAGTGCAAAAAAAGGGGACACCGCCTAACCGCGGTATAACCGTCCGCGATAGCGGGTAAGATCTAAAAAAATGGCCGTCCTGATATTGGGCGGCTATTTTTGTGCGGTTTTAGAATCTCGCGGTATTTTTCGATTGGTGTGTTGGGAGGCCCTGTAGCCCGGGTGGTTGTGATTTTCTGGAACTCTCCTTCCAATACTACTGGCATCTGAGATTGGTCCACTCCATGATCCAGACAGGAATGAAAGGAACAGCTTTGAAGCCCATTGGCGCAAAGCTCTTTGTATGAACGGGAAACCTGCCTGTAAAGTCCAACTTTATCCATAAACTAAAATTTTTGGCAAAGTTAGAAACTTTTCAGGCAGGTTTCAAGATGCTATCGCGGACGGTTATACCATATGGGATTCCGCCGTTTTGTTTTTATATTTGTTTTGCTTTAGCTTGGTAATTTCAAATGTAGCAGGGAAAGGATTACTTCTTCATTGTGAAGTGACGGGAGGCGAGACGATAGCCATCAGCAAATACTTCTACTGTATAGTCGCCGGGAGTGAGCGTAGTGTTTACATCCCAATAGACGCTTATACTTACCTCTTCATTGGCGTATTCAATCTGACGATGAGCAGTGCATTGCACAGTGGAGCCGTCGATTTGGAATGAGCCCCCATTGCCGAGAAGAGTGCCTTCGGGAGTGACGATGCGGATGTAGAAATCCTTAAGTCCGGCAGATGCAGTGTTGTTTGGACTCACTATGAAACTTACGCCGAGCTGACGAGCTTTCGTAATATTCTTCTCCACCTTACCTTTCTTGTTGTAGGCCTGGAGCGTGACGCCGGTGATATTGAGCTTTTTGGCCAATTTTACAGTCTCTGAGAGCTGTTCGTTCTGCGATGTAGCCACAGATACCTGAGAGGCGAGCTGCTGATTACGCTGTGTCACTTTCTCAATCTCTTTCTTGAGCCCGGCGTTCTCTTCACCAAGACGTTGTATCTCTTCAAGGTAGTGCTTCACGATACCCTTCAGGGTTTTTATTTCGTTTTCAAGGTCGCGGATACGCTTGCGGTTTGTAGCGTTGCTCTGTTTCTCCTGATTGAGTTCGGTGAGCAGACCCTCAACTTTAAGACGGGCCTCATTGTATTTCTTTACAAGAGAGTCGTTTTTCAGATATATCTGCTGATCCTCATACTGGTTGAAGTCGGCGTTGAGCTGATTGAATTCATTTGTGAGAAGCAGCCGATCGTTTGCGAGCCGCAGATTTTCTGTTTCAGCACGTGCGCGGTTCACTTCCTCCGTGCGGGAAGCATTGGTGACGATCAGTATGATCACGAGTGCCACGAGAGCGGTGACGGCAAAAATACCTACATAGAGGATTATTTTCTGATTTTTATTCATATCCTTTTGTCGTATCCGGATTTGTGTTGTTCATCATTTAGGATCCAGGAAGCTTGGGCCAGCTTCAAGAATCGGGAATAAGTGCAAAATTACAACGAAAAAGGGAAACGCCCAAACCGTAAGTATAAATAAGTGTAAAAAAGTGATTGGCCAATATCCTGAGGATATCGGCCAATCAAAGGCTTTTGTTGTTTTTCCTACTTGTCTGTTGTGAATTACTCAGCAACTACAGCTTCAGCAGCAGCAACAACAGTGTCAACAGCAGCAGAGTCAGTGCCTGCGTTTACAGTGTCAACAGCTACCTCAACAGCCTCCTCAACAACAGCATTTGCAGAGTCAGCAGCCTGCTCAGCAGCCTTGTTACCACCACAGCTTACCATAGCTACGCTGAAAATAACAGCAAGTGAAAGAATTACTTTTTTCATCTCTTTAAAATTTTAAAATAATAAAACAATTTTCTTTTGCTATCAAAAACGGTGCAAAATTACACCATTTTTTTCAATTGAACAAATTTTAACTACCTTTTTTGAATTTATCCATCTAATTTGAGATGATTTTAACAGTCAAAATTCGAATTTAACCTTTATTTAACACTTGAATGATAAGTGAAGGTGTAAAAACAACAACAGCGGGAAAGCAACTTTCCCGCTGTTGTGCCCTGAGCCGGGCTCGAACCGGCACGGCTCGCACCATTGGTGTTTGAGACCAACGCGTCTACCAATTCCGCCATCAGGGCTTGGGCCACCGTCAAATAAAGCCATTAATAACCTCGTTTGACGAGGCAAAGTTAAGAATTATTTATGAGATTTGCAACTAAAATCTCAAATTTTTATCATTCGTAGTGTATTTTGGCCTTGCGCATCACTTTCCAGCAACCCCCTTCAAATATGGCGGTGCCTGCTGAATCTGTGATGATGGTTTCCATGTCTTCCGTTTTGTCGAGGTCAGGACCGACACAGGCGGCGCTCAGCATCTCTGCCGGAAATTCGATCACTTTGTCGATTACAGATTGATCGTTCACCACTTTGAATGTGCCTACAAGACCATCGGACGTGTCAAGACGGAATACGGAGTTGCCGGGATTGAAGGTGCGGTCGGCTCGTATGAATATCTTCTTCGCGTTAGCACGGCCAAGGTAGATGGTGCGGATCTGTGCCTGTTGTGCCTGTTGTGCCTGCGGATTTCTCTGTGTGGTTTGTTGGGGTTCGGCTGCGGCGACAGATGCGGGTTTCTGCTCGGCTACCCGAGGTGCGGAAGATTGAACTGACTGCTGTGGTCTGGGCTGTTCAGCCAATGTCTGTGAGGTGGAGATTGTCTTCGGGTATGGTATCCCCTGAATCGGCGGCTGGGTGTAGCCCTCTTTCTGCTGGCGCGGTGATTTCAGTCGTGTGATCTCGGCTGTGAGTGCTTCCACCTTTTTCCTTAATTGACTATTCTGTTTCTCCAACTCCTCTATATTACGGTCGGCCTCCTTGAGTTTTCTGGTAAGAACATTTATCTCATCGGAATCAGATCCATTCCATTTGGCAGGAGCTCCGGCACTCTTCTTCATTACATTGGAGGCAAAGACCACCAGTGCAACCACTACCGCTACGAGGATACATAGGATTACCACATATATCCAAGTATGAGTAGATTCTTTCTGTATGGTGGCTTCGTCATCTTCAAAGGCCGCCTCTGCAAGCGCACGAGTCTCGTCGAGGGTGGCCTGTGCACTGTCGAGAGCCGCTTCGCTTGCGGCCGGGGTTGCCGGGGTGGCGTTTGATTGAGCAGAGGTCTGAGGATTGGAAGCGGCGGGAGTGGTATTTCCGGCCTGAGGGGTGGCGGCTGCGGATGTGGAAGCGGCGGGAGCGGAGGCCGGTGTCTGAGTGGCTTCGGGAGCCGGAGCCGCCACTTTCATGTTGTTGAGTTTCTTACGGGCCGGATTCTTTCCTACCTTTCCCTTGGCCGAGAGTCCGGCGTGAGAGAAAGCTGTGTTCGACCAATAGTCGATGAGTTTCTGTTTGTCCCAGCTTTGATAGCCTGATGGCACCGGAACGGCCTTGAAGGCTTTGATGTTTTCTTTCTCTTTGGGCTTGAGGCTCTTCTCAAGTTCGGCCATGGTGGAGGGATGCAAGGCATCAAGATAGCCCGATCCATCGTTGGCGTAGCGCAGATAAGTCTGTGTCGCTATCACACGAGCCTGTTCCATCTCCTTGTCAGTGACCGCATGGAGCGGCAGTGTCGCGGAGATGATCGTCGTCATCAAAGAGATGATGTAGATGAGTCGTTTCATTACTAATTGGTTGTATGTGAAAATATACTTAATATCGTTGACTTATAGCAGAAGATGAGTGTCTACATCTCCTTGCGGAGTCGAGCCACCGGAATTCCCTTGCGGTCGCGGTATTTCGCAACGGTTCGTCTTGACACCTCGTAGCCGCGCTGCTCCATCAGTTGCTTGATCTTCTCGTCGCTAAGGGGATGTTTCTTATCCTCTTTGTCGACAAGATCGGCTATCTCGGCTTCAATTTTACGGTTGGTGAGCACTTCAGGCGCATCGGCTCCTGCCTCTTCGGAAGAGTCGCCAATGGAATCGCTGAAGAAGAACCGCAGCGGGAAGATGCCCCATGGCGTGGCCACATATTTATAGGCTGTGGCGCGAGAGATGACAGAGAGGTCGTAGCCTGTGAGAGCGGCGATATCTTTAATCATCATCGGCTTGAGGCGATAGAGATCCTGAGTGAGGAAATATTCTTTCTGAATCTGCAGGATCGCTGTCATGACGTTGAGCAGTGTGGTCTGGCGCTGACGGAGCACCCGGATGAAATCCCTGGCGTCGTTATAGCGTGCGAGCACAAACTCGCGACCTTTCTTTTTCCGTTTGTCGGCATCATTCTTCATCTCTGCCACGGCTTCGGAGAATGTGCGGTCGATGGCCAATTCAGGAATCCGGTTGTTTAATGCCACGGAAAGATTACCATCTTCATTTGATACCACAAGGTCAGGCACCACAACATTTGAGGATGAATCGGAATCGAACGATGCACCCGGTTTGGGATTTAGTGAAAGAATAAGGTCGATGGCTTCTTTCACTCGTTGGCGGCTTATCTTCATGGCAGAGACAATCCTGTGGGAATGTTTCATCGAGAAAGCCTCGAAGTGATTCTCAAGAATCTCAAGGGCGTCGTCGCGGGTTTCGGATTCCGGGAGATGCCGTAGTTGAAGTATGAGGCAGTCGCGCAGGTCTGTCGCTCCGACGCCAAAGGGTTCGAGACTCTGCAATATCGAAAGAGCCTCATCGGCTTCAGCTTTCGAGAGCTCGATTCCGGGTCCGAAAGCCATGTCGTTGACGAGAGAGGGGAGTGGGCGCAGCAGATAGCCGTTGGGGTCAAGACTGTCGATTAGATAATTTACCGCCTCCTCCATTTTCGGAGAGAGATTGCGTTCGGATAACTGCCGGCGAAGATGCTCGTAGAGAGAGTCTGAGGTGTCGGGGGGAGAGAAATCGTAGTCGGTGAAATCGTCGGGAGAATAGTTTCGCGCATTCAGTCGGTAGGCAGGAATGTCATTGTCGGGAGCCGGAGCCGGTTCGAGAGCTTCGAGCGCCGGATTGTCTTCAAGCTCACGGTCGATTGCTTCTTCCAGTTCGGGCGCATTGAATTCCAGCAACTTCACAAAGCGGAGCTGCTGTGCGGATAGGCGCATGGATAGGCGCTGGTCAAGCGAAAGAGATTGGTCAGAAGCCATAAGAAATGGGCCGAAGTGAAGATATCGGAATAATGTAAAAGCGAAATATTACGCGAAATTAGTATAAAATATGAATTTATAATGAAAAAAGAGGAGAAAAAATTGCTGGTTAGCTAAAATTTGCGTAATTTCGCGACTTGAAACCCGATATGATCGTCTTCCGATGTTGCAATCTTTATAGTGATTGCGACTGGGAAGGAAAAACCGGGCAGACCAAGTAAAACTAACGAACAACTTAAAGGAATAAATAAAATCAATGGCGTCTCAGAACCAACAGCAGGATGAGAGTGCAATCGAGAAAATGAACAGCCAGCTCACAGACGCAGGCATGAAGATTGCAGACAATAAATCGGTAATAACATGGGTGGTGACCGGCGTAATCGTAGCGGCAGCTCTTGTGTTTGCGTTCATTCATTTTTATCAGAAACCCAAGAACGAGAAGGCCTTCACAGCCTATAATAAGGTTGAGCAGACTGCGTTGGGCAATGATTCCATAGCAGCGGTCCAGTATAAGGAGGTGGCAGACAAATTTGGTGGTGATGCCGCCAATCTTGCCGCTCTCTCAGCAGCAGAGGCTTTCTACAATGAGGGTAAATATGAGGAGGCTGTGAACTATCTTAAGAAATTCTCTTCTAAAGATGCAGTGCTTGATGCAAACGCAATGGTTCTTACAGGCGACTGCTATGTAAACCTTAAGAAATATGACGATGCCATCTCTGCTTATCAGCAGGCTGTGAGAAAAGCTGACGGCAATCCTCAGATAGTGCCGAGAGTGCTCCTCAAAGAGGCCAACGTGTATGATGAGCAGAAAAAGTATGACAAGGCTCTTGAGTGCTACTCCATCATCAAGAAGGATTTCCCTGACTATCGTCTTGGCAACGGCATTGACATCGATGCCTACATAGCACGTGAGAACGCTCGTCTCGGTAAGTAATCAATCCGATTCCGGTTGTGGGGCTCAGATCCCGCGTCCGGCTATTTAAAGCAAAAACAGTGGAAACACTTTCCATAAAATAATAAAACATCTTTGCTTATTTTATGAAAAAGGGCAGCGGCTTTCGAGCTGACTGCCCTTTTCTTTTTACTTTATCCAGTTGAGATGACGGATGAGCGGGAGTGTCTCGGCCTCTGTGATGGCTCCGGCTTTAACTGTGAGATAAGATATCAATGCACACAGACTTACGGGAAGCGACAGTGAATATGACATGCTCATCTCCACTACGATGAAGATGCTCATAAGGGGAGTGCGTATGACCCCGCTCATCACTCCGGCCATGCCATAGAATGCGAATAGACCTACGGGGAGATGGGAACCGAGGTATAGATTGCAAAATGATGCGAAGAGGAATCCGGCAATGCCACCGGCAAAAAGAGTGGGTGCGAAGTCACCTCCCACGCCGCCGCTGCTGTTGGTGGCGCTCACAGCCCAGCATTTACACAGAAGAATGCCACCTGCAATCAGCATAAGTCCTCCGGTGGTAGACACTTCGATAGAATGAAACGCACTGCCAACGGTAATTGCCTCAAAGTTGCCTCCGATGACTTCTGTCAGCACAGGATAGCCAACTCCATACATCGACGGGAAAAGAAAGAGGATCGCACCCAGCATGAGACCGCCTGTAATATTCCTTATCCATGGATTTGATATCCTTTTGAACACCTTGTCCATATGATTCGTGACACCACTGTAATAGAGACTGTAGAGGCCGCAGAAAACGCCTAATGCAATAATGGCCGGAAGGGTTGCCCATTCAAAACTCTCCTGCGGCTTAAACAGCAGATCCGCTTCGAATCCGTTGCAGGCAAATGAGGTGAGATAAGCTGAAAGAGCGGCTACCGTGACGGCAAGAATCGGAACCGTGGTCAAACTTATGCGCAGCAATTCGATCGAGAACATCAATCCTCCGAATGGTGCGGAGAAGATTCCGGCAATGCCGGCACTCGCGCCACAGGCGAGGAGGATTTTGATCTTGCGGTTGTCGAGACCCATGAGTTGACCGATATTGCTGCCTATGGCAGCTCCTGTGGCGGCGATTGGTCCCTCCGCACCCGACGAACCTCCCATGCCGAGGGTGATGGTGCCACCCAATACGGCTGAAAACGTAAGGTCGTGGCGAAGCCTGAAGGTCTTATTCTTGATATCATTGATGAGTTGCGCCACCACATGTGTGAGGCTCCTGTGGAGGATATAGCGGGTGAAAATACCTGAGAGGAGTATACCAACGATCGGTACCCCGATTATCCACCAGTTTAATTCTGACTGCATGATGCGGGGGATAAACACGTAGGCCACGGCATGGATCATTTTCTTAAAGATATGTGCCATAAATCCGGCGGCAATGCCGGTGATGACAGATAATATCACCATATATACAAATTCCGACATATGGGCAAGACACCACGATGTGACGCGCGCGAGGGGTGCGCGTTGAGCGGCCTGCCGGGAATCGTCAGTAAGGGTAAAATCGGTATTTTCGTTTGTCTTCATATCAGGTGGGGTAGTATTTAGGCTGAAGTAATGCAGCCGAACCAGTTTTATTTTATAACGTCAATGGATATAGTTTTGTTAAATATTCATAAAGCAACTGCAGGTCTCTTTCCCAAGAGACCTGCAGCAATGCGAATCAAAATATTTCTACAAACCTAACATAAACGATTTATTTAATTGTATCTATTCCCCGAACTATCTAAACCTACAATATCTTTTTACCTCGAACTTCCTAAAAACATCTTTTACCTTAGTCTTCGCCTGCAGGCTACGACCCTTATATGGTGCGCCCCCGTGCCTTGGACAGAGGCCTTGTAGCTGATCTTTTGATGCAAAGTTAGCGACCTTGAGGCGACTTTGCAAGCAATATGGGGCTTGTATATATTGATATATAGATGATATAGGATAGTATATATTGATTATAAGGTATTTATAAAATCTATATATAGATTGGATATGAGTTTGTATATAGAGTCATATAGACTTTTTTAACCCATTTTAGCCACCTGGAGGTCGAAATTATCGCGGTCGGAGGCCCGGTTGCGCATACGGTTGCGGTAGGCATAGACAGTGTTGACAGAATAGCCTAAGATCTGGGCTATCCGGCCGCTCTGATCAACCCCGAGCCGGACGAATGCATATATTCGCAGTTCCGGAGGGAGTGGCTCGCCCGGCGCTACGGAGAGACGTTGGTCGGGCTGAAGGAGTGTGTTGATCTGGGCTACGAAATCGGGGAATATATCGAGGAGCGCTTTGTCGATAAGGCGGTAGAAATCTTCGTTGCTGTCTTCGTTGAATTTTCCGGTTGTCATAAGTTTCATGAGCTCCTCGCCTTGACCCGATGCGAGTTTGCGTGTCACGAGGCGGGAGAGCTGGTCGAGTCTGGCCGCATAACTTGAGCAAAGACCGATGAAGTTGCCTACATATGATTCCAGTTTCTTCGAAGTGAGAGCGAGTTTCTCCTGACTGATGCGATTTTTCTTCAGAGAGGAGAAAGTGAAAATCAGAAGGGCGATCGTGGCCAGAAAGAGTATTGTAGTGACGATGATGTAAGCCATCATCTGGTTGCGCGATGTGACCGTGCGACGGTGAATAGCCGATTCTATGAGGGGTATGATTGGAGCGATGGCGGTGGTGTGCATCCTGATGTTGCCGGAATTGGCATCCTCAAGAGTGTGGGTTACGTATGTGAAGGCATTGTCGATGTCGCCGTGCAGATACATCCAGTTGGCCAATGTAGGCAGAGCCATACCTTCGCGCACACAGCCCCGGATGTCACTTTCGGCTGCAAGAGCGAGATACTTGGTGTAGTTTGGGAAGTCGCCCTTTTGCCGGTGAACGGTGGCGAGCTGAAAGGCCGCCATGCCATAGAGGTTGCTCTCCTGATGCAGGGTGTTCAGAAGACTTTCAAGCCGAGACTGTGCCTCAGTCCAACGGTGGTCGTCGACGAGGCGTTCGCAATATATGAAGTTATGAAACGTATTTTCAGGGGAGAGGTGGATTAGAAGACTGTCGTCGCAGGCACGATAACGGGCTCGGTAAAGATTGACATAATACTCATTATTTCCTGCCCAAGTCATGATATAAGAGAAGCATCGGCGAGCCGTCTTCCAATAACTGATTTTCTCTTCCTGCGTTGTGATGATCCGTTCGATAGAATCAAGACTCTGGAGCGCAGGAGGGAAGATGCCGGCGGTGGCGAGAGCATCGGCCGATGCAAGGTCGGCCCGCAGAGTGTTGATCGAATCGTGGAGCAAGGGGGAAAGTGCTTTCGCGCGGCGTGCGTAGAATATGGCGGAGTCAACGTCCATCTGTCTGTAGCTTTCCGAAAGTATCACCCATGCCTTCCATAGATCATAGTGGCTGGATGAAGCAGCGGCTTCACGTTTAATGGAGTCGAGTCTCTCCTCTTTCTGTTTAAGATATTGGGATGAGCGTGCTATGGTCATGTTCAGATTCCGTATAGCTTCGGGAGAATCAGCATGAGAATCAGGATGACGGTTGGAGCAAGCGGCAACAATAAATAAGGCAGAGATCGCGGCTATAGCGGAGATACGGGTAAGGAGATGTTTCAAATAGGTCATTTTTCAGGTGGAATTGACTGGTAGAGGTGGAAAACAAGGTGTTCTGCAGCAGACCTTGCCCCCTGCAGAATATGCAAATTTAAAGAAAAAATATTAAATTTGCACATTCTTAGCCGGTAAAACCGGCGGAGAAACTTGACACGATGGCAAATATTGTCATGTGATGAAAAGACAACCGATGGATAAATCATATACGATACATACACTGCCTAATGGAATGAGGGTGGTGGCCCGACAGAATGATGGTCTGGTGAGTTACATAGGTGTGGTGGTCAATGCCGGAAGCCGCGACGAACGCACCTGTGAGTATGGACTTGCCCATTTTGTGGAGCATACCATCTTCAAGGGCACCGACCGACGCCGCGACTGGCAGATTGCAAGCCGTATGGAGGCTGTGGGGGGAGAGCTCAACGCCTACACCTCAAAGGAGGAGACCATGGTCTATACCAATGCCCCGGCCGGCTATGAGGAGCGGTCGATAGAACTGCTTGCCGACCTGATAGCCTGCAGCCGCTTCCCAAAGGAGGAGGTAGACAGGGAGAAGGAGGTAGTGGTGGAGGAGATACACAGCTATCTTGACAGCCCTTCGGAATCTGTATATGATGAGTTTGAGGAGCTTGCCTACGCAGGTTCGGGTCTTGCCCATAATATATTGGGGTCGGCGGAGAGCGTGAGAAGTCTTTCCGGCACCGACTGCAGGGGTTTTCTCGACCGTTATTATACACCGGGTGAGATGGTGGTGTATTGCTGCACTCCCCAGAAGCCGGAGAAACTCTGCCGCCTGGTGGAGAAATATTTCGGTGGCCTGCATTATCCGGGAGCGCCGAGAGAGAGGAGTGCTCCTCCACCCATGCAAGGGTTTGATGAACGACGTGAGAAAGGTAATTATCAGGCCAACACTATTTATGGATCAAGGGTGTTCGGACGCCGTGATCCAAGACGGTTCGCGCTGTTCATGCTCAACAATTATCTGGGAGGTCCTTGCCTGAACTCACGACTCAACCGGGAGCTCAGGGAGAAGCGTGGCTACGTATATACGGTGGATAGCAACGTAGGATTGATGTCGGACTCCGGACTATGGATGGTGTATTTCGGTTGTGATCCGAAAAATGTGGCGAAATGCCGGGATGTGATCGAACGGGAAATCGACAGGTTGGCACAGAACAGGCTTTCCGATTCGGCGTTTGAGAAAATAAAGCGTCAATATTGCGGACAGCTTCTGGTGAGCTCAGATCATAGGGAGAACCGGGCTATGAGCCTTGCCAAGAGTATGCTCTATTATGGAGAGATTCATGATATATCAACTACCGCACGCCACATCAACGAGGTGACGGCAGAGGAGCTTCGGGAGATGGCTCAGTTGCTTGCCGGAAGCGAAAAAGGAATTCTTACACTGATATGAAGATAGGAAATATAGATTTAGGTGAGCGTCCGGTGATGCTCGCTCCGATGGAAGATGTGACAGATCCCTCTTTCCGTCTTATATGTAGGGAACAAGGGGCAAGGATGGTCTATACTGAGTTTGTGTCGGCGGAGGCGCTCGTGCGCAACATAGCCTCCACAGCACGCAAACTCACCATAGATGACCGCGAGCGGCCCGTGGCCATTCAGATCTACGGACGTGATCCGGAGGCGATGGTGGAAGCCGCCAAGATGGTGGAGGAGGCCCAACCCTCTTTGATAGATATCAATTTCGGATGTCCGGTCAAGAAAGTGGCGGGAAAGGGAGCCGGAGCCGGTATGCTCAGGGATATCCCGAAGATGCTCGCCATAACGGAGGCTGTAGTGAAAGCCGTGAGTCTTCCGGTGACGGTGAAGACCCGTCTGGGATGGGATTGCGAGAACAAGATTATCACGGATCTTGGCCCGCGTCTTCAGGATTGTGGCATCAAGGCTATCACGGTGCATGGACGCACACGTTCACAGATGTATACCGGCCAGGCAGACTGGAGTCTTATAGGGGAACTGAAGGCTGACCCGAGAATGGAGATACCCGTGATCGGCAATGGCGACATCACCACGCCGGAGTGTGCTAAGGAGGCGTTTGAGAAATATGGTGTCGACGGCATAATGATAGGACGTGGTTCGATCGGTGCCCCATGGATTTTCCGCGAGGTGGAGAGCTATCTTCGCGACGGCGAGGCTGTGGTGCCTACGGATGCTGAGAAATTCGCACTCCTTCGCCGACAGATAAGCGAGAGCATACAACGTATAGATGAATACCGGGGCATATTGCATATACGGCGTCACCTTGCCGCCACACCTCTCTTCAAGGGTCTGCCCGATTTCCGACAGACCCGTATCCGTATGCTCAGGGCTGAGACTGCGGAGGAACTTGAGAACATTCTTTGTGAAACCGAAGATAAATATTTTCAGTGATGAACATATTTCTCTTTTTGAGATTATATTAAATAAAACATATCTTATAATTATGAAAAAGATTCTGCTTGCATTGCTTCTATTAGCCTTTGTCCCGGAGATGCGGGCTCAGGTGAGCCAACAGTATAAGATAGAGGTAGGACAGTTTAATAAACTTAAAGTAAGTGACAATGTGAATGTAGTTTACCGTTGTGTGCCCGACTCGACAGGATGGGTACAGTATAGCGGTACGAAGGAATTTGCAGACGCGTTTATCCTGACACCGAAGAAGGGGACTCTGCGCATACAGGTTTCGACGGAAGATGTAGGAAATCCGGATCTTCCCGTGCTCTATGTGTATTCAGACTTCCTTACATCTGTTGAGAATTCCTCCAACTTCACTCTCACGGTAGAAAATCCCGCGCCATGTGCCGAATTTTCGGCCAAGGAGATAGGTAACGGCAGGATAGTTGTGGAGGGTCTTAAAGCTAATACAGTCAAGGCTGCCGTATCAACGGGCAACGGAATGGTATCGGTGTCCGGTAGTTGTCGGGATGCCGTCTACCAGATGGTGGGCACCGGAATCATAGCGGCCGACCGTTTGGAGGCACAGAATGTGGAATGTAAGATACTCGGCAGCGGAAGCATAGGTTGCTGGGCACAGGAGAAGCTTACTACAAAGGGTATAGGATCAACAAAGATATATTATAAGGGAGATCCGGTAATCAAGAAGTCGGGTGGCGGTACGCTCTATCCACTTCCTGAGGGTGACAACGGTAGCTACATTAAAGTCTCTGATGAAGATGATGTCACACCGTCGGCCGAGGAGAAAGAGTGAGGCTACCTTTTAGGAGAATCCTGAAGAATCAGAATGACCGATAACAGAGGAAACGAGGCGTCGCTAAAACTGAAGACGGCGCGAACATTGAAATGGAATACGATAGACCGACTGGCCTCGCAGGTGCTCTACGGGGTGGTCGGTGTTGTGCTTGCAAATGTGCTCTCACAGGAGGACTTCGGTCTTGTGGGGGCACTTTTAGTGTTTCAGGCGTTTGCCATAATCTTTGCCGACAGTGGATTCGGCGCAGCCCTTCTTCAGCAAAAGAATCCAACGGAGGAGGATTATTCCACGGTGTTCTGGTTTAATCTTGTGGTGAGTGTTGCAATATACATTTTGCTATGGTTTGGCGCTCCTTTGATTGCGGATATATTTCAAGGCGACCGTAGGCTTATACCGCTATCGAAGGCTATGTTTCTGACTTTTGTGCTCAATGCGTTGGCCATCGTGCAGATAAACCGACTGATGAAGCGGATGGATGTTAAGATGATTGCCGTTTCAAACCTGGTTGGGCAGGTTGCTGGCGGAGGTGCGGGCATCGCATTGGCATTGTTTGGTTACGGAGCCTGGGCACTTGTTTGGCAGTCAGTGATAATGGCCGGTGTAAAGACCGGCATACTTTGGGCTACCGGCGGATGGCGACCGATGTGGATCTGGAGCAGGGATTCGTTCAGAAAGATATGGCGTATAGGGTTCAGTGTGTTTTCCTCCACGATGCTCAATACCATTTTCCTGAACATATACTCCTTTGTGATCGGAGCTGCCTATTCGTTGCGATCCTTGGGTTTGTACACGCAGGCCGACAAATGGAGTAAGATGGGTAGTGCCTCACTGTCGCAGGTGCTCACAGCGAGTTTTGTGCCGGTGTTGTCGAGGGTTCAGGATAATGCGGAAGACTTCAGAAGATATGTGAGGAAGATAAATCGTTTCACGGGCTTCATCGTATTTCCGGCTATGATAGGTTTGGCTGCTGTGGGTAGCAATCTGTTTCATTCATTGTTCGGGGAGAAGTGGGATGCTGCCATCATACTGTTTCAGATATTGGTGATACGCGGCATATTTGTGGTGCTTGTGTCGCTTTACAGCAATTATATGCTTGCAAAGGGGTATGGGAAGCGACTGTTTATGATTGAGATTATCAAGGATGGAGCGATAGCCGTGGCTATTTTGGCTACGATATTCGAGGGGAGTGTAGATCTGCTTGTTTGGGGTCAGCTGTGGGCGTCGGTGGCAGCCTGGATAGTGATTGTGGTCATGACATCTCGGGCGATAGGCTATAGCTTGAGAGGTATGGTCGGCGACCTTGTACCGTTTCTTGGCGCAGCCTTGTTGATGTGGAGTGCGTGTTATGGCGTAGAAGCGCTATGGGCGCAGTGTAGGGAAAGCGTGACTGGTGTAGAGGAGGTTTCATCTGAGGGAAATGCTTCGGCTGCTGTGGTGAAGATTTCGGATACGGACGGTGCTACGGACGCTTCTGGGGGAAGTGCTTCGGTTGCTGAGGGGACGGTTGCTGAGGTTGCATCTACGGGAAGTGCTTCTGTTGCTGAGGCGGAGGGTGTTCATGTTTCAGAGATGGAAGGTGCTGATGCCTATAAGGCAGATGATGCTTCGACTGTTGAGATAAGAGGTGTGGAGGTTGCTAAAACAGTTGATTCTCCCATTGAAAAGATAAGAGGAACGATTGTCGGCATAGATATGCGTATTGTGTCGGGATTAATAATGATATTGCAAGTAATAGTCGGAGGCGGTTGTTACTTATTAATTGCGAAGCTGTGCCATTTCCCGGAATTTTATGAGGCT
>CAZEOI010000002.1:0-103958 GCA_964513775.1 uncultured Sangeribacter sp. | reverse complement strand
TTTACCTCTTTGTTATTCTTCATATCCTCCGGATATTTTCATGTGTCCCGCACATGTAGCGTCTATAAGAATGTGTCACAAACTAATCAATGCATCCCTTGTCGCCATCTAAGGTAATGAAGTTGGTTTAAACTTCATTCTTTGAAACCGTTTTTCAGTTATAATATTACCCTATCACACCCTCAAAACGATGTCAAATATCGACCGTATATGTCATCAATCAATTACTTCATTGATTTGCGACACACACTTACGATTGCAAAGTTAATAAAAAGAGACCCCTTTTGTCAATCCCTCAGGTGTTTTTTTATTACTTTTTATGCTTTTTCAACTCTAAAAATCCGATTTTTCCCACTTTTCCGTATAAATATCTCAGCTTTTTTATGTAGTTTTGCACTATGACCGATAATTCCGAATTCCTGAAAGCAGCCTATTTCACTCTTGGCTGCAAACTAAATTTTTCCGAAACCTCCACCATCGGGAAGATGCTTGGAGAGCGCGGCATCACCAAAGCCGCCAAGGGTGAGACCCCTGACATCTGCATAGTCAACACTTGCAGCGTCACTGAGATGGCCGATAAAAAGGGGCGCAGGCTAATACGTAGCCTTGCCTCCCGTTATCCAAAGGCCACCATTGCTGTGACCGGCTGCTATGCCCAGCTGAAGCCTCAGGAGGTGGCTTCCCTGCCGGGTGTGGATATCGTATTGGGATCGAAAGAGAAGCTTAGGATGGCTGATTACATCGACTCCTGGCTCAAGACCCATAAGAAACATGTGGAGGTGACACCACCTCTCGACATAAATACTTTCTCTCCTTCGTGCGAACATGGCGACCGCACACGCTTCTTCCTGAAAGTGCAGGATGGCTGCGATTATTTCTGTACATATTGCACCATACCTTTCGCGCGCGGACGCTCGCGTTCCGGAAATATAGAGCAACTTGTCGGTATGGCCCGTGAAGCAGCCGAAGCCGGAGGTAGGGAGATTGTGATAACCGGAGTGAATATCGGAGAATTCGGCCGCGACAATGGCCAAAGCTTTTTCGAGCTCCTGCGTCGCCTCGACGATGTAGAGGGAATAGAACGTTACAGAATCTCCTCTATAGAGCCGAATCTGCTTACCGAGGAGATAATCCGCTGGACCGCTACCGAGGCAAGAGCTTTCATGCCTCACTTCCACATCCCCTTACAGTCGGGATCTGACAAGGTGCTGAAGCTTATGAACCGTCGCTATGACACCTCTCTCTTCGCCTCGCGAATAGCAGCGGTAAGAGACCTTATCCCCGATGCCTTTATCGGAGTCGACATCATTGCGGGCGCACGTGGCGAGACTCCCGAAGAATGGGAAAAGAGTCTCGGTTTCGCCGAGAGCCTTGATGTGACAAGATTCCACGTGTTCCCCTATTCGGAACGCCCCGGCACCAAGGCACTGCTTCTGGGCGACAATGTGTCGCAGGAGGATAAGCATAAGCGTGTGGCTCTGCTCACCGCTCTATCTGACCGTAAGATGGAGAAATTCATGCGTCGCCACATGGGGAGTGTGCGCCCGGTGCTCTGGGAACAGGCCTCCGGAGAGGAATATATGCACGGGCTCACCGATAATTATATCCGTGTGGAGGCTCCGCTTCGCCCCGAGCTTATCAACACCGTAAGCCCTGTTCGCCTTATGGATATACATGCGTATGAGCCGGAGATGATGAGTGGCGAGCATGCGCAATGAGAATCAATTAAAAGCCGTGACAAGATGAAGAGATTAGCTGTCATAATCCTCAACTGGAATGGACTTAAACTATTGGAGGAGTTTATTCCGATAGCCTCCCGCTTCACCACAGGGCCGGAGGTAGACCTCATCGTGGCCGACAATGGCTCAACAGATGCCTCTGTAGAATGGCTCAAGGAGCATCATCCGGAGGTAAAGGTGATTAAGTTTAAAAAGAATTATGGCTTTGCAGAGGGATATAACCGTGCGATCGAACAAACCAAATATCCTTTCACTCTGCTTCTCAACAGCGATGTGGAGGTGACGGAGGGTTGGTGGCAACCACTCCTGAGGTTTATGGAGAGGAATCCTGACGTGGGAGCTGCACAGCCTAAGATCAAAAGCTATCACAACCGTGAGATGTTTGAATATGCCGGAGCCGCCGGAGGCTATCTCGACAAATTTGGTTATCCTTATTGTCGCGGCCGTCTGTTTGATTCCATTGAAAAAGATGAAGGACAGTATGACGACATTCATGAAGAGGTGGCCTGGGCTTCGGGGGCGGCCCTTATCGTAAGAACAGGCCTCTACCTCAGACTGGGAGGACTTGATCCGAAATTTTTCGCCCACATGGAGGAGATCGATTTATGTCTGAGGATACACATATCCGGCTACCGGGTATGCGCGCTCAGCTGTTCTGAGGTATATCATGTAGGTGGAGCCTCTCTCAATCAAGGCAACCCCAGGAAGACATATCTGAACTTCAGGAATAACCTGCTGTTACTTCATAAGAATCTTCCGGCAAAAATCGGCAAACGCCGGCTGTTTGTGCGCAGGCTTGTCGACACCCTGGCATTCCTTATGTTCTGTGCCAAGTTTGACTTTCCGAATGCAAAAGCCGTACTGAAAGCCCATTCCGATTTCAAGAAGATGAGAAAGGAATATACGGAGCATCCATCTCGCGAATTGATTTCCACCCTCCCGGGAGCGGAAAGGAACATAATAATCGATCGCTTTCTCCTACGCAAAAAGAAATAGACAATTACAAAACAAAATATGAATGCAGATATGAAAGATAATACAGAAAGACCCTTGATCTTAGTGAGTAACGATGATGGCATCGAGGCCAATGGAGTGCATGTGCTTGTTGACAGGCTGGTGAAATATGGTGATGTCGTGGTGGTTTGTCCTGACTCTCCGCGTTCCGGACAGTCAATGGCAATAACTGTAAATTCACCGCTACGGATCACCCGAGTAGATGACTACAACGGCGCAAGAATGTATAAAACCAACGGCACCCCTGTGGATTGTGTGAAACTGGCCATGCACACAGTGCTCGACCGCCGCCCGTCGCTTGTAGTGTCAGGGATCAATCACGGGTCTAACGCCTCTATCAATGTTCTCTATTCAGGCACTATGGGTGCGGCCTTCGAGGGATGTGCATTCGGCATACCTTCCGTGGGGTTCTCTCTCACAGATCATTCTCCGAAAGCAGACTTCGGTCCCTGCATTCCATTTGTCGATGCAGTGGTGGAGGGTGTGCTACGTAACGGCTTGCCTGAAGGGGTGTGCCTGAATATCAACATACCGGATTCAAAGATTCCACCGGTAGAGATGCGCCTCACAAAGTCATGCAAAGGCAATTGGTCTGACGAATATAAGGAATACACGGATCCCAACGGAGGCAAATTCTATTGGATCACCGGCAAATTCGTAAATGAAGAGCCCGACAACACCGACACCGATGAATGGTGTCTTAGCCATGGTATAGTTTCGGCAGTGCCTGTAATGCTTGACCGTACCGCCCCGTTTAACAGGGAGTTTGACTGGCTGAATATCCAATTTTAACCAATTGTGCGCCAATTGGAACACATTTCACATAAATTAACACATTTAAAAAAGTCAATCAGACGATTAAGTTAATTTTAATGAAAAATAATAATGGGTATAGTAAAAAAATTTACTAACTTTGCGCAGTGGATTCCCGATTTCTGCCTCTGGTTCCGTATAAGAGTCAGGTCGGTAGTCAGTCCCACGTAACCCGGGGCTCGAATCTGCTACCCATCAAGAATAAGAACAAGGATAGAATAATCTTCTCATAAGACCAATTAATCGTTTCATTGACAATTTTATTGTTGCATTAGTAAAGTTATGGATTAATAGTTAAAATTAGGATTAGGACCTTCAATCTCTTTCGATGTGTTTCGAGAGAGATTGGAAAGATGGGATGCGTAGTGATATGCGCCCATTTTTTTTGCCCGGGGCTCAACTTATTTTCCCTTATGATTGGTGATATGGATTATTAGTTGTAATTTTGAAGATGAATTAATCAACGGGGATCGGGAACAGTAGCAGAAGCGAATATACTTCACCTCCTGTACCGAATCTTCTGTAAACCGTTATCGAAATGAAGCTTCTTTTCTCTGAAATAGCCCGACTCTTCAATTCAACACTGGCAGAACCCGACAATACAGTCATTGACACTCTGCTCACCGATTCACGGTCGCTCTCACGGCCTGCATCGTCGCTCTTCTTTGCAATTCGCAGCAAAGGGGGCAATGATGGACACAATTATATCCGGCATCTTTACAACAAAGGGGTGAAACACTTTGTGGCAAATGAAGTGCCCGCTGATATGATTGGCATTTTAGATGCAAAGTTTATTATAACCGACAATGTAATAGGGGCACTTCAGAAAATCAGCTCCACGGCAGCGGCGGCCATGAAGAATACGGATATCGTGGCCATTACAGGCAGCCGTGGTAAGACCACTGTCAAGGAATGGATTTTCCAGCTTCTTGAGCCTCTATATGAGATAGCCCGTTCCCCAAGAAGTTTCAACTCTCAGATAGGTGTCCCCCTTTCGCTATGGGAGATAGAGCCTACCACCTCACTGGCCATAATTGAGGCAGGTATTTCCCAAACGGGAGAGATGAAGATGCTTGCCGACTGCATACAGCCGGATACGGTGATAGTTACCAATATAGGTATCGCTCACTCCGATGGTTTCTGCGGAAACAAGGAGAAGGCGGCCGAGAAGGTGAGTCTCGCTGCCCCGGCATCCGTGAAAACCATAATTTACAATCTCGACTCACCTTATCTTAAGGAGGAGGTGGAAAGATATGCCGATGGAAAGAGGGTGATAGCATGGTCTACAAATAATCCTGAGGCTGATCTATTGCTTAGCGCCACTCCTCAACCCCACACTGACAAGATCCCGGTGGCCTACACTTTCAAAGGGGAAACCCACACCCTGATGGCCCCATGTGCCTCAAAACAGGAGCTTGAGAATATCGGGGCTTCCCTCGCTTTCCTTCTTTCAAAGGGATTGCCTCATGATGTGATCAGAGAGAGATTCGCCAACTTGCGCCGTATCGGAACTCGTCTTAACGTCACGGAGGGGGTAAACAATTGCTCTGTGATTTATGATTCCTATACGAGCGACTTCTCATCTCTCCGTCCGGCAATCGACTTCATGATGCGGCGTGCCATGCCTCATCAGACCCCTACCCTTATACTCAGCGACCTGCGACATGAGACCGCCGGAGGAAGTGAGATCTATGAAGCCATTGCCCGGCTCGTGAAGGAGACCAGAATATTTCGATTCATCGGCGTAGGGCCGGAATTGGAGAAACATGCCAATCTTTTTCCTGACAATGCCCTACTGTTCGAGTCGACCGAGGATCTCCTTCAAGAATTGTCTCCTTCCGATTTCGAATCGGAGATTATTCTTGTGAAAGGTGCGCCTGAGTTCGATTTCTCTCAAGTGACCGAACTGGTGGAGTCTCGCAAGCATGAAACCGTATTGGAAGTGAATCTCGATGCGATGGTCGAGAATTACAATTATTTCCGCAGCCATCTTCCTCAAGGCACAGGGATAGTAGCAATGGTTAAGGCTTTCGGTTATGGAGCCGGAAGCTATGAGAGAGCCAAAACTCTCCAGGATGCAGGAGCGGCCTATCTTGCCGTGGCCGTGCTCGACGAAGGAATCGCTCTCCGCCGCAAGGGAATCACGATGCCGATCATGGTGATGAATCCCAAGGTAGTGAACTACAAGTCGATGTTTGCATACCGTCTTGAGCCGGAAGTGTACACTATCGATATGCTGTATGATGTTATCCGCGAGGCCGAAAAGAACGGCATGAAGGATTATCCGATACATCTGAAACTCGACACCGGAATGCACCGCACAGGGTTGCTCCCGAATGAGCTTGAAGAGGCAACAGACGTGATTCTTGATCAGGACAACGTTAAGCTTGCGACGATGTTCTCTCATCTTGCCACAGCGGATTGCGTGGATATGGACGACTACACACTGCTTCAACTCTCAAGATTCAAAGAGATGACTGAATATGTGATGAAACGTTGTCCTTATTATGTAAAAAGACATGTGCTCAACTCTGCCGGCATCTTACGTTTCCCCGAGCACCACTATGATATGGCACGTCTCGGTATCGGACTTTACGGCGCAAACACTCTACCTGAAGATATCGAAAAACCTTTGGCTCCGGTCTCTTCCCTACGCACCGTGATAATTTCTATAAGAGAATGGGAGAAAGAGGAGACAATCGGCTACGGACGCCACGGCCATCTCTCCCGCACATCGCGCATAGCCACTATTCCCATTGGATATGCCGACGGTATGAACCGTCATTTCGGACGTGGCGCCATATCGGTCAAGGTCAACGGTAAGGATGCCCCTACAGTTGGTAATATCTGCATGGACGCATGCATGATAGACGTAACCGGAATAGATTGTAAGGTTGGTGATTACGTGGAGATCTTCGGAGCTGAGGCCCCTGTAGGACGCCTATCCGAGCTCCTTGACACCATCCCTTATGAGATACTTACATCTGTCTCTCCTCGTGTAAAAAGGGTCTATTATCGGGAATAGGAGTCATCTGTCAAGAGTCTTTCATCGGGTATCTTCTATCCCGAATAAGACTTAAATCAGCTCAGTGGCGACGCTTACAATAAAAACCGAGGGTTTATGATCGAGCAGTATATCTCATCAATCATAAACCCTCGGGTTTTTCTTTATATTACAATAGGAATAGTCTTACGACAACTCTTCAAGACACTTCTTTACCTGAAGATCGGTGTCGAAAAGCTTCTCTCTGCAATATTTAAGCAATTCCATCGCTCTTGTGGTGTAACCGGCCAAGCTGTCGATATCGCAGTTGTCTGACTGCATCTTGGCCACAATCGACTCTAATTCTGCCATAGCTTTGGCATATGTCATATTTTCCATAATCGTTTGTGTATGTTCAGATTCAAAAAAGAGGCTTAATTAACGGTAGATGTAACTCTGCCGGATGCAAGCTGTGTCTCCAACAGATCACCGGGATTAAGTATGGAGGTATCCGTCACTGCATGTCCGTTGACTCTCGTTATGGAATAACCCCGGCGCAAGGTATTGTCAGGACTCAGCACATCAATGAGCCCCCCAAGACTGTCGAGACGGGCCGCCGAACGCCTTACGACACCATCCACCGCCACTGCCATCAACTGAGAGAGTGCGTCAAGTTTCGACCCGGCACTCTTGATTCTTGATTCCACTATTACAGGAATCCTCATCATCTCCCGGTCAAGCACACCGCGTGCTCCGGCAAGGCGTGACTCCACAAGGGCCGGGATACGCGTCAGTTCCATATCAAGACGGGCTTGTGCGGAGCTGATGCGAGCCTTAGCAAGCGTAGGGAGCAGACCTTGGGCATTGTCAAGACGCCTCAACTCTCCCGCCACACGGTCGCTGCTATAGCGCGCTATCCATTCCACCATCTGCCCTACTGCGGCATATGCCGAACGCAACGTGTCGATAAAGAAAGCCGCTACGGCTGTAGGGGTCTTCATCCTTGTATGAGCGATTTCATCAAGCACCGTTCGGTCTCGTTCATGCCCTATACCTACCACAATCGGCAACGGGAAGGTAGCCACCCGGCGAGCCAAATCATAATCGTCGAAACCATTGAGGTCAGTAGTGGCTCCACCTCCTCTTATAATAGCCACGCAATCCCATAGGTCTATAGTCTGCTCTATCCTGTCAAGAGCATCCCGCACGGAACGCGACACCTTCTCACCCTGCATAACTGCCGGAAACAGGCAAGGATAGAATATAAAACCTTCACTATTGCCCGTGAGCTGATTCATGAAATCCCCATATCCTGCCGCTCCCTCAGCTGAAATCACAGCAATGCGTTGAGGTGCCGGAGGCATAACTTCCTGGCGGTTACGGTCTATCACACCCTCCTTCTGAAGGCGCATGAGAATCTCCCTGCGGAGTCTTTCAAGATCTCCGAGTGTATAGGAGGGATCAATGTCGTTTATCGTAAAAGAGAGGCCGTAGAGAGGATGATGGGCCGCAGCGCCGTAAACCATCACTTTCAATCCGGTAGATATATCGCGCTCTGTGGCACGGAAAAATTTCTGGCGTATGAATGCAACCCTGCTGGCCCAGATATTGGCCCTGAGTTTAGCCACTGTCTGTCCGGCCTGATTCTTCTCAATCAGCTCCATATAGCAGTGGCCGCCACTGTAGCGGAGATCGCTCAGCTCAGCCGTCACCCAAGCGCCTTGAAGCTGAGGAGTCGTGCGTATGGCAGTGCCTATCACAGCTGTATACTCCGACAGAGACATCGAGGCCGGAGCCGGAGAAAATAGGTTATGTGTGGACATTGACATCACTCCTCCTTAGCCGTCCCGATCTCGCGCAGGCCGCCTGTAGCAGGATCGAATATAGCATATGAGGGGGCCTTCTTATCTGTGAAAAGAGTTGGGTTCAAGCCAAACACGACTCCAAACTGAGCCATATCAAACTCCCGGCTGAATAAATTCTTACCCTTGCTGGTAAGGCTTATCCGGGCACTTCCGGGCACATTGTAGACCACTGCATCCTTTGGAAGTTTTTTCTCTTCACCCTTGGCATCAACCGGCAGCTTACCCTCGTTTGTGACCTCTACACTTATGTAGACTGGCTCACCAGAGTAATCGTCAGCACCCACGAAGCCGTCAAAATCACTCATACGGAAAAGCACACTTCTCCCATCCTCCTCGGGCTGGAAAGTGAACGTCTTCACCACGGTCTCCTTCACAGTGTTGCCAAGGAAAGCAGCGGTGACAGCCGCTTCCTGATGGCGCAGGGAGTTGAGCATAAGCTCAAGCTGTTTTCCATCGGTAGGCATCTGATCGGCCGTGCCTCTCGTAAGCGAGATCTTGGCTTCCCTGATTTCCATAAGGCTTTCAGCAAGCATCTGCGCCTGCTTTGCCTTTGACTGCGAGGCTATGAAATCCTCATCCACATACTGAAGATACTCTCTGTCGGAGAGCTTCTCACCTTCCGGTTCACCGGGCTCTGCCGCCTTGAACTCGGGAGCAGCCTGAGGTTCGGTATTGATGGAGAGGAGCATTCCGTCGGCATCCACTCCGATGAAGGTGGTGGCGCCCGGCTTCAGCTGCATAAGATAACGCGACTCCGTGTCAGGCACACCGTAAGGCTGCACCCTGACATTCTCAATTGTCCACACCTCCGCGTCATCCTTGATGACTTGGTCTGTGCCTACGAATTTCTTGGCATACTGATAGTACGGGCCGGCCTTGCGGATCTCTCTTGTGGCCGTCACTTCTATCATAAGCGCGGTGTTGGGGAGCGTATAGACCAATCCGTATTCATTATGTTTCTCCGCGGTGAGCAACTTAGTCTGCTGGGCTGTCATGCCGAGGCACGAGCCAAGTAAAGCCACACACGGAAGCAGTATTCTTGAACAAAAACTTTTCATATCAAAATTTTGAGGATTAAGAGATTGAGAATTAAGAATCACCAAAGTCTGGGCACATCCATCTTCTCGCGGTTTACCACGGCGCGGAATGCACGGCCGCAATAGTCGGCAATATCCGATGCCATAACGCCAAACTCGCCATAATCGGCAGTAACCAGATCGCCGGCAAGTCCGTGGATATAGGCTCCGATAATAGCGGCCCGGTCAGGACGATAACCTTGCGCAACAAGTGCGGAAATCACTCCGGTGAGCACGTCGCCCGAGCCGGCCGTAGCCATACCCGGATTGCCGGTGGAGTTGAAATATACCCGGCCCGTAGGATTAACCGTGACAGTGAAATGTCCCTTCAGCACAATGATGATGCTGTAATATTTCGCCATGTCAATGGCCTTCTTCAGGCGCTCTTCTGAATTGGAGTGCTCGCCGAACAGCCTGTCAAACTCACCGATGTGGGGAGTGATGATGGTCTGTGGAGGGAGCAACTGCAGCAATGCGGGACGTGCCGCGATACAGTTGAGAGCATCCGCATCAAGAATCAAGGGAGACTTACACGTCTTCAACAGACTTTCGAGGGCATCGATCGTGCGCTGATTAACACCAATACCGGGACCCACCGCCACAGCCTGATGCATATGGTGGATGGTCATATCTGTGATATAATTCTCATTCTTGTCAGGTTCGAAGAGAGCGACCGGCACAGCTGTCTGAATCACCGGCAATCCACATTTGGCACTGTGAACCGTCACAAGACCGGCCCCACTGCGCATGGAGGCTGTGGCAGCCAGCACAGCCGCCCCCATCATGCCGATGCTTCCTGCCATAAGGAGCAATGATCCATAGTCTCGCTTACCTGAGAATTTCCGGCGCGGCTTGAGAAGAGGGCGTATGCTTCGGGCCTCCACCACCATGAAATCGGTGTGAAGCTCCTTCATCTTGGTGTCGTCAAGATCGATGTCGAGCAGTTTCCACTCCCCTATCACATCGGCATTCTCCTCGAAGAAGAAAGATAAACGTGGGGTCTGGAAAGCGAGGGTAAGATTGGCATGAACCATATCCCTACGGCTTATATTGTCGTTCCACTCTCCGAACAGTCCGGAGGGGACATCGATAGATATCACATATGCCCCACTCTCGTTGATGAGACGTGCGAGCATAGCGAATCCACCCTGGAGAGGCTGACGGATACCTGTGCCGAAAAGGCCATCGATCACCACATCATTCTCTCCGAGATAAGGAGGGGAGAAATCTTTCTTGATCTCCGTGAAATCAATTCCCTCTATAGTAATCAGTCGTTTGAGTTCCGCTTCACAATCATGACTCAGTTTTCCCACCACATTGAAGAGAAACACCTCGATCTTCTTATAGCCCTGTTCAAAGAGCTGCCGAGCCACGGCAAGGGCATCCCCGCCGTTATTGCCGGGGCCTGCCACCACCACGATTCTCTGGCTTGGCAGGAAACGTGACACAATCTCATAGGTGACAGCCTGTGCGGCTCTTTCCATAAGGTCAAGCGAGTCGATGTTCTGAGCCTCGCAGGTTGCGTTGTCAATTTCGCGTATGGCGTTAGATGCAAAAATCTTCATAATTCAATCAATAACGTCGGAGGAAGGCCGACCGCAACGTGTACAAAACCACTTCAACTGCAAATTTACAACATATTTCGCTAACAAACTCACACTTCAAACGTTTTTTGTAAAAAAGATGATTTATTTAAGCTTTGATTTTGCTGAAACAATCATTTTTTGTATTTTTGCAACAAATTGAGACAAATTAAGTCAGTCCTATTCCGAGAATAGGGCAGCTTATAAAAAAGTTTAGACAAAACATGGTAGATTACAAGAAACTTGGCCTTGTCAACACAAAAGAGATGTTTGCCAAGGCAGTGCATGGCGGTTATGCCATCCCCGCATTCAACTTCAACAACATGGAGCAGCTTCAGGCCATCATCAAAGCAGCTGCCGACACAAAGTCACCCGTGATCCTTCAGGTATCAAAAGGTGCCCGTAACTATGCTAATCCTATCCTTCTCCGCTACATGGCACAGGGTGCTGTGGAATATGCGAAATCTCTCGGCTGGGAGGATCCCCAGATCGTTCTTCACCTCGACCACGGTGATTCTTTCGAGCTCTGCAAGGACTGCATCGACAACGGTTTCTCTTCTGTGATGATCGATGGTTCTCACCTCCCCTACGAGGAGAACGTTGAGCTCACCAAGAAGGTAGTTGACTACGCCCACCAGTATGACGTGACAGTTGAGGGTGAGCTCGGCGTGCTCGCCGGCGTTGAGGATGAGGTAAGCTCTGACCACCACACCTACACTGATCCCGAGGAGGTAATCGACTTCGTTACCCGCACAGGATGCGACAGCCTCGCCATCTCCATCGGTACTTCTCACGGTGCTTACAAGTTCACTCCCGAGCAGTGTACACGCGACCCGAAGACCGGTCTTCTCGTACCCCCTCCATTGGCATTCGACGTGCTTGAGGCAGTTGAGGCTAAGCTTCCCGACTTCCCCATCGTGCTCCACGGCTCATCTTCAGTGCCTCAGGAGTATGTTAAGATCATCAACGAGAACGGTGGCAAATTGCCCGACGCAATCGGTATTCCCGAGGAGCAGCTCCGCAAGGCTGCGAAGATGGACGTTTGCAAGATCAACATCGACTCCGACAGCCGTCTCGCTATGACTGCAGCTGTTCGCAAGGTCTTCGCAGAGAAGCCTGCTGAGTTCGATCCCCGCAAATATCTCGGCCCAGCTCGCGACGAGATGGAGAAGCTCTACAAGCACAAGATCATCAACGTGCTCGGTTCCGACGGCAAAGCTTAATCAGCTCGCTACCCGATAACGACACTTTAAAAAACATAGGCTGCGATGCTCTTTGCACCGCAGCCTATATTTATTTCAGAACTAAATTATTTCATAGAGGTAGCAGGAACTAATTCTTTCTCTTCCCGCCTTTTAATGTTTCATAACTATTCAATATAGACAGACAATCATATATCAAGCATGGTGTATATTTCAAAATGAGTAGAGGCTACTTTGTTGACATCATAATCTCTTTCTGCCATTACCCTTGAGGCTGCTCCCATACGATGCCTCAAATCAGGATCATCTATCAGTTTTTTCAGAGCTTCCGCTATTTTGTCCGGACGATGGGTGGGTACTATAAAGCCGTTTACTCCATCCTCAACCGTATCCCGGCATCCCACCGAGTCAGTAGTTACGATAGGGCGCCCTACTGCAGAAGCCTCGATCAGAGATTTAGGCACTCCCTCTCGATAGAAACTGGGAAAACACATAATCGCTGATTTCTGCAAAAGGTCGTTGATATCATCTCGATGTCCGAGCCATTTAATATATCTACCATCCGTCATGCGCTTCATGTCTGCCTCGTTCAAAGCACTTGGATTTGAAGAAAGGCCGCCACAAAGAAGAAATTCAATCTTATTCTCATATTCCGGACGCAAAATCTCAGCGGCCTTGATAAGATCCTCTACCCCTTTCTCCCTGAGCATTCGTGCGGTGAAAATGATTTTTATCGGAGAACTATCCGGCACAGGCGAATAATTATACTCACTCAGATCTACTCCCGACCCCTTTATGAAATACACTTTCTGGCCCCCTACGATACCATTTTCCACGAAAAGTTTCTCATCATCATGATTCTGAAATATCACAGCCACATTCCGCTTATTCATCCCGAACCGAAGAAACTTCTGGATTAGATTTGACAGCTTTGTATTTCTATTCTCACCGAACAGGGTGCCTAATCCACTGATGGCATACACCACGCCTTTAGTTTTTGTGAATCGGGCCGCCAAACCACCCCACATCATGTTTTTCAGACCCACAAGATGAATCACAGCATCCGGATTTTTCCTGAAAAGACGATAAAGAAAGGAGAAAGTCTTTAATTCCTCCTTAGGGTTCATTCCTGTAGGATTAACCGGTAAATCAATGAACTTCAAACCCATACGTTCAACCTTAGAACGCAAGCCCGTATTTTTGGCAACAAGCGTGACATCCCACCCCTCAGAAAGTGCCTTTTCAGCAATTCGCGTTCTATGGGATAGAAAGAACTTGTCTTCGTTTATTACCAATAATAATTTTTTCATATCATATAGGGTCGATGTGACTATATAATCCACAGGCTCATATAGTTAGGACTCTTTAGGTAGGTGGCTCGATATATGGAGTAAACTACAGCCATTCTCGAATTTGAATATCTTATCAGGTATCATGTAAAATCACATGGTCTTATAAAGATACGTTAAAAACTGTGTTTTATTATAAAATCAATCTCCTCTCTTTAAGTTTAAGGACATTTTATATAAAAGAAAATTACCCCTACACAACCTCCTTATCAGTTCAAAAATTTGGTTTCTAATGTATGATTTTGTAAATTCGCAGAACAAATTCATATTGCGTGACTACGCTTGCCAATATGAATTGAGAAAGCCGACGGCCTCCAAGACCGTCGGTTGATTAATTTGGATTCTTATTACACAGAAATAATATGAGAGAGCGTATTCTTCTTTGCCTTAACCACATGGGTGGTCGTGAAATGGATTTCATCAAAGAGGCTTTTGCTGACAATTGGGTAGTGCCATTAGGTCCGAACGTCAACGGCTTTGAAGATGATCTGGCACGTTTCGTAAGCCATAGGGAACATGCAACCGACCTGAGTTGCAAAGTAGTGGCGCTCTCCACCGGCACAGGAGCTGTGCACGTTGCATTGGCAGCATGTGGGGTCAAACCCGGGGATGAGGTGATTGTCCAAAGTTTCACATTTTGCGCTTCCAGTCATCCGGTCACTTATGTTGGGGCTACCCCGGTATTTGTAGATTCCGAACCTGAAAGCTGGAACATAGACCCTGATCTCCTTGAAAAGGCTATTGAAGACCGAATTGCCAAAACAGGAAAGAAACCTAAGGCAATCATACCTGTTGCTCTTTATGGTATGCCATATCATATAGATCGTATCATGGAGATCAGTCGGAAGTATGACATTCCTGTGATTGAGGATGCGGCCGAAGGGTTTGGCAGTCGTTTCGATGGACAGGTGCTCGGTACATTTGGATCCTACGGAGTCCTCTCATTCAACGGCAATAAGATGATTACCACTTCAGGCGGCGGAGCATTGATATGCCGAGATGACGACTCTGCCCGCGAGGTGCTTTGGCTTGCCACTCAAGCAAGAGAAGCGTATCCCTACTATCAACATGAAACCATAGGTTTCAACTATCGCATGAGCAACATATGCGCAGGTATCGGCCGAGGGCAGATGCTTGTGCTCGATGAGCACATTGCCCACCATCGCCATGTGCAGAAGCTTTACACCGAGCTGTTCAAGGATGTAGATGGAATCCTCGTTCACCAGAATCCATCACCTCGCTACGACTCCAACTTCTGGTTATGCACTATAACTCTCGACTCCAAACTAAGGGTGAAAGGTGAGGAGAATGCCTATAAAAAGACAGTACAAGGTGCAGTAGGCGGAGCGGCCGGAGTAGTGCATCATGTAGACTCTGCCGTGACAGACTGTCAACCTAACACCAATGTAGAGGCACTACGCATGGCCCTTGACGCCGCAAATGTGGAAGCGCGTCCACTATGGAAGCCAATGCATCGCCAGCCGGTATACATGAATTCACCATCTTATGTCAACGGAGTGAGTGATGATCTCTTTCGCCGTGGACTGTGCCTCCCGGCAGGACCTTACGTCACCGACGATGATGTACGTTACATAGTGGAAACCATCACGGAAAATATAAGAATTGATGTATAAATCGCTGTTGATAAAGAATTGTCAAGGCCAGATTCAATCTTTTCTTTCAATAACTATCTGAAAAGAATTGTATGGTAAATTTCTTTTTAATAATTAGATTCATTAGCATAAGGATATTATGCTTGTACCTTATGACATCCATATTATCAGCATCATTCATTCTTATGGCTAATGAACCTGATAGTACGCATAATATACCCTTTAATAAACAAATATATATTTCTCCAACCCCTGGTAAATTTCCCATAGTTGCTTCTTCTGGGTTTAATTCAATTACTGGGCCAAGAGAAGAAGACTTCACCGACCTTGAGGAATGTGGATTTAATCTTTGCTTGTCGGCATCTACAATTGACAGATATAATCAGATGCTAAATCTACTGAAAGATACTGACATCAAAATTTTGATCCATAGTAGCTCTTTCACATCTGGACACATACGATCAGATCGGGAAAAAAAACTAATTGATTTTATTGATACATATAAATATAATGATATGGTAGCCGGATGGGATTTCGTTGATGAACCAATATGGGATAATATTACAGATCTCAGTTATTACTACCATCTATCCCGAAATATTGTCCCGAGAAAATTGTGTTTTACAAATTTTGTTGGTGGTATTGTATCAAAATTTACGGGACCATGTAAAACCATGGAGAGTTATGTGGATACAATACAGAAATATTTCGCTCCTGATTTATGGTGTTCCGACTTTTATCCGCTTTCTTTAAAGGATAATAAATTAAAGATCGATTATCAAGTTTTTTTCGATAATCTTAGAATTTTTGCATCACAATCAAAGAAAACCGGTGTGCCAATGTGGAATTACTGTCAAAGCATGGCTTTTACAACAAAAAATCTAAATAGGCCTGCCGCTACTCTTCCTTATCTTAGTTTTGAAATCTTTTCAGCTTTGGCCTACGGATCGCAAGGTATTATATATTGGACCTACTATCAAAGGCCCTCAACTGATACTGAAACCTATCATTCAGCCCTTGTGAATCTTGACGGCAGAAAAACCAAGGCTTGGGATGCTGCCAAGAAAATCAATTTTCAAATCAAGTCGCTTACTTCTGTTTTTTTGGATGCCACTTGGGTTTCAAGCGTGCATACTGGAAACATAGATTTAAAAAGAGTTACTGATTCTGCTGATGGCTTTGGCCCGATTGCTCGGCTCTCTAATGGCAATAAAGGGGTATTAGTGTCGCATATCACTAATCGCGACACCAACTTTCTCATTATAGTCAGTCATGATCTGGAGAAAAAACAGACAATAAATCTGACATTTAAGCAAGGATTCTCAATATCACGCATTGATATATCCTCAACCGGAGAATTGAAAAAGAAAAGATTAGGAAGTAAACACTCTACTACCCTTTCACCAGGCGGATTTCTAATTATTGAATGGTAATGAATATGAAGACTCTTGTCATAGGTGCTGATCACTTCAACACTTTAAACATTGTGAGGGCTTTGGGCCAGGAAAATATTGAGGTTGATGTCATTATAATAGGAGAAAGTAAACATAGTTTTGTCTCTAAAAGCAAATATATCTCCAGATATAAGATCGTCAATAAGTTATCTACCGATTTATTGGTAGAGCATTTCTCAATAAAAGAGGTCCGAATCCCAGTGATAGCCACAACTGATGCCGCAGCTGTATTTCTTGATCAAAACTATAATCTGCTATCTGAGTATTTCATTCTTCCTTCGGTAAAATTCAAAGAAGGAGAATTGATCAGGGAAATGGACAAAAGCAAACAGCTTATACATGCCAAAGAATCTGGATTCATTATTCCTACATCTAAAGCATTAAATTTAGATACCAATTTCAGCAACAAACTATCTGATGTAAATTTCCCATGTATAATAAAACCGGAAGAGAGTTATAAAGGCAGTAAAAACGATTTCCGCATATGTTATTCTCGGGAAGATCTGATGAATAAACTTAATGGGCTCAAAGGAATTCTTAGCAACGTGCTGGTGCAACAATTCATTCCTAACGACGAAGTGATTCTGGTGGCTGGAGTGAGGACAAATAAAGGCAAACATTATTTATATGGAGAAATAAATAAACTGAAAAATGGGAAAAAGCATAATAACCTTGGTTTATTATGTTTCGGTGAATTATCTACATCCACCAAACTACATAATGCATGTATAGATTATCTTGACCGCATTGATTATCACGGTTTGTACAGTATCGAGGTGCTACGTCCAAATTTTGGTGTTTCATCATCCAATAATGACTATTTTTTGGAAATCAACTTACGTACAGATAGTCTGATTTTTCTATATACAAAAGCAGGGATAAACTATCCCGCTATATGGGTTAAGTCTTGTTATGGAGTTGAACCGTCTGTCAATCCCTCAAGAAGAAATATATATGGAATGAATGTAATCTATTATATAAAGAATACTATGGGAAAGGACTTTATATCTGATCTACTAAAAACAGATGTCTTTTCCCTATGTAATTCAAAAGACATCAAGCCAATCCTATACAGATTTATTAATCATATCTTCAAATGAAAAGGAAATTTTATCTTCTACGTCTGGATGACGCCTGCCCAACTATGCATTCTGAAAGATGGAAACGAATTGAAAATTTATTAGACTCATATGGAATCAAACCAATGGTTGGAATCATACCAAATAATGAAGATCCAGATCAAAATATTTCTACCAACAACGAATATTTCTGGGAATTAGCTAAAAAATGGGATGCTAAAGGATGGGCAATCGCACTGCACGGCTATAATCATTGCTGTAAGAGTCAATGCGGTGGACTGAATCCGATATGGCATAGATCTGAGTTCGCCGGTCTACCTCTGGAAATTCAAGAGAAAAAAATTCGTAAAGGTATTGACTTATTAAAAGCGAATGGACTTGATCCGCGATATTTCTTTGCACCAAGCCATACTTTTGATGCCAATACTCTCAAAGCTTTAAAAAATTGTTCCGATATCCGCATAGTCTGCGACACAATAGCTACGCAGCCATATGAACGTGATGGATTCATATTCATCCCACAGATAGGGGGCCACTGCAGAGAGATGAAAATTAATGGTGTCTGGACATTTTGTCTTCATCCCTCAATTATGGAGGAGAAAGATTTCTCTAATCTGGATAAATTCCTTTCGCTTTATGCAAATCAATTTATAACTTTCAAGGATTTAAACCTAAGAAATCTTAAGTCAAAATCCTTTAAAAGTAGAATCCTTTCATTTTTATATTTCACCCGTAGGAAATTCTTGAATCGTAGCTGAGTCAGATTAGTAACTCTCTGAATGGATACATTAAACCTTACCATTGCCACTCAATCAACTATTATTGTCAATTATGCAACTTCTACATGTCATAAACAATCTTACTACGGGAGGAGCACAGAAACTTGTTTCAGATCTTGCTATCATTCAATCGCGCGATTCCGACATTGCTGTCAGTATCTATATTTGGGAAAGAGATAACTCTGTCTATGAAGATAGGCTTAGAAAAGCAGGCGTGACAATTATCCATGCTCCCCAAAAAGAGAATCTATTGAGTAAATTATGCACCCTCTCCAAGGTTATGCGACAGTTTGACGTAGTGCATGTGCACCTGTTTCCTTCCAATTATATGGTAGCTGTCGCAAACATAATAGCTCGTAGACCTCTCGTGTTTACAGAACATAGCACTCACAACCGGCGTCGAGACCACAAGTGGCTAAAACCGATTGAACGTATGGTGTATAGAGCATTCAATCAAATTTCCTGCATCAGTGAGGCAACAGCCTCAAACCTTGAAAATTGGATTGGGAAAAAAATAACACAATCTCGAATTACAATTATCGGAAACGGTGTAAATATCCAGAAGTATTCCAAGGCTGAAGTTGCTGACCAGAGCATTTTATTTGGCCGCTCAGGAACTCCTTTACTGATGATCTCCCGACTAACTGCCTCCAAGGATCATCCATCTGTAATCAGAGCAATAAGTCTTATCAATAATCCAGAAATATTTGTAGTATTTGCAGGTGATGGTGAACGGCGTGATGAACTGGAAACTTTGGCCAAAGAATCAGGTGTAGAAGATAGAGTAGTGTTTCTCGGCAACCGTAACGATATACCTACTCTAATTAAAACTTCGGCAATAGGCATACAATTCTCTAATTGGGAAGGATTCGGCCTAACTGCAATCGAAATAATGGCAGGAGGGAGACCTTTGATCGCTTCCAATGTAGAAGGATTAAGTGATGTAGTAGGAAATGCCGGTTATATTGTAGAAAAAGGAGATAGCTATGCATTGGCCAATGCTATCCAAAGACTCCTATCTGACAGACAACTATATAATACGTTACAACAGAGAGGAGAACAACAAGCACGAAAATATTCAATCGAATCAACTGCTCAAAAATATAAAAAACTATATAACTTTATTATTGACAAAACGCTATCTCGTGATTGAAGCTATGTTGCTACAAGATATTGCATATCTGTACTATCCTCAGAAACGAGGATTATAATTACTCATTTATTATGGTAGAGTTAGTGCCTGATAAAGCACGACTGATTATCCGCAAGGGCTTATACAATACTTCAATCTTAATCAAAACTCGTCACCATGCATGCTGATATCTATACCATTTTTCCCGATCTGTATCCTTTGACATCTCTATTCGTGAAGAATATGGATAATATGGCATATAGGCTTTCAAAGTCTTACTTGGATTAACGGCACCTAAATAACCCAACTGAAGTTGCATGGCAAACATTGGAAGAAAGAATAAGATCCAATATATGAACTTAAATCTAATCTCTCTGGATAATACCGGTAATCTGCAATAGATGAAATCACTCAACACTATAATCGTGAAGGGGAAGAAATAATTCATATATCTAGATATAATAGGCACCATCATTGAGAAGATAGCCACATACACACTCATTAGAGAAAAAGCGACTAACTTATCGAAGCCTCCGGTTCCTACAATCTTATTATATGTCTTATTCTTGTATAGAAAATAGAGAGCACATAATGGATAAATGACATAACGTATTGTTTGCCCCAACATTCCCATCGGATTTAGTCCTTGAGTACCATAATGTGATTTAGAATATACCTCCGCACGCTCAGAAACATTCTCTGATATGGCAAGAAGTTGGATATAGCGGAAAAACATTATCTGAACTCCAATAGCAAGAAGTAATATAAGAATACATATTAGCCCTGTTCTTTTTCCGAAAATGAAAATACTTCTCAACCCGGGAAGGCATATTAACGGCAGTACTACCATTACAACAGCTGATGTATGACAGAGAACACCAATAACACTCATAGCATACCATTTCAGCCATTTACCCTCTTTAAAAAAAGGCCAAGCCAAAAGAAAAACTGATACCGCCAAAGACTCTCGCAAAACCTCTGTCAGCAACAAGAGATATAGAAATAATGAAAATACTGCGAAAGCAAAGAAAACATTACGAGTATTATGAACCAAAAACCACACCATTACGCTACATACTATAGTGGCGTGTATGAACTGAAACACCATGAAGTCATCAGTAAAAGTCCTTACAATGGAGTTGAGTATAATATACAAGGGTGCGAAACGTGTTTTCTGAAAATCATGCATAGCCAGATCTTCGATAACTGGACAATTTCTGGTGAAGTATGTCTCATAACGAATAGAATCTGTTCCAATTCTATATCTTAAACCTGCTATCAAAATAAATAATAGCAAAACTACCCAAATCCATACAGTACGTCCTTTCTCCTTGCCGCAATAATCATAACGATAGGAAAGAACCAACAACAAGATAAATATAATGAGATAAAGCATTCAGTTCAGAACAGTTTTATAGGTTATTTTCTAAAGTGAAGAATCTTCTTCATTGATTTTATTCTTGAGATTGCATACCGGCCTCCTATTAATTTCAGACACCTGTAGCCTAAATCAAACAATAGGCCATTACTTACCTTCTCAACCGGATAATATTGCTTGTCATAAGGCATGTCAATTATTTCTTTATGCCGCGTGAAATCAACTTTTTCCATAATCACAGGTAACGACTTTCTGGCTTCTCTACGCTCTAATCGTTCATTATAAACTCTTTGGAGCAAGAGATTCACTTCAATCTGTGGTTCTGAATCATTCCTATATAGAGTGTTTCGCGTAGTTTCACCAAGCAAACCAATGCCCTGATGATCCAATGCATCAATCGTGATCACCGGGGTACGCTCCTTAAAGGCAGTTCTGGCACTTCCGGCACACCCTACAAACACATCTGCTTTCTCGTATAACTTTCTCGGAATTGGGAAAGTATACCCCCAATAATTAAGTCTCAAATTCTTAGCCGATCTTAGGAGATCCAACAGTCTCTCTTTTTTTTCTAAATCGGGAGTGTCGCCTATCATGACAAAATTGACCGGATCTTTACATGAGGCAGAGAAACTCACCACTTCCCTTACCATATCCTCCATATATGCCTTCTCAAGTCGGCCTATACTCAAAATTGTAAAGCCATTGCTGGATATATCCTCAAGTCTGGAATCGTCAATATCGGGAGCATTAAATTGACTACAACCCTCCGCTCTTAAAAAAGTGGCATCCGGATCTGCCTCCGGTAATATTGCTGGTATATTCTGTGGGGTGATGCCGTATATAAGATTTTGCGATAGCTTATATCTGAGAAATTTCTCCATAGAAGGAGTCGTAGTTTGTTTTGGCTCAAGGAGAAGATAGAAAATATGTTTCCCTCCACACAACGAAGCCATATATTCTCCCCATAAAGCGGTCTCATATGAATATGATTCTATTACAACATTTTGAGGCAGAGATGTGGCTCCAAGCATCCTTATGGCTGCGGCTTTTCGCGCTGTAGAGGAGTAAGATGAAAATCGATACTGAAGTTCCGGCGACCAACCGTTTTCAAATCTTTTTAAATCTGGTAATACTATTTCTCCTTTAGATATATAAATAACTCTGACCTCCCACCCCTCTTCTTCAAGCCAACGTATCTTAGCTGAAAGATACAACTGTCCGCCTCCAACTCCTGAGACAGCGGAGGTAAGAAATATATATCGACCGATATAGTCTTTTGAGGAATGAGGGTTCAGACATTCCATACCCATCCATTCTGCATCAGAACCGTCAATTTCCTTAAATCCAAGCCGCTCATAAAGTCTTACTGCAGAAAAATTCTGCCGATTTACCTTAAGGGATACTTTATTAAGGTTCAATTCATTGAATGCAATGTCAAGTAGCTCTTTGGAGGCACGGGAAGCCACACCTTTTCCCCAATATTGTTTATCTCCGATAAATATATGATACCTCGCACTACCCTTCTCAATGTCCGTAAGATAGATATTGCCTATATACTTACCGTCGGCTTCAATAGCATAACGTCTCTCGCAATCTCGAGTAATCACCTTATCTATCCATTCAAGTTCATTTTCGATGGTTATCTCATGATCGTAAGTATTACCCGTGAATCTGAAAACTTCGGGATCATTTCGCCAAGCAACAGAAACGTATGCATCCTCTCTTTTTAGAAGACGCAACTTTACTTCCCTAACTTTATTAGACATGGATCTATATGTCATTACATTCTGTTTTTACAATAATATAACGAGGTTTCTCCATTATTCTTTTATCATAATGGAGCCGTCTAAATTTTTTGCATTTAATATCAAATTCACAATAAAGTTCATCTCTTTTTCTCCATATCTCTGATCTATCGGCAATGGTAATAAATCTTGTGTTAGAGAATTCTCTAATTCTCCTACTCCACTTTTTTCAGACACATCAGGCCAATATGTGGCTACGAAAACCTTATTCTCGATAAGAAATCTACGTAGATCTCGCTTTTCAGTCAAATATGGGTACACCATCGGACATTCAAAGTCTGTAAGTGGTGGCAAATGTAATCCATTAATAGCAGAAAGCCGACTATGTAGAATTTCATAGTTGCGTCGACGTCTACTTTTCGCTTTCTCAAAATCTATTTGGTTGAGCAGACACTCTGTCAGATGTGACATCCTTGTCAAAGGTTCATCTTTCAACTGTTTAGAATTAGCCTTAAAATCCATATAGCCCGAAAAAGCCCCAGAATCAATCCTTTTCAGAAGATGGCTACACCTCCCGGCAGAGAATCCATCCGGAAGAACCACATCATTACAACTCAATCCCGCAACTACTCCTCCATCAGGCAATCCAAAAAATTTCCTCGGACTATAGATAAAATTCGCTCCGTTTTCTGGTTTAGCATACCAGGCCTGGCAATTATCCACAATAAGTCTTTCTCCATACACCTTCACCATTTCTGAAATATACCTATCCTTTATCCCAAAATAATTATTGAGAATAATATATTCACCGGCTTCAAGCCTCCGAGGTTCAGCAATTTCCAAATTTCTGTCTATATAATAGTAGTCATAGTCTAGATTAAGTCGTCTGATAGGCTCAAGCACAACATCACACGTATAATAGGGTAAATACACTTTCTTTACATCCTTACCCAACGAACGAAGTATAAACTCCAAGGCATGACGTCCAGAATTAACTAATATACCCTGGGGAATTCCGCTATTGTGATCACATTTGGTTATTTCAAGTTCAAAATATCCTCCTATCTCCTTCATTTTAATCTGATATTTATTAAATTGGACAGTCTCCCTTGAATCGTTGCCATTATCTCTTCATCCGGGAAACACATAAAAATTATTCCCAAAGCTTTTCCTGCTCCATCAAATCTTTCAACTTTATCTCCTGCTTGCTTATAATGGACTTTACGATATATATAGGGTTCAAGCTCTAATGAATAATCAACATCCTCATATATACCGTCTCTTTGACTATGCAATACATAGGTCATATAGCAGCTCATTGGATTCTTAGGATTGAGATCTATGGACTCACCCATAGCTGATGCCACATTTGCTTTTAAAAGATCCACATTCATTGCGTCCGAAAGTTGTATTGGAATCATATTTCCCCCGGCTCTCGGTCCTAATTCCAAAAAATGTGGATTATCTTGCTTATCTAAGATAAGCTCTATATTGAATTCGCCAGACTGAATATGAAGTTTATCAATTAGTCTCTGAAGCTCGGTGTGAAGTCTCTCTCTCTGAAGAGCTGTCACTCCGGATGGCATTCTTTTTCCGATAGGAATCAGACTTTTCCCATTATCGCCACGCAGACATGCCATATCTCCATAGAGGATAATCTTACCTTTATCAACAAATATATCGCCTCCTATCACATCAGGGAAGCCTCTCTCTATGAATTCCTCGGCTATAAGTATTCGGTTTCTTGAAAATTCCGAAGCCCGAGCTATTGCCGCAGGTACCTCCGTTATATTTCTAAGGAATGTCACTCCTTTGGAACCTGATGAATCAGTAGGCTTTATGACAATAGGATAATTAAGTTTCTCAAGATGATTCTGAACCTCATCCAAAGCAGACTCTGAATAAAAAATATAATTCTTAGGACATGGAAAATCATTCTCATACAAAAATTGTCTGAACTTATGTTTCACACCCAATATCTCTACCGATTTTGCAGGATTTGTAGGCAAACCAAGACGTTCGGCAACTATGGCGGCAGGTAGGGCCGCAGGATCTGAGGCATATGGAAGAATCCCGCTCACACCCTCTTCTGTTGCTATACGGAATACAGTTTCTACATCAGTGGTACTCTCCATATACCATTTGTCTGCCACATATTGGCCAGGATTATCTTTGAGATAGTCTATCAACACGGTATAATATCCCATATCCTTAGCGGTTTTAATGGCCGGTACTTGCTGGGCTGAACCGCCGAGCATTAGTATTTTTTTCTTAGTTGTCATTTCTTAAAATGCTTGACTACTCTTGCTACATCTTCATCCGACAGGTCATGGTGTAAAGGCAAACACAACACTCTATCTGCCACTTTATATGCCTCTGCCAGATTATCTCTCGTTGCTGACGGAAGATTCCGATATGGGGAAAATTCAGAAATCAAAGGGTAAAAATATCGTCTTCCAAACACGCCTGCATCTTTCATCTCCTGATAAAGTACATCTCTGGTCTTACCGAATTTTTCAGCATCTACAAAGATTGGGAAATAGCTATAGTTATGACGTACACCTGAAATGTCGTCAAGAAAACTGATACCATCCACATCTCTCAAAGCATTCCGATAGGTTTCTGTGACAGCAGCACGAGCAGAAATAGCCGTGTCCACTTGTCTAAGATTCAGTAGACCATAGGCAGCCCGTATTTCGTCCATCTTTGAATTAATTCCGGGAGCTACCACTGTAGTCTCATTAGCAAATCCAAAATTTTTCAGAAAGTCTATACGTTTCTTTGTTTCTTCATCTTTCATTATCATCGCGCCCCCTTCTATAGTGTTATAGACTTTGGTGGCATGGAAAGAAAGAGTCGACAAATCTCCTTGTGTAAGTATAGATTCGCCATCAACTTCAACACCAAAAGCATGAGCAGCATCATAGATTACTTTTAATCCATATTTATCAGCTATCTGCTGTATAGATTCAGTATCACAAGGTTGCCCATAACAATGCACTGGCATTATTGCCGTTGTCTTTGAAGTTATAGCCGCCTCAATTTTTAATGGGTCTATATTACATGTCAAAGGATCGATATCTACAAACACGGGCTTTATACCGTTCCACCATAAAGAATGAGTTGTGGCTACGAAACTGTAGGGAGTTGTAATCACCTCCCCCTTAATATCCAATGCCTGCAATGCTGTTATCAATGGCAACGTACCATTGGTAAATAGACTTAGATAAGGCACTTTTAAATAAGTTGCAAGCTCCCTTTCCAACTGTTTATGGAAACTTCCGTTATTGGTAATCCATTTACTTTGCCATATTTCCTTCAATAATCCATTAAATTCTTCCAGATCTGGAAGAAGAGGTGAGGTCACGGTTATTTGATGATTATTCATTGATTTGCAGAATATGATCAGGTTATTTATGTAAGTATGCGTCCAAATAAATTATTATATTATTACTTAGCGTCCTCCATTGCGATCTTTCAGGCTGTTTTTCAGTTATAGAGGAGTCCCATTATGCTATCAAAACAACTTGATATCTCACCAATATGCACGTCACCAATTAAATTATAACATTAATTTATGACACATACTTACAAATATAATGTAATATTAATTATCTGCCAAATTTCATTGACAAATTCTGTAACATGTAAAAGATTCCTCCATCAACATTTCCATATCAATTTTCACACATCTTAATGTATAAGTGTTTAACAGACATTCAAGTTTTGTACTTATTCCCCGCTATTCACTTCTTTATCTCTTCAGTGTGAGTAAAAATTTCAAGTCTCTTGATCTGGTTAGATATGCAACACCAAAATACCAAATCACTCCTACGATGAATCCAATTATTAACTTGAGAAGATCAGAGTTAATTGCACATGTCACAAAATACACCACACATGCCATGGAAAAAGAGTATCCAAGAGATGGCATCAAATCTTTTAATTGGCGCAATAATCCGAATCCTATCAATTTCTCTGTATAAAAGCAATTTAAGACTAAGGCTATATATGAATTTATAACCTGTCCCCAACACATAGCAATCAGGCCATAGGGAATCGTAATTACTACAATAGAAATACCAATAAGCTTCTTGATTATTTCCAGCCGAAGAAACAAGTCGCTTCTACCTTTTACCTGTAAGATATTCAGATTAATAGCATGAACCGGAAACCACATCATAGACAAACATAGAATCTGAAGTATTTTTGCCGAAAATAGCCATTTATCTGTCAAAAGCATGACTATTAAAGGTTTAGACAAAGCTGCCAACCCAAGCATACACGGGAAAACAACAAATGCCGAAAGTCGTATAAATTTACGGTAAGCTTCTGCCAAACGCACCTCATCATCTTGAATACTACATAACACAGGGTAAGTTACTCTTTGTAATATACCAGTAACATTAGAAGAAAGGAACGCTCCAAACTGATGTGCCCGACTATAGTAGCCCAAATCTGCAGGCCGGAAAAACTTACCGATTACAAGGAGGAATAAATTATTGTACAGTGTATTTATAATACCCGAAAGAGCGAGTTTGGAGCCAAACCCAAACAAATCTCTAAACGAGTCCCAACTATATGCCCACACCGGACGCCATGCTGAAAACCACCACAACAATACTACATTAAAAAAAACGTTTACCAATTGATAAATAACTATGGCCCAGACACCAAATCCAGTATAAGCCATAACCACGCCTATAACACCGCCAAATACTGTAGCTATAAATGAGGCTCTCGCTTGAGTCTTGAAATCAATATTGATTGTAAGTATAGCCCGTTGCACTACAACAAAAGAATTGCACACTACAATTATCGAAATCACCCTAATAATCTCTATAAGACTTGGCTGTTCATAAAAGCGAGCAATCAGAGGAGCAATTGCGTATAAAAGAAAGTAGAGCACAAAACCCACAACTACATTAAAATAGAAAACCGTACTATTGTCGACCTCTATTCTATCACGCTTTCTTATGAGAGCCTGAGAAAATCCTCCATCAACCAGACTTTGAGAAATGTCAATAAATACCATAATCATACCAACGAGGCTATAATCAGTTGGAGAGATTACACGGGCCATCAAAATCATTACGATGAAGCCGACAGTCTGTACAGAAAGTCGCTCAATAGTGCTCCAAATCGTTCCTTTTAGTGTTTTCTTCTTAATTGATTCAGACATATCTACGTATCTTATTCTAATCCAAGTTTCAATATTTATCGTAGACCTGTTCTATAGCTTTTAGTGTAGCCTGAATGGAATAATTTTTCAATAGTGTGCGCTCTATATCGATATTTCGATTTACAGCAACATTTGACAATATTGTGTCGGCCCAAACAGAAGGTGAATTTTGTATGGAAAGGAGATGAACATTTGAAGAGAGTTTTATCTGAGGTGAGACATTCTCTGATATAAAGGTAGGCAAACCATTGGCTTGAGATTCTATAGCGACAAAGGGTAATCCTTCATAAAGAGATGGAAGAACAAACGCATCCATAGCATTTAGCAATTGAGGTACATCTTTACGAACTCCGGTAAATATAACCTTATTCTTTATACCATGATCCTTCACCTTTTGTTCCAACTTTTCCCTCATATCACCTGTCCCGATTAATAGCAGTTTTGAATCAGGTCTTGACTTCAATACTTCAATAAATATATCAATCAAATAGATTTGATTTTTAACTGCTGTCAGCCGACCAACTGTACCTAATACTATCTCGTCTTTAAATCCAAACTCAGCTCTATAGTGTTTTCTGTAGGGATCGGAATATCTATATAAAGCCATGTCTATTCCGTTCGGAATAATCAACGCCTTATCATATACAGAACTTCCTTTATACCCCCAATCTTTGGCCATATCGGAACATGACAAATAATCTCTTGCAATTTTGCCTATAAACTGCTTGTAGACTTTATGCATCAGTATATTATACCATCCATATGTTTGGGAATTATGGACATGAACAATAATATTCTTCAACCCATATTTTCTTGCCAATAAAAGAATCTCAAGATTGCAAAAGCTATTGGCATGGTAATGAATAATATCGTATACCGACGCATTCTGCTTAAAAAAATCATTCAATTTTCTCCAATTGGCAATAATTCCGAATCTTGAAAAGGGTATAACATTCACATTGCATCCAATATTTCGAGCTTCCTCATAATAACCTCCTTGCTTTTCTTTCGATACAAGAAAATCGACCCTGTATTTTGACTTAGGAAGATTTCTCACAATATTCATCATGAGAGTCTCGGTTCCATTCATGGCTAATTGCTCAGTAATCTGAAGTATATTCACCATATTTAATCAACTTATATACCAAGTCTATGGTCGTTGTAATTATGTTTAAAGACTTATTTTGGGATTGTGGGCAATCTCAAGAAGAGTTTTCAGAATATTAGGTTTTCTTGGAGATTCCTCCATACTCTTTAGGAACCTTTCGAGCCTATGAACATCAGAACCCACCATATCCACCATTTCATTAGACATCAGCCACTCCGCTTTTTTTCTTGCGGTGTCTCCAAATCCACCTACCAATGAGATAAAATTCAATTGAAAAAGCACTCCCCTCTCTTTCAATTTTCTATAATCATCCTCATCCATATAACGGTATCGTTCCGGATGAGCAAGTATGGGGAAATAGCCTTTACTCTTGATATTATCCAGAATAGAATCCATACCCATTGGTGGAGTATAATATGAGGTTTCCACCAAAAGATGCTGGTAATCTTGCCCAATAGGAAGCACTCTACCAGTCTCCAGCCGTTCAACAAACATATTGTCAAGCATATGCTCAGCAGCCAGAGCTATCTCTACACTCCCCTTCCACTTTTCGCTTAATTGAGAAAAAATCTCCTTAAGATGTTCCGGATCATTCGGTATATCTTCCATTATATGAGGAGTGAACCATACCTTTTTCACCCCCAAACTTTCATATAAAGCCAGAACTTTTATTGATGACTCTACATCCGGGATACCATCGTCAACCCCAGGAAGAATATGTGAATGAACATCTATAAAATCTCTGAACAGTCCAGAGTCTTTTAGGCTTTTAACTGATTTGAATGGCCACATTTTTACAGGGATTTTGTTACAATAATGTATTCTAATCTACATAGCTATGGTAAGATGAATTATAATATTTATTTGCAGTTGTATCTGTACCATTGAGAATTAAGCTGAGATGATTGAAGCGCTTGGAATCATAGATCTCATTAAGATCTGATATCCCACTCTTATCAAAAAGGCCAGCCCTGACAACAAAAAGTGTACGCTCAGCAAAAGGAGCCACAATTTGGGTATCAACAACGATGTTCACCGGTGGACAATCGAGGAATATGTAGTCATAGTCCTCTTTAACATCTTCCAAGAATCTGGGAAGACGGCCATTCTCCAAAAGTTCCGCCGGATTCGGAGGCATCTTGCCAATAGGCATTATATCCAAATTCGAATTTTCAGGAGAAGACACAATAAGGCTGTGCCAGTTGTCGCTACTCTCATTAAGGTAATTTGTCAATCCCTTGGAAGGTAATCCAACATACATTGATGACGATCCATGTCGTAAATCACAATCAACTAAAAGAACCTTTTTCCCTTTTAACGCAAAGCACAAAGCAAGATTATAGGATATAAATGATTTACCACTACCTGCATTGAAAGATGTAAACATAATTACCTGTCCTTTTCTATCTTTACCAGACATGAACTCAATATTGCTACGAATCACTCTGAATGCTTCATTCACAACATCTCGTTTGTTAGCTTCCACTACAGATAAAGGTGCTTTTTCCTTATGTATATTAATGGTTCTATTACCTATATCTTTCTTAAACTTTGTTTTTTTACCTACCTGTGGAATTTCTCCAGTAAAGGGCATATTCACATTGTCAAGCTCTTTACGGGAAGATACTTTACTATTGTTCGACTCAACATAATAAAGCCATACGAATGGCAAGCCGATTCCAATGATAAATGCAAAAGCAAGTATCAACTTTTTCCTTGGTGCTACAGGGTCTATAGAGCCCATAGGAGGGGTTATAACTCTGGTATTATAAGAGGTAAAAGTCTGTGTAAGCTCATTCTCTTCTCTTTTCTGAAGAAGGTATAGATAAAGACTTTCCTTCACCTTCTGTTGGCGACCTTCTGCCAATAATGGAAGTGATTTGACGGGAGTAGTCTCTATTGTTTTCTGGACTTTATTATATTGACCTCTGGCACTCTGTAATAATGCCTTTAGTCGGTCAATATAGTTTTCTATACCACCATTGATAGCCACACGCAATCCATCAAGTTGTATATCATAATCCTTTACCAAGGGATTTTCCTCAGAAGAATTAGTCACCAATGCATTACGAGCCATCATTATCTGATTATACTGAGAAATCTGACTCTCTATGTCTTCGTTGCCAATACCTATGTTCACAGGGACCACATGACTCTTGTTTTTAGAATCCTTGAGATAACCTCCAACATACTCGGCAAGCTCTATCTGTGTGCCCAGATTTATTATTCTTGACTCCAATTCCGCATCTTGCTGCATTGATTGCATCGCACTTGTAGTAGGATCAAGGGTGCCCATTTTGGTAGTATGCTTTGCGATGGTGGCATCTACATCACCCAGCTCTTGCTCTATAACATTCAAACGCTCATTAATAAAATTTGAAGTAGCTACAGCAAGGCGATTTTTATCCTCAACCCAATTCTCATTATACACATTGAGGATGGTATTCAATATATCGACAGCTCGTTGCACACTAACATCTTTTATCGAAAGTGTAATGACGTCGGCATCTTGATCTACAAGGTCTGCACTAAGTTTATTCCCATAAAGTTCCACGGTTGCCTGTAGCCCCATTTTTCCTATCTTTAGAGTAAGATCATCTTTAACTCCACCTATTGCATACTTAGGATTAAACATGATTTTTACTTTTCCAAGTGGAGTATCTACTTCTGACTCACCTGTCTTCCATTCTATAATGTCAGAATATTTTTCCTTTCCACTTTGGACATATCTGTAGAACTTATATAGTTTTCCTCCTCCATCTTTATATAAATCCATTCTAAATCCTCCGCCTTGCTGAGCAGATAGATCTACAAAATCGACTATAATCGGCTGATTGGTTCCATAAAGATTCTCCCACTTCATAAAACCAACCTTACCGGAGTAATTCATATCTAAAGACAACCGTTTTACTACCTCCATCATAATAGCTGGAGATTTTAAAGAAATAAGTTCATTATTAACATTACTGCTACTTGAGAAAAGACCCAATGTGGAGAAAGCACTGGACACATCACCAATTCCACCACTACTGTCCTGATCTACCAACAGAATCTCTTCCGATCGCTCGTAAACCGGTTGTTGAAGATAAATATAAAAAATAGCAATTCCCAGGCAAACTATCAAAGAACAAATAAACCAATACCACTTCTTCAAACAAACTGACAACAATGTCTGAAATGAGAAGTCAACTACGTTTACTGAATTGTTCGCTTGTTTTTTTACAGATTCCATATAGTGTGTATGAGGATTGGACGATTACGATAATTACTTTCCTTTTTACTTGAAAATCAGCACTGCCACACTGGTGAGTAGCGAGGCGATTGAAACCCAGAAGCCGGCAGAGAGCAAGTTGTTACCATTTACCGTGGTCTGACGCTTCTTCACACTATTTGGTTCTACATATATCACATCATCCTGATGCACATAATACGCAGGAGACTTCACGAGCTCGGAGAAATTAGTGAGGTCTACCCTATAAGTGCGCACACCATCGGCATCCTGCCTTACGATAGCCACATTTTCTCTCTTACCCTGAATTCCAAGATCTCCGGCCATTGACAGGGCCTCCAATATCGTCATCTGATCCTTATTAAACCCAAATCGACCGGGACGGTTTACTTCTCCCATCACAGAGAACCCTGCGTTTAAAAATTCTACCGTCACCACAGGATCCTTCACAAGCTCTTTGCCCATCAACTCTCCCTTGATAAAGGCGGCTAACTCGCTACGGGTCATCCCTGCAACTTTAAGATTACCCAACACCGGGAAATCTATCATCCCTTCCGGAGTAACTGTATAATCGGAATATCCATCACCTGGACGGTCGCCGGGCAATGTGAGATTAAACAGATTCACAAGCTGAGCATCTTTTGTCTTTATCACGATCCTCAGTTTATCGGATGGTTCAACTTTCAGCATTGTTCCGGAGGGGATCGGTTGCACAGATTCTGTGAGATCCTGAAAATATGTCACATTCTTTGGAGTGGAGCAACCTGTGGAACCTAAAAGTATAAGGCTCACAGAAATTGACCCTATCCACTTGAAAAATTTGTTCTTCATTTTGATAAACAGGATGTTAGTCGTAGAGTTTTACGTTCAATTTCTTTTCCCGCCCTCTTATGGCTTTCGACAGGAGCATATTGCCAACAGTCCAGATTATGATGTCAGCCACAATGATAACGGTGGGATTGAAATATGAAGAGAGAAGGATGTTGACAAATATGAACACTGTGGCACACACGAGTATCGTGATCAGAGCCATACGCTGGTTAAGCCCGATCGCAAGCAACTTATGGTGGATATGACACTTATCAGGAAGAAATGGATTACGATGACGGGCTACCCTGTGAAGATAGACACGAACCACATCAAAACAGGGCACCACCAATGGAGAAAGAGCGACTATAAGAGGATTATAGTCTGTTGTTCCAAAGTCACCACCATCTATATGAAGCACAGCAATGGCACAGAACACAAGTATCATACCGGTGGTAAGAGCACCTGTATCTCCCATAAATATTTTCTTTTGACGCTTGGCATTGCCGAAAACATTATAATAGAAGAACGGCAACAGTGTGCCTACTGCCGCGCTGGCCAACATTGAATAGACGTAATCACCTCCCTGATAAAACACAAATGCGTAAAACACAAGGGCCACAGTGCTTAATCCTGACGCGAGTCCATCGATGCCATCAATAAGGTTTATTGCATTTACAATGAAGACCACAGCAAATGCTGTCACAAGAAACGCAAACCAACCCGGGAGCTCACCCAGCCAGAGGAATCCATAGAGATCGTTGACATAAAGACCGGATGCACAAATCAACAGAGCCGAGAGAATCTGGACAATAAACTTGGCCATATACCTCACACCTATGAGATCGTCGGCCATGCCTACAAGGAACATGAGCAAGACTGCACAGACCATAAAATAGGTCGGGACTGCCGAATCAACAAATTCTTCCCACACTGCAGGACCGCCAAGACGCAGATTTAATCCCACCACCAAGGCTAATGCAAACAATATCGAGGGAAGAAAAGCTATTCCTCCTAAACGTGGCACCACCCCTTTATGCACTTTCCGCTCATCCACTTCATCAAAGAGCTTCTTTCTGAAAGCAATCAACAATATCTGGGGTATGATAATACCCGCCAATAGAAGGGAGGTCGCAAAAGTGAATACATCATTTATAATCCAGTTCACCATATCATCTTGGGTTTTGAGCAACAAAGTTAGCTATTTTGTCGCTAATTCTCAAAAATAGCCAACAAGTCTTTTTTCACAACGTAGATTATACCATTTTTATTGAATCAATCGTTATCTTTAATATACTTTTCTATACTCCTTATTTTTCATTAGATATCGCGTTCAAGAGAAATCTGTATCGTTGCATTGGCGATTCAACTGTGGGTTTTGTTTCAGTCCAACCGTGGCTTCTCCTCCAGATATCAAAGACTTATTTTTTATGCGTAGTGCTATCCGGAATCATATTTCCATATATCGTATCTCATCCCTTCTTGTGATGGGACTCGCGTTTATGCTCTCTTTCCCCTCTGAAGCTTCTGTGGTAGATTCCCTCAGATATGATGCCGAAATCAGAGCCACATTCTCTTCAGGAGCAAACACTCCGTTCTGGCTCGTCAATAATTTACAGGGACTTGGGTCGCCCACGAAAAACAATGGCTACGCAAGGGGGGCCCTGTATAAGGACCTTGACACCTCGCAACGCTACTCGTGGGGCGCAGGCGTGGATCTGGTGGGAGCATGGAACTATCCAGCACCTTTCCATATTCACCAGCTCTATGGAGAATTGAAATATCGTAGCCTCAATCTATTGGTGGGCAGCAAGGAGATGTGGTGTGATCACAATGATCCTAAATTATCCTCAGGAAGTCTGCTTTTTTCAGGTAATGCACTCCCTATTCCTCAAGTGCGCATCGGCATATTCGATTATACTCCATTCCCGGGCACAAAACACTGGTTGGCTGTGAAGGGGTATATCTCTTATGGTATGTTCACTGACTCCTCCTGGCAGAAATCCTGGGCAGCCGAAGGGACGAAACATACATCCGACGTACTATTCCATTCCAAAGGTCTTTGGCTACGATTCGGGAATCAACCGGTGTTTCCGCTAACAGCCGATGTGGGGATAGAGATGGCTACGCAATTCGGAGGAACAGCTTATGAAAATGGGAAAGTTATCCATATGAAGCATGGATTCAAAGAATGGCTCAAGGCCTTCTTCCCGGTTTACAGAACTCATGACACACTTCTCGGAGAGCAATCAAGTATTGAGGGCAATATGCTCGGTCAATACACAATCGGACTCCAATGGGTCCCGACTGATGCCAATTGGAGCGTAAGAGGATATTTCGAACATTTCTTTGAGGATCAGTCTATGATGACTTTCGAATACGGTTGGAAAGATGGTCTTTGGGGTATAGAAGGGATTCTGCCGAAGAACCGCTTCGTGTCAAAGATTGTATATGAATTCCTTTATTCCAAGGATCAGGCTGGTGCAGTCAACAACGACAGCTCTGATAAAGTGCCTGAGCAAGTATCGGGCCGTGACAATTATTATGGTCACTCCCTTTATTCCGGATGGCAGCATTGGGGTATGGGTATTGGAAATCCTTTGATGATTTCTCCAATATACAATGCTGATCACAAGATTCTTTTCTATACCACACGTATTATCGCTCATCATTTTGCCTTCTCCGGTAATCCTACAAATGAAATTGATTATCGAATACTCTTCTCTTATTCAAAAAACTGGGGTACTTACACACATCCTTTGCCCGATGTACTCAATAACATAAATGGACTTTTTGAAGTGAACTGGCATCCGAAAAAATTCAAGGGATGGTATGGTGGCATCGGAATTGCATTTGACTCAGGGAATATGCTCGGCAAAAGCTTCGGAGTTGGCCTAACCATAGGCAAATCTGGTTTTCTCAAATTTTAATTTAATTTCCATATGCACTCCACACTATCTAAAATATCCTTATCTCTTATCCTCTTGATCTCATTATTGTATTCGGGTTGCCAGAAATCTCCCATCAATGGGGATCTCGACGGACAATGGCAGGTGATGGAAGTAAATCCGGAACCCTCCGAAATTATAATAGATAAAAGGCTCTACATGTGCTTCTCTCTTCATACTGTCCAACTCACATATTATGGCAACGGACCTTGGACTCCGGGAAATATCCTGAAGTTTGACGATAAACACTTGGTGCTTGATTTCCCTTACGCTACAGCTGAACGATCCATCGCTCTTCTGCGGCAATACGGCATATACAACAACCCCGTCACGTTTGATGTGGAACTGCTCACAAGCAGTAAGCTCATCTTACGCGACGGGGATGTGGTGGTGACTCTCAGAAAATTCTGAAGCTGCGGATAGTGAACGCCGCCACAGTCTCTAACCTATACAATCACGTGAAATTCAGATAATCTCTCCGAACGTATTTTCCGCATCATGTCTCTCCTGCTCAGCCTGAGTGGGAAGCGGACTGTCGGGAGTGGAGAGATTGATTTTTACCTTTGTCCACAACGCATTCGGGATTGTGCGCCATGCTCCCACAAGCAAATTCCATCGCCAGTCGAGCACTGCCACTCTCTCCTTGCGCACTATAGCCTTGATAATGCCCGGAAGAATCTCCTCTACCGTCATCTCCATAGGGAATTTACGGTCGGCCGGGATAAGCGGAGTGCGCACCCAGCCCGGACGTATGTCGGTGAAACTGATATCCGCCCCCTCGGCATGACTCAGCTGCTCAAGCGCATCAAGATACCATTGGTCGAATTTCTTTGTGGAGGAATACGCTGCCATCCTGCCGATCCCCTTGGTGCCGGCCACTGATGTTACGGCCGCTATATGCCCTTTCTTATTGTTGTCGCGGAAATAGCGATAGGCACAACAAATCATCCTGGCAAATCCGGCTGCATTGGTGTTTATCATATCCACCTCTCGCTCAGGATCAAGATAGAGGTTCTCATAGCCTATTCCGGCCACATGGAAATATATATCCATCCCGCCCAACATCCCTATGAGTGTGTCGAGGCGCCCTTTGGCATCCGGGTCTGTGATATCTATGCTCATATATTCCACATTCTGAGGATACTTCTCTTTCAGAGCTTCAAGACTTTCCGTATGTCGGGCGGCAACCCCTACCTTCACTCCACGCGATGCAAGTGCCTCTGCAAAGGCATAACCAATACCGCTCGAAGCACCCATTACAACTACTCTTTTCATTTCTATATCATTTATTTTTCAGAAAATTTAAGAAAAGTGCCTACTGCTTTATCATAAAGACCTCTAAACATTGTTATATTAGTAGCTCCAGACAAACTGCCACTTTTGTAGACTCCTTACTCCTTAATGTATAACGTCTTCCGGCAGCAATTGGTTGGCGTGGCAATCCTTTCTCTCCGTAGTAACCCATAAATTGAAAATCGTATGTCTTTTCCGACTGCTGAAAAAATAGAATCCGACCGCCGTGTGCTCGAGCTTCTGTCACAGAATTTCGGCAATGTTTCCGCGGCGGCCACCGAGATCATCAACCTCGAAGCCATTCTGAATCTCCCAAAGGGCACCGAGCACTTCATTGCCGATATCCACGGAGAATCGGAGGCTTTCCGCCATATCCTTAAGAATGCCTCCGGCAATATCAAGCGCAAGGTAAACGAGATCTTCTCCACTACCCTGCGTGAGGATGATATCCGTCAGCTGTGTTCGCTCATATATTATCCGGAACGCAAGCTCGCCTTGATACGCTCCACGGAGAAGGATCTCGACAATTTCTATCAGATCACACTCCATCAGCTTGTGAAAGTACTTCAGGCGGTATCTTCAAAATACTCCCGCTCCAAGGTGCGTAAAAGCCTGCCGCCGGAGTTTGCGTATATCATTGAGGAGCTTCTGCATGAATCTCCGTCGGAAGAGAACAAGCAACCCTATTACAACCGCATCATCGAGACCATAATCTCGACCGGGCAGGCAGAAAGTTTCATATCTGCAATCTCGCATGTGATCCAGCGTCTGAGCATCGATCAGCTACACCTGCTCGGAGATATATTCGACCGTGGCGACGGCGCTCATCTGGTGCTCGACACTCTTCTCACATATAAGAATTTCGATATACAATGGGGCAACCATGACGTGCTATGGATGGGAGCGGCTTGCGGCAATGAATGTTCCATTGCCAACGTGTTGAGGGTATCCCTACGCTATGGCAACATGACCACGCTTGAAGATGGCTACGGAATCAATCTCGTGCCTCTCGCCACTTTCGCCATGGAGACCTACAAAGATGACCCGTGTGCCGTGTTTCTCCCTAAAGGGAGCAATCAGGAAGAGCCGCTCACAGAGAAAAACCGTCAACTCATCGCCAAGATGCACAAGGCAATAGCAGTGATTCAGTTCAAACTTGAAGGCCAGATGATCAGCCGTCATCCGGAATGGAACATGGACAACCGTCGTCTGCTCGATAAGATAAACTATACTGATGCCACTATTGAAATCGATGGGAAATCATATCCTCTGAAAGATGCAAATTTCCCGACCATCGACCCTGCGGATCCATATAAATTGTCGACGGAAGAGCAGCAGCTCATGGATAAGCTCACTCATTCATTCTCCGTAAGCGACAAATTGAAACGCCATATCAATATCTTCTATTCTCATGGAAGCCTCTACTCGGTATGCAATTCCAACCTCCTCTTCCACGCTTCCATTCCTCTGAACCCGGATGGATCCTTGAAAGAAGTGATGGTAAACGGAAAGCCTTACAAGGGAGAGGAACTTCTACAACAGATAGAACTTCTCCTGCGCTCCGCTATCAACAACGACACCCCGGAAAAGCAACGCCGAGATGCGATAGACTATTACCTGTACGCATGGTGTGGCCCTGACTCTCCTCTATTCGACAAGAGCAAGATGGCCACATTCGAAAGATATTTCATAGAGGATGCATCCACTCATCATGAGGAGAAAGGCAACTATTACCACTTGCGTGACGATGAGAAAGTGTGTGACGGCATCCTTGATGCTTTTAATGTGAAGGGTGAGCATCGCCACATCATCAATGGCCATGTGCCGGTGAAAGTGGGTAAAGGTGAGAATCCGGTGAAGGCAAATGGCAAACTTATGGTGATCGACGGCGGATTTTCCAAGGCTTATCACGACACTACCGGGATAGCCGGATATACTCTCGTGTATCATTCGCGTGGGTTTGAACTTGTGCAACATGAACCCTTCACCTCCGCCGACGAGGCTGTAAGAAACGGCACAGACATCATATCTATCAACAGGCTCGTAGAGCTCAACTCACACCGTGTGAGAGTGCGTGACACTGACCACGGCAAAGAGTTGCTCGGCCAGATCGAAGAGTTGAAGGAACTACTTTATGCCTATCGTCACGGCTTTATAAAAGAACGTAAATAAACAACTGAATTTCCCATACTCAGTTGCGAATAAAAAGCCGCCCCTCAAATGTGAAGGGCGGCTTTTCTATACGTAATTATTTTATCGCTGTTGGATGCATCAATTCTGTTCTGTGGCGGCAAATTCCATGAGATATGCCTTGATGAAAGCGTCAATGTCGCCATCCATGACTCCATTTACATCTGAAGTCTGATAGTTGGTGCGGTGATCCTTCACACGGCGATCGTCAAACACATAACTGCGAATCTGGCTACCCCACTCTATCTTCTTCTTACCGGCCTCTATCTTAGCCTGCTCCTCCATGCGATGGTTAAGCTCTTTCTCATAGAGAATAGACTTCAACTGGCGCATGGCGTTCTCCTTATTCTTGGGCTGATCACGGGTCTCGGTGTTTTCGATAAGTATCTCCTCCTCCTCGCCGGTGTAGGGATCCTTGTACTGATAGCGCAGACGCACGCCCGATTCAACTTTGTTGACGTTCTGACCACCGGCACCACCCGAACGGAAAGTATCCCACGACACTTTAGCCGGCTCCACATTAATCTCGATCGTGTCGTCGACAAGCGGAGTTACGAATACGGAAGCGAACGATGTCATTCGCTTACCCTGGGCGTTATACGGACTCACACGCACAAGTCGATGCACACCGTTCTCACTCTTCAGGAAGCCGTAGGCATAATCTCCCTCTATGTTTATGGTCACTGACTTTATTCCGGCATCATCACCTTCGAGAAGCTGGGCTATCGAGGTCTTGTAGCCATGTTTCTCAGCATAACGCAGATATAGGCGCATCAGCATCTGTGCCCAGTCCTGGCTTTCAGTGCCTCCTGCTCCGGAGTTTATCTTGAGCACTACTCCAAGCTTGTCTTCCTCACGACGCAGCATATTGCGGAGCTCCAGTTTCTCAAGGCTGTCCATGAGCTTTGCATACTGGGTGTCGATCTCCTCCTCTGTCACGAGTTCCTCCTTGATCCATTCAAAGGCGAGATGCAGCTCCTCCACCTGTTTTTCGAGATCTGTGTAGGAATCAATCCAGAAATGCAGCTCCTTGATTTTACGCATCTGTGCCTCGGCCTTCTCACGGTCTTCCCAGAAATCGGCCACATGGGTGCGGAGCTCCTCCTCCTCCACCTCTATCTTCTTGCTGTCGATATCGAGGTAACGCTTCAGAGCCTCCGTACGCTCCATCACCTCCTTTAACTGTTCCTGTGTTATCATTATTTGTATTCGTTTCTTTTTCTGATAAACGGTGAAAAGACTCTGTTTAGTGTCATCCTGCAATCACCTTCGGCCATCAGTAGCTATACATAGCCTCTATCTCGGCTGCATATCTCTTGGCCACAATCGGACGACGCACTTTCATCGTGTTGGTCACCTCTCCATGCATGATTGAGAAATGATGGGGAAGAAGGGTGATACGCTTTATCTGCTCAAATGAGGCAAGGCCCTTCTGCACCTCATTTATCTGCGACATCATAAACTCCACAACCTCCGGATTCTTCACAAACTTCTCCGTGTCGGATGAGTCGATCCCCTTCTTCTCAGCCCATGCGCGGAGCTGAGGGAAGTTGGGCACGATCAGGGCTGTGACAAACTTACGCTGGTCGCCTATCACAGCTGCCTCATCGATATACTTATTCTCGGCAAGACGGCTCTCAAGCATCTGGGGAGCTATATATTTGCCATTAGAGGTCTTGAAAAGATCTTTCACCCTTTCTGTAAGCACAAGGGCACCGCTCTCGTTGAAATATCCGGCATCGCCTGTGCGGAAATAGCCATCATCGGTAAATGCTTCTGAATTAGCCTCCGGATTCTTGAAGTATCCGGGGGTCACAGTGTCGCCCTTCACAAGAATCTCACCACTCTCATCTATTCTTACCTTAAGGCCGGGGAGAGGCAGGCCGACGGTGCCGATCTCATAGTTTTTCTCAGGGTAAAAGCTGACTGTGGCCGTGGTTTCACTAAGCCCATAACCAATACGCACGTCAATACCCACGGAACGCATGAACTCCACAATACGGTCGCTCAACGGGGCACCGGCTGTAGGGAACATATTGGGATTGGGAATACCGATGGCATGTTTGAGCTTCTGAAAGACACTACGGTTCCAGAACTGATACTCTTTCTCCACCATAAATGGCACCCTCTTTCCCAATCGCACATAATGCAGATTGCGTTTCTTGCCTATCTTCAGGGCTCGGGCCACCATCATGCGTTGCATCTTGCTCATTCCGGCTATCTTCTCACGCACTGCCGCATATACCTTCTCCCAGAAGCGGGGCACACAGCACATGATATTCGGATGTATATCATGTATCGTCTCCGTGATAACCCTCGGGTCGTAGTTGACGGCGATAGCGATACCTTTGGTCAGACAGAAGTAGCACCATGCTTTCTCAAGGATATGGCTCATAGGCAGGAAAGCCATGGAGAGATCATTGTCGCTCACATTCGTGAGCTCCTTGAGATGAGCACCTATGGCCGCATCATAATTGGAATGGGTTATGCACACTCCCTTAGGTTCACCGGTGGTGCCGGAGGTGTATATCAACGTGGCCATATCTTCAGGAAGTCCGGCTTCCGAGCGGCGTTTTACCTCGCGGGCCACATCTTCTGACGCGTTCATGCCAAGACGCACGAAATCGTCCCAAAAGATAGAGATCGTGTCGTCAGGACGTAACTCAAGCTCATCGTTCTTGAATACGACTATGCGGGTGATCTTATCGGGATTCTTCTTCCAATAGTTATAGGCAAGAGGATACTGGTGAGAATCGCCTACGAAGAGCACCTTGGCCTCTCCGTTGCTCACAATAAAGTCGTATTGGTCCTGCGATGAACTGGAATACAGCGGGATAGCGGCAATTCTGTTAGCAAACGCACCAAGCTCTGTTATGAGTATCTGCGGGGTGTTGGGCGAGCATATCGCAATCGTGTCTTTCTCGATGAGACCAAGTGAGGCCAAGGCTTTCGCGGCCACATTTATCTGGGCTTCGAATTCCATCCAGGAAGTCGACTGCCATTCTCCGTCCTTACGCCAGCAAAAGCGGTAGGCCTCGCGATTACCATATCGCAAGGCCTGGGCCGGTATCATTTCTACTAATTTATTTGCCATATTTCTGAATTATCCCACAATATTCCGTGGAAATGAGCGGTAAAGTTAACACTTTAATCCCTATTTCCAATTACAATTGCACTAAAGATAGGTCTATTGTGCAATCCTTGCTCTTATTCTCACTCTCCTCGCAGACACTTGAAATAGAAGTCGAGCACATCTTTGGCTGCCGTGAACGACGACTGCTCATTGTTGAGCACTCGCAGCTCTTTCTGTTCCATAAGAGCTCTCACCTCAGGGATGCCGTAGAAATGAGAACGGAGCTGTTCGTCGATTGTCTCCACCATCCAGTATTTGGCCTGCTCGTTGCGCTTCTTCTCGAAATAACCGGTCTTGATCACGTAGTCGAAGTAGCGGTCTATCATATCCCACACAAGATCTATGCCGATTTCATAATATCCGCTGTAGGTAAGCACCTCCGGCTTCCATTTGCTCGGCGATGGGGGAAAGAGAAACAGAGCATTGCGAAACTGGGAGGCTGCGAGTTTGGCACGCTCTATATTGTCGCCGTCGCATTTGTTGATAACGATACCGTCCGCCATCTCCATAATACCTCTTTTTATGCCCTGAAGCTCGTCGCCTGTGCCGGCAAGCTGGATAAGCAGGAAAAAGTCTACCATTGAATGAACAGCGGTCTCGCTCTGTCCCACGCCTACGGTCTCAACTATTATCCGGTCGTAGCCGGCCGCCTCGCAGAGCACTATTGTCTCGCGGGTTTTACGCGCCACACCTCCGAGGGAACCTGCCGATGGGGAGGGACGAATGAAAGCATCTTTCTCCTGTGAGAGCTTCTCCATACGGGTCTTATCGCCAAGTATACTACCCTTTGTGCGCTCACTGCTCGGATCGATAGCAAGAACGGCCAACCTATGCCCCTGACGCACGACATGGAGTCCGAAAACATCAATTGAGGTCGATTTGCCGGCACCCGGCACGCCGGTGATGCCGATGCGTCGGGAATTGCCTGAATATGGCAGACATTTCTCAATCACCTCCTGGGCAATAGCCTGATGGCGGTCGTTGGTGCTCTCCACCAACGTTACTGCACGTCCGAGCACACTTACGTCGCCCTTGAGGATACCCTCAACATATTCTCCGGCACTAAGCTCTACTCGTTTGCGGCGCTGTGCCTTTCTATAGGGATTGACCACAGGCTGAGAGCCCACTCCGGAGTTCACCTGAAGTCCTTTATATTGTTTATCATTCTCAGGATGTTCCATACCTTGATGCTTATGGTTTGATGATTTGATGGTTAACTTTAATTTTTCTTTATTCCCACTATATCACATGTGCGAAGCGGATGGAGAGGATCGTTGGTCTGCACCTCTACCTTGAGACGAAAAGGTCCCTCAGACAATTCTGAAAGCCTCACCACACCTTTGACTATCCCTTTCTCTTCACCCTTGATTTTTGATGGAGATCGCTTTATGGACAAGGCTGAACTTCGACTATAGACTTTCTCAACACTCAGAGCATCCTTACCCTCGTTGGCCACCGTGAACTCGAAGGGAGCTTCACTCTTACCATTCAGCTCACCCAAATCAACGAATTCCGGCAGTAGAAATGCCTGAGGCGCAGTCTCAAGCTGTTGCAGTGTCATTGACGATGCATCCGGCACCACCACACCGCTCACCTTGACCTCTATACTCTTTCCACCTTTCCCCTCAGGAAAAATCTTTACCGGAATCTCGAATGGGCCGCCTGAAAGCTCCCCGTCGGCCTTGACAACGATCGTGAACGTGGCCGTCTCTCCCGGCTTTATCTCGTGTGGGTTCATCTCAACCTCCACTGCAGAGGAGCCAACCGTCCATTCCGGACTTAAAACATTGTCTCCCTGATTATATACATTCATGAAGAGATGGCGCGAACGCCCCTTCTTTATATCACCGGCAGGAAGAACATCGTTGTCGAGCCTCAATGCGCCACACTCCTCGGGATAATAGTTCAGAAGAGTTGACTCCGTGCCTATCACAGTGCCTTTGATCCTGACCACCGTCAGATCATTCTCCTTTCCCAGATACACCTTCACGGTCTTGTCAAAATGCCCCGGACGCCCCTGAGGGTTATATGTGAAGGAGATGGTGGCCGTGTCGCCGGGTTGCACCATCTCATCGTTATACCTCACACCGGTGCACCCGCAACTTGGACGTACCCTGCTTATGAATGTGGCTTCGGGGCCATGATTCACGAAAGAGACCTCCCCGGTCACTTTCCCATCTGCCTCCTTGAAGACACCGAAATCATATACTTTCGCAAGCCATTCCACCTCACCTCTCGCTGTGGCTCCGGCAAGTGTCAGGCAGAGAGCAGTCAATAATCTGATCTTCATAACTTACTTCTTCTCTTCTGATTCCCTACTTCTTAGGGATTACACTCCCTCTGATTTTCAGTCGCGCTTTCGAAGGCTTACCGTTGGTCTTCACAGTCACAACCTTGTCGAAGCCACCGGGACGCCCCAAAGGATTATACGTCACTTTTATCTTCCCTTTTTTTCCGGGAGCAATCGGCTGTTTGGGAAATTCAGGGGTGGTACACCCGCACTCGGCTGTAGCACTTATCACCACAAGATTGGAACTCCCTGTGTTCACAAACTCGAATTCACAGCTCACCGGCCCTCCGTCTTCGCGGATGTTGCCGAAGTTATACACTTTCTCCCCGAAAGAGATCGACGCTTTATCCCCCTCTGCGGCATAAAGAGGAAGCGCCACCATGGCAATGATCATCATGGCGGCAAAAAGAACTCGTGTTGCAGTTGCTCTTCTCATATATCTATATAGAATTTTCTGTACCGACGTATATGTCAAACCATACGAACAGACATGACTAAGTAGACAAGCTCTCAGATTTCCGCTTATATCATGACTATGGCAGATTTCATATACCTATATATTATATGACGTAAAAAAGCTCTTTTTAGTTTAATTAAGGGATTGTTTGTTATCACTACTACCAGGTTATTATCTGTCTCCCCCGACATGTGACCTTACATCACATTCCCGCTTCCTGATAGATTCAGATCTACCTATCCCCTTGAATCTCTTGCCGGAATTTTGCTTTGCAACGTTTTTTTATTAATTTTGCAAAAATTACGGTAGTCCGTTGTCTTGAAATATCCGGCAAATAAGTTGCCTGCAACTACGCTGGATCATATATCATCAACCGGATAATATATTAAAATGGAAAATATTATTGATCCTGTCGATAAAGAGCTTATCGTCGCCGAACTTACACCCGACCGCCTTCTGCGCCATGCCAACAAGGGCATAAACGAAATCTACGTGGTCGACGCTTTCAACGCACCCAACACTATGCGCGAGATAGGGCGTCTGCGGGAGATTGCATTCCGCGATGCCGGTGGTGGCACAGGTCTTAGCTGCGATATTGATGAATTTGACACTATGGAGGTGCCTTGTCGTCAGCTTGTGGTTTGGAATCCGGAAGACCGTGAGATTGTAGGAGGCTACCGATTCATTTTAGGTGAAGACGTCCGTATTAAGGATGGGGTGCCGAATATCGCCACCTCTCACATGTTTCATTTCTCCCCTGAATTTCTGGAGAAATATCTTCCTACCACTCTCGAACTCGGCCGTTCTTTCGTAGCCATTGACTATCAGAATACAAAATCACACTCCAAGGCTCTTTATGTGCTCGACAATCTTTGGGACGGCCTCGGAGCGCTCACCGTGGTTTACCCTCAGATTGAATATCTCTTCGGAAAAGTGACGATGTATCCCAATTACGGATCCGCCTCGCGTGATCTTCTGCTGGGATTTCTACACAAGCATTTCGCCGACACTGAAAACCTGATCACCCCCATCGACCCGCTCCCGTCGAAGGCGTGCGACCCTGATGTGCAGGCGGTGTTCACAGGCGGGACGTTCAAAGACGACTACAGGATATTGAACCGTGCCATCAGAGAGAACGGCAAGAATATCCCGCCGCTCGTCAACGCATATATGTCGCTCTCTCCAACCATGAAAGTGTTTGGCACCGCCATAAACCGCGAGTTTGGGGATGTGGAGGAGACAGGAATTTTCTTCAAAATCTCGGAAATCTTCGAGGAGAAGAAACGCCGCCATATCCAGACCTTCATGGAGAAAGGCTTCATTTCAGAATAGTATCGAATCCTTAATGTCTGAGACGATGAAAAAAGTAGTAGTCACCGGAGCCGACGGTTTTATCGGCAGCCACCTCACGGAAGCTCTCCTTGCCGAGGGTTACGAAGTGACCGCCCTTGCCCAATACAATTCTTTCAACAACTGGGGATGGCTTGAAGGAGTGCGACATCCCTCTCTTAAGGTAGTGACGGGCGATGTGCGCGATCCAAATTTCTGCCGTGAGCTTCTCAAAGGAGCCGACACCGTGTTCCACCTTGCAGCTCTCATAGCGATACCTTACAGCTATGTGGCGCCCGACAGCTATGTGGATACCAATGTGAAAGGCACTCTCAATATCTGCCAGGCCGCTCGCGACAATGGCGTAGGGCGCCTGCTCGTGACCTCTACTTCAGAGGTATATGGCACAGCATTACGTGTGCCTATCGACGAGACTCATCCCAAACAGCCACAAAGCCCTTATTCGGCATCAAAGATAGGAGCCGATGCCATTGCACTCAGCTTCCACAATGCCTTTGATCTGGATGTCACTGTGGTGCGTCCATTCAACACCTATGGCCCCAGGCAGAGCGCACGTGCCATCATTCCCTCCATAATCACGCAGATAGCCTCCGGCAAGCGCGAGATAATGGTGGGCGACCTTACTCCCACACGCGATTTCAACTACGTAGCCGACACCTGCCGCGGCTTCATAGAGATAGCACGCACTCCGGGATTGGCCGGCGAGGAGATCAACATCGCCACTCAGCGCGAGGTAAGCATGGAAACCACTCTGAAGACCATAGCACGCCTGATGGATGCTGATGTGAAATGGACTGTTGACCCTGAACGGCTGAGACCATCCGGGAGCGAGGTGTTCCGTCTCTTGGGATCAAATGAAAAGATCACCCGTCTCACCTCTTGGCGTCCACAGGTCACGCTTGAGGAGGGTCTGGCAAAGACAATCGTCTGGTTTACAGCCGACGATCATCTAAAGAATTATAAACCCAATATATACAACAGATGAGCAATAAGAAACTCACTGTGCTTCTCCTCGGAGGCGCACGCAGGGTGTCGCTTGCAGAACTCCTCAAGCGCTCCGGTCAGCGCATAGGATATTCAGTCGATATCGTAAGCTACGACCTATCGGAAGAGGTGCCCGTAGCTCTTGAAGCCAAAGTAATCAAGGGTCTGCGGTTCAATAATCCCGATGCTGTCGACGACATCAAGAAGGTGGTGGCCGACTATAATGTCGACATAATCCTGCCTATTGTCAACAACTCCATCGAGATAGCCTCCATTCTTAAGTCGCAACTTAAAGATGTGTTTGTGCCGGTCACTGATTTCGACAACGCACGCTCTCTTTTCGATAAGGCTGATGCCGCGAAAGTGTTCAAAGAGGCCGGACTTCCCATACCTCGCACCTACAGTGTGCTTTCTGCCCAGATTCCGGCTATTGCCAAGCCTCGGAAAGGAAGGTCGTCTCGCGGCATACAGATATTCAATAATATTGAGGAACTCATGCACCTCCAGGACCTTCAGAATTATCTCATTCAGGAATACATTGAGAATAAGAGGGAATACACTGTAGATTGCTACATCGACAGCAAGGGGGAGATACTCGTGACAGTCCCTCGCGAACGTCTTGAGATCATGGGAGGAGAGTCAACGCGCACCATCACCTGCCATAACCGTATTCTTGAGGATCTTAGCCGTAAAGTGATTGAGAAATTCTCTTTACGCGGTCCGGTCAATATCCAGTTTCTCCATGATCTTGACAGCGACCGCTACCTGCTCATGGAGGTGAATCCTCGCCTCGGCGGCGGTGTGATCTGCTCCATCTATGCCGGAGCCCCTATCGTGGATTATATTATTGACGAATCTATCGGATCCCCTCTCTCTCCCTGCGAAGACTGGGCGTCGGGCACACTCCTTGCCCGCTATTTCAAGGAGGCCGTTTTCTACGAAAAAGACTGAAAATGAACTCCCCAACGACCTTATGGCTTATTCCGGCCCGTGGAGGCAGCAAGGGGATACCGGATAAGAATCTAAAGCCTTTCTGCGGGCGGCCTCTCGTGTGCCGCGCCGCAGATCAGGCCATAGCTTTGGCTGTCCCGGGCGACATGGTGTTTGTGTCTACAGATAGCAGCGCCATTGCCGACACCGCACTGTCATCCGGTCCGGTGGTGCCATTCTTACGTCCCGGCAATTTAGCCACCGATACAGCCTCCACCTACGATGTTATCATCCACGCGCTCGATGAATTCCAACGCCGTGGACACCTGTTTGATCGGGTTGTGCTTCTTCAGCCAACTTCTCCATTGCGGTCGCTTGATGATATTGAGAATGCATTGCGTCTGTGGACTCCTGATTGCGATATGGTGGTGAGCGTATGCGAGGCCCACACAAATCCTTATTACAATGCATTTGAAACCGGACCCGATGGCACTCTGCATATATCAAAGGGACCGGGCACATACACTCGCCGGCAAGACGCACCAAAGGTATGGGAATACACCGGAGCCGTATATGTGATCACGGTGAGAGCTTTAAGGGAAGGCCCCATGTCATCTTTCAGAAAAATAATTCCCTCTCCTATGGACTCCTCGCGTAGCGTGGACCTTGACACTCCGCTCGACTGGATGATTGCCGAGACCCTTTTCAAACAAGCCGCCGATTGAGCGGCTTTACCTTTATCTCTCCACACACCCTTTCTATGACTACTCCTGAAACGATTCTCAACAGATATTACGGCTACCGTTCCTTTCGTCCCGGACAAAAGGAGATCATCGACAACGTGATCGCCGGAAACGACACGTTTGTACTTATGCCAACCGGAGGCGGCAAATCGCTATGCTATCAGATTCCGGCACTCGCAATGCCGGGATGCGCCATCGTGGTTTCACCGCTTATAGCTTTGATGAACGATCAGGTGGAAGCCTTGAAAGCTAATGGCATCCCGGCCGCAGCCGTACATTCCAACCGCGATGAATATGCCAACCGCGACAGTCTATATGAGGCAATGCAGGGGCACATTAAGCTGCTTTATATATCTCCGGAACGTCTGATGCTTGAGATTGATGCCATTGCTTCCAGGATACCCGTTTCGCTTGTAGCCATAGATGAGGCTCACTGCATCTCGCAATGGGGACATGATTTCCGACCTGTCTACACACAGCTACGTGCCGTTCGCGAAAAATTCCCCGAAGTGCCGATCCTCGCGCTCACAGCCACCGCCGATCGACTCACCCGTGAAGATATAGCCACCTCTCTGGGCCTGAGAAATCCATTTGTCTACATCGGTTCATTCGATCGTCCTAACATCTCCCTCTCTGTTATGAACGATCCCGGGAAGAAGACACGTATCAGGATGATCTCAGCACTTATCGACAAATATCATCTGGATGCCGGAATAGTGTATTGCCTAAGCCGTAAGAAGACTGAAGCCATGCACGAGGCCTTGCTGGATAAAGGCTATCGTTCGGTATGTTATCATGCCGGTATGTCGCCACAGGAACGTGAAGAGGCTCAGAGAGCCTTTGTAAGCGGAGAGGTGCAGGTGGTGTGTGCCACTCTTGCATTCGGAATGGGAATCGACAAAAGCAATATACGATGGGTGGTACACAATAATATTCCCGGAAATATCGAAAGCTATTATCAGGAGATAGGACGTGCCGGACGAGACGGGCTGCCGGCGGAAGCTTTGATGTTCTACAATTTCTCAGATATAATAATGAGGAGAAACTTCATCGAAGGCTCCGGACAGGCTGCCATCAATAACGAGAAACTCGATTTCATGCAACGTTACGCCGAGGCTTCCGTGTGCCGCCGTCGCATACTCCTAAGCTATTTCAGCGAGGAAGCCATAGATGACTGTGGAAACTGCGACAACTGCCTGTCGCCCCGCGACAAGATTGATGGAACCGTGCTGGCTCAGAAAGCGTTGAGCGCTGTGATACGTGTAAATTCCCGCGAAGGGATAGCCACAATCACCGAGATACTCCGGGCTTCTGCAAGGAAAGATCTGTTCGACAAGGGCTATCATCTGTTGCGCACGTATGGAGCCGGACGTGATCTCACCTCTGCCGAGTGGCATAGCTACATATGGCAGATGACTCAGTTAGGGCTGTTTGAGATAGCTTTCGACGACAATTTTCACCTGCGCCCCACTCCATTGGGAATAAAAGTGGTGAAAGGCCAGCAGAAAATTGAACTCAGTCGATATCAGCCCATAGATTATCTCAAGAAATCAGTTAAGAGAAAAGAGGCTGCCATATCGCTCACACCCGACCAGCGTTTGCTCGAACAACTCAAAGAATTGAGAAAGAAGATAGCTGCAGAGGAAAAGACGGGGGATTATGCGGTGTTCTCAGATGCCACACTCTCTGAGTTTGTAAGTCTGCAGCCCGAAGATATCGAATCGTTTGCCAAAGTCTCCGGTGTCAGCCAGGTGAAGATGGCGAAATATGCAAAGAAATTTCTTCCTGTCATCCGGCGCCACAAAGGACTCAAAGGCACCCTACCGGTTGGATCAAGCCAAAAAGAGACGCTGCTTCTATTTAATTCCGGCATGAGTCCGGAAGAGATAGCGTTACTAAGAAATTTAGGAGTGCCCACAGTCTACGGTCACATGACACAATGGATTGCAGAAGGGAAGACAACAGATTTCAGAAGGCTCTCGACAGCAGAAGAATACGAAACTGTCACCACACTCTTCGACAAAGATCCTCAGAATGCTTATCAGCGTCTCGAAAACGAGTTTAAAATCCCGAATCATAAAATTAGAGTGATTTTGGCAGAAAAAGAAGTAAAAAAACTTGGTCAAACAGAAAAAAAGTATTAAATTTGCATCGCAAAAGCCGAAAGGCCATCGGGGCGTAGCGCAGTCCGGTTAGCGCACCTGCTTTGGGAGCAGGGGGTCGAAGGTTCGAATCCTTTCACCCCGACGATATTAAAGGAATTGATTCTCAGCTAAATAGCTTGATCAATTCCTTTTTTGTTTTACCCCCTTTATCGTTCATATCTTTACTATCGTTCATCAATACAATTTTTCTTTAGATGTCTGCCGTCAAAAAGACCTTGCCAAACATCTCTTTACCTTCTCAAACTGCCACACATTTACGTTGAAGATTCATGCGTAGTGGCTCCGGACTTATTTTTTTAATATTTTTATGAACTTTTACTCACCAATCAATGTTTTAAAGACGTGACATAACCACAGAGGGGAGACTGCTCCGAGAAAGAGTTCCCGACAGCCTCGTGATGGAGAAAGCCACAATAAATTATTTAATTAATTTAAGTTGTTTTTTAATTCCACACATTTCGTATGACCAAGATCATCTCAGCCCTCGCACTCCTTGCAGTGCTCGCAGCAGCAACTTCATCCTGCTCTTCAAATAAAGAGAAGTCAGCAGTTGAAACCGACACAACAACGGTTATTGAAGAATTTGCATCTGTCGCCACAGATTCCGTTGCAGATTCAATCCCGACGGATTCATTAAGTATCAGTCAGTAAATCACCATTTACCCTGACGCTTTTAAACAACCGTACCGAAAAATCGGAAGTTCATGAGTCCAACTATTTGGCACCACGGACTAATTCGGTTAAAATTTACAAATTACTGATACAATATAACCCCATAACAGGGTCGCACATCCATTGTGATGTGCGACCCTGTTTCTTATATACCATTTATCAGTTTCTATCCATAAGCAAAGTTTCCCAACATATAAATCGGCTACCTACTGCCGGAGCAAAATAGATTTGACTCCTGTAAACCTATCCCAACTCCACGAAAAGAAGAGTTACGAAACAACCTTATCCAAACATACATTATTTCAATTCGATTTACTTGATTTCATGTAATTTACAAACTTTATATACAACTTATTAACATCAATGTCAATAACTCGAACAATATGTTAATAACTCACAATATCTGTAGATAACATGTAAATAAATTGAAAATAAAATTGTAAATAACTTTTTAAAATTGTCAATAACTTTTTTCTTATTCTTACCGGCTTTACATACTATCGTTCCACATCATACGACCTCGAAATTTCACCGATCAAGATCTTTTCAATTGGCGCTCCACTACCCTTTCACCACATCCTCTACATCCGGTTGCAAGCTGCACTCCCTCGCCTCCTGAAAATAAGTAAAAAAATTTTTTTTGTTATTTTTATCCTATGGATTCATAAAGATATAATACGTTCGCGCGCGAGAAAAGAAAAATTTCAACACCAGATTCAATCACGATAAAACCTTTTTTTGGTTGCCCTTGTTATAATGGCATAAAGGCAATCTTAACAGATGAGCACCGAGCGAAATAGAAAGCAAACAACGGAAGACTCGTTTCCACTAAGATTCCTAAATAGTGTGCTAAAGGAGTTTAAGCTCCCGAATTAATCAAAACTAAACAATATTTATTATGAAAAAAGTTATTCTTACTGCAGCTTTGGCATTAGGTACTATGTCAATCGTTTCCGCACAGCAAGCTATTGAATCCCCCGGATTCTTCGACAATTGGTCAGCAGGCGTTAAAGGCGGTGTCACTACTCCGATCACCGGTTATCCTTTCTTTAAGAGCATGCGTCCGGTAGTTGGTCTTGATCTGAGTAAAAAGGTTACTCCAACATTTAGAGTAGGTGCAGAAAGTTTATTTGGTATCAACACATCCAACGTAAGAGGTCCTCACAGCTCTACAGCGTTCGATGAATCATATATCGGTGCATTCGGTGGAGTTGACCTTTTCAATCTCTTCGGTGGATATCCCGGTTACGTTCGTCCGTTCAGCATTGAGGCTCAGGCCGGTGCAGGTTGGGGACACAAGTTCCTCTCCGATCGCGACGATTATAACTACTTCGCAACGAAGGCCGGACTTAACTTCAACTTCAATGTAAGCGACTACGTTACGCTTTCTATAAGTCCTTCAGTTATCTGGAACATGAGTGGTTCTCCCTACAGCGCTCAAGGTCCTTCTGATGCTTCAGCAGCTTACAATGGCCGTCGTGCCAACTTCAACATCACAGCCGGTGTAGCCTACAACTTCGGTGGAAACAGCTTCGATGTTGTTCAGCCCTACAATCAGGCAGAGGTTGACGCTCTCAACGGCCAGATCAACGAGCTTCGTGGTGTAGTTGACGCACAGGCAGCCGAAAATGCCGGTCTCGCCGCCACAGCAGCAGGTCTTGCTCAGCAGGTAGAACAGCTTCAGAACCAGCCTGCAAAGGTTGTAACTAAAGTCACCAACAACCTTGAATCAGTACGTTACGTATTCTTCAAGATCGGTTCTTCTGCAATCGGTGCTGATCAGCAGCCCAACGTAGAGATGATCGCAGCTTACCTCAACAACCATCCCGGAAGCAAGGTAATCATCAAGGGTTACGCTTCTAAGGACGGTCCGGAAGAGCTCAACATCAAGCTCGCCAACGCTCGTGCAAACTCCGTTAAGGATCAGCTCATGAAGCGTTACAAAATTCCGGCATCACGCATCCAGGCTGAAGGCTGTGGCATCGGTGAGATGTTTGACGAAGAGTCTTGGAACCGCGTAGCAATCTGTATTCTTGAAGCCGACAACAAGTAACAGAACATTTGATTATAAAAATACAATATCCTGAATATCGAAGGGCGGATCCCAAAAGGACCCGCCCTTCTTTTATATACCACAGCGACTGAGATGCGTCATCCGTGTGACTTTCAGCACGGCTTTGTTGCATTCTTCGCGTTTTTTTTGTAATTTTGCACCAATCATCAGAGGGTCCGTAATCGAAATTACAGCGACTGGATAAGATGTCGGGGGCGCCCGGTCAACAGCTTATCCAGTCGCTGCATTAGTTTTGGTCCTCATAAACCCTGGAAATATTCACATATCTCTCTTAAATTTGTAATATGGAAAGATTTATTTTTCAATGGTTATCCCAGCATTTCGATGACTCTTTGGCCGAGACATGGTCCGTCTGGATCACAGTCGTAGCTATCGCTTTGATCGCGTGGCTCTCATATGTGATATGTGTCAGGCTACTCAGTCCTATCGTATCGCTGTTAACACTGAAAACCGAAACGACCTGGGACGATGATCTTCTCAATGATAATGTGCTCAAGGCCATTTCGCAACTTGCCCCGGCAATCCTTATAAGCATTCTGCTACCTGACAATTTGAACGCCGGAGCAAAAGTCTACGAATGGTCGGTCAAACTCACTGAAATATACATCCTCTGGGCTGCCATTAATCTGATTGCAGTATTCCTCAAAAGCCTCCAGAACGCTTTTGACAACCGACACCTTCTGCAGCAACACAATCTTGAAGTGCTTCGGCAGACAGTGGTATTGTTTGTGATACTCATTGGGGTGATCATCGGCATCAGTATTCTTTTCAACCGTGATCCCATCGGCATTCTCACCGGTCTCGGTGCCTCTGCCGCCATCCTTATGCTGGTGTTCCGCGACACTATACTCGGCTTTGTCGCCGGCATCCAGCTCACCGTAAATAAGATGCTTGGCAAAGGCGACTGGATTGTTGCGCCGAAAGCAGGTGTAAATGGTGAAGTAGTTGAAGTAAAGCTAACCACTATCAAAGTGCGCAACTGGGACAACTCCATAGTCACGATTCCCCCTTACACACTTGTCTCCGACTCCTTTCAGAATTTTCAGGCGATGAGGCAGTCCGGAGCCCGTCGTGTATCTCGCTCCGTACTAATCGACCAGACCACTATCCGCTTCCTTACTCCCGAGGAGATCACAGCGTTGCAGGAAGAGGGACTGATCAGCCCCGACACTGACATCACCGGGGATAAAGTGGTCAACATGACTCTTCTCCGAAAATATATGGAATGGTATCTTGCGAATTATCCTGAAATTCTCCATGACGGCACCGGACGCCCGGAACTCACACTGATGGCGCGTCAGCTCCAGCCGACTCCTCAGGGTGTACCCTTCGAACTATATTTCTTCACATCACGCACCGTGTGGAAACCGTTTGAGCATCTTCAAGCTGATATATTCGACCATCTCTACGCCATAATCCCTCGCTTTCACCTGGCAGTTTACCAGTCGCCCTCTTCAAACGACTTCAAGTCACCCGCCTCAACCCTCCAATCAGAAATGCAAAAATAGTTACCCTTATAAATAAGCAACTACGAACAATTAATGATTAAGTGGCTGCGGATAATTACTTTTTGAGTATTTTGTATTAACTTTGCGAAATAAATAATAAATCCACATTCTCTCCTCCAAATTCCTCAGCCTCTCTCCCGATTGCCTCCGGATGCTAATCCCTCTCCAGGTTGGCTCAGGGAGGTAAACACCTATCCTGTTGGTCTAAGGGTATCACCACCCTCACATACTAACTCTAAGATCTGACCCATAAACTATAAAACCATAAACCATAAACCATGAAAAGATTTTTGTTGTCATTGCTCTTAGGTGGAGCTGCGACCGGACTCTATGCCCAGTCGTTCACCGAATGGCAAGACCCCAAAGTAAACGCTGTAAACCGTGCTCCCATGCGCTCGGCAGGATTCGCCTGGCAAAAGGGAGAGAACGCTCTCGCTTCTCAGAATCTCAAAGAATCGTCGAATTACCTCAGCATTAACGGCACTTGGAAATTCAACTGGGTGAAGGATGCCACATCACGTCCCACCGACTTCTGGAAAAAGGATTTCAACGATAAGGGATGGGATAATATTCAGGTGCCCGGTGTGTGGGAGCTTAACGGATATGGCGATCCAATATATGTGAACACCCAATATGCATGGTCGAGCTTCTTCGAAAACCAGCCTCCGGTGGTGCCCACGATGAACAATCATGTAGGCACCTATCGCCGTGAGATAAAAGTGCCGGCCAATTGGAAAGGTAAAGATATATTCGCACATTTCGGATCCGTGACATCCAACATCTATCTATGGGTAAACGGCAAATATGTAGGATACAGCGAAGACAGCAAACTTGAAGCAGAGTTCAACCTTACCCCATATCTTGTGCCGGGACAGGAGAATCTCATCTGTTTCCAGGTGTTCCGCTGGTGTGACGGCACCTATCTTGAAGATCAGGACTTCTTCCGCTACAGCGGCGTAGGACGTGACTGCTATCTCTTCGCACGCGACAAAAAACGCATAGCCGACATCCGTGTGACCCCGGATCTGGAAAACAATTATCAGGATGGTGTGCTCAACATCGACCTTTCACTCACGGCTAATGCCCCCGTGGATCTCACTTTGACCGATGCCGACGGCAATACAGTGGCCACTGCCACTGCCAACAAGAGCGGCAAGACTGTGATGAAAGTGGCCGATCCTAAGAAATGGAGCGCTGAGACACCTTATCTCTACACCCTTACAGCAACCATGCAGGGCAACAACGAGGTGGTGCCCGTAAACGTTGGTTTCCGCAAAATCGAACTCACCGACGGACAGATTCTCGTAAACGGTCAGCCGGTGCTTTTCAAGGGTGCCGACCGTCACGAACTCGATCCCGATGGAGGCTATGTTGTGTCGCCCGAACGTATGCTTCAGGATATTCAGCTCATGAAGAAGCTTAACATAAATGCCGTGCGCACATGCCATTATCCTGACGACCGTCTCTGGTATGACCTATGCGACAAATATGGACTATACGTTGTGGCTGAAGCCAACATCGAGAGCCACGGCATGGGCTACGGAGAGAAGACCCTCGCTAAAAATCCGGCTTATGCCAAAGCCCATATGGAACGCAATGAGCGCAACGTGGAAGCACAGTTCAACCATCCCTCAATCATTTTCTGGAGTCTCGGCAACGAGGCGGGCTATGGTCCTAACTTCGAGGAGGCCTACAAGTGGGTGAAAGAGAATGATCCCAGCCGTGCCACTCAATATGAGCAGGCCCGTATGGACGGCATGACCGATATCTTCTGCCCGATGTATTATGGCTATGAAGGTATGGAGAAATATGGAAAAGAGAAGCCTACATCCAAACCGCTCATCCAATGTGAATATGCCCACGCCATGGGCAACTCTATGGGTGGATTCAAGGATTACTGGGAACTCATCCGTAAATATCCCAACCTTCAGGGTGGCTTCATCTGGGATTTCGTGGATCAGGCCGTGCGTAAGCCCGGTAAGGATGGAGTAGAAATCTATGCCTATGGCGGCGACTTCAACGACTACGATGCATCAGACGGCAACTTCTGTGTAAACGGCCTCGTTAACCCTGACCGCATACCCAATCCTCACGCCGATGAAGTGGCTTACTACTACCAGAACATCTGGACCACTCCCACCGATCTCTCTGCCGGAAAGATGAAGGTATATAATGAAAATTTCTTCCGCGATCTCTCTGACGTGACCCTCGACTGGGTGCTTCTCAACAATGGAGTTCCGGTGCGCGATGGACGTATCGACAAGATTGATGTGGCTCCCGGTAAGACAGAGGCTCTCACCATCCCTTACGGCAATATCTCCGACCAGGGTGAATGGGCGCTCAACCTGTATTATAATCTCAAGAAGGCAGACGGACTGCTCCCTGCGGGCCACACCATCGCCCGCCAGCAATTCATTCTCAATGATGTGAAGGGCGACGTCTCCATCGCCAACCCGGTGTTGACCAACCTCGGCGAGCTTACACCGGAAATTATCAACAACCAGCGTAACGCTCTTATTGTCAAGGGTGACAATTTCTCTATCGACTTCAACCGCCACACCGGTTACATGTGCAAATATGAAGTGAACGGCACCTCCATGCTCACTGAAGAGGGTCAGCTCACTCCCAACTTCTGGCGTGCCCCGACCGACAACGACTACGGTGCCGGATTACAGAATAAATATGCCGCATGGAAAAATCCGGAGATTAAACTCGAATCTCTTGATGCTGCAATGGAAAACGGTCTTGCGGTAGTGAAAGCCAAGTATTCAATGCCGGGCGTGAAGGCTCAGCTTGCAATGACCTACACAATCAATGGCGAAGGCATCGTGCAGGTAAACGAGGCCCTCACCGCCGATAAGACAGCGGAAGTATCAGGAATGTTCCGTTTCGGTATGCAGATGCAGATGCCCGAAAGCTTCAGCAGCATCGAATACTATGGCCGCGGCCCGATCGAGAACTATGCCGACCGCAACAACTCCACTCTCCTCGGCCTCTACAATCAGAAAGTAGCCGACCAGTTCTACGCTTATGTACGTCCGCAGGAGACCGGCACCAAGACTGATATCCGCTACTGGAAGCAGCTCAACAATTCCGGCAACGGTCTTGAGTTTGTAGCCGAGGCATCCTTCTCCGCCTCAGCTCTCAATTATTCTGTCGAGAGTCTTGACGGCGGTCCATGGAAAGCCAACACCCACTCACCTGAGATCAAGAAAGTGGATTACACAAACCTTCTCATCGACAAGGCTCAGATTGGTCTCGGTTGCGTCAACAGCTGGGGTGCTCTTCCTTTGAAGGAATACCTTCTCCCCTACGGCGACTACAGCTTCACTTTCGTGATGAAACCCGTATTCCATCAGCTTCACAACTGATTGCCATAGGAAAGGTTGCATTAACCGATACCCGACTTATGATTCGATGCAGCCGTTAGCAAGTAGCAGACAGACTTGTTGACAATCAAGCATAGTCATGAATAAATCCGAGGGGATGTGTCAAATTTATGATAAATTTGACACATCCCCTCCCATACTAAAAGTTTATGAAAATATCATATAAACCGTTTGTTTTAACAGCTTTATTTATCCCGGCTCTTACGCTATCCGCAGAATTTGATTCCTCTGACAAACCTGATGCGACAACTGCACCCGGCGAGACAGACAATTATGAATTATATAAAGTAGTTGAAGTTAAGGGGCGCCAGGGTATAGCGTGCGATGGAGAATATTACTATGTCTCCGACACCGGAGCGTTGTATAAATATGACAAGGATTGGAATCTGATAAAATCAAATGAACAGCCATTCCAAAACCCTGAAAGGGCAAACCACTTCGGCGACATAGATGTGTATGATGGAGAAATCTACTGCGGTATAGAGAAATTCCTATACGGTCGGGGCTATAATATTGCCATATCTGTATATGACGCAGATACATTGGAATGGAAAAGAGATATAGAGTGGTGTCCGGAATCAGGTCAGGTTGAGGTGTCGGGAATTGCCGTCGATCCTAAAAACGGATTGGTATGGATGTCTGACTGGGTAGATAGCAGATACGTCTACGCATACGATCTGAAAAACGGTAAATTCCATTCAAAATCACAGTGTATCCCTACCCCCTATTGGTGTCAGGGTATCGCAGTCCACAACGGTAAGCTTTATTTCTCTTCAGATGATGGAGAATCCGACTACAACATTCCCGATAATCTTTACAGCATGGATATCGGCAATGTTCCCTTTATCGGCTTGAAAGAGGGCACTGAGGTGGTACGCGAAAGTCCCTTTTCAGTAAAATTGGATGCAGAGGGGAAACCTGTAAGTAGAACAGGACTAATATGTGCCGGTGCCAACAAAGGGAAGATAGATCATTTCAGAGAGATGTCGGAATTCAAGCGAGCCGGTGAAATCGAAGGAATATCATTTGATCCCCTCTCTGAAAATCTGCTTGTGCTGAATAACCGTGGCACAAAAATTGTGCTCGGAATGTCACAGGGGCCATTGAAAGATGAAGGTTACGACAGGGAGATCCACGAAGTATATCTCTTCCGCAAAAAGAGATAATCAAACCAGACAAAGAATCGCCACCTGCACCAGGATCACCCTGGCAAACATACAGAGAGGATATACCGTGGCATAAGCCACCGACGCCCTGTCGCCGGGGAGAGTGCTGTTGGCATAGTCCAGCGCCATAGGATTGGCCATGGAGCCACAAAGCATACCCGATGTTGTGCCGAAATCAATCTTGAATCCCTTCAACGCCACCAATCCGACAGCCACCGTAGGCACCACCGTAAGGAAGAAACCTATAGCCACCCACAAAGCGCCTTCCGAACGGAACACAGTCTCAAAGAAGTGTGCTCCCGAATCTATCCCCAGACATGCAAGATAGAGAGCCAGTCCGATTGCCCTGAGCATAAGATTGGCACTTGCTGTGGTATAGGTCACCATATGAAGCTGCGGACCGAAACGCCCTACAAGTATACCCATAATTATCGGGCCACCCGCGAGTCCGAGTCGAACCGGCAGACTTATTCCGGGGAAATGGAAAGGGATCATTCCCAAAGCCACGCCCAACACAATACCGATGAATACGGCAAACAGATTAGGCTCGTCGAGTACATTCACGGCGTTGCCCAACAATGGCTCGATCTTATCAAGAGCCTTCCCCTCTCCCACCACAATTATCTTGTCGCCAAGCTGAAGGCGCAGGTCAGGAGTGGCAAGCAGAGGCATCCCGCTGCGATATACGCGGCTGATATTTACACCATATAGATTGCGCAGGCGGAGTGAACCAAGAGTCTTACCGTTGATCTGCCGACGCGTTACAATAAATGGTTTCGACACGAGCTGACGGTCAACGGCATTCCAATCGATATCCTTGGCATTCCAGTCGGTCTTATCCTGCTGACCGAATACTATATGCAGAGCCTCGACATCATCGGGAGCACAGGTGACAAGAAGATGATCGTTCATCTGTAGTTCAGTTGAGGATGTTGGTATCGACACATCTCCGTTTCGCCAGAGACGCGATATGACGAAACGACAGTTGGTTACGTGTGCGATGTCGCTTATGGTCTTCCAACAGATGCCGGGGTTTGTCACCTCAAACTCCGTAATCTTTGGCTTGGGGAGTTGCTGCATTGAATGAGGTGTGATCTCTTCGGGACGCACAAAGATCTTACGCATGAAGATAATGCCGAGTATCACTCCCACTACCCCGAGAGGATAGGTGACAGCACATCCCAAAGCCGGAGTGCTTGCCGGAATCCCTAACTGAGCGAGAGTCTGCTGCACGGCACCGAGAGCCGGCGTATTGGTAGTGGCGCCACAGAAAAGACCCATCATATCGGGCAATGCAACCGGCAGCCAGAACGTAAGTGCCACGGCGGTGACAAGGGTAAGAAGAGCCAAACCGAGTCCTATCAGGTTAAGGCGGACGCCTCCGTGTGCCACAGAGCTGAAAAAGCCTGGGCCAACCTGCAGGCCAAGAGCATACACGAAGAGCACCAGGCCGAAATTCTCCGCATATTTTAGCACCTGAGGGTCGAGTGACAACCCTAAATGTCCGGCAAATATACCGACGAAGAATACAAATGTCACGCCCAACGACACTCCTGCCACCTTAATCTTTCCCAGGGCCAAGCCGAGGGCACATATCAGCGACAAAACCACAATCGCCTGCACGGCACTATGTTCAACTGCAAGAGTCTGCAACCATTCCATACTTATGTAATTTCTATTCAAACCGGTCAACTTATATCACGATCTGGATTTACCATGACAAAAGAATCCGGCCCTCTGTTTATCATATAACGCAGTTTGAAGGATTCTATTTTTTTGGCTCCCTCCTCATTGGTCATTTTCGTCGGGCTGACGTGCGATACCACCGACTTCCGGAATCTTATTAATAGGAATCCGGCTCATAAACGCAAATTATGAGGCTATCACTTTGAATAGTATATCCACTCATAAAAAATAGGCCTCTGCCGGTGAGCCCGATAGAGACCTATTAGAAAATAGTATGTAGCTGAATTAACGTATGATGCGCTTCTCAATCTTATCGCCCTGCTTCACAATGTAGACACCATTCGAGGGATTGTTGACACGTACACCCTGAAGATTGAAATACTCAACAGGAACATTCTCGGCAGCCTCTACTGCGTCTACAGCTGAAGAAGCATCGCTATATACCTGAACGTTATCAAGGAACCAACGGTTAGCACTACCTTTTTCGTTAGGCCACTGAGAATCAGCGTTGCGGATAGTGATGGTAGAACCTTTCTTAAGGCCACCGGCCTTGATCTCAATCTTCTCATTTACCCACTCGTAGAGTGCATCCTGGGGGAAGCTCCATGCTTCAACAGGATATGATACGTCAGTGCCATCGGTATTGACAATCACTACAATCTCTGTAGCATCCCATTTACCTGAACCCTGACGCTGGCTACACCAGTCGAACGAAAGTGTGAGTGCCTCACCTTCCGGGATATCCTCATTGATAGGCATTACGATACCTGAGTAGTAACCGGTAAGACCGAATTTGAGATAGTTGGTCTGGAGGTAAGTCTGCTTCTCAGGTGTACGCTCACTTTTGCTTTCAGCATGAGTGGCGAGAATCTGATAGCCCTTTCCGAGAAGAGCGTCATATGCGGATACCTCGTCTACTTTCGGAGTAGAGAGCTGGGGCGCATTAGCATCCGGATTATCGGTTTCAACAGTTGATCCACAAGCCTCACCGTTTCCTACGAGGGCCCAGGGTGCGAGCCATTCGAAATCTTCCGAGAAATAGACTTTTGAGTCTGCATAGGCCGACACTGTCAGTGCGAGACCTGCCAAAGAAAGTAAAAATTTCTTCATAGACGTTTGATTTTAAAGTTTGATATTATGGGAAATAATATGTCTGAAATTTTGGGTTAATATACAACGATACATTCTATTAGTCTCTTAGTGGAAACGTAGAATCAATTTCAAAGCGAAATATACAAAATACAAAATTTCATTTTATAAACACTTTGAATGTAATTCGAAAATTATAAACTAATATATCTATCGTTTAATTTTCATTTCACTTGCGAAATTATAACTTTTCCTTCAACTTTCAAAATATTTCCTATTATTTTTCATTCGAAACGTCAATTTTTCATAAATTTCCACATTTCAACTGAAAGCTTTCATCATACATTCCGAAAGCAAATGTCTGTTATGCCGCCGTCTCATGTCGCTACAAATATCCGCATATAGTAAATTCAAATGGCTTCCGCAGTAACTACAAATATCCGCCATATTGGCTTTAAACATGGTTTTAAAGTCAATATGGCGGATATTTGTAGCAGTTAATACCTCAGTATCCGGTTAATTCAAAGAGATCTTCATTTTTGCTAAAGCTCGCTCTTCATTCTCTTGAAGCAGCACGGCATAGAGCATCCCTTCCGATTCGTCAAGTGCAAGCCTGAATATGGAACCATCTGTTTGAATCAACTTCACAGGATTTCCGTTCCAGTCCCAAATTCCAATCTTATTTACTTCGAAGTCACTCCTCGTGCCTCCATATGAACCTATGATATACTTATCAGTTGCAGCCAAGCTCGTGAAGCCCCTCACAGGGAATGGATTCGTATTACCCTCTTCATCAAATTCCGGTTCAAAATATACCTCACTTTTCTTCGGCATTATCTTGTTATCCTTGATGTCAAAGATTTGGAGAATGCAACCGGTTCCGATACCTCTGGCGAAATGTAGACCGTCTGGCGATACCACACCTTTAGGATCACGCATCAACATCATGGGATTTACATTCAAATCCTCAGCCTTGATCTCATAAGAGAAAATTATTTTTTCCGGTGAGCTGAAATCTATTATCTCCATGTTGCGATGCAACTTCTTATCCTTAGGGACAAGATGGTCTATAAGCCACTTATCCTCCGGCAGCGGCCACGCTCCTGAAAGATTGGGGGAGAATTCGTGAGTATTCCAAACATCTTCAGTGGTGAAATCACGTCTTAGTTTGATGATTTTTCCAGTCTTCATATCCGAGATACTGATTTCACCATCCTCATAGAGTACGGCATTAGAGGCAAAGATTATCTCTTCCGGACCCTGACCGTATGCCACATGTGACTGGAGATGAGCACCCGTTCTTTTGTCATATACCTGAATCCAGCTATTGTCAAGATTCCCTAAGATGATTATCACAGAATCCCTTGCCATAACATCATCCGGGAAAGGGATGATTTCATCAGACGGTATAATCTCCCATGAAAGATTCTCCGTTTTAGGGAATTCTATCGTAAAGGAATCTTTATCTTGGTTCCTCCCTTTCTGCGAGCAACCCGTAATAGCTAAAATAAGAATAGCTATCAATGACGACCTGAAATATAGTTTCCTCATATGCAGAATTATGTTTGATTTCGATTGCAAAATAAGAATAAAAGACTTTAATTTCCAATTAAAACCATAATTATTTTACTAAATACACCTATTTTAATTACAAAATAATATTTGGATAATGAAATCTTTTGTCAGGGTTACTTATTTATACTGAATTTGAAATATTTTGCCATCAAATTAATTACATATCCATATTTAAATGGAGAAGCTATTATGAGGCCTTTACTTAGCCAAATATCAACATAACTTGTAAAAATGTTAAAAGTTACGCTAACTTAGGGTATTTCAGAAAGAAATTCGTTAATTTTGTAGATTAAACTAACCAATCTACATTATGATTTCATTTCTTATAGCGCTTGTGGCGCTCATAGGTGGCTACTTCATCTATGGCGCTCTCGTGGAGAAGGTGTTCGCCAGCGATGCGAAACGTCCCACTCCCGCATCAACCATGGCTGACGGTATCGATTATGTACCCCTCCCCACATGGAAAGTATTCCTTATTCAATTCCTTAATATCGCCGGGGTCGGCCCCATATTCGGTGCCATAATGGGCGTGATGTATGGGCCGGCCGCATTCCTGTGGATTGTGCTCGGCACTATCTTCGCAGGAGCGGTACACGACTTTATCTCCGGTATGATCTCCGTGCGTATTGGAGGAAAATCACTCCCGGAGATTGTAGGAAGCGAGCTCGGCAACAAAATAAAGATGGTGATGAGCATATTCACCTGCGTGCTTCTCGTGATGGTGATAGCAGTGTTCGTGCGCACTCCGGCCAATCTACTCGCAACCCTCACACCCGAACATCTCAACGCCACTTTCTGGGCTGTGTGCATTTTCCTTTATTACATTCTCGCCACTCTTCTCCCCGTAGACAAGCTGATCGGCAACCTCTACCCTCTCTTCGGTTTCGCACTTCTCTTCATGGCTGCCGGAATCTTGGGTTATATGATTTTCAACGGTATGGATATACCTACCGGCTTCTCCGATGGTCTATTCAACCGTCACCCTGCCGGTGAAGCTGCTCCGATATTCCCGATGATGTGCATCTCGATAGCTTGTGGGGCCATCTCCGGTTTCCACGCCACACAGAGCCCCATGATGGCCCGTTGCATCCAGAACGAGAAATATGGACGCCCCGTGTTTTACGGCGCAATGGTCTCTGAGGGTATCGTCGCTCTTATCTGGGCGGCCGCCGCAATCACATTCACCGGAGGCTACGAGAAACTCGCCGGATATATGGCGGCCAATGGAGCCGACGCCGGCATTCTCGTGCATGAGGTATGCGTGAAATGGCTCGGCACTTTCGGTGGCATCCTTGCAATCTTAGGTGTGATCGCCGCTCCCATCACCACCGGCGACACAGCCATGCGCAGTCTCCGACTCATAATCGCCGACTCCATCGGTCTTCAACAGAAGAAGTTTCTCAAGCGTCTTCTCGTGACTCTCCCGATAGTGGGCGTAAGCTATCTGCTTATCAATATCAATTTCGATATCCTCTGGCGCTACTTCGCATGGTGCAACCAGACTCTCTCAATCTTCACCCTATGGGCTTGCAGCGTATGGCTCGCACGCAACAGCAAGGCTTATCTCATCACAATGATCCCTGCCATGTTCATGACAATGCTCTGCGTCACCTTCATCTGCTATGCCCCGATGGGCTCTTATGTAGAGGGCGTGGGATTGCCTATGCTCTACAGTGAGGCTGTCGGTTTCATCGCAATGGCCATCTGCACGTTCCTCTTCTTCCAATGGAAGCGTCAGCGTGCAGCCAACTCCATGCTTGCCACTGATTAAAAAGAGGAACTCCCAAAACCACCGATTAAAAGAGGATCCCAAAACCATCACCTCCTAAACCATTACCAATGACAAACCGTAATCTGATCGCTTCCCTCCTTCTACCGCTGGCTCTTTATGGCTTTGCCGATTCTTCCCTCGGAGGCTTCGAGTATGGCCTCACACCGGGGCCCGACGGTTGCGAATGGCAGTCGCCCGAACGTCTGGCGCTCAATAAGGAACAGCCTCACGCTTGGTTCTTTCCGTTTGCCTCTGTAAAGAATGCACTCAAGGTGCTTCCGCAACACAGCGAATATTACCGTTCACTTGATGGTAAATGGAAATTCAACTGGGTGCGCACTCCCGCCGAACGACCCGCCGGGTTCTATCTTCAGGATTACGACACAGAGGGTTGGGATGACATTGACGTGCCGGGCAACTGGTGTGTGCAGGGTATCCGGAAAGATGGCTCGCTGAAATATGGTGTGCCCATCTATGTGAATCAGAAGGTGATCTTCTATCACAAATATCAGGTTGACGACTGGCGCAAGGGAGTGATGCGGAAAGCTCCGGCAGATTGGACAATCCATGATTATCCGAATGAAGTTGGATCCTACCGACGTTCCTTCTCCGTTCCTACTGATTGGGACGGACGAGAGGTGTATATCAACTTCGACGGCGTGGATTCATTCTTCTATCTTTGGATAAACGGGCATTACGTGGGTTTCAGCAAAAACTCACGCAACACCGCATCGTTCAATATCACCAAGTATCTTAATCCCCGGGGTGAGAATAGCGTATCGGTTGAAGTTTACCGTAACTCCGACGGCTCATTCCTTGAGTCGCAAGATATGTTCCGTCTCCCCGGCATATTCCGTTCCACCTATCTCACCTCCACGCCCAAAATAAGCATCCGGGATATGCAGGTGCTCGCAGGGATGGATGGTAAGGTAGATGTCTCGACAGAGGTGCGTAACCTATCTGACTATAAGGCGCAAGGCTATTCGGTAGCCTACACGGTCTATCCGGTGGAGTTATATTCAGATGCTACAGGTAAGGCCGCCGGGGCTCCGGTTATATCGAATCTTTCAGCTGTGAATCCAAACGGGGGCACTGTCACCTGCAACACAGGATTCACCATCTCCTCCCCTAAGCTATGGAGTGCCGAGCAACCCAACCGATACGTACTTGTGGCGCAGTTACTCGACTCCCAAAAGAAAGCGGTGGAGACCGTCAGCACCTATTTCGGATTCCGCACCATTGAATTGCGCTATACTGATGCTGAAGATGACGAGTTCGGACTTGCGGGACGTTATTACTATCTCAACGGCAAACCCATCAAGTTCAAAGGGGTTAACCGTCATGAGCACAACCCATCCACAGGACATCATGTCACCCTTGAACAGATGGAGCGCGAGATAATGCTTATGAAGAGAGGCAACATCAACCATGTGCGCAACTGCCACTACAACGATGATCCCTACTGGTATATCCTCGCCGATAAGTATGGCTTATATCTTGAGGATGAAGCCAACATCGAGAGTCATCAGTATTATTACGGGAAAGCCTCCCTGTCGCACCCTGTCGAATGGCGTGATGCTCACGTTGCGAGAAATGTGGAGATGGTGCGCTCTCACTTCAACCATCCCTCCATCGTGATATGGTCGCTCGGCAATGAGGCAGGTCCCGGTCACAACTTCGTGGAGGCATACAATGCCCTGAAGGCTATCGATCGTAGCCGACCCGTGCAATACGAACGTAATAACGACATCGTGGATATAGGCTCCAACCAATACCCATCTATCAAATGGACTCGTGAAGCAGTGACAGGGAAAAGCGATATAAAGTATCCCTTCCATATTTCCGAATATGCTCATTCTATGGGTAATGCCGGCGGTAATCTTAAAGATTACTGGGAGGCTATAGAATCTACCAATCATCTGATGGGCGGAGCTATCTGGGATTGGGTTGACCAGGCTCTCTACAATTACACCCCCTCCGGTGAACGCTATTTCGCATACGGTGGGGATTTCGGCGACACCCCCAACGACGGTATGTTCTGCATGAACGGCATTATGTTTGCCGACCTCACCCCGAAGCCGGAATATGCCGAGGTTAAGAGAGTATATCAGAACGTGGGTGTCCGTCCTGTGGATATGAGCAAAGGTGAGCTTGAGGTGTTCAACAAGAGCTATTTCACCCCCTTGGGCGACAACTATCTTATTACATGGGAGCTGCTGAAAGATGGCGAAGCTGTCGATAACGGCAATATTCCGCTATCGGAAGCCTCAGCTATCCCGCCCCGTGGATCAAAACGCATCTCTGTGCCTTATGATTTATCATCTCTTGACCCGCAGAGTGAGTATCTCCTCAACGTAAGGTTCAGTCTCGCCTCCGATCAACCCTGGGCGGAGAAAGGATATGTGCAGATGGAGGAGCAACTTCCGGTGAAATCCGGGAAATGGTTTACACCGGCAGCCCTCACCGGATTAACTGCAAACTCCGGCAACCCATCCGGTAAAGTGACTGTGGCGGAAAATCCGGCAACAGATACATTCACAATGTCAGGCGAAGGTTTTTCCGTTGAATTTGACAATGCCACCGGTGCTATCTCCTCTCTCAAATATGACGGTAAGTCGCTGTTGACTCCTGACGGTGCTCCCCGCATCAACGCTTTCCGCGCACCGGTTGACAACGACGGCTGGTATTACAAGGATTGGTTTGCCAACGGTCTTCACGACCTGCGTCACAAAGCTACATCAAAGTCAATGGCCACTAATACCGACGGATCTGTCACATTGACTTACACCGTGACATCGCAGGCTCCCGACAGCACACTCGCCGATAATTCCACATCCGGACGTTACCGACTTGTCAAGGGTAAACCTATGGCAGAGGAGGATTTCCGATTCATCTCCGAACAGCGTTACACCATCTATCCCGATGGCGCAGTAAAGGTAGAGACCGATATCACCTCCAATAAGCCGGAGGTGCGTCTCCCCCGCCTCGGCTACTCCATGAAGTTGCCGGAAACCTATTCAGATTACACGTACTACGGACGCGGACCAGGCAATAACTTCCGCGACCGTCGTGCCGGTTCCGATCTCGGAGTCTACAAATCTACTGTAGCTGAACAATTTGTCAATTTCCCCAAACCTCAGTCTATGGGGGGACGCGAGGATGTGCGCTGGGCCTCTCTAACCGATTCCGACGGCAGAGGAGTGATCTTCATACCTGCCGATACGGTGAGTGTAAGTGCCCTTCCATGGAGCGATATGGAGATGACCCTCGCACCTCATCCGAAGGATCTGCCGGCAAGCACCGGCACCAACCTGCATATTGACACACGCACGCTCGGTCTTGGCGGTCTCAGCTGCGGCCAGGGGGGTCCTCTCGAAGAAGACCAGCTCTTTGCCACTCCCCACCGCATCAGTTTCATAATCCGTCCGCTAAGACCTTCCGACTCCAAATAATTCTGAAAGATAAGTAGTTAAGAGAAGCGATAGGGTTTACCGAATTTGGTAAATCCTATCGCTTTTTTATGAATATTGTACTATTTTTTTGCTTTTACAAAATAAAGTCTTACCTTTGCATCACGTTTTGGTTCGCGACAATGCGATTAATAGGGAATCCGGTGAGAATCCGGAACAGACCCGCTACTGTAATTCCTACAAAACTCATCGACATTATGTCACTGTCAGATTGCATGACGGGAAGGCGTCGATGAGCAGGATAAGTCAGGAGACCTGCCAGATCAACATAGTTTCATGGCTTTCGTGGATTAAAGTCTGTGGACAACCGAATCTTTCCCCGACAAGGGAGATTCATTGTGGTATTCTACATTTTTCTCCATGAATCCGGCAAAATAAATTCATCCCGGGTATGGAGAAATTTTTTTGTATTTTAAGTATTCTCGTTGGTTATGCGCCCCTGATATCGTCACAAACCACTGCCAATGAGAAATCAGACACAATTAAGGAGAACTCTGCCTCTGCCCACACTCTTCAAGAATTGGAAGTGAAGGGGAAAAGCAAAGTGGAAAGAATACGCGAGGGGGCATTGAATGTCACAGCCATTGACATCAAGCAACTTGTCAATACCTCCGCGACATTAGGCGATATCATCAACCGTGCTCCCGGTGTGAGGGTGAGATCGGAAGGTGGCAAGGGCTCGGATTTTGAACTTTCCCTCAACGGAATGTCGGGCAATTCCATAAGATATTTTATCGATGGTATCCCATTAGAGACAAAGGGGACAGGGTTCGACATCACCAATTATCCCACAAATCTGATTGACCATATCGAGATATATAAAGGTGTAGTGCCTGCTTGGCTTGGAGCAGACGCTCTTGGGGGAGCAATCAATATTGTGACAATAGGTAAGAAAAAAAATTATCTTGATGCCTCGATAAGCGCAGGGTCTTATCACACATATCAGGGAGATATAACAGGACGATACACCACCGCCAATGGATTGATAATTATTCCCTCCGTGAGTGTCGGATATGCCAAGAATGATTACACCGTAAGAGGTGTGCGAGTATGGAGCGAAGAGCAAGATGCATATGTGGCCCGAAATATGAAACGCTTCCATGACAAATATTTCTCAGCATTGGCACAAATAGAGATTGGCGTTGAAAACAAGACTTGGGCTGACCAGCTGTATATTGGTGGCAGTTGGTCGCAGACACGTAAAGATCTTCAGACAGGTGCTGTGCAAAATGTAGTTTATGGCAAAGCTGAACGGCACTCCAACGACTGGAACGTACAACTACGTTATCTTAAGCGCAACCTTCTGACCGATGGTCTCACCCTTAATCTAAATGCCTCCTATACTCACGACAACTCCTGCACAATAGACACTGCCTACAGAAAATATAGCTGGGACGGCTCCTGGATTCCATCCAACAGAAATGAGATATCAGGCAACGCAAGGATGATGCGCCATTATAAAAGACCTCTTACTATCTTAAGGGCTAATCTGGATTATCGTCTCACAGATATTCACTCCTTGAATCTTAACTGCATAGTGAATGCCAACGGCAATCATCGCTATGACACTTACGATGTATCCTTTGAACCATCGTCTGACTACTTCACAAAGACAATCATCGGTTTGACTTATTCTCAGAATTTGCTTGACAGCAGATTAAACAACACCGTTTTTATAAAGGATTATATCAATTATGTAAAAATCGGACAAACAGATGAATACTGGATCACCGGATCAAACGCGGTGAAAGAATCAATCACAAAACAGAACTTGGGTTATGGATTGGGCACCCGTTACAGATTCTTTGATGAACTGGCCGTAAAAGGTTCTTACGAGTACACAGTGAGACTGCCACTCGCACGCGAACTGCTCGGCAACGGCACCACTGTATATCCCAACCTACGTCTAAATCCTGAGAAAAGCCACAATTTCAATATCGGCTTATTTGGCAACATCTCCCTCGGGGAAGCCGGAAATATATCGTATGAAGGAGATGCTTTCTATAGAAAAGTGCAAGACTACATTCAGGCCAAAATATCAGAAGCCGAGGGAATGATGCAATACGATAATGTGTCTAATGTATCCATGAAAGGTTGTGAAGGTCAAATCACCTACAATTACGGTTCCTGGCTGTCACTCTCAGGCAACGTCAGTTATCAGCTCGCAATGGACATGAATAAACTGAAAAGCGACGGAAAACCCTCTGCCACTTATAAGAACAAGGTTCCCAACAAGCCATGGTTATACAGCAATGCCGACCTCACTTTAAATTTTGATAAAATTTTCTCTCGTGACGATGCTTTGAGATTCAGCTATCTGTATCAATATGTCCATTGGTTTTTCCTTACATGGGAAGGCTATGGTTGGCTTGAGACAAAATCAAGGATACCCACCCAGAATATGCATACTGCATCCTTGACTTATAGTTGGAGACAAGACAAATATAACATCTCATTGGAATGTAACAACTTATTTGACTCAACGCTCTATGATAATTTCATGCTTCAGAAACCGGGGCGTGCATTCACCATAAAATTCCGATTATATCTTCATTAAAAACTAACTTTATATAAATCATGAAGAAATCTTTTATCTATGGCATTGCTTCACTTGCAATGCTCTCGGCAGCAACAGCCTGTTCCGATTCTAAAGACGGTCCCAATGAGGTGGACGGAACTCCTCATGTCAACGACCTTCATTTCGACATTTTTGTGACTCTTGACGGGGCGGGAGGCATGAACTCACAATCCTCTATCCTTGTGCTGAGTGTGAATTCGCTTGATGACAAAGATGCGGTGTTTGATTTTGTAAATGCCGGCACCGACATCACTGCCAGCCTGTATGAGGAATCTATCACGAAAGGGGAATATTACTACATGATTCCTCGCACCAAAGACTGTTTCGGTAAATATCAGATCACTCCGGAGGGTGTGAAAATCGTTCAGGAACGTCCTTTTGCTAAAAACACCTTCAAAGACCGTCGCTACTGCCATGCATGGACCGGAGACGACACTCTTGTGATTCTCGGCTCAAACGGCGACAACGGCTCCAAGAGCGACAAAGGTGAAATTCTATGGACCAAGTACGATACCAGGAATCTCTCGATAATAGCGGAAGGTGACCTCGGGCTCAATGGATTCAAAGGTAAGGATGGCAAAGAGGTGGTTTATTTCAGCACTTCGGGTCTGGCCCGCTATCGTGCCAGTGACAATGTGATTGTATATGCTTTCCAGGACAAGAGTGACGAGACAAGTTTCTATGTAGCTTTCATTGATGCGGAAACAATGAAAGTCAAGAACATTGTCAATGAAGACCGTGCGGAGTTCATGGCCGGCACTGCCTATGGCGAGCTCCTCCAGAATAAAATGATGGTTGATCAAAACGACAATATCTACATTGCCTGCAATTCAGAGATACCGGGAGCTGAAAGCTACACTTGCCAATATGGAGCGATTCTCCGCATCAACAACGGACAATATGATTTCGACAAGTCGTTTAATGCTTATTCCGGACATCAGGGGAAACTTGTCACGATTGACTATCTCGGCTCCAACAAATGTCTTTGCTACATACAAGATCCTCAATTTTGTGGCATAGTTGCATCCAACACGGAAAAAGCCGGCTGGGGAAGCAATTACAACTGCTACTACGCCATTCTCGATATGACGAGCAATTCGCTTGAGCCGGTAAAATATCAAGGGGAAAACCTACCCTTCTGTCTCGGCACATTTGCTCAGCGCTCCCTTATAGTCAATAATAAAGCTTATATCGGTGTGAATCCCAAGGATTCCGCACCCTGCATCTATGTGATGGATCTCAAGACATGGGAAGTATCAAAAGGTGCCACCATTGCCGATGGCTATACTTTCGACATGATACGCTACCTGGGTAAAGAGAAATAAGGAATCACCTTTTAATATCATTTTACACGACAGTTGCGGGGCTAACGGTTGCTTAGTCTCGCAACTGTCTGAAATACTTTTCAAACTAACTCATCCATTCATGAATATTATCAACAAAATCGCGCGACGATTACACAGGTTCACCGGAGTAGTTATTGCCATTTTCTTTATAATGTGGTTTATCACGGGCATAATTCTTCTATATCACGGTTATCCTCGTGTTACTGACACCGATCGCTACACACATATGCGCAGGATTGATCCGGACAGGCTTCCGGATTTATATGATATTCCCGGTCTTTCAGACTCTGTTGCGGTCTCAACGCTTTCTGTTGATAACAGGTTGGGTGAAACTGTCTGGACATTAAGCAATATAAGCCGACACACCGCCACTCCCATGGAGGCTAAGCCCGAGACAGGAGGAAAGTTTGTAATAGCGGGCGACTCTCTCATATCTCCAAAATCGATTACAAATGAAGTCCTTGACAGTATAGCATGTGAATGGGCAGGAAGCGAAAACATCAGTAAAGTCGACACACTGCATCAACGGCAACAATGGGTGATGTATGAACGTTATGAAAAAAGTCTGCCGATATTGAGATACTATTTCGATGACCCCGACAAAGCGGAGATTTTTGTTTCTCAAAAAACCGGAGAGGTCCTTCAGTCCACCAACCGCTCACAAAAAATATGGTCGTGGATAGGAGCTATTCCACATAAACTATATCTACCTTTTTTGAGAAAAGATGTAAAACGCTGGGAGAATGTGCTTCTTGTGTGTGGATTATTCTGTCTGTTTGCAGCTTTGAGCGGTATGTATATGGGTATTTACTACCTTATTGTAAATTGGAGAAGGAATCATAAGTTGGGGTCTCCTTTCAGAAAGGGTATATGGAGATATCATCACATCGCAGGGCTGATATTCGGAATCTTTACGATAGCCTGGGGCATCAGTGGAAGTCTCGCAATGCAGAGAGTGCCGAAATGGTTGGTTAACTATGAAGGTGATTACTTTGTGAGTTCATCAAAACTCTGGGGAAAGAAACCCCTTGAATTGAGGGAGTATCATCTGGATTATCGTGAACTGTTCAATAAATATAGCGCCATCAAATATATCTCCTGGACGCATTTCGGAAATATTCCTGTATATCATCTGGTGAACGATACAGAGGAGGTATATATTGATGCGTCACAAAAGGATTCGGTGCGGCCTCTTGACATTCCGCAAGAAGTTGTGGAGCAGGCCGTGAGACGTTATTTTGGGGAGGAAACTCCTTTTTCCATAACTCTTATGGACAATTATGATGAATACTATCTTTCACGATCCGGTGTCTATCCGCTCCCTGTGTGGAAAGTGGATGTTGACAATTCTGACGGTTCACGACTTTATATAAGCCCCTCTGATGGATATGTGAAATACCTCAACCGCAACCGAATGGCAAAAAAATGGCTCTTCGGTGCCACCCATTATCTCGGAATCAAATATTTTGTAATGCATAATACATTGCGCCACATATGTCTGTGGCTTCTTAGCATAGGATGCGTATTTGTATGCGGGTCAGGTCTGGGTATATACATTTCAAAACTAAAAGCGACACAAAAGTAGCATCATGAAAAAATTAATAAGACATATTTTTATCGGCCTATCCGGACTGTTGTTATTCTCCTGCACAGGAGGGAAAACCACGTCTGACAATATTTCATCAGCCATTATTCCTACCGACTCATTATCAATGATCACTCCTGTGCATGCACGTGGCTTCAATGTCAGTTACCTGAAAGATATGACTCTTCTTGATATCAATGATCCGGAAAACAAGGAGGCTGAACAATTTCACTTTGCTCTTGTGGGGAGAGATTTCAATGGAGCATTGCCGGAAGGATACACACGGCTCAACATCCCGATTGAGACTGCCATCTGCATGACCTCTCTCCAACTGTCGAATTTCTTGAAACTTGGTATTCCGGAAAAAGTGGTGGGCATAACCAGCACACGCCATCTCCACAACGAGCAGATGAATCAGCAACTCAAAACCGGGAAAACTCATAAAATCGGAATAGAAGGAAATTTCGATAATGAAGTGATCATGGCTATAAATCCGGATATTATTTTTATTTCCCCATTTAAACGGGGTGGCTATGATGCTATCCGTGATGTCGACATTCCTATGCTGCCCCATCTCGGGTATAAAGAACTCACCCCTCTCGGACAGGCTGAATGGATAAAGGTGGTGGGCTTGCTCACCGGCAACCCGGCCGAGGCAAACTCAATATTTCAGTCTATCGAACAGCGATATAATGAACTTAAAAGCCTGGTTGATACAGTATCTGCGCGACCCACGGTTTTCAGTGGTGAGATGCGCGGAGGCAACTGGTATGCCGTGGGAGGAAACAGCTTCCTTGCACAGCTATTCCGTGATGCCGGCGGAGATTACTTTCTGAAAGACAATAAAGAATCCGGAGGTGTGACTCTTGATTATGAGACCGTCTACACAAACGCTGCACATGCTGATTATTGGCGTATTGTAAACAGTTATGACGGAGACTACTCTTACGACGTTTTGAAAGAGCAGGATAAAAGATACATGGACTTCGATGCATGGAGGAAACACGGAGTAATCTACTGCAATATGAAGGAGGTGCCATTTTATGAAAAGATGCCGGTGGAGCCGGAAGTGGTTTTATCTGATTTTATTCATGTGTTTCATCCTGATGTTTTACCCGATCATGAACCAAGATATTATCATCTTTTAAAATGAATATCAGCAAGACCATAATCCTGATGACACTATTGGGATTGTCGATTATTGTATTTTTTATACTGAATCTTCTGTTAGGTTCGGTAGAAATTCCTATGAGAGATATATTCGCAATACTATTCAGGGGGGAAAACGGCAACATAATATGGACCAACATAATTATGAAGTCACGTTTGCCACAAGCCTTAACCGCCATGATGGCGGGTGCCGGACTGGGTGTAAGCGGGCTTCTGATGCAGACAGTATTCAGGAATCCTCTTGCCGGTCCCTCTGTGTTAGGCATCAGCTCCGGAGCAAGTCTCGGGGTGGCCTGTGTAGTGTTGCTTTCCGGAAGCATCGGAGGCGTAGCCTTGAGCAAACTCGGAGTGATCGGAGAAGTCACGATAACTCTGTCGGCAATTATCGGCTCATTGTTGATAATGGCTTTGATCGCTATGGTATCGCAGAAAGTGAGAGGGAATGTCACTCTCCTTATAATGGGAGTGATGATCGGCTATATAGCGAACGCCATAATCGGAGTCTTGAAGTTTTTCAGTGCTGAGGAAGATATAAGGGCATATGTGATCTGGGGTCTCGGTAGCTTCTCAAGAGTCTCCGGCGGACAAACATACGTTTTCGTCATCCTGATGCTTATTCTCTTACCATCGGCATTCTTTCTGATAAAGACCTTGAACCTGCTATTATTGGGCGATTCTTATGCCCGTAACTTAGGTCTGAATATCAAACGTGCCAGGATGCTTGTAATAGGTTGTTCCGGAGTACTTGTTGCAGTGGTGACAGCTTATTGCGGACCGGTGATATTTCTTGGTCTTGCCGTGCCCCATATATGCAGAGGTCTATTCCACACTTCAAATCATGCCACTATCCTGCCTGCCACATTGCTTGGAGGAGCTTCCTTGGCGCTTCTTTGCAATATCATTGCAAGACTACCGGGATTTGAGGGTGCCCTCCCTGTGAATTCTGTCACTGCTCTTGTAGGTGCTCCTGTGGTAATGTGGGTTTTATTTAACAGACGTAAAAACGAACTGTGATGCAAAAAAAGGAGACAATCCGTGTCATTGGTCTTGAAACGGGCTATCGTGATAAGAAAAAGACCACCGTAATCACAAAAGGTATCAATGCTTCTTTATATGCAGGAGAACTGACGTGTCTGTTAGGTCCTAACGGAGCCGGGAAATCAACACTGCTCAAGACCCTCACTGCCTTTATACCCCCTATCGCGGGAGAAGTGTTGATTGAGGGCAAAGAATTAAATCAGTATTCTGATGCTGATCTGTCGCGTGTGATAGGAGTGGTATTGACAGAAAAACTGAACATAAATAATATGTCGGTTGAGGAACTTACCGGAATGGGAAGGAGTCCCTACACAGGCTTCTGGGGACATATGACTTCTCACGATAAAATGATTGTGGATGAGGCCATAGATTTAGTGGGTTTAGATCACTTGCGCCAACGTATGGTGCAGACATTAAGCGATGGAGAACGCCAGAAGGTGATGATAGCCAAAGCGCTTGCTCAGGAGACTCCGGTAATATTTCTTGATGAGCCCACAGCCTTTCTCGACTATCCAAGTAAAGTTGAGATAATGCAACTTCTGCAGCGCCTTGCCCGAGAAAAGGAGAAAACCGTCTTTCTGTCAACCCATGATTTGGAACTCGCACTTCAGATTGCTGACAAAGTGTGGCTTATCGACAAGCCTCATGGTGTGACTACAGGAATTCCGGAAGATCTGTCACTAAACGGAGATATGAGCAAATATTTTCATAGAGAAGGCATCAGTTTCGATCTTGACACCGGACTCTTCAAGATAGATTTCAGGCTCACTAATAATATCATCCTGAAGGGAACCGGACCTGTGGCAAGAATGGTTAGAAAAGCTTTGATCCGGCACGGAGTCTCAACAGATGGTACGAACGCCGTAAACGAGATCGAGGCGTCAGATCACGTAATAAAGCTGAACGGAGTTTCTTATCCTGACATAGAAAGCCTTATTGATGCCGTGGATTTACTTTTTAATGAGTCTAATTAAATGAGAACAAAACTATCAGTTGTGGGTATCGGCCCCGGTGGAATCGGCGACATGACATCGAGAGCTATGGAGATACTGAAGAATAGCAAGGTTATTGTCGGATATAAATATTACATACCATTCATCTCTTCAATTATAGGCGATGATGTAGAGATAATCCAAAATGGTATGCGACAGGAACAGGCCCGTATTGAAAAAGCCTTTGATATCGCTGAGAGTGGCCGGGATGTATGTGTAATAAGCTCCGGCGACTCAGGGATATATGGTATGGCACCTCTTGTGTATGAATTGCTCAAAGAACGCGGAAGCGATATTGAAATTGAAGTTGTGCCCGGAATCAGTGCATTTCAGAAAGCGGCATCATTGCTCGGGGCTCCTATAGGCCACGATTTTTGCGTTGTCTCACTCAGCGACCTGATGACCCCCTGGGAAGTAATTGAGAAAAGAATCAAAGCGGCGGCTGAAGCTGATTTTGTCACTGCTGTGTATAATCCTAAAAGTCATGGAAGATATTGGGAGCTTCATCGTTTGAAAGAGATTTTTTTGGAGGTAAGAAATCCCGACACTCCCGTAGGTTATGTGCGTCAGGCAGGAAGAGAGGAGGAGAAGATAAATATCACTACCCTCGGCTGCTTTAATCCAGAAGATGTGGATATGTTCACCGTTATTATAATCGGTAATTCCCAATCTTACACCTATGGCAATAATGTGATTACTCCAAGGGGTTATTTCAAACCGGATGATATGGAGCAGACCGGGCTGGGACAATCCATAATGATCAAGAGCTTTCGAACCATCGAACGTGAGCTTCAACATCCCGACATCCCTCTCAATCTCAAATGGCCCTTGCTCCATGCAATCCACACCACTGCTGATTTTGATATGGAGAACGTGGTTAAAGTCGATGAGAATGCCTTGGAAAAAATATACACTGCCTTAACCGCGGGGGGTGTGAAAACCATAATTACCGATGTGACAATGGCTGCTTCCGGAATACGCAAAGGAGCTTTGGAGAGACTGGGGATATCTACGAAATGCTATCTCTCAGACCCCTCGACAGCTGCTATGGCACAAAAACTTGGTATAACCCGCACACAGGCAGGAATAAGGCTCGCTGTGGAGGAGCATCCGGATGCTTTGTATGTGTTTGGAAATGCTCCGACGGCCTTAATGGAACTATGTGCTCTTATACGGGCAGGGAAATCGAAACCATGTGGCATAATTGCCGCTCCGGTTGGATTTGTACATGTGTGTGAAAGCAAGCACATGGTAAAACCATTTAAAGATATACCCAAAATAATTGTGGAAGGACGCAAAGGGGGCAGCAATCTTGCGGCCACTCTTGTCAATGCAATTCTATGCTGGCCGGATGCCATTAACTTAAATCCAGGAAGAGATGTCTGAAAAATCATTTGCAGTAGTTGGTATCTCCGACAGTGCCAACCCGGAATTTCCTTCAGAGGTCAGAAAGATAATTGCCGGCAGTCGTATCTTTTCGGGAGGTAGAAGACATCACGAAATCGTAAGACATCTACTTCCCCCGGACCATCTGTGGATTGACATTGAAGCACCACTCAAAAAGGTATGGGATAATTATGGACCTCATCGGGAAATATTGATATTCGCCTCCGGTGACCCTCTGTTTTATGGATTTGCAACTACACTGCAAAGAGAGTTTCCCAATTCTTCAATAGCAGTATATCCGGCTTTCAATTCACTGCAGATTCTTTCCCATCGTATGCTTATCCCTTACGCCAGAATGGTAAATGTGTCGGTCACCGGTCGTCCTTGGGACGGCCTGGATGCTGCGGTGATCGAGCAACAAGAACTTATCGGAGTGCTCACCGACCGTAAAAAGGGTCCGATCGAAATTGCCTCACGGCTTTTAGAATATGGATATGACAATTATCTTATGTCGGTGGGTGAGAATCTTGGAAATGAAGACCTTGAGAGAATTAGAACATTTCCTCTTGAAAAAGTGGCAGAAGCAAATTTCAAACATCCGAATTGTGTAATCTTGCAAATGACCCATAAACGTCATAAAGTATTTGGAATTTCTGAAAAGGACTTTTTCATCCTCAACGGCAGGGAGAAAATGATTACCAAGATGCCAATCCGATTATTGACATTAGCTATGCTCGATCTCCATCAGAGAAAAACAATGTGGGATATAGGATTTTGCACCGGTTCCGTCTCGATAGAAGCGAAACTAAAGTTTCCGAAGCTTGATATTATAGCGTTTGAGCGAAGGATAGAATCGCGCGAATTGCTTGCTAAAAACTGCCGGAAATTCGGCACTCCCGGTATTCAGGGTGTTATCGCAGATTTCTTCGAGTGTGATCTCTCCAACTTTCGGGGGCCGGATGCAGTATTCATTGGTGGACACGGAGGCAGATTGGTTGAGATGATTAAATCCGTAGCAACGGTTCTGAATCCGGGTGGTGTAATCGTATTCAATTCTGTCAGCCCTGAGAGTTGCCGGTTATTCGAAACCGGGGCAACCCTCGCCGGCCTGTCTCGTATTGAGAGTCATGACCTCACCATTGACAACCATAACACAATAAAAATAATGAAAGCACAATGAACGTAATTATATATAACAACTCACGGGGATTTCAACTGGCTGAGAAACTGAAGAATGAATTGAGCGATTCGATAATCATTCCCATTCATTCTTTTAACGATGATATCTACACTTCGAGTGGGAGCATCATCTTTATCGGTGCGCTCGGCATATGCATCAGGAAGATTGCACCTATGGTGAAGGATAAATATACAGACCCTGCTGTAATATGTATTGACAGTTTAGGAAAGAATGTTATTTCTGTTTTGTCAGGCCATATAGGCGGTGCGAATGAATTGTGCCGTAAAATAGCACGAATAACAGGATCTAATCCTGTCATCACAACACAAAGCGACAATGCCGGACTATGGTCGCTCGACACTCTTGCTTCTGAGTGGGGATGGCGTTGTGAGGCCTCGAAAGAGGAGATGAATAAAGCCATATTCAAATTGGTGAATGGCTCTCCTATCGACTTGCTGCTTGATATAAAAGATAATGGCACCAATTATCTTGAGGCTTCATTACCACCCAACGTAAGAATAATAAAAGATATCGATGAGGCTGATGATGCAGAGCTTGTCATAGCTGTCACTTATAGAATCCTACACACATCGATTCCTACCCTTTATTTCCGACCTAAAGTGCTCAATCTTGGCATTGGATGCAGACGTAATTGCACCCCCTGCGGAATAAAGGACTTCATTCAAGCATCACTTCTGAGCCACAATATGAGCTGGCTATCGGTAAAGTCTCTGTCAACGATTGATATCAAACGAGATGAGAAGTTAATCACGGAGTTGGGCAAGGACAAGGTAATTGAATCTATCAATATATATACCTCCGACGAATTAAAGAATATAGCAGTGCCGAATCCATCTGAAAAGGTGAAGGAAGTCACAGGGGTCTGGGGGGTGGCTGAAAGCTGTGCGATAGCGGCCTCCGGTCATGGACCTCTTCTGCTTGAAAAACAGAAGGGGCAACTATCTGAATCATCTGATTTCACGTTTGCTGTAGCTCTTGACAGAGGAGCCGCAAGAGGCGGCCACATAGAGATTGTAGGAGCCGGCCCGGGCGATCCGGAACTTATCTCTGTTCGTGGCAAGCACTTCCTGCAAATGGCAGACCTCATACTCTATGCCGGAAGCCTGGTGCCTGAAAAGCTCACTCATTATGCGAAGCCGGGATGTGTGGTGCGTAGTTCGGCTTCTATGAATCTTGAAGAGCAGTTTAACCTGATGAAAGATTTCTACGACCGGGATCTCCTTGTAGTGAGATTACATACCGGCGACCCATGCATCTATGGTGCAATTCAGGAGCAGATGGCTTTCTTTGATAAATACGGAATGTCGTATCATATCACTCCGGGAATTTCATCTTTTCAGGCAGCCGCCGCAGCGTTGCGCTCTCAGTTTACCATACCGGAGAAAGTGCAGACTATAATCCTTACCAGAGGAGAGGGGCGTACACCAATGCCGGAGAGGGAACAGCTGAATAAACTGGCGGCCTCGCAAAGCACAATGTGTATTTTCCTGAGTGCCGGAATTGTAGACGATGTGCAAAGAGAACTGCTCACTGCATATCCACCGGAAACTCCCGTAGCGGCATGTTATAAACTCACATGGCCAGAAGAAAAAATTTACCGCGGACAACTGAAAGATCTTGCACGGATTGTGCATGACAATAATCTCACTCTTACCACCCTGCTTGTGGTTGGTGAGGCCATTGACAACAGGGAGGGACTTTCACGATTATATAATGATGGCTTCAAGCATCTTTTCAGAAAATGATGCCTCCGCTCGGATTTCTGAATATTCAAAATCGTTTAATCCTCTTAATACTCTGAAATGATACTGATATTCGGTGGCACTACAGAAGGACGCCTGGCAGTGAAAACCCTTGACGAAGGTGAAGGCCCATATTTTTACTCTACACGCGGTTGCGGACAAGAGATTGAATGTAGTCATGGCAAACATATATGTGGAGCCATGACTACAGAAGAAATGATAGAATTTTGTCGGTCTCACGATATCAAACTGATTATCGATGCCGCTCACCCATTCGCATCCAGGCTACACGACAGCATCTACCATACAGGACGCATACTTGAGCTTCCGGTCATAAGATTCGATAGACTATACCCTCCCGCTGAGTACGACAAAATTGAGATGTGTGATTCCTTTGAAAATGCATCCGAGGCTATGAAACGTAAAGGTGTCAGGAGACTGTTGGCTCTCACCGGAGTGCAGACTATAGACAAATTAAAGCTGTATTGGGAGTTTAATGAAACGTTTTTCCGGATATTAAACCGTCGTGACTCCCTTAACAAAGCAATTCAAGCCGGCTACCCTGAAGATCATTTGGTGTATTATGAAAAGGATAATATCGACTATCTTATAGACAATCTTCATCCGGATGCCATTCTCACCAAAGAGAGTGGCGCATCGGGAGGGTATTTCGAGAAAATTGAAGCGGCCAAGAGAGCGGGAATAGATATCTTTGTAATCAGGCGACCAAAATTACCGGAAAATTTCATTGTTGTAGATGGATGTCACGGCCTACGATTTGAGATAGAAAGGATTATTCCTGACTTCTATTCCTTACACATAGGGTTCACCACCGGTTCATGCGCCACAGCAGCGGCAAAAGCAGCCTTACTGGCATTACTTACAGGAGAAAAAATTGAAAGGGTGAAATTCAAGATACCCGATGGAGAGACTTTAAATATGGGTATTGATTCAATCGCAGTCACATCCGGCTCTGCCACTGCCACTGTGATTAAAGATGCCGGCGATGATCCTGATGTGACCCATAATAGCCGGATCAGTGCCACAGTGGCCTTCGCGGCTCATGAGGGAATCAGATTTCATCGTGGGGAGGGAATCGGAGTTGTCACTCTTCCCGGATTAGGTCTGCCGGTTGGAGAAGCGGCCATTAATCCTGTCCCCCGTAAAATGATAATATCTGAATTGACTACTTTATATAAAGGAGGTTTAGACATTACGATATCCCTTGAAAACGGAGCGGCATTAGCCTCAAAGACATTCAACCCGAGGGTCGGTGTCGAAGGTGGTGTCTCGATTATAGGTACATCAGGTATTGTCCAGCCCTTTTCTCATGAAGCTTTTTTAGAGTCAATCCGCAGAGAGATGAATGTGGCCGTGGCTAACGGCTGCTCTCCGGTAGTGGTAAATTCAGGTGGCAAAAGTGAACGTTATATAAAAGCTCTGTTTCCTTCTTTGCCACAACAGGCTTTCATTCACTACGGTAATGCAATTGGAGAGACTTTGCTTATTGCCCGGGAATTGCGTGTGCCATATCTTGTAATAGGGATAATGCTTGGGAAAGGTGTAAAACTTGCCGAAGGACACATGGACACTCATAGTCATAAAGTCACTATCAATAAGGAGTTTATAAAATCACTACTGATTGAATCCGGATGTTCATGGGAGGCTGTAAAAGTAATCGACAATCTGACCCTTGCCCGTGAACTCCCTTCACTTCTTAGTTCTGATGACTGCGAACTGTTGTTCCCCAAATTACTAAATCTCTGTCGCGATCGATGCACTGAGATTTTTCTCGGTAAATTGGATATGACGCTCATTGCCGATAGTGGTGAAATATTAACAAAAACCTGGATATGAAAAATCATTCATTTCTCATAGCTGCCACATCTTCCGGTAGCGGCAAAACCACCTTATCATTAGGGCTCATGAGGGCTCTCAAACGTAGGGGGTGGAAAGTCCAACCATTTAAATGCGGCCCCGATTTCATTGACACTCAGTATCATAATCTTGCCACAGGCAATGAGTCGATAAATCTGGATCTCTTTATGATGTCGGAAGCGCACATAAGAAACCTTTACCATCATTATGGCTCACAAAGCGATGTCAATATTGTGGAGGGAGTGATGGGAATGTTTGACGGTTATGATCGCATGGCGGGTAGCAGTGCCGACATAGCCCTGAAGCTATCCCTTCCTGTTGTACTTCTCATCAATGTCGCTTCCACCGCTTTTTCAGTGGCGGCAACCATATATGGATTCTCACGTTTTCGAAAAGAGATAAAAATTGCCGGGGTGATTTTCAATCGGGTGGCCTCTGAGAATCATTATTCTTTCCTGAAAGAGGCTTGTGAAGAAACGGGCATTCCGTCATTAGGTTATATCAGACGAAATGAGCAACTCATAACCCCCTCTCGGCATCTGGGTTTGACACTTGATTCCCGTTGTGAAATGGAACGTTTTATCTCCACTGCCGCTGACGAAGTAGTAGCTAATGTGGATATTGACCGGCTGCTATCGCTTACTGAAACAGAGATTGAAAGTTGCAGTGAGTTTATGCATATCCCGGCATACGATAATAATAGGACTATAGCGGTGGCGCGGGATGAGGCATTTAGTTTCATCTATCCTGTCAATCTAAAGGCAATGAATAGCAGGATAAAATGGTTTTCACCCCTTCATGACAGTATGGTGCCTGATGCCGATGTGATATACTTGCCCGGAGGCTATCCGGAATTGTATGCATCTGAGTTGAACCAGAATGTTACAATGCGACGTTCAATAAAAGAGCATGCTGCGTCCGGAGGAAAGATCTTGGCAGAATGTGGAGGTATGATCTATCTCACAGAAGAGATCGATGGGAAAGAAATGTGTGGCGTTCTCCCTTTAAAAGCATCCATGGAAAATGCGAAACTATCGTTAGGCTATCGAACAGTCTACTTTCCTGATATCGAAATCAAGGGTCATGAATTTCATTATTCGCACATTGTGCACCCCCATGCACTTCCTTCTGTCGCGAATCAAATTAACGTGAAAGGGAGAAAGGTTCCAACTCCAATCTATAGATATAAAAATACATTAGCCGGTTACACCCATTTATATTGGGGAGAAACCGACATCTTTAAAATCTGGGAAAAATGAAAAGAATTTATACCCGCTCAGGCGATAACGGCACCACCTCCATACATGGTGGGATAAGAGTGCAGAAAACAGATATCCGTATCGAAGCAAATGGTTCTCTTGACGAATTGAATGTAGCTATAGGTTCAATCCGCACTGCATTGCCCTCCGAACATCATTGGCAGAATAATTTGCGTGATGTGCAAATTAATCTTATGACCTTAATGAGCCTTGTGGCCACAAAAAGCGATATGCGACAACAAAACCCCAATGTTCTTCCGGATAGTATTATAGAAAATACTGAGGAGTTGATTGATGCCATAAGCTCTCTCTGCACTCCCGCCGATAGCTTCATTCTTCCGGGTGGCACTCCCCTCGCCTCCCTTATTCATCAGGCACGTGTAGCTGCAAGACGAGCGGAAAGAGCTCTCTGGCATCTTGACTCTCTCGATCCTGTAGGTGATACCATTCTAAAATATATCAACCGACTCTCCGATCTATTTTTTATAATGGCTCGCTATGAACTGCAACACTCGGGATGCAGGGAGGAGATTTGGCGTAATTTCGGATATAAGAGAAGAGGGAAATAAATGAGACCATATCTTTTCAAACTGATGCAACGGAGGGATAGATATAATACTCCCTGAATGATCAGTAAATCTTCCACAAAAAAGATGGTGAGACAAATCGGAAGATTTATCTCACCATCATCGTTTTGTAGAAACCGCTAAAGAGCTTATTTCATCTTGAACTTCAATTCTCCCCCCGCCATTATGTCGGAATATGAGATGAAGTTATCCTCCAATTTATTGCCATTGAGATAGGCCGATTCAATATATGGATGGTCAGATCCGTTACCCTCGGCCGTAATCTTGAATACGCCACCGGGAACATCTATCTCTACCTCATCGAATAAGGGAGTGCCAAACCAATAACGTCCGCTTCCGGGCTCAACTTCGTAGAGACCCATTGCCGAAAGCACATACCATGCCGACATCTGACCAACATCCTCATTGCCTGAAAGTCCGTCGGGCAATGTTGTGTACATCTCGGCAAGAATCCGCCTTACAAGGTCTGCCGTCTTCTCAGGATATCCAAGCATCGTGTATAGATAGGCTGTGTGATGTCCCGGCTCGTTACCGTGGGCATACTGGCCGATAAAGCCTGATACGTCGGGAGAAACATCGGTGCCCTCAAGTGTAGACTCCACAATGAAGAGAGAGTCGAGTTTCGACATCAATCTTTCATCCGAACCGAAACACTCCTTCAAGCCCTCCACATCATGAGGCACAAGCCATGTGTACTGCCAGGCATTCCCCTCGCAATAATCGTTGGCACGGTGTGAGGTGTCGAAAGGATTGAAGGGATCGCGCCAGTTTCCCTTGCTGTCTTTACCACGCATGAACCCTGTGGAGGGATCGAAATAGTGGCGGTAGGAGTGACTGCGATTCTTGAAGTAGCTGTAATTAACCGAGTCGCCCATTGACTGCGCCGCCAGTGCCAACGCTCCATCGGCAAGAGCATATTCCATGTCATATGCCACCGACTCGTTCCATTTGTCGAATGGAATATAACCATATTGCTGACGGAATCCATTGCCACGTATTGTGTCCATACCTGTCTTGAGAAGTGACTTATAAGCTCTGTCACGGTCTACGCCAGGTATATTCTTTACGATGGCATCGGCCACAACCGGAATTGCGGGGCTACCGACCATGCAATCTGTCTCACATCCCCAGAGATGCCAAACCGGGAGTCGTCCCTGTTCATCGCAAATGTCGACCATTGTATTTACCATATCGGCATAGCGCTGTGGCTCCAATATACTCAGCAGCGGCATCTCCGCACGATAGGTATCCCAAAGTGAGTAGGTGGTGTATTTCACCTTGCCGTCACCCTCGTGTACCTTACCATCGGCACCTCTCCAGCTTCCGTTGACATCGCTGAATTCCGATGGGGCGATCATGGCGTGATAGAGAGCCGTATAGAAGATTTTCTTCTGCTCCTCTGTGCCACCCTTGATCCTTACTTTCCCGAGAGTAGAGTTCCATGTGTCTGTAGCGGCTTCCGCAACAGCATCGAAATCCCATTCCGGAAGCTCCTTCTCCATGTTAGCCGCCGCTCCTTCAACCGACACAGCTGAGAGAGCCACCTTCATCAGCAAAGGCTCGCCATGCAGATTCGGGAAATCCACACGCGCAAACAGGCCATCGTCACCTTTAAGCTGGAAATTAGTGAATGGCTCAGAGAACTCGGCCACAAAGAACACCTTCTGATCAGGAGCCCAGCCTTTGGAATGACGCCAACCCTTAAGCCTGCGGTTGCCCACTGTGTCTATATGAATATCGCTCGGGCTGTCCCAGTTGCCCCCATCTCTTAAATCAAACACCACAGCCGCCTCATCGGAATCGGGGAATGTGTAGCGTTGCATACCTACGCGTGAGGTGGAGGTCATCTCTGCAAGTATTCCGTAACGGGTAAGGGGCACGGAATAATAGCCGGGACGTGCTACCTCCTTTGTGCGATCGGCATACGACCACAGGCCGGATCCGATGGAATCGACACCTCCTCTGGCATAGACAAGATCATTGCCTACAACGGGCATCACGGTGATATCCAACAGATCGCCACATCCGGTGCCGGAAAGATGGGTGTGGGAAAACCCTATCACCGTGGAGTCTGACTGATGATAACCGGAACACCAGTCCCAGCCTTGTGTCACACTCGTAGGGCCAACCTGCAACATGCCGAAGGGAACATCGGCTCCCACGAATACATGGCCATGCCCTCCCGATCCTATCAGCGGATCTACATAATCCGTAAGATTAGTGTCCGGTCGGTCACTGCCGCATGAACCTGCACCCACACTCATCATAAGAGCGCAGACTGGAAGCACAGCGGAGGATAGTATCGACTTTCTTACATCTAAATTTATCATATTCACACCGTTAAATAAAAATATCCGTTGATGATTCAACATTAGTTTGAATCATCAACGGATATTACTATTTATTTATTACCTTTCTTTTTATTGAATTTCTCCGGCACCTTGCTGAAGATAGCGTTGACGCGCTTCATGTCGAACTTCGGAGTACGGTCATAGTTATACACGCCGTTCTGTTCCTGCTCGACATCGGTGAGCTGCGTATAGCAATAGCCTGACATATAAGGCACTGCATTGATAGCATCCACCTGACCTTCAAGACGAGTATAGAATTCCTCTTCTGTCTTGGGGCCCTCTCCATAGCCCCAGGAGTTGTCGGCAAACTGCTTGCCAACCACCCATTTGATACCACCGAACTCATCGATGAAGAACGGCTGGCCGCTATAGGGGACATCCCGCTTAGGATCCTGACAGGGATACTTACCATCTTTCACCACAAACCACTCCGCGAGTTTCTCGGGATCCTGCTGATAGGAATGAACAGTCCAGAGGTCGGTGATCACGTGGTAGTTGCCCGATGCATCGTTTACGGGACGATAGTCGAGATTCTTTGTGATACGGTACACATCCTCTATCAGACGGTCGTGCTGAAGGGCTGCCTCATCGTTGTCGGCACGCTCCCAAGTCTCATTGAATGGGGTCCACGCTATGATGGAGGGGTGATTACGGTCGCGAACCACAACAGTCTCCCACTCGGGGATAAAGTTACGACCCGTAAGAGGATTGTTCATATTGCCACCCCAGCTGGGAGCCTCACCCCAGGTTAGATAACCGAGTTTATCGGCCCAGTAATGGAAACGCTCCTCAAACACTTTCTGATGGAGACGCGCTCCATTGAAGCCGGCAGCTTTTGAGAGCTCTATATCGTTGCGCAGTGCCTCATCCGAAGGTGCGGTCCAGATACCATCGGGATAGAAACCCTGGTCGAGCACAAGACGAAGGTAATAGGGCTCATTGTTGAGATAATAGGTGTTGCCCTCCACATGAACCTTGCGCATACCTGCATATGAATTAACCTGATCTACAAGTTTACCACTCTTATCATATACGTTTAGCTCAACATCATAGAGGAACGGATCCTCCGGCGACCATGTCTTCACCTTATTGACTTTCACAGGCATACTTAGCACTGGAGAGGCAGCCTGCTTTGCAGAAGCCACCACCTTATTGCCATCCTTGATCTTCACCTCAAAAGTCTGACCCTCGTTCAGACTGCGGAAGTCGGGCTGAACGATAAACTGGCTGTTGTCTAAGTCAGGAATGATATATACGCTTTTAAGTCCGGCAGCGTCCACAGGCTCCATCCACACGGTCTGCCAAATGCCGGTGGTGCGGGTGTAGTGGCATCCCTCCGAGTAATAATTGCCACACTGCTTTCCGGTGGGCTGGACACCGCTTCTGAGATCATCCTCTACCCTCACCACAAGATTATGAGGCTTGCCGTCTTTCACATATTCAGTGATATCGACAGAGAAGGGTGAGTTGCCTCCCCAGTGACGTCCCACGAGTTTACCATCTACATATACTCCGGTGAAGAAGTCTACACCACCGAAATTCAGCATGGTGCGCTTCCCCTGCCAAGACTCGGGAATCTGAATTGTGCGGTGATACCACATTGCAGGGATGAAATCCTTGTGGCCTACTCCCGACAGTTCGCTTTCAGGACAGAAAGGCACCGTGATCTTATCATTGAATCCCTTGCTTTCGTTCAGGTGGCGGTTCATGCCCGATTTTCCGAAATCGAATTCATACGTCCAATCTCCGTTAAGATTCTGCCAGTCCTGGCGTTGGAATTGCGGACGTGGATATTCCTCACGCGGAACGGCCGCGTACATGGGGAATACAGAGGCTGCCAATGCGATCGCACAGGCGAGTCTTGAAAAAAGTCTCATAGTCAACTTTAGGTTATTTTGAAAAATTTTTAATTACGGGGATAAAGTTAGCTATTTTATCCGGCAGACATGTCCAAAATTGTGCCGAATTTGTATCAATTTATGTCAATTCGCCCTTTCTGAACATATGTTATCTCATTTTGAACAAATATTATCCTCCTGTCATAATATTTCTCCCCGTTCAAAAACCTCTTCGGTTTACATGGATTAAGACAAATTCCACACTTTTTTATAACTTTTATTCATATGATTTTTATTGCGATATCAATTATTTTATATATTTTTGCGAAAAACAATCAATTATTGTCGACAACCTAACATCATAACACGACTTTCAATGTTGAAAAAGACAAGACAAATCTTAGCTATCATCAGTATCCTGATGGTGACATTGCTGTTTCTCGATTTCACCGGCACGGTCCACACCTGGTTCGGCTGGATGGCAAAGATACAGTTTCTACCAGCTGTCTTAGCGCTTAATCTTGGAGTCATAGTCGGTCTCGTGGCCCTCACTCTTCTTTTCGGCAGGGTCTATTGCTCCGTGATATGTCCGCTCGGAATAATGCAGGATGCTTTCGCATGGCTGGGCAAGAGGAGCAAGAAGAATCGCTATGCCTACTCTCCGGCCATGAATATCTTACGCTACACACTCCTCGTCTTAATGATCATAGCCATAGTGGCCGGAATCGGATCATTTGTGGCCCTCCTCGCCCCTTACAGTGCCTACGGACGTATTGTTCAAGGCATTCTAAGTCCGGCATGGATGTGGGTCAACAATCTTTTGGCCGGATGGGCTGAGACGCATAACAGTTATGCTTTCTACACCGTAGACATCTGGCTTAAAGGGGGTATCACCCTTGCAGTGGCCATAGTGACCCTCGTGGCACTTGCCATATTGGCATGGAGGAACGGCCGCACGTATTGCAACACCATCTGCCCCGTGGGAAGCATATTGGGCATTCTCTCACGATATTCTCTCTTCCGCCCTGTAATTGACACGGCGAAATGCAACGGTTGCGGACTTTGCGCCCGTAACTGCAAATCTGCCTGCATAGACAGCAAGACCCATACAATTGACTATTCCCGTTGTGTGACATGCTTCGATTGCATAGGGAAATGCCACAAACAGGCCATCTCGTATTCCATGCGTCGGAAAGATCCGGTAGTGGCTTTGGATACAAATGCTCCCGGCAACGGAAAAGCAGATGGTTCACGCCGTCAGTTCCTGACAGTGGCGGCAACCATGGCTACCACCGCAGCCATAAAAGCTGAAGAGAAGACTGTAGACGGTGGATTGGCCGTGATAGCCGACAAAAAGAGACCTGAGAGAAAGACAAAGATTGTGCCTCCCGGAGCTCAGGGAATAAAGAATCTCACCAACCACTGCACTGCGTGTCAGCTATGTGTGTCGGTATGTCCCAACGATGTGTTGCGACCTTCCACCGATCTTGACTCACTCATGCAGCCGGAATCATCTTATGAGCGTGGATATTGCCGCCCGGAATGTACCAAGTGTTCGGAAGTCTGTCCTGCCGGTGCCATCATTCCCATCACCAAAGCTGATAAATCGTCAATCCAGATCGGCCATGCCGTGTGGGTCAAAGAGAACTGCATACCCCTCACCGATGGCGTGAAGTGTGGAAATTGTGCGAGACACTGTCCTGTGGGTGCAATCAAAATGGTGCTCTCCGATCCCGCCGACAAGAATTCATTGAGGATTCCTGTGGTGAATACGGAACGTTGCATCGGCTGTGGTGCCTGTGAGAACCTGTGTCCATCCCGACCCTTCAGCGCGATATATGTGGAGGGACATGAACGCCATCGTATTATCTGACACTAAAAGAAATTCCAATGAAAACCGACATAAGCAGAAGAAATTTCCTAAAACGTCTCGGATTAGGTGCGTCCGTCACAGGTCTTGCTCTGGCGGGATGTAACTCCGCAGGCAATAAACACGCCGCCACCTCATCTTCAGCACTTGCCGAAGATGGAAAGATGACCTATCGCACCAATCCGAAAACCGGCGAGAAAGTATCCATTCTCGGCTACGGCTGTATGCGTTGGCCCACCAAGGCCGTGGGCAATCCGGAAGACAAGGAGGATGAGATTGATCAGGAGGCAGTGAACGATCTCATTGACACAGCGATAGCCAATGGCGTGAACTATTTCGATACGTCGCCGGCCTACTGTAAGGGACGTTCTGAACATGCCACCGGCATAGCTCTCAGCCGTCATCCGCGCGACAGCTATTACATAGCCACAAAACTTTCCAACTTCACCCCATCCACATGGAGCAGGGAAGCCTCCATCGGTATGTATCACAATTCGCTGAAAGAATTGCAGACAGATCATATCGACTATATGCTTCTCCATGGGATAGGCATGGGCGACGACGGCATGGACACCTTCAATAAAAGGTATATCGACAACGGTGTGCTCGACTTTCTCTTGCAGGAACGTGAGGCAGGAAGAATCAAAAATCTGGGTTTCTCTTATCATGGAGATGTCAAGGTGTTTGACTATCTTCTCTCCCAGCATGACAAATATAAATGGGATTTCGTGCAGATCCAGCTCAATTACGTTGACTGGAAACATGCCAAAGAGGTAAACAGCCGCAACACCAATGCTGAATATCTTTACGGAGAGCTTGAGAAGCGTGGTATTCCTGCCGTAATCATGGAGCCGCTTCTTGGTGGCCGACTCTCAAATGTGCCTGAGCATGTGATGACCAGACTGAAGGAACGTGAGCCGGAGCGTAGTGTGGCATCCTGGGCATTCCGTTATGCCGGCACATTCCCCGGAGTGCTCACGGTGCTCAGCGGTATGACCTATAAGGAGCATCTTCTTGATAACCTCTCCACTTATTGTCCGCTCAAGCCTCTTGACGACCAGGAATTGGCATTCCTTTACGACACTGCCGACCTTATGATGCAGTATCCCACAGTGCCATGTAACGATTGCAAATACTGTATGCCCTGCCCCTACGGTCTTGACATACCTGCCATATTGCTGCACTACAACAAGTGTATAAATGAAGGCAATGTGCCGGTGTCATCACAAAGCGAGAATTACCGTGAAGCACGCAGAGCTTTCCTTGTCGGCTATGACCGCAGTGTGCCCAAGCTTCGTCAGGCAAGTCATTGCATAGGTTGCAATCAATGCTCGCCTCACTGTCCGCAGTCGATAGATATTCCCAGAGAACTCCACAGAATTGATCACTATGTGGAGAGTCTTAAACAAAACACTATCTAAATAATTTTGTGATCAGACATAATATCCCTACTCTTGCTTTATCTATGAAATAAAGGAGAGGCTTGTCAAAATTATAAATGTAGACAGTGTAATCCCTCTCAGGAAAATAGCAAACTTGCTGATTATAAAGTTTGAAAACGGATAAAGGATGCGATGAAACAGTGTTTCATCGCATCCTTTATCCGTTTATTTGTATGATATCAAGAAAATCTTTTGCGGAGACTCTTTATCTTGAAAGAGATAGAAACCCTGAATACTCCATAACAGCATAGAGCAATACCGATCCACATCCATGCGGCAACCCCGAGGCTTATCGGATTAAGAATCAGCCAGAAGCTTAAGAAGATTGTAGCCGCAAGCAAAAGGACGGCTATGATTGTGGCAAAAGGATTGTAGACTGAGACAGCAAACATCTCTCCCACCCCATTAAATGCGGCGAAGATAAGCCAAATACCTACTACATAGAGGAATGTAAGGGTCATCTCTCCTGTGGGCATATTGAGCATCCATATACCGACGATTACATCTATTATGCCGAGACATAAATCCCAGCCCCAGGCGGGATTGTGTTTGGCTGTGGCTATACCCCATATAACATCAAATACACCTATCGCCAATATTCCGATGGCAAATGCCATTGCCATTATCGGAAGGGATTGTGCGGGACTACAAATAGACCAAATGCCCAGTCCGAGACAAATAAGACCGGAGATAAGAGGAAGCCACCAATATTTAGTGATTCCTGCAAGGAATGAACTGCGAATCATAACTTCTGTTTTTAATAATTGTGTGAATGTCTTTCATTTGAAGAAATCACCTAAAACTTTTTCCTCAATCGGTTTTAAAGTTTTAACGCTTTCTACGGTTATATTAACTACTTAACCAACAATTACCAAATTACCATTGTTCACAGACCTCGCCTCCAACCCTACTAACCACTCCATCCCATCAAACCGGAGAAGTCTCACCTCTGCCAATTGTGAAAGCGCTTTAGATATTAAGTTGTGTCACAAATTAATTAATATATTCCTTATCGCCCTCTAAGGCGATCTTTGAAACTCGGTTATGACATCTTACCTATTTTGGAAAAACTTTTTCACGGAACTGCCAAGGTCAATTTTCATAAAATCATTTTTGATTAAATTTAGGTAGAGATTCTACAATCTCTAAATATCAAATTCTATGAAGATGTTTATACTTTTTCTTTGTCTGGATTTAGACAGCTTTCGGAGGTGATTTTTTAGCTCGAAGAGGAAGTTTAGCGGGCTAAACGACCGATGAGAGATGAAAAAGCAACCCGAAAGATGGCTGAAGACGGGCAAAGAGGACTCCATATTCAAATAATACATATAATAATCAACAAGCCCGTAAAAAATTTAAACAACTTCATTACCTAATTTTCAATAATCTAACGAAAATGACAAAAAACAAAATGAAACTCCAACAATCTTCTACCAATGAGAAGAGTGCCTGTAGCAGAAATGGAGAAGAAACTCTGTTTACTTTCATGACAAATGTGATTGACAGACTCATTCAACTGAATCAATTTGGCACAGCCCATAACTACAAAGCCGCATTCCAAAGTTTCCGCAAGTTCAGAAATGGGATCAATCTGAAGCTGGAGCATCTTGATTCGGTGCTTATAGAGGATTATCAAACGTTTCTGAAAATCTCCGGACTCACTCCAAATTCCATCTCTTTTTATCTGAGGATACTCCGTGCGGTCTATAATCGTGCAGTGGAACGTGGATTCACAAAAGACCAACATCCATTCAAATCCGTATTCACCGGAATGGAGAAGACTCGTAAAAGGGCAATCCGGATAACCGAATTAAAACAAATCAAATCTCTTGACTTAAGTGACAATCCATCCCTCAATTTCGCTCGCGATATCTTCCTTTTTCTTTTTTACTGCCGAGGAATGTCGTTTATCGATGCGGCTTATCTCAAGAAAAGTGACATCCGGAATGGTGTCCTTACATATCGTCGTCATAAAACAGGACAGCGTATAGATGTAAAAATAATTCATCAGATAGGAGATTTCATCGAAAGATATTCTTCATCATCTACCGGACTTCTACTACCGATAATTACACAACCGGACAATAATGAACGTCGTCAATACGAGTCGGCCCTACGTAAAATAAACCGAAATCTGAAAATCATAGGAGAGAAAGCAAGTCTGAGCATACCACTGACCACTTATGTAGCACGCCACTCCTGGGCCACTCTTGCCAGCACCAAAGGTATACCTATAAATATTATATCAGATGCGCTTGGACATGAATCAATTGCCACCACACAAATATATCTTGCATCAATCGACTCTTCGATAATTGACCAAGCCAATGAGATAGTTCTTAATGGATTATAGCAAACTCATAAAAAAGTCCGTTTCCTTGTAAGAAACGGATTCACGCCACAAAGGTATAAAAATAATTTGATATTAAAAACAAAAATAATAAGAAATAATTCAACTTTTTTATACTTATTGTTTCAAATTTCTCCAATTAATTAATTCTCAAAAACTTAATTAAAAAGTCCGTTTCTTACAAGGAAACACTCATCATGACCTTGCCTATAACCTCCTCCTGCATAGGATACCCAGAAAATCCGGGAAGAGTCACACTTACGCTTGTCATGTGATTTATTTTGTAATTTCCTATCGTTGAATATAACAACACTAACAGCTATGAAGCTATTTTACAGTATATTATTCACAATATTATCAACATTGGCTGCTTCGGCTCAGATTAGTTTAAAGACTAATATCTTGTATGATGCAACCGCTACAGTTAACTTAGGTGTGGAAGTGCCAGTTGCGCCGAAGTGGACAATTGACGTTTCCGGAAATTTGAATGCATGGACTATCAAAGACCATAAATGGAAACATTGGCTTGTACAACCGGAAGCCCGATATTGGTTTTGTCGTGCCCTCTCAGGACACTTTGTAGGAGCTCATCTGCTCGGGGGACAATACAACGTAGGTAACATAAACACCGACTTCAAATTCCTTGGTACAGATTTCAGCGTGTTGAAGAATCATCGTGTGCAGGGATGGTTTGCCGGGGCCGGTCTGGCTTATGGCTACACATGGATACTCTCACGGCATTGGAGCATGGAAGCGGAATTAGGTGTGGGATATATCTACACCCGCTTCGATGAATATCCGTGCGCTGTCTGCGGAACCCGTCAAGCACACAATCGTCCTCATAATTATGTGGGACCAACAAAAGCAGCAGTTAATCTCATTTACGTATTCTAACTCTCTTCCACTTTATCCACATGAAACGTATACTCACCATTATATCCGCCATATCAGTTGCAATACCGGCAGCTATATCTGCCGTAAAAACTATCGATTCCTCCTTCATCAAGCTTCACGACTTATCAGTGAATATTGATGAACAACAAGGGAAGATGAGGATAGCAATTGATGTCGATCCCAAAGAATATAAAGTCAAAAGTGAGCGCGAGATTATTCTTACGCCCATACTTGTTGCCGAAAACCGATCTGACAGCCTTCTTCTCAGTGAAATTGTAATTGCGGGCAGAAACAGATGGCTGCAATATCAACGTCAAAATCTGCTTGACGATGGAGAAGCCGGCATTTACCGCGCAGGTAAGAAAGCTCATGCAAGAGTCTACGAAGAGATCCCACTCGAAAAATGGATGTATGATTCAAGCCTCGAATTCAGAGTGATGACTGCAAATTGCTGCGATTCTCCGGAATTGCTTGCCGGCACGTCGCCTTCCGGCAATGTGCCGTTGGCGAATATCGACATGGAACGTCCGCAACTTAAAACGGAATACAAATCTACACCTCCGGTCGATGCCGGGCCGGTAATAAAGCATATTGAGGGGAGCGCATTTGTGACTTTTCAAATCAACAACACGGTGCTCAAAGAGAATTACATGAAAAATCGCACTGAGCTCAACAAGATCATAAAATCCATCGAGTTCGTGAGGAATGATTCGGATGCCAGAATCACAAGCGTGCATATAAAGGGTTTTGCCTCGCCGGATGGTCCCTATGAAAATAATGTGCGACTCGCACAAGGACGTACCGAAGCTCTGCGTCAGTATGTACGCGACCTTTATAGTTTTTCAGATTCCATCGTCACATCAAGCTATGTGGCGGAAGATTGGAACGGATTAAGAAGCTATGTCGCTGATTCTCTCAATTTCAATATCACCGACAGAAAAGCGATTCTCGAAATAATCGATGGTCCGCTGGAATATGATCAGAAAAACGATGCCATCATGCGTCGCTTCCCTAAAGACTATGCGGTGATGCTGAAACAGATATATCCCTGGCTCAGACGCACCGACTATAACGTGACATATGAAATAAAGGAATACACCAATATCGCCGAGATCAAGCGTGTGTATCAAACCGATCCATCCCGCCTTCGTAATATTGACTTCTTCACATTGGCTGAGACTTATCCTAAGGGGAGTCAGGAGTATTGCGATGTTTACACCACGGCACTGAGGATTTATCCAAACGATCCGGAACTCAACATTAATGCAGCCTATATGGAGATGGAGCGTGGGAATCTCGATAAAGCTCAGGTCTATCTCTATCAGGCAGGCGATGTTCCTGAGGCTTCTTATGGTCTTGGTATATTAGCGGCCAAACGTGGCGACTATAAGGATGCCATCGATCAACTCAAAGCAGCCCGTGACGCCGGTGTCGCAGGCGTTGACAAGACAATAGAACGTGTTAATGCCATCAGCAAACACACTCCCGTCACTTATCTGATCGAGCCTACGGAGACGCTCGCCATCAAATAATGGCATCAACACTTTGACAGACATCTCTTATTAGAATAATAATCTAAAACTTAACATATTACTAATTATTTTTTCATTTCTTTTCTATGAGAAAAAATTATTCATTCGGAGCGCTGACCTTCGGTCTTCTCTTCACAGCTTGTAGTTCAGACAGTCTGAACGAGCCATCTAATAACGAAGGCCGCGATCTCGACAGGAGATTCTTTGTAAATATGTCGATTCGTGGTGAGATACCTTCCGGCACCCGTGCGGCAGCAGACAACGGCAACCCTGAATCAGGGGTTGATTTCGAGGAAGGAACCGAGAATGCCATCAACAATGCCTACTTCGTTTTCTACGACGCCGAGGGACAGGTGATCGGAGATATTGTCCCGGTTGATATCGCAACGATGAAAGAAAACGAAGCGGTTGATGGGGAAACAGTAGAAAAATGGTATTCATCAACAGTGCCTGTTGTAGTGCGCAAAGGTGAGAACAAACCATCTCAGGTGATCTGCTACATCAACCCGATCTCCCCCTCCACCCTACAGAATCCTCTTAACGTAATTCAGACTATCGCGCGTAGTGCGATAAAGTCGAACGTTGACGGAACCGACTATTTCGCAATGAGTAACTCGGTCTACTATCCGCAGGAGACTGCAAACTCGGAACCCCAGATTGCCGTGCCTATCGGTTCCGATGAACTCTTTGACACTGAATCTGAAGCTGAGGCTGCATTAGCCGCCGGAGACAATATTGTGAATATTTATGTGGAGCGCTACGCTTCAAAATTGAAATTCAGCACTGTTGCTGCAACTGATTATGCCACTGCCACAAGAGTGTATAATGCAGATGGCACTTACACAGTTGTGCCTGTCACGCTTAGCTTCACAAACCAATATTGGGCCCTTAACGCAGAATCAAAGACCAGTTACGTGATCAAATCATTCCGTCGGGAATCTGAAGACGGACAGATAATGGCCGACAACTACCCTTATGGAACGCTTAACACCCGAATCAATGGCGATCTTACCGGAACTAATGCATGGGACTGGAATAACCCTTCTTATAACCGTAGCTACTGGTCAATATCTCCGGCTTACTTCACCACTGACTATCCTGAGGTGGCACAGGATGTAATTGACAATCCCAACCTTAATCAGACATATCTTACATATGCTGAACTCCCCGACAAAGGTTTCGCGGCTAACGTAACAGACGCTCAATATTTCAAGGAAACTACCATCGGCACAAAGGCACTTGCATCTGTTAATCCGGCAGCAGCCGTGCCATCTGTCATTCTTGTAGGCCAGTATGGCATCTCGGTAAATGGCGGTGCCTCTGCCCCTGCTGATTTCTATACCTACCTCAGCGGTCCGGTTGATGGAGTAGCAGACGATCGTCCTTATGTATATTTCGGCAATAATGCTCAGGGTAACAGCACAGTAGCAGGTGGTGAGAGTATGCTCAAGCGTTTTCTCGCACAAACCACAATTCTCTTCAAGCAAACAGCTAATGGCAACTATACCCGTTACACAATTGCCAATTCCGCAGACGTAACCAAACTGGTTGCAGCGCTTGCAGTTTCCGAGATTAGCGATGATGTGAAAAACCTTGTAGGTGATGCAGGCACGGGTGCTCTAAAACTTCAGGCAAACGTTCGTTCTCTTCAGTTCAAGAATGCGAACGTAGCAGAAGGCATCTATATCGCGACAGCCAATGGATATATGCAGATTGTAGCTGACAACTATGGAAACGCTGAAGGAGAAACCTTCAATGCGGCGACCATGGTGCGCTTATCGGAGGCTAACCGTATCCTCATGCAGCAGGTTGGCTACGCTTACTACTATAATCTCGGCAAGGGCTATTTCAATATCCCTGTGAAACATTATGGCTGGTACCGCAACGGTAACGAGCAGAAAAATGCCACCAGCATCGATTGGTCTAAGGTACGTGTAGGCGACTTTGGTATGGTTCGTAACCACAGCTACACAGTGAATGTCACCAACATCATCGGTCTTGCCGCCGGTATCTCCGGTGATAATGTGCCCATCGTGCCCCCCGCTTCTACCGAAGACTACTTCGTGGCTTACTCTGTACGCATCCTTAAGTGGGCGGTTGTTCCCACCCAGGAAGTTGAGCTTTAACATCGACTATCTCAAGTTAGCAGTGAATATCTCTCTCCCATACCCGAAAGGGTAATTCCAGGGCAGAGGGGCTTGATACCCCCTCTGCTCACCAATATCCTCAGATCTTTCAGATGATGAGGAAAACCAAAACAAGAAACATATTGAACCATGCATATCAAGAATCTTAAACGAACTTTCTTCATCACCGCTACTGTTCTTGCCGGAGCCATTACTTCCGGATGTGATATGGTGTATGATGATCTTGACCCTTGTCCCGCACAGTTGCGCATCCATTTTAAATATGACTATAATCTTAAGTGGGCCGATGCAATTGCCCGTGAAGTAAGTTCTGTAAATATCTGGGCTTTCGATTCCAATGGAAATCCGGTATGGAGCGGTCAGGCCGATGATGAACAGCTTGCCTCAGGCGATTTTTATATGGATACACCTCTCGGTGAAGGAACTTACGATTTTGTGGCATGGGGCGGTCTGAAGGGCAATGAACAGTTTGATCTTGCCACATACACTCCCGCTTCAAAGGAGGATCTTGAAGTGACGTTAAAGACTGTGGAGGAAGATAGTCTGTATATATCAGACGCCAGGCTTTCCCCCCTTTTCCATGCGAACATGAACGGGGTGAAATATATCATCGATACGACCAGACCTTACGAAAAGGTTGTGACAGCATCTCTGATGAAAGATACAAAGGATTTCCGAGTCATGCTGCAGAATCTTGACGGAAGCGAGATGAACAACCGCGACTTTACCGTGACAATTACCGATGACAATTCCAAATATGCCTGGAACAATTCACTCATCCCTTCATCTGTGGTGACATATATGCCTTGGAACACAAGATATGGCTCTCTTTCCACACCGGCTACCAACCGGAGTGGTGAAAGCGATATGTCGAGTCGCGCTGACGGAGCCGTATCCACAATCTCCACTCTCATTTTCGAGCTGTCAACCGGACGCCTTATGGAGAATGCCAACGCCATACTGACCATACACAGGAATTGGGATGATCGAGACATAATCCGTATACCTCTTATTCAGTATCTTTTATTAGTAAAAGGACACTACGGTGATATCTCAGATCAGGAATATCTTGATCGACAAGACGATTATTCCTTAATGTTCTTCCTCGATCCGGATAGTAACTGGAATGCCGGAGCCAACGTGTTTATCAATGGGTGGGCTGTAGTGCCACCTCAGGATCAGGACTTCTAATCAGTTTGGATAATTAAGCATCACTCTAAATGAAACATTATATCTCGATATTCATCTTGGCATTTCTTCTCACCGGATGCTCGCTTATCAATGACTCTTCCTCTGACTGCAAACCGGAAGAACCAGTCGAAAACATCACACTTAGCTTCCAGATGATCTCTCCGAATATCGGGAAGACACGTGCCGATGCGCAGCATAGCGAAACTGACAGCGAATGGCCACAGTTTGAAGATCTCATCAATGTCAATGACTTTGCATTCTACATATTTCTTGACAATGCAGCCGACAAACCGCTGGTTATGAAGATGAGCAATATCGCAAACTCAACAGATCCGACTTCCATGATCACCGGTAGTCTCGGAGCCTATACTGTCACTACAGTTATCCCGAAAAAAAATTTGGAGACTCTTCTTGATCACGAGCTCTCCCCCGGCTCAACAGCGGCTGTTGATTTCAGAGTTGTTGTTTTAGCAAATATGGGAAGAATAGATTATAATCTACTTGCCCCTGCCGATGCTGTCAACTCAAACGGTGCTCCCACGACTTACCAGCAATTTATTGAAAATATAAATGCTCTGACCTTCAATCTCAATAATCTCTACAACCCGAATGAAGGTGATTCAAGTGTAGATGGACTCTACAAAGGCTCCATCCCGATGTTTGGTATGATTACCGCCCATACTTCGGAAGATCTATTATACAAATCGCGCCCGGAGGAACGAATATATATCGGTGACATAGATATGTTACGTTCTCTTGCGAAAATTCAGGTGATTGATAACTCCGACAAAGTGGATGGGATATACCCCTATATAAGTTCGGTTACTGTAGAAGGGATTACCAATATGGTCTATCCTGTGCCCGATTTAGCTTCTTATACTAATGGTCAGCAGGTACATAACCCTCGTTTTGCTACACGTTCTGAGGGTGCGAATACAATATTCGGACTTGGATATTTAAGAAATACAGATAACGCTAAGGGCACCACCCGTTTCGGATATATTCCGGAACAGCCTATTCAGTATGGAAATCCGGTGATTAACATAACTGCACAACTCGATGCGGAACGCACCCAGACCTACAACATTCCAATGGGAGGGAGTGCCGATTATCCGCTCACACCGGCTGATCCCGGAGCCGGTGGTTTCGGAGCTAATATCCTTCGCAATCATATCTATACCCTTTCAGTGAATAAGATCGCAGTAGGAACTCCAGCTGAAATAACTGTAAATGTAGAGGATTGGACTCCATCATCTTTCAATCTTGACTTCACAGAATCGGTAATAATTTCCAATAAACTCCAATGGACTCCCGGATCATATCAAAACATAGATACCAATGACGGTCTTGTGGTAGTAAAACCATGGACAACGACTGCAGATGGCACCTCGACATGGTCACCTCTCACCGGAAGATTTGGCATCCAAAGTCCGGTAGGAGCTACATGGACGGCATATCTCTTGACAACATCCGGAGATAACGAAGCCTTCTGTTTCCTTGATAAGAATAATCTTGATGGAAACGGAAATCCATCCATGGTGCCGACTGTCAGCGGCATAATCGATGGC
>CAZEOI010000001.1:0-118684 GCA_964513775.1 uncultured Sangeribacter sp. | reverse complement strand
GGCAGAAATGGCGCTGATCGAAGCAAAGATGGAACAGGCGGGCACGTTGAACAAGCGTGCTTATCTGCGGAAAATGGCCGTGGACGGGTATATCGTCCATGTGTATGTGCGGGACACATGAAAATATCCGGAGGATATGAAGAATAACAAAGAGGTAAAAATCTCATATTGGGCAGCTCATCTCACCACGATCGTGAGCGTGACGCTCGTGCTCATAATTATAGGCATAATAGCTCTGATCAGCATCAGCGCCACTAATGAGACACGCCGTCTCCGCGAACGTCTGGAGGTGAACGTGGTCATGGCCGATACGATCAGCGATGCAGTTACGAAAGGCGTGGCGGAGCGAATATCCGTTCAGCCCTATGCTTTATCGGTGAAAATCATAACAAAAGAAGAGGCGTTGAAAAACTGGAAGAATGATACCGGCGAAGATCTTGAAGCTCTCTTCGGTGTCAATCCATTGTCGCCTGAAATATCCTTTACAATAAAATCAGATTACGCCACAGACGAAGAACTCAAGAAGATAGATACATTTGTCTCGTCGATACCGGGAGTGGAGGGCACCGCTCTTCCCGATTCCACCATGGTTGAAAACATGAACAGGAGTATCGAGCGTTTTGCCCTTATTTTGGGGGCCGTGGCATTGGTAATGCTTATCATCTCATTTGTGCTTATCAACAACACCGTGCATCTGGCTATCTATGCACGGCGCTTCACCATACACACCATGCAGCTCGTAGGGGCAACAAACGGCTTTATCCGTAGGCCGTTTGTCAACAATAATATGCTTTCAGGCCTGATAGCGGGTCTTTTGGCCACGCTGCTTCTCGCCATAACATTGGCTGCCGCTCCCGGAGCCGGATTCAAAAATATCGGCGACTATATAAGCTGGGAGCTCCTTGCTGTGGTGGGCGGAGGTCTTGTATGTGGCGGAGTGTTGCTGTGCGGCATTGCTGCATGGTTTGCCACTTCGCGTTATCTCCATCAGGATTACGATGAGCTCTTCAAGTGATCCGGTTGTTGCTCAAAAATAAAAATTTTCACCCAGAATAATATTTCAGTAAATGGCATTGAATCTCAACATAAACCAGCCGATAGAGAAGGATCCTCGCGGCATAGATCCGATAAAAGATAAAGACCGTCCCTTCACCAAAATCAATTATTATATGATGGCCGGCTGCCTGGCGCTTATAGTATTGGGCTTCATTCTTATGAGTGGTGGGGGAAGCACCGTTGAAAATGGCTTTAATCCCGAAATCTTCAGCACACGCCGCATCGTGGTTGGTCCGCTTCTATCCTTCTTAGGTTTCCTCCTTATGGCGTTCGCTATCATCTATACTCCCTCGTCACGCCGTAAGGAGATCTCAGGGGTGGCAAAAAAGTCAGCTGAGGAATAATTCATATAAAAATTATATTTTAAAAAGCGATAACATATAATTATGGAATGGTTAGACGCCCTTATCCTCGGAGTAGTGCAAGGACTCGCTGAGTATCTGCCCATCAGTTCGAGTGGCCATCTTGAGATTTTCAGAGAGATACTCGGAATAGATCTTCCGTCAGACAAAGTGTTGCAGTTCGACCTTATATTACATGCTGCCACGGTTCTGTCAACAATAGTGGTGTTATGGCCGATGTTCTCGAAACTCTGTCAGAGCTTTTTCACTTTCCGTCGCGACAACGATTTCTATTATGTCTGCAAGATACTCCTCTCTTGCATCCCGGTTGGCATAGTGGGTGTGTTTTTCAAAGAGACTGTAGAATCCTTCTTCGGAAGTGGTCTCACGATAGTAGGCATATGCCTTCTTGTGACTGCATTGCTTCTTAGCTTCGCCCATTTTACAGGTAAGAAGGCCGATGGCGCTATGGTGAGCGCGAATAAAGGGCGAGACATCACTTGGCTTGACGCATTCATTATCGGATGCGCACAGGCAGTGGCCGTTCTCCCCGGTCTCAGCCGTTCAGGCACTACGATTGCCACCGGTATTATCCTCGGCGACAAACGTGATAAGGTGGCCTCTTTCTCCTTCCTTATGGTTATAATTCCTATCCTTGGCGAGGCACTTCTTGATCTTAAGGATATCATCTCAACCCCTGCCGATCAGGGCGACACGGCCGTGGGCGCAGGCGCGCTGATTATTGGTTTCCTCGCCTCTTTCGTAGTGGGATGCTGTGCATGTAAATGGATGCTCAATCTCGTGAAGAAGGGTAAACTGATCTGGTTTGCGGCCTATTGCGTGGTTATGGGTATTCTTTGTATTCTCTGGCATTGATAAATGGATAATATGGATTTTATTACCGGAGAGATAATCGGTATCGACAAACCGTTGGGTTGGACATCCTTTGACGCGGTGAAACGTATCAGGGGAGCTATACAAAGGCGGCTGCACGTTAAGAAATTCAAAGTGGGCCATGCAGGCACGCTTGATCCTTTGGCTACAGGCGTTCTGATCATTTGCACAGGTAGAGCCACCCGTCGCATAGAGGAATTGCAGAGTGGCGATAAGGAATATATCGCTACAATACGTCTTGGAGCCACCACACCCAGCTATGATCTTGAAACGAAAGTAGACCGTGAATTTCCCTGGGAGCATATCACCCGGGAACTTGTGGAGGCGACACTTCCTCGTTTCACAGGACGCATCATGCAGGTGCCTCCCGTGTTTTCGGCGGTGAAAGTAGATGGCAAGCGTGCTTACAATCTCGCCCGTAAGGGTAAGGATGTTGAACTTAAGGCCAAACCACTTGAGATAAAGGAGATGGAGCTTCTGAGTTGCGATCTTCCTGAGATCACTCTCCGCATCGTGTGCAGTAAGGGAACGTATATAAGGGCTATAGCCCGCGACTTGGGCGAGGCTCTCGGCAGCGGAGCGCATCTCACCGGATTGCGTCGCACTCGCGTAGGAGCCATCTCTTCCGATTCCTGCATGAGTGTGGATGAGGCTGTGGAACGCATCGCCACCGTGGAGATCACATATCCCGATGATTATAAGCTTCCGGAAGAGGCTAATGACAAATAAATATCAGACAAACACACACACAACAGTATATATAACAAGCAATGAAACTCTCACAGTTTAAATTCAAGCTTCCTGAGAATCTTATCGCACAGTATCCGTCGGAAAACCGCGACGAATGTCGTCTGATGGTTGTAAACACGCGGACCAAAGAGATCACTCACCATGTATTCAAGGAGATCCTAAATTTCTTCGACGATGGCGATGTGATGATTTTCAATGATACAAAAGTGTTTCCGGCCCGTCTTTATGGGAATAAGGAGAAGACCGGCGCACGTATCGAGGTGTTCCTCTTGAGGGAATTGAATGAGGAAAACAAATTCTGGGATGTGCTCGTTGAGCCTGCCCGCAAGATCCGTATAGGCAACAAGCTTTATTTCGGAGATGATGATTCGTTGGTGGCCGAGGTAATCGACAATACCACGTCGCGCGGACGCACACTGCGTTTCCTCTACGACGGTCCTCATGATGAATTCAAGGAGCTTCTTTACTCTATGGGTGAAACCCCATTGCCTGAATATATCACCCGTAAGGTGGAGGAGTCGGATGCCGAGAGATATCAGTGCATCTTTGCAGAAAACGAAGGTGCTGTGATGGCTCCCGCAGCCGGACTTCACTTCAGCCGTGAGCTTCTGAAGCGTCTGGAGATAAAGGGTGTGAATCGCGGATTCCTTACTCTGCACAGCGGACGTGGCAACTTCAAGGATATCGATGTTGAGGATCTCACCAAGCATCGCATGGACAGCGAGGAGATGTTTGTAAACGAAACCCTCGTGGATATGGTTAACGCCGCCAAGGATCGTAATTCCAATGTCTGTGCCGTTGGCACTTCCGTGCTTCGTGCGTTGGCAACCGCCGTATGTATGGACGGTCATCTTATGACGTTTGAGGGCTGGACCAACAAGTTTATCTTCCCCCCATATGATTTCACGGTTTGCAACTCACTTGTGTCTAATTTCCATCTCCCACTCAGCACGATGTTGATGATGGTATGTGCATTCGGAGGTTATGATCTTGTGATGAAAGCCTACGAAGTGGCGGTGAAAGAGAAGTATCAGTTTGGTGCCTATGGCGACGCCATGCTCATCATTCGCTGATAGCTTCCCGTAACATTTCTTCGGGTAATATCTAAGACTTATACAGACAATAAATATGAAGTGGCGCTTTCCAATTGGAGAGCGCCACTTCATATTTATTGTTTACACGCGATTATTTTCTGCGAGCGCGTCGTGATACGGAATGGATATGATCAGTGAATCGGTCAGAGAAAACGTATGTGCCTGCTTTGGAAGCCGCCGCGTTATAGTTGTCGATAAAAGCATCGAGATCTCCAACGCTTCTCTTCACTGCGTCTAATCCGAGTTGATCGCGGATAAGAAATACCATGAAGTCGCCGGTGGTGTGACCCTCATAATGGACGCAGGAGGCAGCCTTTCTGAAATAATCCTCCAGATTGATTTTCCCATCGAGATATTGGCAAGTTACATCGTCGAGTTCTCTCAACACGTTGGGAGAGTCATAATAATCGGCATTGTATTTCTGCACCATTTTGTCGCCATAGTGTACGAGAGAAGTTACAGGCATTTTCTTTTTGTTGATAATGTCGGCCACTCCTTCACGCATATTTGAGATGAGAGCAAAGACAGCACCGTCCATCACATCCTGTTCATATGTCTTATCAAAGGCCGGCATTAGATAAAAGTGATGTATCTCGTGACCGAGAAATTCCACAGCGGCCTCTATCCCTTCATGAAAGAATGTGTTGGGATCAAGGAAAAGACAGCCATTCAAAGCACGACATTCGAGATCCCACACAATGAAATATATCGGAGAGTTGATAGGTTCGATCCCTTCACCGTTGCGGGGCAATAATTCCCGGGCTTTGGCATCGGCAGCGCTACTTACACTGTCCATATCAGTCTCAGATATAAAAGAATCATATTTGTCGAGATTTTTGCGTATGCTCAGTGCTGTGGAGACAAAGAAAGGCAGTTCATCTTCGATAGGCACTATATCATCGAGCAGATTGGCTATGCTGTCACAAGTATTCTTTTTCGCCGGATCATAAACTATCTCGAATGCAGAACGCACATTCCGCTTGAATTTTTTCTTATTCCATCGGGTGTTATCGAAAAGGGCCTTATAAGCTGGGGAGACAAAGAGTGAATCCCATTGTGCATCCGTGGGTAAAATCCCTTTTTCTGCATCTTTAGCCATATCGAAATACATTTTAGCGGAGGTGGCATCCACGGTAAATTGACCGGCTTTGCTCTCTGCGTTTGCGGAAATAGAGGATACTATGGCCAGCAATAGAATAATGGCGGAATAAAGTTTCATAAAAGATAGGTTTGATTGAAGGTGAGGTGTTGATAGGGTAATATTGATTATTCTTGAGAACAAGATCCTGACATCTCAGATGCGTGAATCCTGACATATCAGATGCGTGAATCCTGACATATCAGCTACGTGAATCCTGAAAATCATGATGTCATGCAAAATTAATAAAAAAAGATATGATTTTTCAGAAATTTTCTAAAAAATCATATCATTATATGTAAATTTGTCTTGACTCCCATATCGTATATCCCTTTGCGTATCTTCCGGATAGCGACGACCGCCGTCCGGAGATTCCCGTCATCACTATTGAAGACAGCGCCGACAATTCCACTTTAAGGGATTCATTCTCTTCATTTTTGCGTCGTATTAAGACCTGTTCCCCCTTTTCTGCTCGATCGAATGAGGCAGCAAGGTTCTTCCTATAATCACTGACAGATAATGCTTCCATATTTCTTAATTTGAAAAGATTGTGTAAATATAGTTATTATTCACACATATAGCAAACTGTCGCTCACAAAATAGCATATAAACTTGTATGATGTGTTGAAAAAAACTATATCAAATTTTGTTGTATGGAAAAAATCAACTATCTTTACACCGAAATATTTAATAAAATTCGGTGCTAATAAATGTTAAAATGAATACCGTAGAACGAGGAAATATTAAGCATACTATTATGATGAGTATTGATGAGAGTCAGCCTAATTCAATATTCTTCATATCTGATTATGCTAATTTAGGATCTGCTGAGACAATTAGAAAGATACTGTATGAGGCAACAATCAACGGCTTTCTTGAAAAAGCTGCTCACGGTATTTATGTCAAGCCTAAGGTTTCCAGGTTTGGTAAAGTGCCAGTGTCCCTTGAAAAAATTGCAAAAGAAATAGCGGAACGAGATAAGTGTGAAATATTACCGACCGGGAGTACTGCAGCAAACATAATAGGGCTATCTACTCAAGTGCCTACGAATTTATCCTATATTACTACCGGGTCAACACGAACGGTAAAAATAGGTGAAAGGAAAATTTCTTTTCGTCATGCCTCTCCAAAAAATTTTGCTGGAAAAGGTAGTGTAATACCTCTATTGATACAAGGGATAAGAGAAATAGGAGAAGAGAATATGTCTGGAGCAGAGTACGAAGCTATAAAGAGATTTATCAATAAACAAGAAGATCCATATATGATGGAAGATTTACAGCTTGCGCCGGCATGGATTCAAAAAATAATAAAGAAACTGATGTAACGATGAAACATTGGCAACAATTAAGCATTGAGGAGCGTCTTGATGTTCTTGAAATAACATCTGCAAAAACGCATTTGCCACAACAGGCTGTAGAGAAAGACTGGTGGGTGACAATGGTTTTAAAAGTCTTGTCTACTACACGTCATTTCGATCTAATGTCATTTAAGGGTGGCACATCCTTATCTAAAGGCTGGAACTTGATTAAGCGTTTTAGTGAAGATATCGATATTGCTATGCGTAGGGAAGGTATATTCGGAATATCATCAACCTCTGGTAATCAGTTGGCTAAGGTTAGACGGGCTGCCCGCCATTATATCATAAGAGAATTACCCGGTGAGATAGCAGAAGCTCTAAACGGCATGGGGATTGTTGATTTCAACATAGAGCCGGAACTGACAAGAACAGACAATGACGGTAAGACAACCGAACTACGGGCAACAACTCACCCCTCGACTATCTTTGTGAATTACAAATCTATTTTGCCGGATGTCTCCGAGTATATTGAACCTAAGGTAAAAATAGAAATTAGTTGTCTGTCAATGGACGAGCCGGTAGAGCATAAAACGTTACGTAGTTTTATGTCTGAAATTCTTAAGGAGGAAGAAAATATAGAGGTGCAATTCCCTACGGTAGTACCGACGCGCACTTTCCTTGAAAAGATATTCTTGTTGCATGAGGAGTTTCAGAAAGAAAACCCACGAAGCAAGCGAATGAGCCGGCATATATATGATATTGAAAAGATTATGGATACAGACTTTGGTAAATCCATAGCCGATAGAAAACTTTACGACAGTGTGGTGCAACACCGTTCTGTTTTCAATAGGGTTGAAGGTATTGACTATAACCTGCACAATCCCTCTACTTTGACGTTTATTCCACCTGATGCAGTCATGGAAGAGTGGGCAAAGGATTATCGATCAATGCAAAAGAACTTCATATACGAAGAGCGAAGTCTTTCTTTTGATGAGCTGATTAAACGAATGATAGAGTTGACGGCAAGATTAAGGATGGTGTAATACATCACAATATCTTGCCATCATATGAAAGAATTTCGTTATTTATCAATGCAATATTGCTGACGGTGGGAGGGTCAGCTTACGGTTTTGCCGAAGGGGAAGAGGGCTAACTTCATCAGTTTGAAGTGTTGCATACCGAATGGGATCCCTACTATCGTGATGCAGAAAATGAGTCCCCATACCAAGTGGGTGAGGGCGATCGGAAAACCACCCACAAACCACCATATTATGTTCATGATTCCGGCCAGACATCCCGATGGCCAACCGTCGCTCGTTATGTCGGTGCCGAAGGGCCATAAGGCTACCTGTGCCAACTTGATGGTCTGTATGCCGAATGGAATACCAATTATCGTGAGCATCATCGCAACACTCGATATGGCATACTCCACAGCAATCATCAGACCACCAAACACTACCCAGATTATGTTCAATAGGATATTCATAGCCTATTCTCGTTCTCATTGATGAGGTTGAGAAGTTCCGGTATGGCCTCCTCATTCGGTATATTCTTCTTCACCAATTCTTTCCCTTTGTACAGGCTTACCTTGCCGGGACCGGCACCGACATAACCGTAGTCGGCATCCGCCATCTCGCCGGGACCGTTGACAATGCAACCCATAACTCCGATCTTGAGTCCCTTGAGTTCCTTTGTGGCCGCTTTCACCTTCTGCAATGTGTTCTGAAGATCAAAGAGGGTACGTCCGCAACCGGGACAGGCAATATATTCCGTCTTGCTGATTCTCAGACGGGCGGCCTGAAGCAATCCCAATGCCAAGGAATTGATCTCCTCCCGGCTGAAGGCCGGTGCCTCTACGAAGATTCCCGAGCCATATCCTCCAAGTAACAACGGACCGAAATCGGTTCCCGCTTTCACCTGAAGATCCTCTAAATCTGTGTCGGAATAGGAGAGATGTATGAATATAGGATTTTTGCCGCCGAGCGCTACGAAACGGTCAATCCATGAAGCGATTTCGCCGGGACGGTTCTCGTTGGCAGAGGTTATCACCACCGGAAGAGTATCATCAAAGACAACCAACTCAGATGCCGCATCCACGCGATGCCAGTTCGCCGGAATCTCCTCTATGTCGAGTCCGATTACAAGCGGATCAGACATCTGGTCAAATCCGGGTACCTTTTCGGCTACCGAACGGGAGTTTTCAACTGCTGCGGTAGGTTCTTCCACCGGTCGGTGGCCAATGCGAGAGGCAATATATTCACGAAGTTTTACAGCCACGGGAATCTCCTTCTCAGGATCCTCAGTGAGCGACACCCTGATTGTATCGCCGATGCCATGAGAGAGAACCGTGCCTATGCCCACGGCACTTTTGATGCGTCCATCCTCGCCATCTCCGGCCTCAGTCACGCCCAAGTGGAGAGGGTAGTGCATATCCTCCTCCGCCATCTTACGGTCAAGAAGAAGCATCGTCTCCACCATAATCACCACATTGGAGGCTTTGATAGAGATTACAATATCATTGAAATTCTCCTCACGGCAAATGCGCAGGAATTCCATCACCGATTCCACCATTCCGGCCGGTGTGTCGCCATACCGGCTCATGATACGGTCGGAAAGGGAGCCGTGGTTTACACCGAGGCGAATGGCTGTGCCATGTTGCTTGCAGACGTTGAGGAAGGGCACAAGGGTAGAGCGTATTTTGCCGATCTCCTCCTGATATTCCTCATCTGTAAATTCGAGTTTCTTGAAAGTGCGTGCGGCATCTACGAAATTACCGGGATTTATGCGCACCTTCTCGCAGGTCTCCGCAGCTTTGAAAGCAGCATTCGGATTGAAATGCACATCAGCCACCAAGGGCACATGGCAACCGGCCTTGTCGAGTCCGGCGCGTATCTCCGCCATATTAGCTGCCTCACGCACACCTTGCGTGGTGAGACGCACGAGTTCTCCACCTGCTTCGGCTATACGAAGAGCCTGGGCTACACTTGCCTCTGTATCGAGTGTGGAGGTATTGTTCATCGATTGCACCCTTACAGGGTTATCACCACCGATCAATACACCTCCGGCATTGGTGACAGAGCTGTTACGACGTTTATAATTGTAAAAAGACATCTTTTGCAGTAATTATTTAGTCAGGGCCACAGCATAAATATGTGTTTGCCTGAAAAAGTATTTGGATAGTTGTTTGTCCTTATTTTATCATCGTGAGGAAGAAAACGGAACAGAAGCCTACGAGGTAGCCGGCGAGCACTTGCCATACGGTGTGTCGGTCGAGCCATACCCTGGCAGAGCCGAGCAATCCTGCAAGAAGTGTCATGGCAATGAGCCATCCGAAGAGCTGCGGATCAGCCGCGCCATCTTTCTCAATACGGATAAGCAATGCCACCACTCCGGCTATCCCGGCGGCATGGGCTGAGATCTTCCATTTGAAATTCACGACTGTGCATATTATAGTGGCCAACGTTCCTCCGGCGAAGAACATTGACAGCCAGAGAGGCGCACCTTTTGCAGCCATGAACCATGCCGTGACGCCGAAGCACACTATTGTTATTACATAGGGCACAAAACGCTCGTCGCGATTGTTGAGGCCTACATCGTCGATCAATCCGAACTTCTTGAGAAGAAGAATGAGAATCATAGGCACCACCACGCAAATGCCGGCAACTATAAGGGTGAAGATTATGCGCATCCCCATCGGGGCAACATCAAGAATTGAGAGTCCGAATGCCAGCATGAGTCCATAGACAGGCATAAGCAGGGGCACAAGCACCCACGACAGCAGATGGGCTATGCCATCCGCCATCTTCTCTCCGGCAGACTTCGGACTATCTTTTCCGGCCACCGGCTTGGGAGAAGGTGGCAAGGGGGGCGGTGTGGGCTCCGGTTCTCTCTCCGGTTCGGGATGTTCGTTGCGGTCATCGCCGAAGAGTCCACCCTTACGGTTGTTGAGGCTGAAGTTGTCGTCGTGTCCGTCGGGCGAGGGCACTTCAGGATAATATGAGGATGTATCTATTGCCATAGTTTATTATGAATTTGTTTTGCTTGCAGCGGATGAATCCGTGGTCTTCACAGCTTGGAGAAAGCGGGAGGGCACCGGAAGTTCAAACCGCATATCCTTGCGGGTGATGGGATGGGCGAAACGAAGTGTGCGTGCGTGAAGGCAGAGTCGGTGAAGTCGGCTCTCCTTGGCTCCATATTTACGGTCGCCGGAGATGGGGTGGCCCATTTCGGAAGCATGCACGCGTATCTGGTTCTTACGTCCGGTGTCGAGCGAGAATTCCACCAATGAGAGACCGTTGGCTCGTTTTATCACGTTGAAACGCGTGAGCGCAAGCTTCCCTTCATCCGGGTTCTCTGTAGAGTAAACCACAAACTGAGAGTTTTCGGCCAATCTGCTTTTCATGAATCCGGAGTCCTCCTTCACATATCCTTCGAGCAGGGCTACGTAGAGACGGTCGAGCACCATATTGTTCCAGTTGTGACGAAGTGTCTCCTGAGCTTCTTCTGTCTTTGCAAACATCATGAGGCCGGAGGTGTCACGGTCAAGACGATGCACCACATAGAGTTTGTTGCGGGGATCCTGTCTCTTTACATATTCCCGAAGTATATCGTAGGCTGATTCCTCTTTCTTATGGCTTTGTGTGCCAACTGAAAGAAGTCCGTAACCTTTGTTTATCACAATAACATCATCATCCTCATAGACGAGCTGAAGTCGTGGATTGCGCAGCACTACAAACGGCCGGCTTATGTTGACCTCTACGTTTGCCCCGGGAGCAACGGGTGCGTCGAAAGCGGTCTGCACGGTGCCGTCTATTCTGAAATGCCCGTGACGAAGCCATGCCTTGAGATCGGTGCGACTCTTATCCTTCAGCTTCTCAATCACGAACTCCAGCAGCTGTCGGGGCTCTCCGGTTTCGTTGGTCCATTTCAGTATACGGTCTTCGCGGAATATACGCTTGGGATTTCTCTCTCTGTTATTTCGTGACATTTTCTATTTATTAACTTTACCTTTATATTATAACACTGAGGAGGGTGAAGAGTTTCGGAAATTGCGAGGGTTGCGGCTCAAGGATGGCCGTCCTGCTGAATAGCTGAGCAACTGGTGGCCAAAACGGCAATAAAGACATTTCCTCCGGTCGCAGTATTCCTTTCTGAGATGGATCAGAGCCTGGGTGCGCATGGCATCGGAGGCTGAAAGTCCGCAACGTTGCCATTCACGGATAATGGCGTTTGATTCCGCAGGCAGCGAGGATAGCAGGTCAAGACCTTTCTCCGCGAGTTCCGGATTGCCACGCATAGCTCCGTAAGTGTAAAGGAGCGGAGCCACCACATTTATCAGCAGAAGAGTAATGCTTGCTTGAGAAAGAGTGTCGGACTGAGTCTTAATCTCCGTATCAAATGAGAAATGCGACTGCCAATAGCCTTCGATATGCCAGTCAAACAGTTTTCTCGACTCCAACTCATCCCCATTTGCAGCTATAAGTTTGGAGAATAAAGCGAATCCACCTTCGCATGCTTTTGAGAGGAAAGCGAGGCGACGATGAGGAAAATTCTGAGGACGGGTGCGGGCATATTTCCATAGGCCTGCGCGCATTGGTCTCAGCCCATACTTCCGGGCGAGGAAATAATATTCACGACACAGCAGTTGGTAATACTCATCGAAAATATGCAGAGAGGAGTCAAGCATAGCCGCCTGCCCGAAAAGTATGGCTTGCAGTTGATGAGGTGTGTCGGAATGGTGATGCAGAATCTTGAGCGGAATAGAGCGTGCGAGCATTTCGAAAGGATCTCCATTCAGCCCGAATCCGAGACCGCGGGCGAGGGTAATGAAGCAGGTCTGTTCCCAGTCGTTGCCACATGCCGCGTATGTCTCCTTTATCTTGTCACTTTTGGCTTGTATCCTTTCTATCGCAAGAGTCTCAAGCCAATCTATAGCGGTTATCGAAGGGATATCGGGGATGGCTGAGGCACAACGGATGGTGTCGGCTTCAGTTTGCAGAGTGGAGAATGTGCGGAAGAAATTCTCAGGCATTGTCATCACCACCTGAGGTATCAGCGAGCCGTCGCTGCGGTGTATCCGTTGGTCGGCCACGCCCACCACATGGAGAATGATACTGTCATATGCCGGGTCGTTCTGATGGCCGTGGCGATGCCAATCGGAGGCTTTGACGTGAATCTCAATGTTTCCGGCCCACTCGGTTCCGTCAGCCCTTATCTTCGAGTTGAAGAAATCCGGGCCGGAGTCGGTGTTAAGGCGTCCCGGATCGATCACCTCGATGCTGCGTCCGTCGCAGTCGGTGAGAGTGCGCCCGAACATACGTGACTTCCAGAGATATTGGTAGAGTTTCTCCACGTGTTAAAAATTAGAGTGACTTAGACAATCCCCGGGGTTACGACACGACTTGCGGTTTAAAGTTCGTATTTTCCCCCTTCAAAACGCAAATTTAATTATTTTCCACTTAATAATTGTTAATAATGACCTAAAAAATCGGCATATGTTTGGATTTTAGATTCAAATAGGGTTAACTTTGCATAGTGTTTTTCATAGTATAATTAAGATTAAGGTTTCGGTCTATTTCTTTGTGAAAAGAGGTAGACTTTTTTTATGTCCCTTGATTCCGTGTCTGTGTCGCCCTCCAAAGAGGTTGAATCAAATGTTGAAAAATTGGCACTGAGCGAATATTAAATCCCGGAGCTGTAACAAAAATCCAAAAAAGATTATATCATTTTGTTAAAAATATTATGCCGGGGTGCATAAAAATCATGTTTTTTATGTACCTTTGCATGAAGAGGTGGCCTCTATGCCGCCTTGAAACTTTGCAAAAACGAAAAGATATGAAATTCAAGACAAATGCAAAATGTGGCGGTTGCTCCTCAGCTATCCTGGGAGCTGTCCGCAGCAAATTTCCCAATCAAGAGTGGAGCCTCGATCTCAACTCTGCCGACAAGGTTCTCGAGATGCATGGTGTAGACGATGATCCGGAGACCGCCGCTCAGGTAGTAAAGACAATAGAGGAGACGGGCTTCAAGGGAGCTTGGCTCACACAGGGAGAAAATAATCTCTGAGAAATTGGTTTAAGCAGAAAGTTGCGAGTTATAAAAGTTTAAAACATAGAGGAGAATGATAGAGATTCGTAATGTCACAAAATCCTATGGGCCGCTCACGGTGCTTCATGATGTGTCGCTCACGATCCCGGAAGGGGAGATAATGGCTATCGTGGGGCCGTCTGGAGCCGGGAAAACCACTCTGCTCCAGATTGCGGGAAGTCTTGACCGTCCCGACGCAGGCTCCGTGATTTTCGACGGAACGGATATCTTCACTCTCAAAGACCGTCCACTCTCTGAGTTCCGCAACCGTCATATAGGGTTCGTGTTTCAGTTTCATCAACTCCTTCCGGAGTTTTCCGCTCTTGAGAATGTGGCGTTGCCCGCTCTTATCGCCGGACGTTCGCGAAAAGAGGCGGAAGATGAAGCACGACGCCTTCTGGAGGATCTCGGCATGGGGCACCGCCTCGCTCATAAACCGGCGGAGCTTTCGGGAGGAGAGAAACAGCGCACGGCAATTGCACGTGCCCTTATCAACCATCCGGAAGTGGTATTCGCCGATGAACCTACCGGAAGCCTCGACTCCCACAACCGTCAGGAGATACAGGAGATCATTCTGAGATTATGCCGGGAGAAGGGACAGACGTTTGTAGTGGTCACCCACGATCGGGATATGGCCTCTATCGCCGACAGAGTGGTAGAGATGGCCGACGGTAAAATTGTGGAACGTTTGGATAATTAAACTCTTTTAGTTATCTTCGCAACCGCAAAATAAGATTCAGCAGTTTTACAGCTTCGGTGTAAACAGCTTCACTGTAAAATATGGAATAAAACAACAACTAAAAATAGATTAAAAATGGCAGCACAAGACAACCAGAACAAGAATCAGCTCCAGATTCAGCTCCGTCCGGAGACAGCAGACGGCAAATACAGCAACCTCGCTATGATCGGCCACGGCCCCAACGAGTTTCTCATCGACTTCATCTTCGCCGCTCCCGGCATGCCCCAGGCTCCCGTTGTAAGCCGTGTGATCATGAGCCCTGAGAATGCAAAGCAGCTTATGTTTGCTCTCACCGACAACGTAAAGAAATACGAGGCTCAGTTCGGTGAGATCCAGCCCCGTGGCGGCAAGAACCCCGGCATCGGCAACAACTGATAACCCAAGATCCGCTCTCCCCAAATAGAAATGGATAACAACCTTACCCTCTACAATTCGCTCACACGCGTTAAGCAGCCTTTCAAGCCTATTCATGAAGGACATGTGGGCATGTATGTGTGTGGGCCTACTGTATACGGCGACGCACATCTGGGGCACGCCCGCCCCGCGATCACGTTTGATATCCTCTTCCGTTACCTGCGTCACTTAGGGTATAAGGTGCGCTATGTGCGCAACATCACGGATGTAGGCCATCTTGAACACGACGCCGATTCCGGAGAAGACAAGATTGCCAAGAAGGCACGTCTCGAACAGCTCGAACCGATGGAAGTGGTGCAGCTTTATCTGAACCGCTATCATCACGACATGGAGGCGCTCAATGTGCTCCCTCCGAGCATCGAGCCTCATGCTTCGGGCCACATCATAGAGCAGATAGAGTATGTGAAGAAGATTCTTGATGCCGGTTACGCTTATGAGAGTTGTGGATCTGTATATTTTGATGTCGAGAAATATAATAAAGACCATAACTACGGCAAGCTTTCAGGCCGAAACATCGAGGATATGCAGGCCAAGACCCGCGAGCTCGACGGTCAGGATGAGAAGCGCAATCCGCTTGACTTCGCCCTTTGGAAGAAGGCCTCGCCTGAGCATATAATGCACTGGCCCTCCCCCTGGAGCGAGGGCTTCCCCGGCTGGCATCTCGAATGTTCTACGATGGGTGAGAAATATCTCGGAGAATGTTTTGACATCCACGGTGGTGGCCTTGATCTCCTTTTCCCGCATCACGAGTGTGAGATAGCTCAGAGTGTGGCGGCGCAAGGACACGAGGCGGTGAAATATTGGGTACACAACAATATGATCACCATCGAAGGGAAGAAGATGGGTAAGAGCTATAACAACTTTATTACCCTTGAGCAATTTTTCGATGGCTCGCATCCCCTCCTTGAGAAAGCTTATTCACCGATGGTGATTCGTTTTTTCATACTTCAGGCTCAGTATCGTTCTACTGTCGACTTCTCCAATGCGGCTCTGCAGGCAGCTGAGAAGGCTCTTCAGAAGATCACCGATGGTTATCGCCGTCTTCAAGGTCTTCTTCCGGCAGAGAAATCTACCGTTGAGGTGCCCGACTTCCTCACCAAGTGTTATGAGGCTATGGATGATGATCTCAACACTCCGCAGGTGATTGCACAGCTTTTCGAGGCTTGCAAAATTATCAATTCAGCTTCTGACGGAAGTGTGAAACTTTCCGCGGAGGATCTTGCCAAACTTCGTCATCTGTTTGATGTGTTCCTTATAGAGATTCTTGGCATGAAGATTGGGGCTGATGCTGACAATAGTGATACTGTCAAGGCTTATGAGGGAGCCGTAGATCTGTTGATGGAGGTGCGTAAGAATGCCAAGAGTAACAAAGACTGGGCCACTTCCGATCTTATCCGCGACAAACTCGCTGCTTTGGGCTTCAATGTGAAAGACACCAAGAATGGTGTGGAGTGGAGTCTGAAATAATCGGTTGGATAGATAATCAACCAATACTTTACAAAAATATAAAGCCTGCTTCCGCTTCGGAAGCAGGCTTTATATTTTTGTAGAGAGTAGCATAAAAAATCCGGCCCTTGCGAGGCCGGATTCTGACATATCATGTAAGTTATTAAAGCGAATTTATTTAGCAAACAAATTTAAGGAATGTATTTCAATAATTGTCCTCCTCGGGCATGAAATGCTGACGAGGATGTTTGCAGGCGGGGCACTTTTCGGGTGGTTCTACACCCTCAAAGATGTAGCCGCACACCTGACACTGCCATTTGATCGGTTTCTCACGTTTCCAAACGGTGCCGTCTTCAATCTCCTTGCGGAGAAGATCAAAACGCTCCTTGTGATGGTTCTCGATGGTAGCGATGGCACGGAATGTCTCGGCTATCTCGGGGAAACCTTCCTCTTCGGCAACTTCAGCAGATTTGATGTATTGATCTACACCTTCACTCTGTTCCTCCTGAGCAGCCACCTTCAGGTTGTCTACTGTAGGAGTAAGGATGCCCGGATCCACACTAATTGGAGTTGTCATCACGGCACCCTCAGTGAGAAGCTTGAGGAATATCTTGGCATGGTGCAATTCGTTGTCTGCAGTCTCCTGGAAAATCTTGGCATATTGGTAATATCCCTCTTTCTCAGCAGACTGAGAAAAATATGTGTAGCGTGTATACGCAGTTGATTCAGATACGTAGGCGTTAGCAAGATTGGTTTCGGTCTTTGTGCCTTTTATACTTTTTGTGTCAGCCATAGTAATGATTGATTTTAATAATTGATTTTGTCTATAAAACATTATAACCTCTCAAAGGGTTTAGGTCGAAATACTAATTTTTTTATTAATTTCGCGACATGACTGAGAAAATCACAGGTATAATACTTGACATCACACGCCATTCCGACAGATTGTCGATTGTGACCCTGTTTACGCGCACTCGTGGACGCATATCTTTCCTCTCTCCGGCAGGCACAGGGAAGGCTGGTCGGCTGCGTCAGGCCCGGCTGCAACCTCTTGCTGTGATTGAGGCGGATATAAATTTCAAGACCACTTCGGAACTCCAGAGATTAGGTAATTTCTCTCTCCATGAGATATGGAATGATATTTACTTCGATCCGATGAAACGTTTGGTGGCCCTTTTCCTTGCCGACTTTCTCAATCGGCTTCTTAGAGCCTCTATGCCCGACGAACTTATGTGGGATTATATAAGGGATTCGTTGCGTTTGCTCGACAGGATGACCACCGGCGTGGCCGATTTCCATATAGCATTCCTTTCATCTTTGCTCACTTTCGCAGGCATTCAGCCAGATGGCCGTGACTACCGTCAGGGATGCGTGTTTGATATGCAGGCAGGTGTGTTTACTTCGCGAGTACCATCTCATTCCGATTATCTGTATGGAGAGGAGGCTCGTTTTGCCGCCTTGTTGAGTCGTATTAATTTCACGAATGTAAGGGCGCTCCGGCTCAACGGCCGACTACGAAGCGAGATATTGGATAAGCTTCTCCGCTACTATGCCATCCATTTCCCCGGTGCCTCCAATCTCCGGAGCCTCGACGTGATCCACGACATACTCTCTTGAAATCCAATAATTGCTTGCATGTCGTGGCAACCCACTATTGAGACCTTTTTTAAGATCCGGATGATTGCAGGGAATTTAGTCAGAAGCGGGGACGGTTGAGGCGGAGCGAGTTGAGCACTACACACACTGAGGAGAAGGCCATGGCTGCCGAGGCTACCATGGGTGACAATAGGATACCCCATAGGGGATAGAGCACTCCCGCTGCAACTGGTATGCCCGCAGTGTTGTAGATAAAGGCCCAGAAAAGGTTCTCCTTGATAATGCGGAGTGTAGCGGCTGAGAGGCGCACGGCACGTGGAATATAGATGAGTTTGCCCGACACGATGGTAAGCTGTGCCACTTCTATCGCTATATCACTACCTCCTCCCATAGCTATGGAGATGTCGGCTTCCGCGAGAGCCTGGGAATCATTGATGCCATCGCCCGCCATGCCGACCACTTCTCCTTCCTCTTTCAATTTGATAATGGCAGCCTGTTTGTCGCCAGGTAAAGCATCAGCCACTATCTCATCGATGCCTACGGCATCAGCTACATAACGCGCCGTAGCAAGTCTGTCGCCTGTTATCAGCACAGGACGTATGCCATCAGCCTTGAGTGCTGCGATTGCCTCGGCTGCATCCTTCCGTATTGTGTCGGCCACTTTGAAAGAAATCAATGCCTTTTCGCTGTTACCGGCTATCACTACACCTACGCCTTCCGACATCCATTGCTCAATCTCCTTCCGCATATCATCTGAAATTTCGGCTCCCTCAGCATGGCATAACGCTTCATTTCCTATCCAATAGCGATGGGAATCCACATAGCCGATTATCCCTTTCCCCGGGATGTAATCAAACGAATCCGGTTCGGTTATGGTAGAGGCACCTTGATTAGCAGTTAAGGGAGAATCTCTATGAGTTTCACACCATTCGGTTATGGCTCCTGCAAGGGGATGGGCGGATTTCATCTCAAGCGCATATACAGCATCGATAAGTGCGGGTGACAATGTATAATCAGACGATTGATAAATGGATGTGACACGAGGTTTCCCCTCCGTGAGTGTTCCTGTCTTGTCGATGGCGAGTACAGTGATTTTCGAGAGAAGTTCGAGAGCCGTTGCTTGTCGAATCAGTATTCCTTCACGTGCTCCCCGACCAATTCCTGCAATCACCGCTGTGGGCGTGGCGAGGCCAAGAGCACAAGGGCAGGCAATCACCAGCACGGAGACAGCCGCAAGTATAGCCATGGGAAGATGTATAGTGCCGAAACATATCCAGACAATGAATGTAAGGATGGAGATGGAGATGACTGTAGGCACGAACACCGCACTGATTTTATCCACGAGACGCTGTACCGGAGCTTTTGAACCTTGAGCCTCACGCACACACTCTATTATTCGTGCCAGTTCGGTCCCGGCCCCCACCTCAGTGGCTTTGACTATTATGGAGCCGTTGGTGTTAAGTGTTCCGGCAGAGACTTTGGCACCGGCAATTTTTTCCACACCCTCAGGTTCGCCGGTGAGCATACTCTCATCAATGACTGAATGTCCTGAAGTCACCACACCATCTACAGGTATCCTGTCGCCCGGACGCACTGAAATAAGATCTCCGGGTTTGATATCCCCAATTTTGACTCTTTTTACCTCTCCATCGCTCCCTACCAGCAGAGCTTCGGAAGGCTGAAGTCCCATTAGCGCACGAATGGCTGTGCCTGTGTTTCTGCGTGCCCTCATCTCCATAAACTTGCCGGTCGATACAAAAGCTATAATCATCGCAGCCGCTTCATAATAGAGATCGGCGGGTATGCCGGCATCGGTGAGAGTGCGGGGAGTGATGGTATTGAAAAGAGAGAATAGAAAGCTGACCAGAGTGGATATTGCCACCAGTGAATCCATATCGGGGCGACCTGAGAAGAGATGTTTGAATCCGGCTACATAGAAGCGTCTGCCGGAGGCCGCCATAACTCCGAGTGCAAGAATACACTGCACCCAGCTGTCGCCCGGAAAATGCACATGGAGCATACATATCACTGAAAGAGGTATGGTGAGCACCCATGCTATTATGAGATTGCGGCGCATCTTTACGTATTGTTCATGCTCTGCTTTCTCTTTCTCCTCAACGGCTTCAATCGCACTATTGACAATTATCATCTCATAGCCGGCCTCGTTTACGGCATGAGCTATCTCTTCCGGCGACACCACGGCCGGGTCGTAGGAAAATGATACTTCAGCAGAGGCGAAGTTGACTGCAGCATCTTTCACTCCGTGGCATTGTGCCACTGTTTTCTCCACTGTGCCTGCGCATACGGCACACATCATTCCGGTGACAGGATATGTAGCTTTCTTGAACATTTTTTCAGATTACGATATAAAGCTTATCAACGCATCAATATGCGCCATCCTTTGGGATATAGATTGTTGGCACGGCTTCCTATATTCTTTGCCATCCCGAGGGGAAGACCTTTATATGTGATAACCACAAGGCCTTTGGGCACTTCGGGGGAAAGCGAGATGGATTCGCGCCGGAGATAGGAGAGGGCTGTGTTCAGGTCGACTTCTGCTTCCGGAAATTGCGAACGGTCGAAGTCAAGCGACAGTATCTCTTCAATTTCAGGAATACGTATATCCTGCTTCCCTTTTGCTCTCTCTGCGGAGCGCTTCGGGGCTTTTACTGAGGTAGGTCTTGCCATACGGCTTACCGCAGTAGTGGATTTTTCAATACGTCCGATTTCGGATGAGGAGTTCTCGCAGTCGGGAGATTCCGGTTTACGGAACACTGCAAGGAAAAGTCCTTCCCCCTCTGTGCGATGAGGCATGAAACGATACACGGGTATATCAGTATCGATTCCACGAGGGATTCCCCATTCTTCCGGAAAGCCCATGTCTACCGGTATCAGTCCGAGAGTGTCTCGAATATACTCCGCCATCTCCTCATTCTCTTTACGGTTGAATGTGCAGGTGGAGTAGATCAGATATCCTCCGTGACGCAGGGCTTTCTCTGCGTTGGCGGTGATTTCTCGTTGCAACGCCACGCACTTATCTATCAGTTCCGGGCTCCATTGCTTCACTGCATCTTCATCTTTGCGCATCATCCCCTCTCCTGAGCATGGGGCATCTACAGCCACGATGTCAAACTGATCACCTCGCTCAGCGAAGAATGAGGAGTCGCGATTGGTGACAGAGGCAAGAGGATACCCCCATTTTGAGAGATTCTCTTTAAGTATGGCAGCCCTTTTGGGCATATATTCATTGGCCACAACCCGCGATCCGTCTGGCAAGGCATCAATCATAGCTGTAGTTTTTCCGCCGGGAGCCGCACACATATCAAGCAGGGTTACGGGAGAATCAACCAGACGCGACACCACCTCTCTATGAATCATCGAGGAGGCATCCTGCACGTAGTACGCACCGGCATGAAGCAGAGGATCGAGAGTGAAAACAGGGCGTTCGGAAAGATAGAAGCCCGTGGGACACCATTTCACTTGATGTGCACCCGGAAATGCAGCTCCCGGTTTACGGGTATTGAGCCTGACAGATGTGACAGGAGGTCTTTGAAGGGCCTCTAAAAGTTGGGGAGCCTCCTCTCCGAGCAGGCCGTGTATCATATCGGTAAAACCGGCTGGAAGTGTCATAATACTACTTTTGCGAAATTTGCTTTTGCAAAAATAGTGATTTTTTATTAATTTTGTATGTATGAAACTCACAACAGCTCTATATCTTGTCCCTGTCAACATAAGCGATGCTCCGTTGGCGGATGTTCTTCCCTCCGGAAATCTTGAAATTCTCAAGGGCCTTCGCCATATAATAGTGGAAAATGTACGCACGGCACGCCGTTTCCTGAAACGCTGTGATCCTACATTCGATATCGGAGCTGTGACTTTTTATGAGCTGAACCGTCATACCGATCCATTGGAAGTAAGCTCATTTCTGGAGCCGTTGCGCAGAGGCGAGCCGGTGGGTGTGATGAGCGAGGCCGGTTGCCCTGCAGTCGCCGATCCCGGAGCATTGCCTGTCAGCATTGCCCAGAGGGAGGGGCTGAGAGTCATTCCCCTTGTGGGGCCTTCAAGCATTCTTATGGCTCTCATGGCCTCCGGTTTCAATGGTCAGGGCTTCTCGTTCAACGGCTATCTCCCTATCCAGCCTAAGGAGCGGGAGCAGAAGCTAAGGGAGCTTGAGACTATCTCCAGAAAAACCTCCATGACTCAGATCTTCATAGAGACTCCTTACCGCAACAATCGCATGGTGGAGAGTCTGGCCGCAACCTTGAAAGGAGACACGTTGCTCTGTGTGGCCTGCGATATCACTGATCCCGAACAGGAATCGGTCAAGACCCTTCCTGTGTCGAAATGGAAAAAGGAGAAGTATGATTACGATAAGCGGCCGGCCATATTTCTCATATATGCCGGCAGACAATAGGGATAGATATGAATTGTAAACAAAAGGAGAATGGAGGGGTATTGGGTATCACAACGACTATTGGAATTATTATAAAGAAATATGCGACGTAAGATTTCATTTGAAGGACAGATGCGTCTCCCTTTTGAGGAATGGGACGATGATACAGAGGCGGTCAAAAAAACGCCTCCAACACGTCGCAACATATACGCAGCTTCGGAGATTCCACAACCGGCCAAACCCGTAGATCGCACCAATCTTTTGCGATACATGTCGTTGGGTTCCGGTTCAAGTGGCAACAGTTGCTATTTAGGCACAAACAACGGTGGGATCATCATTGATGCCGGAATAAAGGCCGATGTAATAGAATCGACTCTCAAAGCTAACGGAATTGATATTTCCAAGGTGGCCGGTATACTCCTTACTCATGATCATTCGGATCATGTGCGTTATGTCTACGCATTGTTGCGAGCTCATCGTCATCTTAAGCTTTATTGCACCAACAGAGTTCTCAACGGCATTCTGCGAAGGCACAGCATATCGAAGCGTATAAAGGATTTCCATCATCCCATATTCAAAGAGATCCCGTTCACTTTGGGCGATCTTGCAATCACTGCCTTTGAAGTGCCTCATGATGGCACCGACAATATGGGATTCTCTGTAGAGTTTAACGACAAGCGTTTTGTATTGGCCACCGATCTCGGCGCTGTGACGGAAAGGGCACGCCATTATATGAGACAAGCCAATTATCTTGTGATCGAGGCTAACTATGACCTTACCATGCTCCGGATGGGGCGCTATCCGGAATATCTTAAAGCCCGCATACAGACAGAGATAGGACATCTCGACAATATGCAGACAGCTGCTTTTCTGAAGGAGATCGTGAATCCTGATCTGGAATATATTTTCCTCTGCCATCTTTCACAAGACAACAATACCCCTCAGAAAGCCTTGTCGGCGGTGAGGGGAGCTCTTGAGGAAAAGGGGCTTAAAGTTGGAAATGCAGAGGAGACTCTGTCGGATCGTGCTGCCGATGTGCAGCTTATGGCTTTGCCACGTTTTGAACCGACTCGTTGGTTTGTATTCCGTCCCGGTTTGGAGTAGGATAATCTGCAGTCATGATTATGCTCAGCAATGGTCCCTCAAGGCCGTTCGGGGCCATTCCCGGTTGTATTTCAAAGCATAGATATCCTCCGCCGAAATCATAGACCGTCATTTCGTCGTATTCGTTTTCCTGCTCACTCAACAGATTCGTTGACGGGGCGGCGATAGTGCATATGGAATCGGTGATTATAAAAGGTGGCACAGTGGCCATATCAAGACTTTGGAGAAGATATGTGCGGAGATCCGCGGGAAGCAGATCGCCTAAATAAAGGTTGCGTATCACGACGTTCCGGTTGTCGATTACGTCGATATTCCAAAGTCCGGGCGAACCTTGTATATCCGTATAAAGAGGTGTGCCCTGACCGTCAGTGAGAATCCCTTCGAAGTCGTATAACGAGGAATCGAGAGGCTCACCCACCTTGATGGCATCTACGATGCTACGAATGGTCATGGCTATATCGTTGTCGGCGTGAAACTCATCGGAGTCATCGGCGGCAACGAAACGTGTTTCCTCAGTGCTGACATTCCCTTGAGTATGGCATGAGGATGGAAAAACGATAAGGAAAGCCGCTAAGGCCAAGACCCGACCATAGCTTCTTGCCAAGGTCTTGAGATAATCTTTTCCTGCATACATCTTTGCTACATGCATATGCATGACGTTAAAACCACTTATTCAGAGGAAAATTCCCCTTGCTTCAAAATCGTTGCAAATCTACTATAAAAAATTGAATCCGCAAAAATAAAATCACAAGATGATTAAGAAGTTGGTTGAACTCTCTGCGAGATTACGGATTTTTTCAGATTATCCTCGTGATGAACTATCTTGGCAGGCTACGCTCTTATTTCACACAGTATGGCAGATGAGATACAGAGTGTGGCTGGCCTATGTTAAATCTTGGTGAGGTGGAAGTGAAGAAATGGCGCAAGGAGATGGTGATGGTGTTCAAACAAGTTGACGGGTTTATTTGTTTTAATATCAGCCACTCTCGTTGTTGAGTGAGAAGAAAAATGCCGGTTGATGTAAGGTAGCCTTCATTCTGATCGGATTAATGCGTTTGTGTATGGAAATCAAGAATTTTATTAAGATTTACGAAAAAAGTTTTATTGAAAACTGGGATCTTCCTGCCTTAAGTGAATATGGCAAAGGAAATGTGTCGAATTATTCCGATCTTGCTGTCTCAATAGCGAGAGCGCATATGCTGTATGAGTCGATCGGCTTGAAACCGGGCGACAAGGTGGCGCTATGTGGCAAGGATTCGGCAATGTGGGTGAAAGTCTACATGGCTACAGTGACGTATGGAGCTGTGATTGTGCCGATACTCTCAGAATTCAATCCCCGCGACATAATCCATATCGTGAATCATTCCGGAGCAAAGTTGCTGTTTATTTCCGATCATATTTGGGAACATATCGAACCGGAGTCTCTTCTTAGCGTAGTCGGAGTGATGAGCCTTGAGCGGAAGTGTGTCTTGCACGAAAAAGCTGAATCAGAATTACTGCGCAATATGCGACTCCTCAACCGACGTTTCAATCGGCGCTATCCTGATGGTTTGACGCCAAACGATGTGAAATACGCTGACCGAGATAATTCAGAGGTGGTGGAGATCAATTATACCTCCGGCACTACCGGCTTCTCAAAGGGAGTGATGCTCACCGGCGAGAATCTGGCAGGGAATGTATGTTTCGGAATGGATTCGCAATTGCATTTCCGTAGTTCGCGGGCATTGGCTTTCCTCCCTCTGGCTCACGCTTATGGATGCGCGTTCGATATGCTCACCCCCTTGGCGGTTGGCTCCCATATCACTCTGTTAGGGAAGACTCCATCTCCGAGGGTGTTGCTTAAGGCATTGGCTGAGGTGCGGCCCAATCTTGTGATCACAGTGCCCCTTATACTTGAGAAAATCTACAAAAACCAGATTCTGCCGATGATCTCAAAGGGCACTATGCGATGGACGTTGGCAGTGCCTTTCCTTGATTCTTTAATATATTCCAAGATTCGCAAAAAGCTTATAGATGCATTTGGCGGAGAGTTTGAAGAGGTGATTGTGGGTGGCGCTCCACTTAACCATGAGGTAGAGGAATTTTTGCATAAGATAAAGTTTCCGTTCACAGTGGGTTACGGCATGACAGAGTGCGGACCATTGATCTCCTATACTCCTTGGCGTGAATTTATTGTGGGATCGTCGGGAAAGACTTTGCCAATTATGGAAAGTAAGGTGGATTCTCCGGATCCGGAGAATATCCCTGGAGAGATATGTGTGCGTGGTGTAAATGTCATGAAGGGTTATTACAATAATCCGGAGGCTACCGAGGCCGTGCTCGACAAGGATGGATGGCTTCACACCGGAGATATGGGGACACGTTCGGAAGATGGAACACTCTTCTTGCGCGGACGTTCCAAGACGATGATCCTTACAGCTTCGGGACAGAATATCTATCCGGAGGAGTTGGAGGCTAAACTTAATAATATGCCATTTGTGGCGGAAAGTCTTGTGGTGGAGCGCGATGGAAAACTCGTTGGTCTTGTCTATCCGGACTTCGATGCCACTGACAAATTCGGAATCACTTTCAACGATATGGAGAGCACTATGGAGAATGTGCGTAAGGAACTCAATAAAATTGTAGCTCCGTATGAGCAACTCTCAAAGATTGTGCTCATGCCAAACGAATTTGAAAAGACTCCTAAGCGCAGCATCAAACGATTCCTATATACCAGATAATCCTGATTTACAGTTCGGGATTTATCGGCTGTAATCAAAATCAACATCCTCGGATAAGAACTCACGGGCGTGATTCCTTATCCGAGGATGTTGATTTATGGCTTGTTATTATAGAAGTCGTTGTTAAAACTTCATTCTGAAGTCGGTTTATGCCTCTGCTTCAGCGGCGATTGCCTCACCTTCTGCAACCTCGGCTTGAGCGCTCTCCGCATCATCAGAGGTAGCGGCCTCAAGGCGTTTCATCATCATGAAGATGAATCCGGCGGCCACGAGACAGATCACGATAAGAATGAGCCAGAGCACCCAGAGTGGCATCTTGCCCCAGAGCACCATCGGAATCGATACAAGATAGTTGCCGATAGCAGTGGCGGCAAACCAACCACCCATCATTGAGCCCTTCAGTTTGGGAGGCGCAACTTTGGAGACGAATGAAATTCCCATTGGCGAAAGAAGCAGCTCGGCGAAGGTAAGGAGAAGATAGGTAGAGATAAGCCAGTTGGGTGATACGGAGGCACTGGTGCCAACGATTGCAAACGATCCTATCATCATGACTGCATACGCTACGGCAGCGAGCACCATGCCATAACCGATTTTACGGGGTGCGGAGGGTTCTTTCTTACGTTTTGCCAACGCTCCGAAAATGGCGAGCGACACGGGAGTGAGAGCCACAACGTAGAAAGGATTGAACTGCTGATATTGCTGAGGCTGTATGCCTGTGAGAGGATTGGGGGTGACATCATAGAAATACCAGAGAGCCCAAGCTACAATTACGATGATAACACCACTGATTGTCTTGCCTTTTGCTGACTTGGATTGGAATAGATTGAAGAGGGCATAGACACCAACGGCGATTGAGAGGAGCGCCCACACGTTGAAGCCGATACGGGTCCAGCCTCCGGCTTCGGGAGATGTGCAGCTCTTGGCAAACTCGGTGAGAGTGGCGCCATTCTGATGGAACACCATCCAGAAGAATATAACCACGGCAAACACGAGGAGAAGGGCAACGACGCGTGCCTTTGTCTGGGCCGGAGTAAGCTCCGGACCTGCGGCAACCTGAGCGTTTTTAGCGCCCTCTTTCTTGTTGGTGAGGATATGGGCGTAGGTTTTACGTCCGAGGAAATAGATAAGGAAGCTGACTATAAGCGAGCCGCAGGCAATGGCAAACGCATAGCTGTAGCCTGTGGAGAGGGTTGAGATATAATCCGCAGCCCACGCATTGACATCTGAGCCCACCGTCATTCCGTTTTCAGTGGCTTTTGCAATCACATCGGAAGCGGGAATATCGCCGTCGAGAAGGTTGTTGCAGAGAGCCGGGAGATCGGCATTATAAACCAGATTCTTAGCTTCCATAGCGTAATTACACATCGCGGTGGCTGCCATGGGCGCAAACATAGAACCAATGTTAATGGCCATATAGAAGAGAGAGAAGGCGGCGTCTCGCTGACCGCTATATCGGGGATCGTTGTAGAGGTCGCCTACCATCACTTGCAAATTACCCTTGAAGAGGCCGGTGCCGATAGCGATAAGCACAAGGGATGCACAAAGAATCACGAGAGATGATGTGGAGCGGATCTCTGTGGGCATTGCCATTATGGCATAGCCGAGAAACATCACACAGATACCGGTGACCACACACTTTGAGAAGCTCCACTTGTCGGCCACCCAACCGCCGATCAGAGGCATGAAGTAGACTAACGCGAGGAAGACTGCGTAGATCTGGCCGGAAACAGTGGAATCGAATCCAAATTTAGCCTGCAGGAAGAGCAGGAAGATGGCCAGCATGGTGTAATAGCCAAAACGTTCGCCGGTGTTGGCGAGGGCGAGCACGTAAAGGCCGGAAGGCTGATTTTTGAACATAAATTTTGATATTAAAAAAGTCCGGCGGAGGGGAAGTTGCCGCCGCCGGACACTTGTATTTCTGATCGTGTGTTAAACTTAGTTGGTGACTCTCTCAAGCCATTTCACCATGCCGAACATGACGCCCATGGAAACTAAACAAACAGAGAGGAAGACTGTCCAAGCCACCCATATGGGACATGCGTTGTAGATGAGGGGACCGATCCAGAGGAGAAGGTTGCCGATTGCAGTGGCTCCGAGCCAAAGACCCTGACAGAGACCCTGGAGATGCTTGGGTGCTACCTTCGACACGAAGGAGAGACCGAGCGGGGAGATGAACAGCTCTGCCACGGTGAGGAAGAAATAAAGCACGAAGAGCACCCACGGACCTGTCTTAAGATCGGCAGCTACCTCCGGAGAGAGAGCTTTGAATGCCTCTGCAGAGGGATAACCCTTGATGAGGGAGAACACCGCAAGGAATATGTAGGCAAGACCGGCCAGACCCATACCGATAGCGATTTTTCGTGGTGTGGATATCTCCTTACCACGTCGGCCAAGCCATGAGAAGAACATCATTACAAGGGGAGTGAGCACAATCACATAGAAAGGATTGAGTGCCTGCCATATCTCAGGCTGAACGGAATCTGTCTTCACGAAGTCGCGGGCGAAGAGAGAGAGAGATGTGCCGTTCTGATGGAAAGAGAACCAGAAGAAGATAGCGATTCCGAGCACAGCGAAGAGAGCTAACATTCGCTGGCGGATCTCAGCTGCCATCTGACGTTTCTCTTCAGCAGTATAGTTGACAGTTTCTCCTTTCTCTTTTTTAGCGGGAGAGGGAAGACCTTTCTTGGTGAATAGGAATATGGTGAGGGAAATAAGCATCGCACATACGGAAGCAATGAAGGAGTAGTGGATACCGGTGTTAAATACGTTGAGGTATTTTGTACAGAATGCCTGGACATTTCCGGCTGTGTCGCCACCCACCTGACTGATGAGGGCGTAAAGATTGTTCATGTTCTGGGTGTCCATTGAGTCTGTAAGACTGAGATACTCATGGCAGAGAGCCGGTAGGGAGGCATTGTAAAGCAGGCCGTTCTCACCGAGCCACCATGAACGGAGCATAGGAGCCACAAAGGGAGCGATAAGACCGCCTACATTGATAAAGACGTAGAATATCTGGAAGCCGGAATCACGTTGCGAAGCATAACGGGGGTTGTCGTAGAGCTGTCCCACGATAGCTTGCAGGTTGCCCTTGAACAAACCGTTGCCAAAGGCGATGAAGAATAGTGCGCCACAAGTGAGTGTAAGTAGCCATGAGGTGTTTTCGGAAGTGGCGAAGATTGGAATGGAGAGCACACAGTAGCCTACCGTCATAATGATAAGACCGGAAATGATGGTAGACTTATAGTTCTGGGTCTTGTCGGCTATATAGCCACCTACAAGGCTAAGCACATAGATGCCCGCATAGAAAAAAGAATAGATAAGGGCACTCGTCTCTTCGGAGAGGCCGAACTTGGAGCAAAGGAAGAGCACGAGCACGGCGTTCATGATATAGTAGCCGAATCGTTCTCCCATGTTGCTCAACGCTGCCGGTAGCAGTCCTTTGGGTTGGTTCTTAAACATGAGAAAATGGGTTTATGATGTTAGATTTGGTTTTGGGTTATCGGCTCTTAGCCTTCGAGCATCTTGAATGCCTTCGCGTAGTTGTGAATCTGCTTTACCATCGCTACGAGTCCGTTGGATCGGGTGGGAGAGAGGTGCTCTTTAAGACCGATCTTATCAATGAAATATAGATCGGCGTCAAGAATCTCCTGGGGAGTATGATTGTCGAGCACTCTCATTAAGAGCGCGACAATGCCCTTGACGATGAGGGCATCGGAATCAGCCTGAAAATGGATATCTCCATTCTCTTCTTTGGCAGCTGTGATCCACACGCGGCTCTGGCATCCCTCTATCAGGTTCTGCGGGGTCTTCTCAGCCTGCGGAAATTCGGGAAGTGTATTTCCGAGGTCGATTATATATGCGTAACGGTCCATCCAGTCGGTAAGACCTTCGAATTCCTCAATTATTTCGTCTTGCGTCTCGTTGATAGTCATGATCTGAAATGTTTAAATGCAGGCCTGCCTGAGCCTGCCTGCTGATTCATTTGCAAATTTAAATAAAATATGACTCAGACACAAAATAATTGTGCAATTTATTGAAGTTGTTTCAACTTTTTCTTTGTCTGGATTTGGACAGCTTTCGGAGGTGATTTTTTATCTCGAAGAGGAAGTTTAGCAGGCTAAACGACCGATGAGAGATGAAAAAGCAACCCGAAAGATGGCTGAAGACGGGCAAAGAGGACTCCATATTCAAGAAATACATATAAAGATCAACAAGCCCGTAAAAAGTTTAAACAACTTCATTGTCTACAATTTGCCGTGAATCTACTTTGAAACTAACAATGTGACTCTCACCGTCGGTTGCGAAAGGTAGATTCGGATAATCATATTCTACGGATTGCACTTTACAGAGACTTGTCGTCAGTCGTAGGAGACATTGCGTAGTTCATTGAGTTTACGGCTTATGGAGGGGGTGGTAAGAAGATCGGTGAGCTGTTTCGGAGAGAGTGAGAGCGAGGGCTGAAATTCCTTGGATGCCACATATTGTTCAAGTGAATTTCGGAACCATTTCCCCTCCGGTGTCGATAGAATGCCGTTGAGATCTGTCATCACAAGCAGCAGCTTCCCTTTCCCTACGCCACATTCAAGCATCATGGCGAGACGATAGTTGCGGTCAATATTGTCGATAGGTTCTATTATAGGGTCGATGGTGGCTGGAAGTCGGTCGATGATGAGCGGACGAGAATTGGCAATTATATCAAACCATTGCCAATCGGTGTGACTCTCTGTCGGGAAAGAGTTAAAAGCCGGATGAGAGTCGTTCACCAATAGTCCGAGAGTGCCCGGAGAGGGTGTACGCCCCACATTATTGCATATGGAAAGAAACATACGGTAGTTCCAATAATCAGTCTGAAATAGGGGGGATAGGGTAGTGGCCGACACCGTGGCGGAGTCAGGGTGCAGGATCACCTTTTTCCCTTTTGCGAGAAGATCAAGCGCTTCCTGCAGATCAGAAGTTACATTCACCCCTTTTACGCTTTTCATATCTTCAGGATAGACCCATATGTCGTAGCTGTTGGCGATAACCTCATTACTCTCAGAATTTCGCAAAGAAAGTTTCAGTTGCATCTTCTGAGGCTGTTTCACCGGCAATAGTCTCACTTCCACTTCATCTTGAAGTGTCACACCTTTTTGAGGTGTTATGTCGGAATGTCCCGATGTGAACGGCAATTGCCATTCGATTGAGGCTCCTTCGAGCTCCTTGTCGGAATAGTCTGCGGTGATGATGTTGAATTTAAGCAGATCTCCGGCGGTGTACGTAAGTCGGGGAAGTTCGGCGAGTACCGTTACATCCGAGCAACTTTCCCTCCATTTCTCAGGAGAGATCACCCCTTTGGAGTCCATAAACGGATCGAGTATTCCTACAAGAGCGGTGCCTTGGCCGGGATAATCCTGGATGTCGAGAAGCTGGAACCCTCCCATATCAGGAGTTCGCAGATTCATCTCCATGTCGGCCTTATAAAGTCTGGCGGCCCATTTCCCCGAAGCATCGGCAAATTTTTTTGCTTTACGGATAGTTCCCCCCTCTTCAGCTCTTCTGCGAAACTCCTTGAAGTTGTCAGGACGCAACACCCCTTTGTATTTCCCGATGATATCGAAATCAGGATAGATTTGATACTGCCCGGTTTCATGACCTATCACAGGCACGGGAGAACGGGCAATGGCATTGCTGAAATTCATCACGGTGTTGGGATATGTAGAGTTCATGATTCCGCCGTTGTCAGCATCTGCGAAGGAGAAGGATGCCCTTGCGTGGGTGGAGAAATCGTCGCTCCCGCCCACACGGCATGTCACGAGAAAGTCTTCTCCGTCGATATGGCCCAAATTGCCGAGATAGATATTCGAACCGTAGGTGGCAAGCAGACCGGGCTGTAGTTCTCTCGCCTTGTCGATATATTCCTTCATAATCTTGGTGTCGCCCCAGAGTTCATTGCCTATGGCGAACATAGTGAAGGAGGGGTGATGGCCGTATTGATTGATTATGGCCTCCAGGTCAGCGTCAAGAAATTCGAGCAGAGGCGCCTGATCTTTATCAATTTCACCCCATATGGTCAATTCCGGCTGAAGGTAGATGCCGGCTTCATCGGCCGCCGCAAAGCAAGCCTCAGGAGGACACCATGAGTGGAATCTCACGTGGTTGATTCCATATTCTTTCAAGATCCTGAAGTAGCGTCTCCAGCTTTCGATGTCGGTGGGAGCAAAGGCTGTCAGAGGCCATACGCAGGCATCATGACGACCACGAAGAAATGTGAGGTCGCCGTTGATGGTGAAATTACCACCGGAGGTTGAGAATTCACGAAGTCCTGAGCGGAGTGTGGTGGAGTCGATTATTCTTCCTTTCGAGTCGGTTAATGTCAGAGTGATATCATACAGAGCAGGATCCCATTCGCTCCATAGCCTGGCATTGGTGCCAAGAGGGAGATAAATGGAAAATTCATCACGCTCATCTGGCAGTAAGGTCTTCTGCTTTGTCACTCCATTCCCTGTCGCCGTCACAGTCAATAGCTCCGAGCTGTCGCCACGCGAAATCATGCCATCCACTATGAAGGCTTTTCCGGCAATATCGGAGGAAAGTCTTACCGAGGAGATGTTTACAGGCTCCATTATCTCCAGAAAAATGTCGCCCGTCACGCCGTTCCAGTTGGTCTGGGTGGCCTCAGTGCAAGCGTGGGAGCTGTTGCGGACTGCCGGAGGGATCGATTTGCCATTGTCAACAGTAATCTCAATCTGATGTCTGCCGGGTGTGAGAAATTGGGTGAGGTCGAAGCGTTGTGCGGCGGAGATACTGCTTCGGAATCCGGCGTTTATGCCGTCAACCGTTACCGTAGCAGGTCTGGTCCGCTCAAGATTGAGAAAAATCTGTTTTCCTGCGGCTTCTTTAGGAATCACTATTTCACGATTATATTTCGCGCGTCCGGTATAGGTGAAGCGGCGGGCCGGATTGTCGGTTGATTGAGATTCCGGATTCTTTATACCGGCATTATTTGAATCGAGAGTGCCCGGCAGCCGCAGAGAGCCTTCCGCCACAGCAAGATGTTGCAAGGAATCGGGCACTTCCATTAGCCTGAAGTCCCACTTCCCCGACAAATCAATGCGTTGGCGTTGAGCCGACACCGGATTACAGATCATGGATATTGCAAGAGAGATGAATATTGATTTCAGATAAAACTGAAGTTTAGGTATCATTATAAGATTGGTGTTATTACAGTTGCTTTACCACGTAGATGAAATCTTTTTGCAAATGTAGCCAAAAATACTGAGAATTAATCAACAATTATTCAGAAATTTGGGAGAGCTGTAATCTATGGATAGAGTTAGAGGAAATCTTGATATATCTGATTTATGCTGTGTGAATAGGATGAGCTTACCGAGGAGGTGAAGAAGATGATGATGGCCTGCTGTTGACGTCTGGAAATTGAGATGCAAATGGTTGAAGTTGGGTGCAGTTCAATTTTTTTAACCAATTAAATTTGCTTACGGTGTCGAAAAGTATTAACTTTGCGAACGAAAATATAGAACAGACGCATGTGGCGTCGATGAGGGTCTTTTAAGGCCGCGGAAAGTGGTTTATTCACAGTATGGAATATCTTTCTTAGCGGAAATAAAAGATTCCTTCTTTTTTATTCTATATCCAAAACCTGATTATGGCCTCTTGAGGCGATAATTATTGAAGTTTAAACAACTTCATTATTCGAGACAATTATTTTACACAAAACAATACAAAAAACTCAACACATAACACAGACATGGCTACTTATCTTACACAAGAAGGATACGACAAGAAAATGAAGGAGTTGGCAGAGCTTGAGGCTCAGCGCCCCCTTATAAAGCAGGCTATCGCTGAGGCTCGCGACAAGGGCGACCTCTCGGAGAATGCCGAATATGATGCTGCAAAAGAGGCTCAGGGAATGCTTGAGATGAAGATTTCCAAGATCAAGGAGCTCATTGCTACGGCACGCATCATCGACGACAGCAAGCTCAATACAGAGATTGTTCAGCTCCTCAATAAGGTGACTATCAAGAATCTCAAAAACAATATGACCGTGGCCTACACAATCGTGACAGAGAATGAGGCTAACCTTCGTGAGGGTAAGATCTCCTCGTCCACTCCTATCGCTCAGGGTCTGATGGGCCATAAGGTTGGCGATAAGGTGAAGGTGAATGCACCTGTAGGAGTGCTTGAGTTTGAGATCCTCAAGATTGAGATTCCTGAGTGATACTTTTGGATGCCGCACTGATTGAAGTTTAGAAACTTCCTAATTGATTCAATCATGACAATATTCTCAAAAATAATTAAAGGGGAGATACCGTCGTATAAAGTGGCGGAGGATGATAAATTCTATGCTTTCCTCGATATAAATCCCGTGAACTGGGGTCATACACTCGTCGTGCCGAAAGAGGAGATAGATTATCTCTTCGATATTGATGATAAGCAACTTGGCGAGATGATGGTGTTTGCCAAAAGAGTGGCTGCCGCCATAAAGAAGGCTCTTCCCTGCCGAAAGGTAGGAATGGCAGTGCTTGGTCTTGAGGTTCCTCATGCGCATATGCATCTGGTGCCGCTTCAGAATGAGGGCGACATGGATTTCCGTCATAAAGTGGAGAATCCTTCGCCGGAACGTATGAAAGAGGTTTGCGAGCTCATCGCCTCCAATTTTGAATGAAACCTATCCGCTCGGCTATTCGGTCAGCTGAATTCAATTTTCATATAAAGTTGAGTGTCCCGAGAGGATAAGCAAGGCAAAATAAAAAAGCGAATCATCGTGATTCGCTTTTTTATTTTGCCTTGCTTATCTTATTTGATTTTAAAACGGTCGCCGCAGGAACGGACAATATTCTCGTAATAGCCCTTGTCATAGCCAGGGAAAGAGGGATACTCCGGCAGCCCATATTCATTATAAAGGAACTTACCATCAGCATCGGTCTTCTTCATGTTGCCGTCCATATATTTCACAAGAAGATATATGCCGAGATCTCGGTAGGCATCGGTGGCCTCTTTGGCAACCTTGCGTCCTTCGTCGTTCACACGCTTACGGAATCCGGCATCGTCACCAGCAGCGATCAAAGCCAAAAGCTCCTCTTCTACTGCAGGACGAGAATTCTGAAAACCATTTTCAAGCCCACCCTGCACCTTCCGGATATCAGGAATCATGAGGTCGTAACGGTTGTAAGCCTGATTGGCAACCCAGTTGGTCATCCAGAAGTTGGAGTCGAAAGAGAAATTATTGATGTCGCCCTCCTGAAGCTGGAGAGGTATCTCAGTCATCGAGCAATAGAAAGGCATGTAGACGGAGGTGTTGGTGTCGTCAGTGCCAAACCAAAGCACTCCACCCACTTCATCAGGAAGATCTGCGCGGCTCTGGCTCACGAAGCTCCAGCCTGTCTGCTGTGTGGCGATTGCACGTTCCATGCAATATTCGTGACCGTCAACCTCGAAATCCATCGGACGCCATCTGTAAGGCACATGGTTTGGTCCGGCTCCCGGATCAGTGTACATCTCATAGGGAGTGCCTTCATAATGATCCCGCATGCTCTCCTGCATCTCCTTCAGGCTGACTTTCCTCTCAGGAATGATGTAGAGAGGCATTGGCTCATCGGAATCTGCATTACACCATGCAAAATATTTGTCGGCTTCCGGCTGGAAACGGCGGAAGTAGGTCCACACGCGGGCATCGCAACCGCGACGGGTGCTCTTGTCGTGGTTCTCAAAAGCATCGGCGAAAGAGAAATCTTCATCCTTGCCGTTGAAATAGCCGCGTTTACGTGCAAATGATATGAGGTCTTTGCTGTAACGCACGTTTTTCTTGTCCTTAAGATCCACTTTACGGATGCGTGGCTCATTGGCATGACCCGATATCGCATCGTCCGGTATGCGCACCGCAATCCATACGGCACCTTTCTCAGCGCCTTTTCCGATCATCTCCATCACCCACACCTCATTTTTGTCGGCTATCGAGAATGACTCACCGCTGCTTGCGTAGCCATACTTCTCTACAATATCAGTCATCACATCGATTGCTTCCTGAGCTGTCTTTGACCGTTCGAGAGCGATTTGGATAAGTGAGCCATAGTCTATAATGGAGTTTCCGGTGGTGTCGGTAAGCTCCGCATGACCACCCCATGTGCTCTCGCCGATGGCCACCTGGTGCTCATTTATATTGCCCACCACGTTATACGTGTGAGCCACCTGTGGAATTGTGCCGAGAGGCTTGCCGGTGTCCCATTCCACTACTTTCCGCACGCTCCCCGGCTTATGATCGGCAGCCGGTGTGTGAGTCAACATGCCGTATAGACTATGCGAGTCGGCGGCGTAAGTCACCATCACCGATCCGTCGGCAGTGGCTTTCGGACCGGCTATAAGATTAGTACATGCCAGTGCATCTGCTCCTGTGATAAGGAGAGAGGGGATAATAAAGGATAATATCTTGTTTCGTTTCATAATTTCGGTAAAAATACGGATAGCGAAATTAGTACAAAATAAATGGAATAGCAAATTAATATGGATTTTATTTCGTACCTTTGCAATTTAATAGCGTCGTGAATTAAGAAAAATTCGCTTCCAGACGTTATAAATTATATATGTAAGCCTCGATTCCGTCTGCAGGCCATTTCGCGAGGAGAAAATTATCTATTTCCCCGCTGACTGATACATATGCTGTAACCCAAAAAAACAATGTACCTTTATGGAAGAAAACAATATTGAAAACAAAGACGCAAGAACATTTCAAGATCTTGGGGTAGAACCCCGTTTGCTGCAAGCCATCGAGGAGATGGGCTTCGTGAATCCCATGCCTATTCAGGAGATGGTGATTCCTCATCTTCTCGATAAAGAGGGCGATGTGGTCGGTCTCGCCCAGACCGGCACAGGAAAGACCGCCGCGTTCGGTCTGCCGGTGCTTCAACGTATAGATCCCGACAAGCGGGTGCCTCAGGCTCTTATCATCGCTCCTACAAGAGAGCTTTGCCTTCAGATAGCATCAGATTTGGCCGACTTCTCCAAATATATACCATCCCTTAAGATACTTCCCGTATATGGCGGATCAAGCATCGACAGCCAGATCCGCACACTCCGCAACGGTGTGCAGGTTATTGTGGCCACCCCGGGACGTCTGATCGACCTTATCAAAAGGGGAGAGGTGAAGCTTGATGATGTGAATACGGTGATTCTCGACGAAGCCGACGAGATGCTCAACATGGGTTTCCTCGACGATATCAAGGAGATCCTGACCCATGTGCCGGAAGAAAGAAAGATGCTGATGTTCTCTGCCACCATGCCTAAGGAGATCGCAGCTATCTCGCGTGAATTCATGCACGATCCCGTAGAGTTTGTGGCCGGCAACCGCAATCAGGCTTCCAACAATGTGCGCCACATCTACTATATGGTGAAGGCTCACGATAAATATCTCGCCCTCAAACGTATTGCTGACAATAATCCCGATATATACGGTATTATCTTCTGTCGCACACGTAAGGAGACTCAGGAGATTGCCGATAAGCTTATCAACGATGGCTATAATGCCGACTGTCTGCATGGCGATCTTTCGCAGGCTCAGCGTGACCTTGCGATGAAGAAATTCCGCGATCATGTCACTCAGTTGCTTGTGGCCACCGATGTGGCTGCCCGTGGTCTTGACGTTGACGATCTCACCCATGTGATCAACTATGGGTTGCCTGATGACGCTGCTGTCTACACCCATCGTTCAGGCCGTACAGGCCGAGCCAACAAGACGGGTGTCTCCGTAGCGATAATCCATTCCCGCGAGAAGAGTAAGCTCCGTGAGATAGAGAAGCGTATCGGAAAGACATTCGAATATAAGAAGGTGCCTACACCGGAGCATATCATAGAGAAGCAGCTTTATAATCTCGCCGATCGTCTGGAGCGTGTGCAGGTCAACGAGGAGGAGATCAAGAAGTATCTTCCCGGTGTGCAGAAAAAACTCGAATGGCTTTCGGAGGAGGATCTTCTCAAGCGTGTGCTCTCGCTCGAATTCAACCGTCTGCTGGCATATTATCAGAATATGCCTGACATCGACCTCAATGCCTCGGCCGGTGAGGGCAAGGATCGTAAGGATCGCGAGAAAGGACGCGACAAGAACCGTGATAAAGACCGTCGCAGCGCACAGGAAGGCTATGAACGCATCATGGTGAATGTCGGTAAGGCTCAAGGTTTCTTCCCGGGTAATCTAATGGAGCTTGTCAACAAGAATGTGATGGGTTCGAAGCCGGATATAGGTCGTATTGACCTTATGCCGGAATACACACTCTTCGATGTGCGCAAGGAGGATGCCCACAGGGTGATCGATGCGCTCCGCAACTTGGACTTCTTCGGCACGACCATACGTCCTGAGATAGCAAGTGACCGCGATTATGCCCGCGATGCCAAAGACCGCCGTGAAAAACGTCGTCGTAAGAGTGAGAAGGAGGAATATTCCCGTTCTTCAAAGTCTTCACGTAAAGAATCCAAGTCAAAGAAGGATTCGAAGGTAAAGAAAGAGAAGAAGGATAAGAAGAGCAAAAAGACACAGAAAGCCGACTACAACGGAAATTATGAGATTTTTTATAAAAAGAAATAAACCTTCAGGAGCCATACGCCGTGCAATCGGCGCATTGGCTCTGATGATAACGGCAGTCGTCCCGGTTTCCGCACAGGAGAAACCGGGCGATTCCGCTTTGACCGCGAGAGCTGTTTTTGAGCGTCTCGGATCGCCGGCGCTTGAGATACTGTCGCCTTCATCACGTCTTGATATGCTCGACTATTGGGATGCCGACAGTGTATATCAGGTGAAAAACGCTCTCAACGGACGTTCCTGGCTCACGGAGGTCACGCCCGATATGTTGAGTGTGAACATCACTCCGGTGAGCACACTTAGCATAAAGCTTCTTCCGGTGAAAGGGGGGAAGGTGGCTATGGCGGTGTACACCGTTGGTGGTGACGGACAGGCGCGAGACAGTCAGGTGGATTTCTATGACCCGATCACCCTCCGCCAGCTTGATGGCTCAAGGTATTTCACCCCTCCCTCTCTGAAAAGCTTTTTTGAAATATCAAAAGGCTCGGAGGTTACAATGAAGGATATTGAAGAAATCATCCCGTTCATGACGGTGGAGTATGATCTCTCTTCCGGTTCCGATGAGGTCACCGCCCGTCTCACATCATTGGAATTTATCGGTTCTGAAGGGCGTGATAAGATCAAGTCTTTGCTGAAATCGGATCTTAAAGCTCCATGGAAAGGGAAATATTCTTTCAAGTGAGGGTGGAATGAGTTAAATTTGTGACGCGTACTTATTAACAATTAATAAATCAATAATTACATGCGATTACCGGAAAGATGCCGGCAGTCGCATAACGGATATTAAGAATGGATCGTAAAGTAAGGGTAAGATTCGCTCCGTCGCCCACGGGGCCTCTCCACATCGGCGGTGTGCGCACCGCTCTCTACAATTATATCTTCGCCCGCCAGAATGGTGGCGACATGATTTTGCGAATAGAAGATACCGACAGCCGACGCTTTGTGCCGGGAGCTGAAGACTATATCGCCGACTCTCTTCATTGGCTCGGCATACGTTTCGATGAGGGCGTGCGTGAAGGCGGCAATTATGGTCCCTATAAGCAGAGCGAGCGTCGCCATATTTATAAAGAGTATGTGCAGAAGCTTCTTGATGCCGACAAGGCATACATTGCTTTTGACACCCCTGAGGAACTTGAGGAGGCACGTCAGAGAATCCCCAATTTCCAGTATGATGCTTCAACTCGCGGATCAATGCGCAACTCTCTCACCATGCCCAAGGAGGAGGTAGAGCGTCTTATTGCCGAAGGTAATCAGTATGTGGTGCGTTTCAAGATTGAGCCCGACCGCGATGTGAAGGTAAACGATCTTATCCGTGGCGAAGTGGTGATCAATAGCAATATCCTCGATGACAAGGTGCTGTATAAGAGTGCTGATGAGCTTCCTACTTATCATTTGGCCAATATAGTAGACGATCATCTGATGGAGGTGAGCCATGTGATCCGTGGTGAGGAATGGTTGCCATCCGCTCCTCTGCACGTGCTCCTTTACGAGGCTTTCGGCTGGACCGACACCATGCCCCAATTCGTGCATCTCCCGTTGTTGCTGAAGCCCGTGGGCAACGGTAAGCTCTCTAAGCGCGACGGCGACAAACTCGGATTCCCGGTGTTCCCGCTTGAGTGGCACGACCCCAAGAGCGGGGAGATCTCCTCAGGCTATCGCGAGAAGGGTTATCTGCCCGAGGCTGTTGTCAACTTCCTTGCTCTCCTTGGCTGGAATCCAGGCGACGACAGCGAGGTTATGAGCATGGATGAGCTTATAAAGAAATTCTCTTTTGAGCATTGCTCCAAGAGTGGTGCCAAGTTCGACTATAAGAAGGGAATCTGGTTTAACCATGAGTATTTAGGAAAGACAGAGGATGGCGTCCTCGCTCAGCTTTTCATGCCTGTTCTTGCCGAGCATGGAGTGGAGGGTGCTGATCCGGAGTATGTAGCCAAGGCTGTAGGTATGGTGAAAGGTCGTGCCGATCTTATCCCGGATCTCTGGACTCAGGGTGATTTCTTCTTCAAGGCTCCGGAGACGTATGCCGAAAAGGATATAAAGAAGCGTTGGAGCGCCGAGACTCCCGCCATCATGGAGGAGCTGGTCACTGTGCTGGAGGGTATCGATGATATGACATCGGCTAATGCAGAGAAGATTGTGCTTGATTGGATTGCCGAAAAGGGTTATCATCTCGGTAATGTCATGAATGCTTTCCGCCTTGCCGTGGTCGGCGCATGCCGTGGTCCGCATATGTTCGACATCACAGAGCTTATGCCAAAGGAGGAGGTCATAGCGCGTATACGCCGTGCAATAAAAGAGATTCCCGTGCCTGCAAAATAATCTAAATCTTATAGGCAGATGGAGCAGGTGGAGCGAAAAGCTCTTGCTTTTGAAATAAGAATATATGAAATTACGTTATAAAGCCATGAGAAATCATGGCTTTTTCCTTTTTATACTGATATTGCTGCTTGGGGGATTGGGCGCCTGTAAGACGGCCAAACTTTCAGATGCCGATGCCGCGTTTGAACGCGGTGAATATTTCGATGCCCAGAAAATATACCGTAAGATATATAACAAGGCCACCAAACGCGAGGAACGTCCTTTCCGTGGCGAACTGGCTTATAAGATGGGACAGTGTTATACCAAGCTTAATATGGCACCACGCGCCGCCGCATCTTATCAGAATGCCATCCGCTATGAATATCCCGACTCCATGACCTATTTCTATCTCGGCAAGGCTCTTCAAGCCGACGGAAAATATCAACAGGCTATTGACGCTTATTCCAAATTTCTTGAATGGCTTCCGGAAAACCACTTGGCGGAGGAGGGTATAAACGGTTGTCGCATGGCCATGGCCGCTAAAAGTAAACCGAAGACTCGCTATGTGGTGAAAAATATGAAACTCTTCAATTCGCGAAGAGCGGATTTCGCCCCTATGTATCTCGACAAAAGCTACGATCAGATTTTCTTTACCACTACAAATGAGAAAGCCATCGGTGATGCTAAATCTGAAATCACGGGCATGAAGAAAGGAGATATATATTTCTCAAAGAAGAATGAGAGAGGGGAGTGGCAACGTCCGGAGCCTGTGGAGGGTGAATTGAATTCTGCTGATGATGAGGGGATAATAAGTTTTTCACCAGATGGCCAGACAATGTATCTCACACGTGCGCGACGTTCACCCAATTCAGACACCTCAGTCGAGATTTTCACATCCCGACGTAGTGACGCCACATGGAGTGCTCCTCAGAAATTCGAGATAACCGCCGACACCATCTCTGCAGTGGGGCATCCTGCGGTGTCGCCTGATGGTCGCTACCTTTATTTCACATCCGATATGCCCGGAGGCTTCGGAGGACTCGACATATGGCGCATCAATCTGCAAGACCGGGTTGGATCGCTTGAGAACATGGGGCCGCAGATCAATACGGCCGGCAACGAATCATTCCCTTATTCACGTTCCGATTCACTTCTTTATTTCTCGTCTGACGGGCACCCCGGGTATGGCGGTCTTGACCTTTTCCGGGCTCGTCTTAACTCAACGGGCGATTATTGGAATGTGGAGAATATGGGGCAGCCGATGAATAGTCAGGGAGATGATTTCGGCATTACTTTCGGTCCCGCGGAGACGGGGTTCTTCAGCTCCAACCGAGGCGATGCGCGTGGCTACGATCATATTTACTCCTTCGAGCTTCCCGAACTGAAGATCTCTATTTCAGGCTGGGTGCTTGATAAGGATGAGGAACCGGTGGCGAATGCGGTGATCCGTATAGTTGGCGACGACGGTAGCAATCAGAAGGAGGTTGCGCGAGATGATGGTAGCTTCAAATTTAATCTTGAGAGGGGAGTGAAATATGTGATGAAAGCGGGAGCTCCAGGTTATCTGAGTCTCAAGCAGGAGTTTGAGAGCGATATGGCTGAGGAGGATGCCGAATATGGAGTCGACTTTATTCTGGCGGCTATCAACAAACCTCAGGTGGTGGAGAATATATTTTATGATTTCGACAAGGCTACTTTGCGTCCCGAATCGAAGACCGCTCTTGATGAGATGGCTCAAATGCTCAGGGAAAATCCGAATGTCACGATAGAGATGGGAGCGCACACCGACCGCAAAGGCTCAGACGAATATAATGAGAAACTCTCGGAGCGACGTGCAAAGAGCGTGGTAGACTATCTAATAGCATCCGGTATTGCGGCAGATAGGCTCAGTCCGAAAGGATATGGGGAGAAGGTGCCGAAAACTGTCACAAAGCGCATCGCGCGTGAATTTCCACAATTTCCGGAGGGAACTGTGCTTACAGAGGAATATATCGAGACCTTGTCGCCGGAAGATCAGGAGGTGGCGGACCAGATCAACCGACGCACAGAGTTTCAGGTGCTCTCCGTAGACTACGATCTCTATTGAGCGACAATAATATCCAAGAATCTCTTGGAGGCCTATAAGGAGTGCAGTTTACATACAAATAATTTCATTGAAATAATGAGAATAAAAAATTGTCATTTTAAAGATTTTAGCTATATTTGTGAATAAAATCAACTATCATTCCTCATGGCAAAGAAAAAGAACTATATAAAACCACTTGACAAGGAATTTATCCGGTTGATGACGGATTTCGGCTTCAAACGAGTGTTTGGATCTAAAGAGAACGCCGGTATCCTCAAACGCTTCTTAAATGCATTGTTTGAGGGAGAGATGAGGATTGAGACAGTGGCCTTTCAGGATAAGGAGCTTCAACCGGCACATGCCGATGGCAAGAAGATCCAGTATGACATCTACTGCACGACAGATAAAGGAGATCATTTCATCATTGAGATGCAGCAGGCCGATACAGAGAACTTTCCGGAACGGATGCTGTTTTATATATCAAAAGCTATTGTCAATCAGGGACTGAAGGGAGTCAGCTACATAATCGCGCCTGTATATTGCGTAGTAATAACCAATTTCAATCTGACGAATATGAGCCGCAGCCTTCTCAAGGACATAGTGCTATCAGACCGTAAGACTCATGAGGTTTATACGGAAAAGGCAAGGCTTATCTTCCTGTCACTTCCCGAGTTGCCACGCATATGGGAAAAGTGTGAAACCGAGCTTGAGAGGCTCCTGTATCTTATTAAGAATATGGAAAAACTGACACGAAAATCGAAGCCCTATAAGAGCGGGCAATATGATGAGATATTCAGAGCGTCAGCCACAGACAGTCTGTCTGAGGAGGAAGCAGTGGCCTATTCCGAGTCATATTATCGTTTGCTTGAGCAGGAGAGTGCAATTCGTTTTGCCGAAAAGAAAGCAGAGGCACGAGGAGAGGCACGAGGAGAGGCGCGTGGTGAAGCACGAGGATTAGCTCAGGGAATATCTCAAGGAATAATTGAAGGCTTTATTACTACTGCGAGAAACTTAAAAAGTCTGGGATTCGATACGGAGATGATAAAGAAGGCTACCGGTCTTTCCGAAGAGGAGATAGAGGCTATCTAACCGCCTAATTAACATCTGACTGAATATCTGAAACTTCTGTAGATTTTAGTTGAGAATACGATTTTGAGTATGGAAAATAAAGAAAAGGTGATAGTGTCGATGACATCGTTTCCTGCAGCCATAGAGTATGCTGTGGGTGCTGTGAAGTCATTGCTTGCAGGGTCGGTGCTTCCCGACAAGATTGTGCTTTATCTTACATTATCTCAATTCGAGGGAACGCCTTTGCCACAAGAGCTGCTTGATCTCGCAGAGGAGAATCCGGTGTTTGAAATACGCAATTACGACAGCGAGATACGTTCTTACAGAAAACTCATACCGGCACTCCGTGATTTCCCGGATGCAGTGATAGTGACTGTAGATGACGATGCCGACTATGACCATAAGATGCTTGAACGATTGCTTGATCTTCACAGAACTTATCCTGACCGGGTCATCGCTCATAGGGTAAAGAGAGTAAAACTTGGGTTGCCTTATAAAAAATGGACCAAATATCATTGGTATGATTTCATTTTCAAGAGGGATCATACAAAATTTGCCAATCTTTTCACAGGTGTGGGAGGTGTGCTTTATCCTCCTCATGCTCTCAAGCAAGATATGCTCGACGAAACCCTATTCAGAAAATTGGCGCCTACCGCTGATGATTTCTGGTTTTGGGCGGCTGCTGTGGCCAACGGAAGAAAAATAATGCCTGTGCCATTCGGATATAACAAACCGAAAGGCCTCGGCAAACCACGTAGTATTTCGCTCAAGGACCATAATTTTAAAGCCGGCATCGATAATAATACAAAAGCTCTGGAGGCAATATTCGGGCAATATCCGGAGATAAAATCTATAGTTGAAAATGATAAGTAAGGATGTAGAGGTGCCCATAGATTTAGTTTATCTTTGGGTGAATGGAAATGATCCAGTGTGGCGTGAGAAACGTAACAGGGTGATAGGAAAAACCGAGGAGATGTCGGCCGTGAACTGTGAGGGACGTTATGCCGACAACGATGAATTGAAATATAGTCTTCGTTCGGCAGCTCTCTATGCCCCCTGGATACGACGCATATTCATAGTCACCGATGGCCAGGTGCCGGAATGGTTAGACACTACAAATCCAAAAGTCAGGATAGTGGATCATTCGGAGATCCTGCCTCCGGAAGCTCGACCTTGCTTCAACTCAACACTTATAGAACACTTCATAGCTCACATCCCCGACCTCTCCGAGCGGTTTCTATATGCCAACGATGACATGTTTTTCAATCGTCCGGTTACACCTGCCGATTTCTATGCTCCGGATGGATTGCCATATGTACGCGTCAATCGTCGTCCTTTCCGCAAGCTTCAGCTTTGGATAAAGCAGAATATACTTCACAAATCACTGAGCAATTTCAATAAGAAAGTGCAGAACGCGGCACTGTTGGTAGAGAAAAGGTTTGGGAAGTACTATAGTGCAAAGATGCACCATAATATTGATGCTTACCTGAAAAGTGATTGTCTGCACACAAACGAGATTTTCAAAAAGGAGTTTGAACCTACCTACTGTCATCATGAACGTAATGATGCCGATATTCAACGTAGTGTCTATATTTACGTGGCTATGGCAGAAGGACGTTGCCACCCCCGCTATGTTTCCCAAAGAGAATCGTTGAGGGTGCATATTCAAAATCCCAAGCATTATCCTAAGTTGGCGGCTTATAATCCGCTTCTATTCTGTATGAACGATTCAGAATATGCTCATGATGCCGACAGACGCCGTTCAGCAGAATTTCTCAAAGAACGTTTTCCTGAGAAATCACCATTTGAAAAGTAATATCGGAGAGGTCTCGATTAGAAAGTAATATCAGAGGTCTCGATTAGAATGTAATATCAGAGGTCTCGATTTGAGGTAAAAAAGAGGAGTCGTAATCACATTATAGCTATTAATGTAGATTTACGACTCCTTTAATTTGTATGTTGGTATGGGTTGTATGACGGTATGAGGGTTGTTGTCCGCTTATGCTTTCAGGCGCGTCAGATATTATAATCGCTTCTATCTTCAATGTCGTTCAGATCATATTCATTGAAATACTCCTGAGCTATAGTGCGTTTTTTACCGCTTGCGCGTCCGCGATTCTGCTTCTCATAGAATTCCTCCAAGCTTCTCACGGCATAGTGGTTTATGCGGATCACATCCTGTTGAGGTTCGCGTTCGCGGAAGTTTCTCACTATGGGATTGCCATGCGAATCCACGGCAGTGCCGGAGATACGGGCCGCCTCATGGCAACCGGTCATTGTCGCTACACGATGAGGATCAACGATGCTTTTCACATGTCTGTTAAGACGATGTTCCGGTTTGGAATGACGTTTGAAACGTTGCATCACGCCTCCCGGCTCTCTCTTTAAAGCCCCGCCGCTGCCGTAGCAAAGCCAATTGATCTCTACTGCAGGATAATCTTCAAATCTTGTTAAGAATTCGCGTATGGATTTATCTTTCTCAGGCACGATAAATTCATCCAGGTCGATGAACGCTATCCAACGTGAGTCATCTCTATGGCGTGTCATGCAGTCATCGTAAGCGGCAATCTGCTTCCGATAGCCGGGATAATATGTGTAATCCACTATTCCTGAATCGATATATGGCTGGAGAATCTCCCGGGTATTGTCGGTGCTTTCGTTGTCGTATATATAGAATTTTTCCACACCCATTTTTCGATGCCATTCTATCCATTCCTTGAAATAAGGGCCCTCGTTTTTGGCAATGGCACATATGGCGAGATATACCGGTGGTTTCTGAGATCCCTTCCCGTATCTGCGTTTAATACTCCATGTTTTGAAGAGTCCATAACGTAAGAGACCTCGCCATCTGTTGCGCTCCATCTTGTCGGGAATCACCCCGGCTATTATTTCTGCCAAAAATTTCTTCATAAGTTGTAGGTTGCTTACGCTTTTTCAAACGACGACTTCTCCGGCAGGATGCTTTCAAATGCAGCCTGGATGTTATCCATCACCTCTTTATAGTTGCGGATATGTTTGTTGTCGTTAAGGCAAATAAGAGAATATGATTGCTCACGGATGGCCTTTACGGCTTTCTGTGATTTTATCATGAGAGGAAACATCTTTGTATCGGAATACGTATTGTAAGCCTCAAAGTTTCCACGGCATATCTGCCAGGTGCGGAAGAGCTCCGGGGTGTAGTCAGTGACGGCACGGAAACGGTTGGCAGATGTCTCCGTAAGTTCCTTTTCAGCCACATTCCAGACCTCTTCGAAAGTAGTCTTCAGATATGGCTGCGCATTATGAGGAGTACGCAGTGTGATGAACTTACTGTAGAATTTGAGTATATAGTTCCAGCGGGCCCGTGCTCCGTAGCTTTTGTCAAACCATTTGTCATGGTCGCGTTTCATCACCTCCCTTTTGTCGAAATGGCGGTTGATGATGCGTATATTATTCTTGATTCTTTTATACCACTGAGACCAGGCCGGATTATATAGAAATGCTGCAATATCGCAGGGGAGGCCGTTTCTGAAGAATCTCTCGGTCGATACAGGGCGGATAATATAGAAGTCGTCATTGAAATATACGAAGTGCTCCGCCAACCCCGGGATACGATGGATATAACGTTCTATAACCACGGAATTATAGGTCGGCAGAAATTCGTTCGGTATATAATCGCTGTGCTTTACAAGATTCAGTTTCGGATTCGACGTGTCGAGCCAATCCGGAATTTGTCCGCTGCTTATGAAATGGATCTTACGCACCCAAGGGGCAAATTTCTCCACTCCCCTGAACCAATATTTAAGGAATCCATAGTCGCGGAAACGCGCATCTACAACAGAGTTTGATTCATTCTGTTGCATTCCTGAATACTTCATGAAGTCCTTTTTCCATTCGGAGTCGTTCATGTCGACCCACGTTACTACAAAATCTATATCCATAGTAGTAAAGTTCACTTATGATTTTGAGGATTCCGAAGTTTCTTGAATATTATTCTCTTTTGCATATTTGAAGCGACGGTGAGTCCAGAGATAGAGGGCAGGCGCGCGACGGATCATCTTTTCCAGCATTTGATAATATATTTCCGTAAGCCTGTTTTCCGGAAGCGATTTCGGGTTGTCGCTCATCTTTATGTACTCAACTTCGTAGTAACCCCTTTTCACCTTGCGTATATCCACAAACCAACCCTCGTAATCATAATGACGAGCAATTTTCTCCGTAGCAGTCTGAACGGGAGTGGTGTGATTGAGGAAAGGGAGATAGAGATCGATAGCCTTCCTTCGTGGCGACTGGTCGGCGATGAAGCCGATTATACACACCTTTTTTTCGGCGGCCTTATGGGTTACAAATCTTGCCGTCTGGCGCATCTCGACGTTTACAGCCCCATGCGACGCGCGGGCTTCGAGCATCAGCCTGTCGACCGCCGGATCGCTCAGTTTATGATATATCTGAGCCGCTACAGCTCCCTTATATAGGTGAATCGGCATAGAGGAGATCCATTCCCAATTGAAATAGTGGCCTAAGAACAGTGCGATCGACCGGCCCCCGCGCAACACTTCGTTTACCTCCGAGATATTGGTGAATTTCATACGGCGGCTTATCTCCTCATCGCTCATGGAGCCCATCTTGATGGTCTCCATGATGTTGTCGATAAAATTGTGATAGAAATCTTTCTCTATCCTTTTTATCTCCTCCTTAGTCTTCTCGGGGAATGATTCGGTAATGTTCTTATGCACCACTTTCCGCCGGTAGCCCACCACATGATAGAGCAACGGGTAGAGCACGTCGGACACTCCATAAAGTACGCCGAAAGGTATCTTGCCCACAGCTTTTAGTAGAAAACCAAGTGATTTATATTTGAAATCCATTATATAAGTGTAGTGGTGCTGAAGTGAGTTTCAAAATCTTGCGAAGATCAGATTATGAAGTTGAACAGTTACAAATCCTTTTGCAAAATTATAAAAAATATACAACTGTTGCAAATCAAACCATATAACTTATCCGCTCTGCGACGGGGCGGAATCAGATCAGACTCAGAGCTTGTAGTATTCCCGAAACCATGCCACAGTGTTGTCTATCCCCCTCTGCAAAGGGGTCGAGGGCTTGAAGCCGGTTGCCTCTGCAAGAGCTGAAGAGTCGGCGAAGGTCTGATACACATCGCCCGGCTGCATTGGCAGATATTCCTTTTTTGCCTCATGCCCGATAGCCTTCTCTATACAACCTATGTAATCCATAAGCTTGGTTGGCCTGGAGTTGCCCACATTATAAATCCTGTAAGGAGCAGGCGACGATGCAGGGTCGGGATGCGTCTCATCCCAGTCTTTGTTTCCTTCGGGAATCACATTCATGATTCTTACAGTGCCTTCGACAATATCATCTATATAGGTGAAATCGCGTAGCATCTCACCGTTGTTGAAAACCTTTACCGGTTTATCATGCAATATGGCATCCATGAATAGAAACGGCGACATATCAGGGCGCCCCCACGGACCATATACAGTAAAGAAACGCAGGCCGGTTGTAGGGATGCCATATAGCTTTGAATATGCGTGGGCCATGAGCTCGTCGCTCTTCTTCGTCGCTGCATATAGGCTTACAGGATGGGCGGTATGATCATGTTCCGAGAATGGCACCTTACCGTTAAGCCCATACACACTCGATGATGAGGCATATACAAGGTGTTTTACATTATTGTGGCGGCACCCTTCAAGCACATTGATAAAGCCATCAATATTGCTCTTGACATATTCCAGGGGATTGGTGATTGAGTATCTCACTCCGGCTTGGGCACCCAAGTTTATCACGGCGTCGAATTCCTCATTAGCGAAGAGCATCTGCATGGCTTGGGCATCTTCGAGATTCATCCTTATGAACTTATATTGATCCGGCCATTTCTCAGATTTTATAAATTTATACCATGGAAAGTGCTCGGGCGCTCCGGTGAAAGGTATGCCGCAATCGGCAATCCTCGCGAGTTTCAAGGATTGCTCATAATAGTCGTTGATGTTGTCAAGGCCTACAACGGTATTCCCGTCTTCAATCAGTCTCTTGACAACGGCACTCCCGATAAAGCCGGCGGCTCCGGTCACTAATAACTTCATAATAGATTACCAAAGATTCATACTATAGAAAGATACACCTTCCTATGAAGATGAGAGTATAGTCTACAAAATTATATAAAAAATATGAGAAATTATATGGCTTTATAGGATAATAATTTTTTTAACTGCATATTTGGATTGCCCGGATTGAATATATATATTTTATTTATTGCTCAAATGTTATTGAGTATTTAAAAACTGCATATTTGAGGGGTGATTTTGTAAATAAATGTGAAATACGAATGGTATTAGTGAATAAGTTTTAAATTGCAAATTTTTTTATGTGTTTTATAGCATAGTTTGAAAAATAATTTGTAATTTTGCAGTGAGTTTTTCATGGTATTAGATTTTAAGGTTAACAGAAGATTGGTTGTCGGGATGACAATCAATTTTTTTTATACCCGATCGCAAAATATAGAATTGAAATAAAAGGAGCGGTAATAGATTGGTATGCAATCTATTACCGCTCCTTTTTTCGCTTGGTTCTATTTGTCAAGCAGATCTCCGCAGGCTCGGCTTATTATTTATCAAGATGGTCAGATATCTGTGAGAAAATATCATCCACCTTGCCGGAACCGTTTATCTTGAGGTATTTCCCTTCATTCTGATAATAGTCGCGAAGGGGAGAGGTCTGTGTATGGTAGACGTTAAGACGTTTCTTGATAGTCTCGAGATTGTCGTCGGCACGTCCTGTCTCTTTGCCACGGTTGAGCATTCTCTCTACGAGTTCCTCTTCCGGCACTTCGAGTCCGATCACTGAGTGAAGATCGCTGCCATGCTTCTTAAGCAGCTCCTTGAGCGCCTCAGCCTGCGGAATGGTGCGGGGAAAACCATCGAATATCACTCCCTTCTTCCCTTTGGCCTCCTTCTCAAGCACATCGTCGAGAATGCTGATCATGAGTTCATCGGGAATCAGCTGGCCCTCTGAAATATATTTCTGAGCTATCCGGCCCAGGTCGGTCTCTCTTTTTATATGGTCGCGGAGCACCTCTCCCGTTGAGATATGATGCAGTCCGTATTTGTCGATGATTTTGGCGCTCTGTGTGCCTTTGCCACTTCCCGGGGCGCCGAAAAGAACTAAATTAAGCATATGTTTCACGAATTTTTGGGTTTATATTAAGGTAAATGTCCCCGATCAATGATATCATTAATTTATGACACACATTTAGTCCTGGACGGTATAGATATCTTTTAGGTTGCGCACTTTGCCGTCGAGATCAAGTCCATAGCCGATTATGAAACGTGGAGGAACGGTGAAGGCTACATAATCCGGAGTGAAGCCGGTCTTTGAACTCTCAGGTTTATGGAGAAGTGTTGCAAAGCGTATCGAGCGTGGGTTCAGCTTTTTAAGGTCGCTTATCATTTGCACGGCTGTGAGTCCGGTGTCTACGATATCCTCTATTATCACCACGTCGCGGCCGTCAAGATTCTCAGTCAGTCCGATTAATTGTTTCACTTGGCCTGAGCTTGTGAGGCCCTGATAGCTTTTGTAGCGCACGAAAGAGATCGCTGCATCGTTGAGTCCTGCTTCGCGGATAAGGTCGGCCGCAAAGATAAACGCACCATTGAGCACACAAAGAAACAGTGGATTTTTCCCCTCAAGATCTCTGCGCAATTCAGCCGCCACCCTTTTTACCTGAGTGTGGATTTCATCTCTTGTGAGGTAAGGCACGAACGTAAGTCCGTCTACAATTACTTTATCTTCCATTTTTCTTATAGTTACTGACGTTCAATCTGTCAATTTGAGAGTGGGAGATGACGGCGCTTCAGAGGGGAGTTGACAACACCTTTTTCCCAATCACAAAGTTAATAAAATACCTCGGAATTCGCAAGAGCAAATTCCGAGGTATTTTATTAACTTATTTATGTTTTTTAATCTTGAAGATACAAAAATTGCATCTTCATTATTTACGAATCACTATCTTTTTGCCGTTGCGGATATATATGCCGGCGGGAAGGGCTTCAAGATCGGCAGGGAGCGCGTTGTGAAGCACGCGGATGCCGTGGAGATTATATACGTCGGCCGGATGGTCTGACTCATCCTCACCGAGCTGAAGATCATCGACACCCGCTTCATATTCCCCCTGTGTTACGAATTTATATTCATCGGGCGACCCGGCTGCCACGTTGATGTAACATTTGTTGGCCGGTAAATATTCGAGAGTGTCATCTTTAATGAAGCCAAGTGTGCCATCCGAACATACGCCGAGCACTCTCATGGTCTCCTTATTGTATTCCTTACGGTTGATATGGCCGGCCACTGAGCAATTGAAGTAGTTTCCGATGAGTTTGTTGCCGGAGATGGGATTCGCACTCCCACCGACAGTCAGGCGATTGGTGGTGGGATCCGGAGTGGAACATTCCACAAGCACCGGAGTTCCGGCAGGAACCGTGCCGGTTACCTCTTCAATAAGAAGGTTGCCGTTATGGTGTCCCTTTAAATAATACACTTTTATACCTTCGGAATATGGAGTGAACGGGAAGGCTGCATACATAGTGGAATAATACTTCCCGTCAACTTCAAACGATGGTTTTATACCGAAGAAGTTGTCGGATTCCGCATCCACAGGAGTGATAAACCATTTGATGTAGTCTCCCTTGGCATGAGTGGCCATATTCCCGAGATCCTTGGTAAGGATAAAATTGGAGTCGCCGAGATATTTTACCACACCTTCCATCTCGCCGAAGGCGTTATAAAGCTTTTGGCCATTTGATGATCCTGCCTGACGCAGGCCAAGGTAATGACTGATTATCTGGTAGATGCCGGTACCTTGAGTCTCGATTTGATAATTTGAGCCTACCTGATATACATAAAGAACCGATGCCGGATCGCAACACACCTCATCTACGTTTTTCTGGAGTTTCACAGCCTGCAAGTCGGCGGTGGTGTTCATATAGTCGATTCGTCCACGGTTGTCAATCACCGAGACGTAGCGCTGCGATTTAAAGTTATGGACGCGATAGTAGCCTGTGCCGTTAAGATCGGCCATGGCAAGAAGCGATATTGAAGCTGCGAATGTGAGTAAGAGGGATCTTTTCATAAAAGTGGTCTATATTAAGCATCATGCCCGGGTCTTCGCACTGAAGACCCAGGCATGACATTTAATTAACGCATTAATTGCGAATATATTTTCTGCAACCGGCGATTATTCAGCCACACAGATTGCTACACGGTTCTGAACCGGATCGGGGTAGGGCTGATACTCATCCTCACCCATGCTCTTCACGATGATGCGTGAAGCCGGGATGCCGAACTGCTTCTGGAGTGTCTGAGCCACAACCTGAGCACGCTTTGCAGAGAGACGGAGGTTGTACTGCTTTGTACCTGTGCCCTTGTCAGCATAACCGGTGACAGTTACAGTAGCATTGGGATGAGCCTTGAGATAATCTGCCACAGCAGTTACCTTTGTCATCTCGGCAGGTCTGATCTCCGACATGTTGATCTTGAAGAACACGTCACGACGGAAAGACTGAACCTCTTTCTTCTGCTCCACAACCTGAACAGGCACCTCTACGATCTTCTCGACAACCTTCTCGATGATCTGCGGCTCGCAAGGAACGGCTTTCTCGATCACGCGGGTGCGAGTGCTGTAGCGGGGACCGAACGCATACTTGACACCAACGAGAGCGTTGAAATACCAGTCGGCGTTCTTAGCCTTCTTAGAGTTGTAGTTGTCGTTGAGCACATTTGCCATAAGCTCAAGACCTACCTGAAGTCTGTCGGTTACATTGAAGTTAACATCGGCACCGAACTGGCCTACGAAACGGGTTTTACCGCCGCCCCAGATGTTCTCAAGAGCATTGTGGTCTGCCCAGGAAGTTCCTGCCACACCCATAGCCTGGTTGAGTTCGGCATTGACAGCGCGAGCCTCTTTGTTGTTCCAAGCGGAGTTGAAACCGATACCGCCGTAGAGGTTAACGTCTACGAGACGGGTGGGGTTGTAGCCACCGAGGATGTTTGTCATGTTGAAGAGGACATCAACAGTAGGAGCTACATAGTTGAATTTCCACTTCTTTGTGCCTTCATACTTGAAGACACCTCTACTCTGCCAAGCATTCACTGCTACACGCATACCGATGTACGGATTGAATTGATAGCCGACGGCGAGCTGAGCATTGGGAGACAGGAGTTTTCCGAAAGCGCCCTCACCGAGAGTCTCCTGGCCGCCGATCTGAGCCTGGCCGAAGAAGTGAGGATTGAAATCGTACTCTGTCACCTCCTCCTGAGCGGAGGCGAAAAGGCCTCCGAACAGGATTGATGCCGTCAAAAGAATCTTATGTAATTTCATTTTTTGATATCTTTTGGGTGTTTGTGTTTAACTCGTTTATTCTATTTTTATCTTCGTCTGCGGGTAAGATTTACTTAACAGTGAAGTAGAATGTACGAGTAGAGGTGTAGCCGCGATAGTCGAGAGAAGAGTAAACCACCTCATAATCGCCAGCCTCAAGCTTGCTTGCGTCGAGAGTTACAGCCTGCTGGTTGCCGGGGAGAACAGTGTTGAAGTCAGCTGAGCCGTTGATAGCATCCTTAGCTGCACCCTTGGTGACTGCCACATACTTGTTGCAAGAAGGAGCGATGATCTCAGCAGTGTAAGAGGTGAGGTAGAGCTGGTAAGCGCCTGTACCCTTTGTGAACACTGTGGGGAAGTCCTTGTTTGCAGACATATGGTGGAGCTGGCCGTCCTGACCCTGATAAGCCATCATTACCTGGAGGTAGTGGTTGGGGTTCTTGAGGAGGTTGTTGATGCGGTTTGCAAGGCTGTTGTATTTGCTTACGAGACCGTCAAACTTGCTTGCTTTGCCAACGAGGTTGTTCTTGATGTTGTCGATAGACTCCTGAACAGAACCGTTGATCTGAGCTACAACATCCTTGAGAGCTTCGTTGATCTTTTCTACTAGTCCATTGAGAGCACCCTCATTGCCTGATACAACGCCATCCTTAGTGTAGGTAAGAGTGAGCTTGCCATCGCTGCCTGCGGGAAGTGCGCTGGGATCAACCACGCCGTTGAGGTCGATTGTGATTGTCATGCCTTCGCCGTTGAAGTTAACCTTCTCAGGATCGATGTTGATGTTGATATCTTTGAGAGCGTTGTTTACAGCCTCTTCGATCGAGCCGAAAGTGGGGAGTTTGTCAGAGCTTGCGCCTACGCCTTCAAGGAACATGTAGCCAAGAGGCTTAACAGTAGCGGCTGCAATCTCATATTTGCCGACATAAGTTACTTTCTTATTCTCGATTTCAGGAAGTGCGTTGGTGAGGTTGCCTTCCTCATCGAATTCAGGCACCCACTCAGGATTGATAGTAGTGTTGGGAGTTTCCCACTCAGCCTTGAGGGCATAAGCCGGAGTTACGTTCTGCATCTGATCGTAAACGAGCTTGGCAAGAGTAGCGAAGTCAGACTTGGTGTGACCCTTGATAGCGTCTTTCATCGCATTTGTCAGGCCTTCCTCGATCCTGATGGAGTAATCCTTAGCGTTGGCGGGATCGATGGTGAGTTCAGTCTCATAGAAGCCGTTCTCAGAAGTTGCACGTGAAACGCCAAACATGAGTTTCTTGTCGCTCGGAGTGAGTTTCACATCCTCAAACTTAGTCTCGTTATCGCTGCTGATAAGAGAGAAAGTTACGTTATCGGGATCGATGTCTGTCGGGTTGATGCCGAAGTAAAGGAAACCGAGGCTACCTTTCTCTCCATTGTTCATGTAAACACCCTTGGGCACTGCGATTGTAGCGGGGTGCAATGCATCGATTTCAGCTACACCTGAGTTCTCACCGTTAACCTCCCATTCTGCCTCGCCGGGGAAGTTGAATGCGTGGTCAGACTCTCCGTAATAGCTGGTGGCAGCGGTGCTGCTGAGACCTACGGGAAGGTTGATTGAACCAAACATAGGGTTCCAGGTCTGCTGGAGAGTGATGTCGGTGATGAGCTGGTTAAGGCGATCGTCAAAAGCCTTGAAATACTTATTGTAGAGGTCGTTGTAAACCTGAATCTTCTTCTGGATAACAGCCACTTCTTTCTGAAGATTCTCCAGATCCTGTTTGGCGGCAAACTTCTGATCAAGACCGGGGATAACATTATCCTTCAAGTCGTCGATCTGATTCTGAAGACCGGTTACTTTACCATCAACTTCTTGTTTTGTGTAGTAGTCGTCGAACTTGGTCTTGAGATTAGCAATGTCTTCCTTAGCCTTAGCGAGATCTTTCTCGAGCTGTGCCTCATTTGAGATGACTCTGCTGTAGAAGTCGTCATCAGTGTCCTTGCAGGAAGTGAACATGCTGCAGCTGCCCGTAGCGAGGGCGACAAGCAACATTGCGTTGACTAATTTTCTATTCATTCCTTAAATGTTTGAATTAATGATATGTTTGTTAAAATTGTTTGCTGAAGTTTAAGTCTCTACTTTTACGGTCTGCCCCGGCAAGTGGAAATCCGGCGCATCCTACGAAATGTCTTACATACAACAGTAGGTTCAACAAAAAAGCCTTGATTTAATCGGCAAGCCCGGATGGTCTTGCTATTAAATTGACCGCAAAGGTATAACTCTTTATCTTAACAAACAAATTTTTTTACTAAAATTTTTAATTGAAGGTGAATTTAACTAAAAAATCGCTAATTTGCTGATTGATTTGATAAATTAAAATTTGCTCAAATGTTAATTTTAACAAATGATATTGAAATTTCACTGAATAAGCCGCTGAGATCCGATATCCCGATTGTATGGATGCCACTTTTGGACTGCATTTTTTTATTGAAAATATCATTATGTTTTGTAACTTTGCCAATAAATCGGCGTTTTAAACTCAGTGGCTGATACTTCCGGCAGGGCTTGATCCCTGAATGTCGAAGTGGTCGCCATAATCTCATTGCCGACTTCCGACACCTTGTGATGCAATCTGCCATAATATATGATCTGCTATAATATATATAGAATGAGATATTGTCGCGAGGTCTCCAAAAACTGAAATTCATATGAAGAAAAAGATTCTCTCATTATTGTTGCTTGCATTGTGTGTTGCCGGCGAGGCATCGTCTCAGATCAATACAAGATATTCACGTACATATACGGCTAAGAATGTGCCTAAGTCCAAGGATTTGAAATCCGTCAATAAGGGTGACAGCGTCACGGCGCAGGCTCCGGCGGAGAATCTTTTCATGCGTATGCGCAAGCATCATGTCATGGATCAGCTCGACGTGGCTTTCACGCTCGGCACCACCGGACTTGGCTTGGAGGTGAAGACCCCTTTGACCGAATGGGCCGCTCTCAGGCTCGGTTTCGATGGCATCCCCAAATTCAATATGCCTCTGAGCTTCGATGTAGCCACCTATTCCGGAGAGACCGGGGAGGTCAATAATTTCGAGCATGTGAAGGATATTATGTACGACATCACCGGACAGGAGATGGATGAGACCGTGCATATGAATGCCAAGCCGAACATCTATAATTTCAAGTTGCTGGTAGATGTATATCCGTTCAAGAATGACCGTCGCTGGCATTTCACTGCCGGACTCTATTTCGGCAGCTCTGTAATAGGGCGCGCTGTCAACGCTAAAGATGAGACGAGTTCCCTTGTGGCCATGAATCTCTACAATCGCATTTATGACAAGATGGCCGCTTCAGGTGGGGAGGATCCTCTTTTTGGAGATATCTACATCACTCCCGACACCTATGAGAAGATGATGCGCTACGGCAGGGTGGGTATTCATTTGGGCGATTATAAAGATGGCACTCCTTATTATATGACGCCCGAGGCTAACGGCACGGTAAGCGCCGTGGCTTATGCCAACAGCGTGAAGCCATATCTTGGATTCGGGTTTGCATCCCCTGTCGACAAAAGCCGGCGGCTCAATATCGGATTTGATGCCGGAGCTCTCTTCTGGGGAGGGTCGCCCGACATTATTCTTGCCGATGGGGTGAATATGACCACTCAACTGAAAAATGTGCGTGGCAAGGTCGGGCGATATGCCGATTTTGTGAAGGCGATCAAGGTATATCCTTCTATTTCTTTCAGAATTTCTTACACTTTCTTCTGATTTTTTGGTAATTCAAAATATTTTGTTAAATTTGCACCGGATTTGGAGACACGTTCTCTGGTCCGGTGAAATTATTTTATAAATAACGATGTCGTAAATTATAAACGTACGATATTTAATTCCCCAAAAACTCAAACAAACAATAACCCGTTTCAACCGGAAGTCTGCCGCGATGGCAGAGTTTTCCGATTAAGACTAACAGTAAAATTTCAAGATGGAAGCAGAAAAGAAACCGAGACGCCCGAGAATCAGCGCTATGCCGAATATGGCCTCTAATGATAATACGGACGGTGAGCGTTATGAGAAAGTAAGCTATTCAAACGATGGCGAGCGTCCACAGGGTCAGCGCCCCTATAATTCCGACCGTCAGGGCGGCTATCAGCCACGCCAGTATAACGGTTATCAGCAGCGTAACAACGGCTACAACCGCAACAATAATTATTCAAACCATTACGACCGCCCCTCTTACGGCAACCACAATAACTACCAGCAGCCTGCCGCTTCAGGTGCGGAGGGTGATGCCGAGAAGAGCGAGAATTCAACAGAATCCGGTTATCAGAGCCAGCAGGGTTATCAGCCTCGTCAGAACGCTTATCAACCCCGCCAGAACGCCTATCAGCCACGTCAGAACAACTACAACCGCAATCAGGGCGGCTACAACAACAACCGCAACCAGGGTGGCTACAACAACAACCGCAATCAGGGCGGCTACAACAACCGCAACCAGGGCGGCTACAACAACAACCGCAACCAGGGTGGCTACAACAACCGCAACCAGGGCGGCTACAACAACGGTAATCAGGGTGGCTACAACAACAACCGCAACCAGGGTGGCTATAACAACAACCGTAACCAGGGTGGCTACAACAACAACCGCAACCAGGGTGGCTACAACAACCGCAACCAGGGCGGCTACAACAACCGCAATCAGGGCGGTTATAACAACAACCGCAACCAGGGCGGCTTCCGCAAGCCTAACAACAATATGAAGTTTACCCCGCGTCCCAAGCAGGTAGACTACGTTATAGAGGATATCGATCCGAACGAACAGGTACGTCTCAACAAATATATGGCCAATGCCGGTGTTTGCTCACGTCGCGAGGCTGACGAATATATCGCAAAGGGCCTTGTGAAAGTGAACGGAGAGGTCGTTACCGAGCTCGGCACAAAGATCTCACACAACGATGTGGTGGAATATGATGAGAAGGTGGTTACTCCGGAGCGCAAGTGCTATGTGCTCCTCAACAAGCCGAAAGACTGCGTCACCACAAGTGATGATCCCAACGGCCGTCTCACTGTGCTCGACCTTGTTAAGAACGCTTGCAAGGAGCGCATCTATCCTGTAGGTCGTCTTGACCGCAACACCACCGGCGTGCTTCTTCTCACCAACGACGGAGACCTTGCCTCCAAGCTCACTCACCCCAAATTCGTGAAGAAGAAGATCTACCATGTGTGGACCGATAAGGATATCTCTGAGGAGGATATGCAGCGCATTGCCGACGGCATCACTCTCGATGATGGTGAGATTCATGCCGATGCCATAAGCTATGTGAGCGAGACCGACCGCAATCAGGCCGGCATCGAGATTCACAGCGGCCGCAACCGTATCGTGCGCCGTATCTTCGAGAGTCTCGGCTACCGCGTCACCAAGCTTGACCGCGTTTACTTCGCAGGCCTCACGAAGAAGAATCTTCCCAGAGGTCGCTGGCGTTATCTCACCCAGGAAGAGGTGAACTTCCTCCGCATGGGATCATTTGAATAAAAATACTTAGAAAAGCTGTTTTTCATTGTCATGGATACAGAAATAAGAAGAAAGACAATAGCCGCTCTTCTTGCCGAGGCTCCCGAGCTTGTCGGCAAGAGAGTGGATGTGAAAGGATGGGTGCGCACGCGCCGTGGCAACAAAAACGTGCAGTTTGTGGCTCTCAACGACGGTAGCACCATCAATAATCTCCAGATCGTGTTCGACCTCTCCAGATTCTCGGAAGAGGAGCTGAAGCCGATCACTACCGGCTCAAGCATCCACGTGCAGGGTGAACTGGTAGCCTCACAAGGTAAGGGTCAGACTGTGGAGGTTCAGGCCGAGGAGCTTGAGATCTACGGCACCGCTCCGAGCGACTATCCTCTCCAGAAGAAGGGACACACATTGGAGTTCCTGCGTGAGAAGGCCCATCTGCGTCCCCGCACCAACACTTTCGGTGCGGTGCTCCGCATACGCCATGCCTTGGCCTATGCCGTGCACAAATTCTTTAACGACAAGGGTTTCTATTACTTCAATTCACCCCTTATCACGGCTTCGGATGCCGAGGGTGCCGGCGCACAGTTTCAGGTGACAACCTTGCCGCTCGACGAGCTCCCCAAGACTGAAGATGGAAAGGTGGACTATTCCGAGGATTTCTTCGGAAAGATGGCCTGCCTCACAGTGTCGGGTCAGCTTGAGGGTGAGCTCGGCGCCACTGCGCTTGGCCTCATCTATACCTTCGGGCCTACATTCCGTGCGGAAAACTCCAACACACCGCGCCACCTCTCCGAGTTCTGGATGATAGAGCCTGAGATGGCTTTCTATGAGATCGAAGACAATATGGAGCTGGCCGAGGAGTTTATCAAATATTGCATCAACTATGCTCTTGAGCATTGCAAGGACGACATCCAATTCCTCAACGACCACTTCGACAAGGAACTTATTGACCGTCTGAACTTCGTGGTGAGCAACGATTTCGTACGTCTTCCCTACACCGAGGGTGTTAAGATTCTCGAAGAGAGCGGCAAGAAGTTCGAATTCCCCGTGTTCTGGGGTGCCGATCTTGCCTCTGAGCATGAACGCTTCCTTGTGGAGGAGCATTTCAAGAAGCCGGTGATTCTTACAGACTATCCCAAGGAGATCAAGGCCTTCTACATGAAGCTCAACGACGACGGCAAGACAGTGCGTGCCATGGATGTGCTCTTCCCGAAGATCGGAGAGATCATAGGCGGCAGCCAGAGAGAGGAGAACTATGAGAAGCTCCAGGGCCGTATGAAGGAACTTGGCCTTGAGGGAATGGATTGGTATCTCGACACCCGTAAATATGGAACGGTGCCACACAGCGGTTTCGGTCTCGGTTTCGAGCGCCTCGTGCTCTTCGTGACCGGCATGCAGAATATCCGCGATGTCATACCTTTCCCCCGATACCCGAAGAACTGTGAATATTAAACCTCATATCCACGAACCACGTATCAGCGCCATGGCAATAATCGTTGCCATGGCGCTGTCATGGCTATATCTCGGCCTTTCTGCCCAGACGTCTGACAGGCTCAATACCCCGGTTCCGGCACCGGCACCGGTTACTTCCGCCGAGGGTGGCGAAACACCCTCCGACACAGTGCCCTCTGCCCCGAAGACCACGGAGGGGCTCACCGTGAGTCTGCTCACCTGTAGCCCCGGTCCGGAGATATATGAGCTTTATGGCCATGAGGCGATACGCGTGAAGGGTGAGGGACGAGACTCTGTATGGAATTTCGGTGTCTTCAACTTCCGGGAGCCTAATTTCGTATATCGCTTCGTGAAGGGTGAGACCGACTATCTTTGTGCCGGCTACCCTACGGAATGGTTCCTTCCGGAATATGAGGAGAGGGGATCGAGAGTGGTGGAGCAGGAGCTCAACCTGAATGATGCGGAGGCACGTCGTCTGTTAAGTATGCTTCAGACAAATGCTTTGCCTCAAAATCGTGTCTATCGTTATAATTACGTGAAAGATAATTGTGCCACACGTATCTGGCACATAATGGAGCAAGCCTCCGACAGCGAGGTGATTTATCCCGACAGTGTGCGCTATGGCACGTATCGCAACGAGATGCGCCATTACAATCGTAATTATCCCTGGTATCAGTTTGGCATAGATCTTGCTCTCGGAGTGAATATCGACACAGCCATCACGGCCAAGGATGAGATGTTTGTGCCTGTGGAGATGGAGAGAATGATAGGTTCAGCCCGTTTCGCCGACGGACGTCCGTTGGTGAAGGCCACCAACGTATTGGTTGAGGGTGTGGCTGATGCCACGCTTCCTCCCACGCCCTGGTGGGCCGGCCCGCTCTTCTGGTGTGGCGTGGTAGCCGCGCTTCTGGTGATCACGGGTGTGTCAGACCTTGTGAGAAAAAGAGTCACCCGTTGGATTTATTCCCTGTGGTTCCTTATTTTGGGCCTGGCCGGATGTGTGGTTACATTCCTTGTGTTTGTTTCCGTTCATGAGGCCACCACGTTTAACATTCTGATACTCTGGCTTAATCCGTTGCAGCTTATAATGGCATTTGCAGTGTGGAAGCAGAAACGCAGGGGTCTGCCCCGCGAGTTGGCACATTACAATATCGCCGCTCTTCTTGTGTTGCTCGTGATGTTGCCGTTTCAGGAGCAGAGCGTGAATATCGCGGCCATCCCCCTGATCGGCGCCACTTGGTTTATATCTTTATGTTACGCAATAATAGCACGTAAAGATAGTTATAACTATTATAGGTCGAGAGGTTCATATAAGAGCCGTCTCCCTTGAACAGAAAAAGAAATAAATGAATCGTCTACTGACATCGGTGATTTGCGGACTGGTGGGCATCAACACTATGCTCTCAGCCGATCCTTCGCGCCCTAAGCTTGTGGTGGGGATCGTGGTAGACCAGTTGCGCACCGATTACATAGAATATCTGCAGAATCTCTTCGGCGAGAAGGGCTTCAGGAAGCTTATGAAAGATGGGGCTTTCCTGAGAAACGTAGACTATAAAGTGCCTACGCTTGACAAGGCGAGCGGCACGGCTATGGTCTACACCGGGGCGTATCCACGCCAGACCGGTATTGCCGCCGCCACGGTTTATGATCCTGAATCGCGCAGGATGGTGCCGGCCCTCCAAGACCAGAAGATGATAGGCAACTTCACCGACGAGACTCTCTCGCCGGAAGGTCTGCGTCTCTCCACCATAAGCGATGAGATAGCCATTGACGGGGTAGGAATAGGTGCCGTCTATTCCATAGCTCCCGATGCCCAGCAAGCAATAATCATGGCGGGTCATGCCGGCACATCCGCTTTCTGGATAAATGACAATACCGGCAGATGGGCCACCACCACATATTATCGTGACACCCCCCAGCCGGTGACTCAGCGCAACTATGAGCAGCCTCTCACGTCGCGCATCGACACGATGCAGTGGCGTCCGGCCTTGCCGATATCCCGCTATCCCGGACTTCCGGCCCAGAAGAGGATGTATGATTTCAAGCATACCTTCTCAATGGCCGACCGCAACGTCTACCGTCAGTATGCCGGGTCGCCGTTGGTGAATACGGAGGTCACAGATGTGGCCATCTCCTATCTTAAAGATCTGAAGGCAGGTCAGAAGAGTGATGCCATAGATATGCTGAATATAGCCTATACGGCAGCTCCTTTCAAGTCGGTAAAGGATGGTGATTTCCGTCTTGAACTTGAAGACAGCTATGTTCGTCTTGACGGGCAGCTTTCCAGGCTTTTCGATGCCATCGACAAATATGTAGGGCTCGACCATACGTTTGTCTACGTCACATCGACCGGATATTACGATGATGCAGTGGTTGACGATCCGAAATATCGCATTCCCACAGGAGAGTTCTCCGTAAAACGGGCTCTCTCCCTTCTCAATTCATATCTCACCGCCAAATATGGCAACGGCAGTTATGTGGATACCTACAGCCGTGGTCACGTCTATCTTGATCACAAGGAGATAGAAAGCAAGCAACTCAATCTCACAGAAGTGGCTCAGGAGGCCCGTGATTTCCTCGTGAGGATGAGCGGAGTGAGCGACGCCTACACCATGGCCGACATCATGAGCTCAGCTCTTCCGGGTATGGAGGCTCTTCGTCTGGGCACTGACCCTAAGACGGGCGGAGACATTGTGCTTGATTTCAATTCCGGCTGGCGAGTGAACGACGACACCCGATTCCCGAATGAAGTGCAGGTGGTGCGCTCATCTATGGTGCTGAGTCCCGCGTTTTTCATGGGCTCGGGAGTGAAGCCGCAGACAATCTCCACTCCGGTGGATGCCACAGCGATTGCGCCTACAGTGACGCAGACGCTGAGAATCAGGGCTCCGAGTGGCGCTGTGTCAAAACCGATAGCACTCGAGTAATGCACAATGCACAATGCATAATTGACAATTCATTATGAATTATGCATTATGAATTGTCAAACAATCCACAATCTAAGAATTAGAAATTAAAAATCTGAATCCATGGGATTTAACAAAATACTTAAGAAAATTTTCGGCGATCAGAGTGAGCGTGCAGTGCGTCCGCTCTGGCAGCGTCTCCACAACGAGATCAATCCGATAAGCGAGCAGATCAAGGAGATCAGCAACGATGAGCTTCGCGGACGCATAGACACTATCCGCAACAATATCCGCAAGGAGAGTCAGGAATACAAAGACCAGATGGCTGAGATCCGTAAGGAGATCGAGACTCTCGATTATGATAAGCGCGAACCTTATTGGAGGCGTATAGATGATCTGAGGGAGGAGATGTTCAAGACTTATGCACATCGTCTTGACGAGGCACTCCCCGAGGTGTTTGCTGTTGTGAAGGAGACTGCCCGCCGTTTCGCCAACAACGAAACAATCGAGGTGACAGCTACAGATGCCGACCGCGCACTCGCTGTGGCAGGTAAAGACTTCGTGACGATTGAAGGCGACAAGGCTATCTATAAGAACAGCTGGGTGGCCGGCGGCAACCTCATGACCTGGGATATGGTGCACTACGATGTGCAGCTTATAGGCGGCATGGTGCTCCACGGCATCCTCAACGGCGACAAGGCATCGAATAACATCGCCGAGATGGCCACCGGTGAGGGTAAAACCCTCGTGGCAACTCTTCCTGTGTTCCTCAATGCACTTACAGGTGAGGGTGTGCATGTGGTGACCGTCAACGATTATCTTGCAAAACGTGACTCCGAATGGATGGGTCCGCTCTATCAGTTCCACGGTCTTACTGTAGATTGCATCGACAAGACCGAACCTAACTCAGAGGAGCGCCGCCGTGCATATCGTTCAGACATCACTTTCGGCACGAACAATGAGTTCGGTTTCGACTATCTGCGTGACAATATGGCCACACAGACCTCCGATCTCGTTCAGCGCGACGAGCATTATTATGCCATCGTCGATGAGGTTGACTCAGTGCTTATCGATGATGCGCGTACGCCGCTTATCATCTCCGGTCCGGTGCCTAAGGGTGACGATCAGATGTTCAACGACTTCAAGCCCAATGTGGAGAAGGTGGTCATGGCGCAGCGTAAGCTTGTGCAGCAGCTTCTTCTTGAAGCCAAAGATAAGATCAGTGCGGCCATGAGCGGCGATCCGGCCAGAATCGCCAAATTCGACAAGAAGGAGGAGGGTAAGAAACCCCTTACCGCCGACCAGCTTCTTGAGGATGGTGGCCTCTCGCTCTTCCGTGCATATAAAGGTCTGCCCAAGCATAACCCTCTTATCCGTTATCTTAGCGAGGAGGGAATCAAACAGCTTCTTCTCAAGGTGGAGGCCAAATACATGGCCGACAACAACCGTGAGATGCCGATAGCCGTAGAGCCCCTTTTCTTCGTGATCGACGAGAAGAACCATAGCATCGAGCTTACCGACAAGGGTATCGAGGTGCTCACTGGCACCACGCAGGATCCTGAATTCTTCATTCTTCCCGACATCGCCGCTCAGCTATCGGCTGTGGAGAACGAGGAGGGCACCAAGGAGGAGCATCAGGAGAAGAAAGATGCGCTCCTGCAGAACTATTCGATCAAGGCGGAGCGAGTACACACCGTCAACCAGCTTCTCAAGGCTTACACACTCTTCGAGAAAGATGTGGAGTATGTGCTCGACGACAACAAGATCAAGATCGTTGATGAGCAGACGGGCCGTATCATGGAGGGCCGACGCTACAGCGACGGTCTGCACCAGGCCATCGAGGCAAAGGAGGGTGTGAAGGTTGAGGCCGCCACACAGACCTACGCTACGATCACACTCCAGAACTATTTCCGTATGTATCGTAAACTCGCCGGTATGACCGGTACGGCAATGACAGAGGCCGGAGAGTTTTACGACATCTATAAACTTGAGGTTACGGAGATCCCGACCAACCGTCCCGTGCTCCGCAATGACCAGAACGACCGCGTCTACCGCACCAAGAAGGAGAAGTATGCCGCCGTTATCCAAGAGGTGGAGGATATGGTCAAGGCGGGCCGCCCCGTGCTTGTCGGCACCACTTCGGTAGAGATTTCCGAGCTCTTGTCGAAGATGCTTTATCTGCGCAAGATTCCCCATCAGGTGCTCAACGCCAAGCTCCATCAGAAGGAGGCGGATATCGTGGCCCAGGCCGGTAAGACAGGCACTGTGACGATCGCCACCAACATGGCGGGTCGAGGCACCGATATCAAGCTCCCGAAAGAGGTGAAGGAGGCAGGTGGTCTGGCCATCATAGGCACAGAGCGCCATGAGAGCCGTCGTGTCGACCGTCAGCTTCGCGGACGTGCCGGACGTCAGGGCGACCCGGGTTCATCAGTGTTCTTCGTATCGTTTGAGGATACGGTCATGCGTCTCTTCGCCAACGAGCGTATAGTCAAGACACTTGACCGTCTCGGTTTCCAGGAGGGAGATATGATCGAGAGCAAGATGGTGACCAAGTCAATCGAGAACGCTCAGAAGAGAGTGGAGGAGAATAACTTCGGCATCCGTAAGCGCCTTGTGGAGTATGACGATGTGATGAATGCCCAGCGTAAGGGTGTCTATGGCCGTCGTCAGAACGCACTCAAGGGTGAGCGTATCGGCACCGACATCGCCAACATGATCTTTGAGATCGCTCAGGAACTCGCTTGCCGTCGCTACGAAGGTGGCTTCAAGGAATTTGATGAGGAGGTGCGCAAGACCTTCGCGATGGAGGTGCCCTTCACAGAGGAGGAATACAACAAGCTTGATCCCGATCAGCTCACCGACAGCCTTGCTGAGGCAGCTATGCAGACGTATAACCGCAACAAGCAGAAGATGGCCGAAGGGGCAATGCCTTATATAAAGGAATTTGTGGAGGAACGTGGTGCCACCGGTCTTATCGGTGTCCCCGTCACCGATGGCCGTCGCATGTTCAACATACGTTGCGATATCACAGAGGCATATGAGAATGATTGCAGGCCTCTCACCAAAGCGTGGGAAAAGACAGTGCTTCTCTCCAGCATCGACAGTGCATGGCAGGAGCAGCTTCGCGAGATGGATGAGCTCCGTAAATCGGTTCAGAACGCATCTTACGAGCAGAAGGATCCTCTTGTGATCTATAAGCTTGAGGCTTACGAGCTTTGGAAGAAGATGCTCTGGGAGATGAACTCCAAAGCTGTGGCCACCCTCATGAGAGGACGTCTCGCCGTGCCAGACTATGCCGAGGCAAAGGCCCGTGAGGCAGCCGAGCGTGAGGCTCGCGAGCAGCATCGTCAGGTGGAGGAGCAGCGTCGTGCCGTCGCTCAGCAGCAGGAGATCCGTCGTGAGTACACCACCTCCACCACCGGTATGCCCAATCCTTATGCCAACTACAGCACCACCCGCGATTCATATCCCGGAGAATCGGCACAGCATCAGGCTGCCCAAAGCGCCAATCAATCGGAACAGCCCAAGCAGCCCGCCAAGGCTGAGCCGAAGGTAGGGCGTAATGATCCCTGTCCTTGTGGCAGCGGTAAGAAATACAAGAACTGCCACGGCCGCGATCTCTGATACGCGCCGGGATTTAATAAGTCGACAGGAGGATGTGTCATGATGATGACGCATCCTCTTTCGTTTTTAAGGCATCCGGAGTTTTAAGATATCCGGAGTTTTAAGGCATCCGGATTGAGCGCTTGGCTTCGGTGTCTCAGTATCACATCTCAAAATGGGGTTGCCACCACTTGGTTATTGTAAAAACTAAAAAAATTGACAGTCTTTATAACGGTCGGTGTAGAACCAATCGTGGCTTGGAAGTGTTTAAAATCATATCGTGCAATAAAGATTGATTCCCCTATATGAGAAATTCCACAAAACTCCTGCTAACACTCACTCTCGGAGTGGTTGCCGCAGTTCCGGCAAGCTCCCAGGGTCCGGCCGCCGACATCTCGGCTGCCGATCGACAGGCTGCTCTTGCTAAAGCGTCAGAGCGTCAGGACTCGTCGGCGTCTCAAGCTATGAGGCCTGACACTGAGGTGCCATGCACCTCGAAGTATCTTAGAGACCCTATGCCTGAGACATGGCAGATGACACCGGAGAACACTCAGAATCTTCCCACCGACGACGAGTGGTGGCATACTTTCTACGATCCCATGCTCGACCGCCTCATCGCCAAGACCGTGGCTAATAATTTCGATGTGGCCGCGGCCATAAAGCGTATCGATATGGCCCGCAATATGGTGAAGGAGGCGCAGTCAGGTTATTTCCCTACAATCTCACTCGCGGGGGGATGGCAGCAGGCGGGCACAAGCGGTGCGTTGCAGAGTCCGGTAGGTAAATCGTCGACATCCTCCTCTTTCTCCTTAGGGGCCAATATGAACTGGGAGATCGATGTTTTCGGCAGGGTGCGAGCCAATGCCAATGCTCAGAAGGCCGGCTTAAACATAGCACGTGCCGATTATAATGCCGTGATGGTGAGTATTTGCGCTAAAGTGGCTACGGCCTATATGGAGCTCCGTACCGCCCAGAAGCAACTTTCGGTCAATCGGGCCCACATATCTTCACAGGAGAAAGTGGTCAAGATCACCGAGTCACGGTTTGAGGCGGAACTCGCTGATATGCTCGATGTGACACAGGCGCGCACCGTGCTATATAATACTCAGTCCACACTTCCGGGCCTGCAGGCGAAGATCCGTACCCTTATCAACACGCTCTCCATACTTGTGGGTGAATATCCGGGAGCCTTGGCCAACGACCTTGCGGTGGAGACACCGTTACCCGGCTACAATATAGCGGTTGACACCGGGGTGCCTGCCGACATATTGCGTCGACGTCCCGACATTCAGCAGGCGGAGATGACCCTGGCTCAATATGCGGCTCAGGTGGGTATTGCCAAGAAGGATTTCCTCCCGACGCTGAGTCTCACCGGCTCTATCGGCACTGAGGCTCACGACGCCGGAAATCTCTTCGGCGCCCATTCCCTCTCTTACTCGATAGCTCCTCAGCTCTCATGGACTCTCTTCGACGGTCTGGCAAGAAATTATAAGGTGGCCGAGGCAAAGCTTCAGATGGAGGCGGCGATAGACAGCTACAATCTTACGGTGATGAATGCCGTCGGGGAGGTTGACAATGCCATTCAGGAGTATGACGCCACTCTGAAGAGCATCGAGCTTCAGAAAAAGGTGGTGGAACAGAGTGAGAAGGCTCTCCGTCTTGCCATCAATCTCTACAAGACGGGCCTCACTGCTTTCTCCAATGTGGTCGACGGCCAGATGAGCTGGCTCACCAGTCAGAACCAGCTTGTAGAATTGGAGGGCTCGGCACTGACGTCGTTGATCACCATATATCAGTCGCTCGGCGGTGGCTGGCAGAGCCAGGCATTCCAAAGATGAACATTAAAACCGGACAGACTATGAAAACTAAAATCACCCCCCATATGAAAAACATTATTAAGTATACACTGCTTTTTACGCTTTGTGCATGTCTCGGCTTTTTCATGTCGTGCAAACGCAAGGATAAGACTGCCGGGAGTCAGGAACCCCGTGAGATAGATGTAGCTGAAGTCGTGGTTGATTCCGTAGTGCTCCACAAGACATATCCCGGCTATCTATCCGCCGGCAACAGCGTGGAGGTAACAGCGAAAGTCGACGGCACGCTTCTTAAGAAATATTATGATGCCGGCACAGAGGTCAAGAAGGGTCAGCTACTCTTCCAAATCGATCCAACACTCTATAAGGATGCCTTGTCGCGGGCCGAGGCCTCGTTGGCTTCTGCCATAAGCGCGAGAGACTATGCCAAGAGTCGTTATGCCGCCGTGCAGAAGGCCTTCGATGCGGAGGCTGTGTCGAAGATGGAGGTGCTCCAGGCAGAGAGCACGCTGCATCAGGCTGAGGCCGATATAAAAGATTGCCAGGCCGCGCTCCACACGGCACAGACCAATCTCGGTTACTGCACCATGAAGGCTGTGATGGACGGAATGATCTCCGATTCCTCGATAGGGGAGGGTAACTATGTGAATGGTGCTGATGATCCTATCGTGCTCGCCACTATCTACGACACATCCACCGTATCGGCCGCTTTCGAGATAGAGGATGCCCAATACGAACGTATGGTAGGGCGCACCCAAGGCATAAATGATCCGATCTATCAAAGTATCCCCCTCAAATTCCGCGAGAAACTGCTCCATGACTACACCGCCAAGCTCTCTTATGAGTCGCCAACGATCAACACCAACACCGGCACGATTCTTTTGAAGGGTGATATCAACAATCCTTACGGGGAACTGAAGGAGGGTATGTATGTCACCATCGATCTCCCTTACGGAGTCGACCCGAAGGCTGTCTTGGTTAAGGATGCCTCCATAGGCACAGATCAGCTTGGAAAATATGTATATGTTGTCAACGATTCCAACAAGGTGGTCTACACCCCGATAAAGGTAGGGGAGATCTACCGTGATTCCCTTCGGATCGTAGAGAGTGGTCTGCGTCCCGGCGACCGTTACGTGGCCAAGGCTCTACTCACAGTGCGCAACGGAGAGCAAGTGACCCCGAAACTTATAAAGTGACCTTAAAACCCGGAAGCCATGTTTTCAAAATTTTTCATAGACCGTCCGATCTTCGCCACGGTGATCGCCATAATCATGGTGCTTGCCGGAGTGATGTGCCTCACCGAGATGCCGGTGGCCCAGTATCCGGACATCACGCCGCCAACTGTCATGGTGAGCGCCTCCTATCCCGGAGCCGATGCTGCCACAGTGGCACGTGCCATAGGTGTGCCTATAGAGGAGCAGGTCAACGGTGTTGACGGCATGCTCTACATGAGTTCAAATTCAGGGTCAGACGGCAGCTACAGCCTCACCATAACGTTTGAGAACGGCACTGACGTGGATCAGGCTGCTGTAGACGTTCAGAACCGTATCTCCATGGCTAATGCCCAGTTGCCCACCTCAGTTACCCAGCAGGGTGTGAACGTGAGCAAGCAGAGCAGCAACAATGTGCTCTTCATAGCTTTGGAAACGGATAATCCCGAGCGTTACGATGCCCTTTATCTCACCAATTATGCCCAGCTAAATCTTGTGGATCCGCTTACCCGTGTGGATGGAGTGGGTGGCGTAGGTGCGTTCGGTGCCGGAGAATACAGTATGCGCATATGGCTCGACCCGGAGGCGATGCGCATCCGTAAGCTCACCCCCACCGATATACAGGCGGCTATCGAGGCCCAGAACATCGAGGTGTCGGCCGGCTCTGTGGGGGCACCCCCTGCAAACAACGGCAGTCAGTTTGAATTTACAGTCACCAGTCAGGGGCAGCTTGCATCGGCCGAGGAATTCGGCAATATCATATTGCGCGCCGACGGCCAGGGGATACTCCGGCTTAAGGATGTAGCCAAGATAGAGTTGGGTAGCAGCAGCTATACCACCGTAACCCGTATCAACGGCGATGAGGTGGCACTGATCGGAGTGGAGCAGCTTCCGGGAGCCAACGCTCTCGATGTGGCCAACGGATGTATCGCCGAGCTCGACAGACTTTCACAATATTTCCCCGATGGCGTACACTACACCGTCGTGCAGAATTCCACAGTCTATGTGACGGAATCTATCAGCAATGTGCTCACAACATTTGCTCTCACTGCGCTCATCGTGATGATAGTGATATTGATCTTCCTGCAAGACTGGCGTGCAGTGGTAATCCCTATGCTCACTATCCCGGTTTCGCTTATAGGCACGTTTGCTGTGATGAAGATAATGGGGTTCACCCTCAACACGCTCACCCTCTTCGGCCTTCTTCTTGCCATAGCCCTTGTGGTGGATGATGCCATAGTGGTGGTGGAGGATTGCTCCCGAATTGTCGATAAGGGATTGCTCAACCGCAGGCAAGCTGCCGAGAAAGCGATGCGGGAACTTCAGGGTCCGATTGTAGGAGAGGTGCTGGTGCTCATGTCGGTGTTTATACCCACAGCCTTTGTAAGCGGCATCACCGGCCAGCTCTACAAGCAGTTTGCGCTTACAATAGCCGTGTCTACGGCATTCTCCGGATTCAATGCCCTCACCCTTACGCCGGCGCTCTGTGCTCTCTTCCTCACACCGAGAAAGAATTCAAAATTCTTCATCTATGTATGGTTCAATAAATTCTGGACCAAGGTGGTGAATCTTTACGAGCGCATAGTAAACCTGATGCTTGGTAAGCCGGTGGCATCGATGCTGGTGTTTCTTGCCATAGCCGCCGTAGCATTCTGGGGTTATATCAGCTGGCCCTCCAGCTATATTCCCGAGGAGGATATGGGTTATTTCATGACCTCTGTGCAGCTGCCGGCCGGAGCCTCTGTGGAGAGGACGGAAAAGGTGGTGGATGAACTTGCAGCGGAGATAAAGAAAATACCATATGTGAAAGATGTGATGGCCATGTCTGGATTCTCCATGATGGGTGGCGGCGCATCGTCAAATATGGGCTCTATGATTGTGGTGCTTGAGCCCTGGAGCAAGCGAGGCAAGAAAGGCAACATCAATAATGTGATAGATATGGTCGATGAGCTGTCGGCAAAACAACAGGAGGCTATCGTATTCTCCGTGAATCCCCCGGCCATACAAGGTTTGGGTGAATCGTCGGGACTCCAGATGCAGCTGCTCGACATCAACAGTCTCGGCACGGCCGAGATGATGAAAGCGTTGAAGGAGATTCAGCTCAAGGCTCAGTCAGACCCGAGGATAAAATCTGTGACTACGCTCGAACAGGGTCTTGTGCCCCAGTATGCTGTTAAGATAGACCGTGACCGTGTGGAACTACAAGGTATAAACCTGCAGCAGGTCTACGATGTGCTCTCCTCATATCTCGGAAGCAGCTATGTGAATGATTTCGTTGACTTTGGACGCACGTTCCAGGTCACGATGCAGGGTGATGCCACTTCTAGAAAGACAGCAAACGATATCATTAAGTTGTCGGTGCCCAATTCAAAGGGAGAGATGGTTCCGTTCAGCACCTTCTGTTCGATAGAACCGTCTATGGGTGAGCCGAGCGTATCACGTTATAATATGTATCAGACTGTATCGCTTACGGCCACACCGGCGAAGGGTGTCAGCTCTTCGGAGGGTATAAAGGCAATGGAGGAGATAGTCAAGGAAGCTGTGGGGAAGAATTTCTCTTATGCCTGGAGCGGCATAGCCTATCAGGAGACTCAGTCGGGCACTACGATCAGTTTTGTGTTTATCTTTGCGATAATCATGACCATTTTGGTTCTTTCAGCTCAGTATGAGAGTTGGACAGATCCTATAGCCGTGGTGTTGAGTATGCCGACAGCGATATTGGGAACTGTGCTTGGTTGCATATTTATGAATGAAAGTATAAGTATCTACACCCAGATCGGTTTGATATTGTTGTTGGGAATGTCGGCTAAGAATGCGATTCTGATTGTAGAGTATGCCATGGACTTCCGCAAGAGTGGCAAGGATATCCGCCAGAGTGCCCACGATGCCGGAGTTATCAGGTTCCGACCGATCATGATGACAGCGCTTGCGTTTGTGTTTGGTGTGATGCCGATGATGTTCTCCACCGGAGCGGGAGCGAACAGCCGAATAGATTTGGGCACAGCCGTAGTGTTCGGTATGGCGCTGAATGGACTGATCGGCACATTGTTTGTGCCCACATTCTGGGAGGTGATGCAGACTGTCAATGAGCGCTGGCTCTCGAAGCTCATCAAGCAACCTCCGGTAAAAAGTCAGCCCGTCACTTCCGATGCGGCATCTTCCGGTGGCACAGCCAAGAGTGATTCGGCGGAAAATAACTCTATATAAATGCTTATTGAGTATTTAATCACAATATAATCAATCCTAAAAATGGTATGGAAAACATTCGTGTTTTCCATACCATTTTTCATTATAAACTAATGTCGGATAAAGATATAGAGTTCATCCATAAATAATTTGTTTTGATTGGTTCACACTTTTGATAAAGTATTTATTTTTCATGGCTTTCTCTACTACTAAATCAACTTTTCTGCCAAGAAGTTTCTCTAAAGCATCTTGAAAGTCAAAGAAATTGGTGACATAGTCCCATTCTTCATGATTGGTGGTGTCAAAGTTTACAAGCATATCGATATCGCTGTTATCATTAAATCTGTCGGTGAGCACAGACCCGAACAGCGCGAGATTTCTGACCTTGTATTTTTTACAAAGCTCTGAAATCGTTGATTTATATTTATCAAATCCGAAGAGTGGGGTTGAGGAGTGATGCATAATGTTGAGAATTTATTTCATAAGGATGTGGTAAAAACAACAGGAGATGAAGCAGACGGCTTCACCTCCTGTCGGATTTGCTTCGGAGCGGTAAGCGAGGCTCGAACTCGTGACCCTCAGCTTGGGAAGCTGATGCTCTACCAACTGAGCTATTACCGCGTTTGCATAGCAAAATTAGATATTATTTGTCAATTATCCAAATTTTACCAATTTTTTTTGCTAAATTTGCGTTGCCTACACTTCCCTTATATTGACGCGGAGAGGAAACTTGCCTCCAAAGCGCCTGACATAGAGAAGATTATATTGGCCATTCCCTTGGCTCATCAATGAATAGAAATTTTGTTTTATGGCTACCGAGTATTATCTGATTATCAATGAGACCCAGAAGGGTCCTTTCTCATTCGAGCAACTCTCAGCCCAGGGGCTGACTCCCGACATGCTTGTTTGGCGTGCCGGCCTGCCCGACTGGACCAGGGCCTCCGAGCTTCCCGAGCTTTTTGAACTTATGAATACCTATGATCCCTACACTTCCGGCAACAACGGATTCAGGAGGGAAAGCAGCGGGGAGCCGGATTATAAACGTAATCAGTATGGGCCCAATAATATGAATGATGGTGCAAATTCCGGTAATGGTAATGACCCCCGGAATGGTGCCAAACCTGACTTCAGCCGTAATCCTCAGTATGGTCAGCAGCCCAATTACGGTCAGAACCCTCAGTATGGGCAGCAGCCCAATTACGGTCAGAATCCTCAGTATGGCCGGCAGCCAAATTACGGTCAGAACCCTCAGTATGGCCAACAGCCTAATTACGGCCAGAATCCTCAGTATGGTCAGCAACCTAATTATGGTCGTAATGACTACAACAATATGCCACAGCCTGTGAGACAGAACTGGCAGACGTGGGCAATAATAGCCACTGTGGCCGGTTGCCTTTTCTCCTGTATCGGAGGAATCTTCGGTATTATAGGGCTTGTCCAGGCTAACAAGGCCAACAACCTCTATCGTCTCGGCTATGATGTGCAGGGGGATCAGGCCAACAACACTGCGAAGGTCATGACTATCATAGGCCTTGTGCTCAGTGGCCTGGGTGTGTTAGGCACAACTTATTTATTGAGAAATGGTGGAATTTTATCCATGTTCTGACGATGAAATATTTCGCCATCATAGAGGGTGAGAAGCAAGGACCGTTTGAACTGGAACAGCTTGCTGAAGCCGGAGTGAGACCCTCCACTTACGTGTGGTGTAAGGGTATGGCCGACTGGGAGAAGGCTGAGAATGTGGCTGATATATGCCGGATGTATCGAGGGCGGCTTTATGATCTGTTGCATCCCAAGGTAGAGGTGTGGCCCGGAACTGAGGCTGTAGTCCAATCGGCTGATCAGGAAGATCAGCGCACTCCCTCGCGTTTTGACCGGATGTTGCAGGATACGCGTCTCCCTTCGTTGGAGGAGATCGATGCCCGACAAGACATATCACGCCAACCTCAGAATATGTTGATTCCGGCTATACTTGTGACGCTGCTTTTTTTCCCGCCGTTGGGGATATTTGCCATATATTTTGCGGTGGCCTCACGTAGATGCTGGAAAAGGAGTCTGGAGGTTTTCTCCTCATCTCAAGATGATTCACCACATTCAGAGAGCCTTAAAAATAAGAGTCCTGACGATGTGTCGCCGCAAGATTGGCGACGTCTTGCCCATGAGTATTGCAGGGCGGCTAAGATGTGGACAGGCATAACATTTTTTATAGGACTGATCCTATATGGTTTCCTCTTTTCCCGAATAATGTGATCATTATGGACCGACAGAGGTTCCCGAATATAATATTGAGAAAGTTCCAATACGACAAGCCCTTGAGAGGGCAGAAACTAACCAACAATAAAAAGAAGATAGATAACGATGCTTGAGATATGTTGCGGAGATCTCGCAAGCGTATTGGCGGCTAAAGCCGGCGGTGCGCAGAGAATAGAATTATGCTGCGGGCTTTTGGATGGAGGTCTCACTCCATCTATGGGCCTGATAAGGGCCGCTGTGGCCACAGGCCTTCCGGAAATCAATGTTCTGGTGCGCCCTCGTCCCGGTGATTTTCTTTATACTCCTGAGGAATTGGCTCTGATGGAGAGTGATATCTGTGAGTCGATCGCCGCTGGAGCCACGGGAATAGTGATTGGAGTGCTCACTCCGGATGGTGAGGTTGACATGGAGGCATGCCGTCGACTTATCGAGGTGGCTCGTGAGGCCGGACGCAAAGCCGGACGTGACAAGGTCAACATAACTTTTCACAGGGCTTTCGATGTCTCCCGAGATGCCGACAAGAGCCTTGAAGACCTCATATCATTGGGATTCGACTGCGTGCTTACCTCCGGACAGGCTCCTTCCGCTGTGAACGGGGCGCTGATGTTGGGTCATCTTGTGCGCCGTGCGGGAGGTCGCATAGCGATAATGGCCGGTGCAGGTGTGACTCCGGCAAATGCACGTGATCTTATAGAGGTGACAGGCGTTGATTTCCTACATTCCACAGCCCGTAAGCCGATTGCCAGCCGCATGAAGTTCCGTCGTCCGAGAGTGTCGATGGGGGCTCCCGGTATGGATGAATATGCACCGCTCTCCACATCGCCCGATGTGGTGGCCTCTCTTGTGGCCAAGACTCTTTAAACAGCAAACTTTATTGAGCAGTCCTTATAACGCATTTATCATGAGGAAGACACTGTCGATGATTATGTTGGCATCTGCATTGCAGGCCGTGGCTTTATCGCCCGACGAGGCGCTTAAATTTCTCTATTCCACTCTTTCACTCCCCGATAAGACGGATTATTCTGAAGACTTCTACCGCAGAAACGTAGAAACCTCATTGCGTACGAGAGAGGAGATGCTCTGGGGTGCCAAGGTGCCCGACCGCGAGTTTCTTCATTTCGTATTGCCGGTGAGGGTGAACAATGAAAATCTTGATTACTCGCGTGAGGTGTTTTACGATGCATTGAAAGAGAGAGTGAAGGGGTTAAGCATGAAGGATGCCATCCTGGAGGTAAACCATTGGTGTCATGAAAAAGCCACTTACCGACCCTCGGATGCTCGCACCTCATCTCCTCTCTCTACCGTTAGTCAGGCTATAGGACGCTGTGGCGAGGAATCTACATTCACGGTGGCTGCCCTGCGGGCCGTGGGAATTCCTGCCCGCCAGATCTATACACCGCGCTGGGCGCATACCGACGACAACCATGCCTGGGTGGAAGCTTGGGCCGACGGGGAATGGTATTTCCTTGGTGCGTGTGAGCCGGAGGCAGTGCTCAATCTGGCATGGTTCAACGCTCCGGCATCACGTGGCCTGCTCATGAATACCAATGTAGCCGGCGATTATGACGGGCCGGAGGAGGTGCTTCTCAAAGAGCCACTCGTGACCCGTATCAATGTCACTGCAAATTATGCACCTGTGGCCACACTTCCGGTGAAGGTGGTGGACACGGCCGGCAATCCGGTGAAGGGAGCGAAGGTGAATTTCTGTATCTACAACTATGCGGAATATTATCCGGCGGTGAGCAAGATTGCTGATGATGAGGGGGAGACCTCGCTGACATCCGGACTTGGCGATATGGTGGTGTGGGCTACCGACGGACGTAAGTTCGGTTTTGCCAAAGGGTCGGCCGCCGATTATGTCGCGGGAAGCGGAGAGCCATTGAGAGTGGTGCTTGATAAGGATTCAGACTATGAGGGAAGTGTGGAATATACTATAGTGCCACCACGGGCCGCAACTCCGTTGCCTGTGGTGACAGATGAGCAACGCAATCTCAACGATCGCCGTCTTGCCCGAGAAGATTCGATACGTAATGCCTACAGCTCCACTTTCGCCACTCCTGAACAAGCGGCCGAAGTGGCGGCACGCTTGGGGCTCGACCGGGAGAAGATAATAAAGATACTTACCGAATCGCGTGGTAATCATCGCACTCTCACCCAGGCTCTTGAGACAATGGATCCGATGCGTCGCGATAAGGTTGTGGATCTCTTGATGCAGGTGAGTGAGAAAGACCGCCGCGACATAACCATACCGGTGATTCATGACCATGTGGTCAACGTGATAGGTTATGCCCTCGATCCCGATGACAACAATATGGTGAACAGTCCGGATTTCCTCGGCATGGAGAAGGTATGTTTCGACAGCCATGTGCTCAATCCGAGAATAGAGAACGAAGGGCTTACGGCATGGCGCTCCGTATTGGTTGAGGAGTTCACGCCGGATAAGCTTACGGAGTTCAGAAAAAATCCGAAGCAACTTGTGGATTGGGTAAAGAGCCATATCACCGTTTCATCTGATGATAATCCACAGCGTCTGAGGATGAGTCCGGAGGGAGTGTTGCGACAGCGACGGGCCGATTCACGATCGCGTGACATCTTCTTCGTGGCTTTGGCGCGTACGTCGGGACTTCCTTCAAGAATTGACCCTGTGACGGGGAAGACGCAATATGCCGTGGCCAATCCCGGAAAGGAGGGTGAGGCCATTTGGTATGATTGGATGGATGCCGATCTTGACGGTTCCGAACCGGAGGATGCTTCCGGGGCAACGGAAAGTGGCTCAGTCAACACAACCCTCACACTCAGCTTCATCCCCGAAGGATTTGTAGCCGATCCGAAATACTATTCGCAATTCACTATATCAAAGATTACGGATGGCATACCCCATCTGCTCGAATATCCGGAGGAGGCTACCGTGTCGGAGATTTTCGCTACCCCTCAGCAGATTGAACCGGGACAGTATATTCTCACCAGCGGACAGCGTCTTGCCGACGGTGGAGTCCTGAGCCGTAGCGAGATTTTCAAGATAGAACCGGGAATGGCAATGGAGCGCAAGCTTATAGTGCGTCAGGATCCGACAGCAACATCTGTAATCGGTTCGGTCAATGCGGAGAATATCTACCATGATCTTGCCACAGCCACTGATAAGAGCCTTCTTTCAACTACGGGTCGTGGCTATTATGTAATGGCTTTGGTGAGTCCCGGTCACGAACCATCGGCACATGCTCTCAACGACATATCCGCTGTTGGTAAAGATCTGGAGGCGACGGGTGTCAAGATAATGACTCTCTTTGCCGACAAGGAGAGAGCATCGCGTTTTGATCGCTCACTATTCCCTTCGCTACCCTCAAATGTGGTGTTGGGTATAGACAACAATGGCGTGTCGCGTAAGGAGATCCTGGAGTCGTTGCATCTATCTGAGGCCGACGATCCGGTAATAGTGATAGCCGATACGTTCAATCGGATTGTCTGGGTACAGACCGGTTATTCCATAGGCACGGGTGAACGGCTGCTCTCCACTCTCCGCTCCCTGAAATAAGCGGACTTATATAAAACAGCAAGGGGATGTGTCAAGTCATGTGACACATCCCCTTGCTGTTTTATGAATTGGCAGTTGTTTAGTTGTTTAGGTGGGGTAAGGAAGCGGCTCCGAGGATGGCTGCGTCGGCACCGTTGAGCCCTGAGATGAGGAAGCGCACGCGGTCGCGGTAGAGATGCAGCGCGTGTTCGCGGAAGGCCCGGGCCATCGGTTCGATCAGAAGATCGCCTGCATTCGCCACACCCCCGAAAAGAATGATGGCTTCCGGATCTGTAAATGCTGCAAATTCAGCGGCAGCCTTTCCAAGACAATGGCCGGTGTAGGTGTAGACCTCATTTGCAAGGACGTCTCCCTGACGAGCTGCCTCGCAAACCAACTTGGCGGTGAGTCGGTCATCCGGAATTGTGCGGAGTGAGGATTGCTCCGAAGAGACTCCAAGCAGATGGCGCGTGGTGGTGACAATACCCTTGGCTGAGGCAACCGTCTGCAGGCAACCTGTACGCCCGCATCCGCAGGGGCGGTCGGCGGCGAAGGGGAATGTGACATGGCCTAATTCGCCGGCAAATCCACGGGTGCCTGAAAGAAGATGACCGTCGCACACCACACCGGCTCCAACTCCTGTACCTAAGGTCAGGACAATGAAATTCTTCATGCCTGCAGCTGCACCATACATCATCTCGCCGATAGCGGCTGCATTGGCATCGTTGGTGATGGTGACCGGCACGCGCAGGCGAGCCTGCACCATATTGGCGATTGGGATGGGAGAGGGCCAGGGGAGATCGGTGGCAGCCTCGATACTTCCTGTCACGGCATTGGCGCACGGGGCACCGATTCCTACACCGATAATCTGATCTTCAAGATGAGAGGTATTTATCATTTCAGTGACCTTGCCTGCGAGAATATCCGCCCACTCTTCTATATTTGAGGTGGCGGTGGGAAATGAGTCACGAGAGATGATGTGGCCTACGGAATCTACGATGGCGCACACGGTGTTTGTGCCACCGAGATCAACGCCTATTGTGAATGGAGGGTATAAGGAAGTCATGATATTTAGTTTTTTACAATTGTGAAGTTAGATAAAAAAGCTGAGATTTGCAAACGGAAGTGGATCTTACGGCACCGAAGCGGACATAACCGGCCGGGGCGTGGTGTACGATTTCGGACAATTGTACGGGTATGGACAGAGGTAATTACAGTTATTAGTTTAATTATTAGTAATTTATAAAGTTGGCACGTTGATTGTAACATAAAATGGCAGGGATGTAAATCCATCTAACTACAACTGAAAAATAATGGACAGAGAGATATCAAAAGAGGAACAGAGAAAGGAGCAGCGGAAGAAGATCTACAAGATTGCTGCCGGAGTGGCAGTGGTGGCGGCCGGACTGTTCGGCATCACCGCTATTTTCCAGGATTCGGTCAGCGAGAAGGAGTTCATAATCCGCCCGGCTGAGACCGGCACGCTCGAAAGCACTATCTCAGCTTCCGGCAAGATAGTGCCGCTATACGAATTAGCTGTCGTATCCCCTGTATCCACCAAGATACTTGAGGTATATGCAAACGAGGGTGATGTGGTCAACTTAGGAGAACCCCTACTGAAGCTTGACCTTCAAGACACCGAGACAGAGCTTCAGAGACTTTCAGATGAGGTGGAGATGAAGCGCAACGACATTGAGCAGACTAAGCTTAAAGATGCTACTTATCTCACCGATCTTGAGATGCGTATCAAGACAAAGGAGATGGCCGTGAGCCATCTGAAGGCTGAAGTTGCCAATGAGAAGCGCCTTGACTCCATAGGCAGCGGCACCGGCGACCGTATCCGTGAGGCGGAGTTAGCTTATGCCACGGGTATGCTTGAACTTGACCAGCTAAGAGTGCAGCTTGCCAACGAGCGTCGTTCACATTCGGCCGCTTTCCGTTCGCAGGAGCTGCAGGGGACAATAGCCAAACGTAACCTCGCCACTATGGAGCGGACCCTCGAGGATGCCAGGATAAAAGCACCACGAAGGGGAACCGTGACCTTCCTTAACAAGAATCTCGGCACCAGCATCGCCTCCGGAGAGAAATTGGCTGTGATCTCAGATCTTGACCACTTCAAGATCGAGGGTGAGATTCCGGAGAGCAATTCCGGAAAGCTTGCCTTGGGATCGGGGGTAAACATAAGGATAAGCCGTAATACGGTGCAGGGACATATCGGCCATGTGTCGCCGCAGAGCCAGAACGGGATGGTGCAGTTCACGGTGATTCTCGACGAAGACAGCGCTTCTCTGCTACGCTCCGGACTTCGCACGGAACTAAACGTGGTCTACGATGTGATGGAGAACACGACGAGGATTCCTAACGGGCCTTATTTTCAAGGCGCCGGAATGTATGAGTTGTTTGTAAAGACGGCACCCGATCGACTTGAGAAACGGAGTGTGAGTCTTGGCGACAGCAATTTCGACTTTGTGGAGGTAAAGTCAGGGATCATGCCGGGAGAAGAGGTAGTGGTAAGCGACATGAGCGCTTACAAGAAAAAACGTTCCATAACAATCAAAAAATAACAATCATGGATGTAATAACACTTAAAGATGTAAACAAAGTTTACCGCACGAAAGAGATAGAGACTCTCGCGCTTGAAAATGTGAACCTCGAAATAAAGGAGGGGGAATTTGTAAGTATAATGGGCCCCTCCGGCTGCGGTAAATCAACGCTTCTCAATATCATAGGTCTGCTCGATACGCCCACTTCCGGAAAGGTGAAGATAATGGATAAGGAGACGGCTGAGATGAATGACAGTCAGCTGTCGGCTTTCCGCAACAGCAATATCGGATTCGTATTCCAAAGCTTCCATCTTATCCCGTCGCTCAATGTGGCGGAGAATGTAGCTCTCCCGCTTGTGTATAGGAAAGGTGTGTCAGCCTCGGAGCGTCATAAGCTTGTGGAGGATGTGCTCCGACGCCTCGGATTGGGCCACCGTATGCGTCATCTGCCGGGCCAGCTCTCCGGCGGTCAGTGTCAGCGTGTGGCCATAGCCCGCGCCATCGTGGGCGATCCCAAGATAGTGCTTGCCGACGAGCCCACCGGAAATCTCGACTCCAAGATGGGTCAGGAGGTGATGGATATCCTTCATCAGCTCAACAAGGAGGATGGGCGCACAATCGTGATGGTGACCCACAATGAGGCTCAGGCCCGTATGACCGACCGAATAATCCGCTTCTTCGATGGCCGTCAGGTGGTATAATTGATTGATGAGAAAGCATTACTTATGAATTATATAAAACAGACATTATATGAGATGCGCCATCACAAGATGATGACGTGGATCTCTGTGAGCGGTACGGCTGTCTCCATCTTCCTTGTGATGATATTTTTCATGTATAACAGTCTTCCCTCTGTGCAGGCCTCTCCGGAAAGTAATCGCCAGAGGATTTACGGTAGCGGAAACTATATTATCAGGGATGCCGCCAGCGACCAAACATGGAGTTATTCGGGAGGAATGGTATATCCGGTGGCCGAGTTGCTTTATGGAAACCTTGACGGGGTGGAGTGTGTGAGCTTCAGTAGCTCATGGAGCGACACATCGGATATCTTCATGCCCGGGCAGCCCCCCGTGACAGTGGCTTCTAAGTTGGTTGACGACAATTACTGGAGAATATTTGATTTCAAGTTCATCTCCGGACGTCCATTCACTGATGAGGAGGCGCTCAATACCTCAGTTCCCCCTATAGTGATTAATGAATCGTCGGCCCGAAAGGTGTTCGGCACTCCGGATGCCGCCGGAAAAGAGATAAACGTAGGCGGTGTGAAATATCTGGTGAGCGGTGTTGTGGAGGATACGAGTCCGATATTTAAGAATTCATGGTCTGATATCTTTCTACCGCTCACTCCCGACAAGAGACGCTATACAAAGGCGGATGAAGGTAAAAACACGGTAGGGGATCTCCGTGCTTTGATGCTTTTTGCAGAGGGCACTGATCCGGATAATATCAAGAATCAGGTGAAGTCGCGCTATGCCACCTTGAATGAGCGACTCAAGGATTTCATTACGTTGGCTGAATTTGACGAAGGTACTCCCTTACCGCCGGAGTTTATGGGGCGCCTTTCCACATGGAAGACTAATAATGTCACAAAGATAGCGCAAAAGCAATATCTTATCTATCTGCTTCTGATTCTGCTTCCGGCCATCAATCTGGGCAGCATGATGCGTGGACGGCTGCAGCATAGAATCTCTGAGATCGGAGTGAGAAGGGCATATGGAGCACGACGCCTCGACATCATATCTCAACTTTTGGGTGAGAATCTAATGGTGACAGTTGCGGGCGGAATAATCGGATTGGTTCTCAGCTATCTTTTCATGATATTCCTGTCATCGGAGTTCTTCTCTATGGTGACGGTATGGACAGAAGCCTTGGAGGTGAAGATGGCCACACCCTCGTTCTCGATGCTTTTCTCCTGGAAGCCCTTCGTGATCTCCATAGCCACATGTCTTATACTCAACATAATCACCGCCACTGTGCCGGCATGGCGAGCAGCCTCTGTAGAGCCGGCCATAGCTATCTCAAAATCTAAAAGCTGAACTTTATGAAACGAAAATTATTGAGACAGATGACCACGGAGTGGCGACAGAATATCTGGATAGTCACGGGTCTCACGATAATCACTTTGGCTGTGTGGCTGTTCTGTTCCTCGTTATACTCAACCATGGAATATTATTTCATGCCACTCGGATTTGATGAGAGTGATGTGTATGTGGTGGATGTAGCGACGCTTGACGAGGAAGCGCCCGGCCACATCGATTATGGAGAGGAACAGGGTGCTAAGGACAGCGACGATCTGCGCACACTCGTGGCAAGAATAAAAAACAGCCCGCATGTGGAATATGTGGCTTACTCCATAAATGGAGCTCCTTATCGGCTTTCGGCATATAATTCCGGGGTCAGACTTGCGATAGAAGAACCTGATACGTTGGATTTTAGTGCAAATTTCCGCCGCATCAGTCCGGAGGGAGTAAAGGTGCTGAGGTTGCAAAGTCTGACGGATAGGGATGACGATTTCTTATGTGAGAAACTCGCTTCGGGAGAGATACTTGTGTCGCCCGATCCTACCTATAATCCGGCTACGCAACAGTCGCGGATGAACAACTGGAATCACGGTCACTCTCATGCAGCCAAAGATTTTGTAGGCAGAAAAGTGTATTTGAGTAGTGATTCAGTGACCACTTACCGAGTGGCGGATGAAGTGGCGTTGATAAGACGCACCGGTTTTGAAAGGGGGAGTAACGGAGGCGTGATATTGCCCATCGATCCGGATGGGGATCTTTCGGAGGTAGACAACCTTATGATCCGCGTAAAGCCCGGACAGGGTAAGAAATTTGTGGAGGAGTTCGGTTCCACTCCGGAGATGATCATGAATCGCAACATATATCTTCAGGAACTTACCTCTCTCTCCGCCAAAGGAGAATCTGTAAATAGAGATGATGTGCTCAACGTACGCCTGTATATATTCCTTATAAGCTTCCTTGTGCTGATTCTTTTCCTTGGTCTTTTGGGTACGTTCTGGTTCCGTATGCAGCAAAGGGTAGGAGAGATAGCTATCCGTAGAGTGTGTGGCGCCACCCGCCGGTCGATTTTCGGCCGTGTCATAGGTGAGGGTATGGTGCTTCTCTGTGTAGCTACACTTTTGGCCGCTGCCATAGGTTGGTTTCTCATAAAGCGCCTTGATATGTTTGACGGTTACACCACAAGCCAGCTCATCTATTTCGAGTTGGGTGCCGCTGTGGTGGTGATGGCCGGCATCATATTGAGCCTTCTCTATCCGGCATGGCGCGCCATGAGCATTGAGCCGGCCTTGGCAGTGAAAGATGAGTGATTCTTGATGAAACAGAAAGAGATAATGGTTGATAAGTTAATTTGGTTTTTGATGTTTGCTACAGTTTTCGGTGTGGAGGGTGCGGAATCAATCCGCCTCTCCCTCCCGGAAGCTATTGCAAGAGCCCGCACAAACAGCGTGGATGCGGAGGTGGCGCTCAACCAGCTGAAAAGTTCCTATTGGGCCTACCGTTCCTATCGTGCGGAGCTCCTTCCGGAGGTGTCGTTCAGAGGCACCGTTCCGGCCTATCGTCAGCAATACAGCTCTTATATGAACAGCGACGGAAGCTACTCTTTCGTTCCCAACAATTACCTGCAGATGCAGGGTGAGCTCTCGCTTACCCAAAATATCTGGCTCACGGGAGGCAAGGTATCGGTCAACACCTCTCTGGATTATTACCGGCAGCTTGGCACCGGAGCCTACAACCGTTTCATGTCGATTCCTGTGGCCGTCACTTTGAGGCAGCCGATTTTCGGCGTGAACTCTGTGAAGTGGGACCGCAGGATAGAGCCTGTGAGATATGAGGAGGCCAAGGCCCGCTTCCTGAGCGCCACAGAGGAGGTGGCCACTCAGGCCATACAATATTATTTCTCTCTTATCATGGCCAGGGAGAATCATGCCATTGCGCGGCAGAATCTGGAGCAGGCGGAGAGATTGTATGAGGTGGCCAAGGAGAAACGCGATATGGGGCGCATAAGCCGTAACGATCTTCTTCAGATGGAGCTTAATCTTCTCAACGCACGCACGGCGATGACTGATTACGAGAGCGATCTGAAGAGCAACGTGTTTCAGCTCTGCACCTTCCTCGATCTGAATCTTGACACACAGATAGAGGCGGAGATTCCATTAGACCTGCCGGACGTGGAGATCAAATATGAAGAGGCTCTTGAGAAAGCATTGGCCAACAATAAATTTGCCAAGCAGATGCTCCGCTGGCAACTTGAGGCAGACTATGAAGTGGCTAAGGCCAAAGGGGCGCAGAGAGAGATAAACCTGTTTGCCCAGATCGGATACACCGGCACTGAGCATGATATATCTGGAGCTTACCGGGGTTTGAAAGATAATCAGATTGTGGAGATAGGTTTCGAGCTGCCGCTTGTGGACTGGGGTCGACGCAAAGGTCAGGTGAAGGTGGCGGAGAGCAACCGTAAGCTGGTAGAGAGCCAGGTGCGTCAGGAGAATATGAATTTCAGCCGCAATCTGTTTATTCTTGTGGAGCAGTATGGCAATCAGCTTCAACAGGTGAAGACTGCCAAAAGGGCGGATGAAATCGCGGCACAACGCTATGCCACGAATGTGGAGACATTCCTCATAGGGAAGATCTCTACGCTCGATCTCAATGATTCGAGGGTGAAGAAGGATGAGGCACGCCGTGAATACGTCAATGAGCTGTATCGCTATTGGCTATATTACTATCAGATACGCAGCATCACTCTTTGGGATTATCAGCGCATGGCGGCCATAGAATTCGACGATATGGTGGTGAAGAAATAGCGGTTCAGACAACTGCCTAACACTGATGTAAAGAAATAAGAAAAGATATGAACTACTTGAAGCAGATATGGTTTGACATGCGTCATCAGAAGATGATGACATGGGTGGCGGTGAGCGGAACCGCTGTCTCGGTCTTCCTCGTGATGGTGATGTTTATGGTCAATAATATGAAGACCGTGGGTTTCGCTCCCGACTATAATCGCGGTCGCATATATACTGCCCAACGGATGACAGTTAAATCCACTGATGAGCATGACATGTGGTCAAATAGTGGACGGATGTCATACAATGCCGTGATGCAACTTTTTGGGGATCTTGATGGTGTGGAACTGATCTCCGTTTGTGACGCAGTTCCATTGAATACCGATCTTATTGTCAAAGATGAGATGCCTCAGAGTGTAGCTGTGAGGTCGGTGGATGGAAATTACTGGAAAATGTTTGACTTCCGCTTTCTCCACGGGAGGGAGTTTACAGAAGATGAATGTCTCGGAGAGAAGAATCTGGCGGTGATTGCCGAGAGTGTGGCCCGTAAGGTTTTCTCTTCCATTGATGTGGTGGGGCGCACAATCAATCTTGCGGGCACGGATTATGAGATAACAGGAGTTGTAGCCGATGTCAACCCGATTTTGCAGAATGCATGGGCTGGTGTGTACACCTCATTGACAGATAAGCTACGTAAAAGTGGATGGAGCAGAGGAAAGATGTTGGGATCGTGCATGGCCTTGATGCTCTATAGGGAGGATGCTGATCCTGAGAAGATAAGGAGGGAGGTGGAATCACGTTACGCCACTCTCAATGAGACGATGAAGGATAATAGAATGATGGTGGAATATGAAGGGGTACCCTTTTCTGCAGAGGAGGTCTACATAACCGATCAGGAGGAGGGAAGACCGGATCTTAAGAAAGAGCATCAGAGAGAATATATGCTTTATCTCATCCTCCTGCTGTTGCCGGCAATCAATCTGAGCAGTATGATGCGCGGGCGGCTTCAGCACCGCATATCGGAATTGGGTGTGCGTCGGGCCTTCGGGGCAAGGAGAAGCGATATTATCCGTCAGCTCTTCGGTGAAAATCTTATGGTTACACTTGTTGGCGGAATAATCGGACTTGTATTGAGCTATCTCTTCATGCTTACGCTATCATCCGAGTTTTTCATTTTTATAGCCAATGACTACGGAATGTCGTTGGAGTCAAAAATGGCCACTCCATCGTTCGGAATGCTGTTCACCTGGGGGGCGTTCTTTGTGGCTTTGGGAGCATGCCTGATACTGAATATCCTTACGGCGACTATACCGGCATGGCGGGCCTCGCTGATCAATCCGGCTGTGGCTATCGCTAAATCAAAGAATTGACCGAAACGTTTAAATTTCTTGAAATTATGAAACGTAAACTGATTTCACAGATGCACCGCCAATGGGGCGACAACATATGGCTTGTGGCCGGACTTACTATCGTAACCCTCACTATATGGTATTTCGCTGCATCCCTATATACCCTCACCATTGCCTATTTCACTCCTCTCGGTTATGACTATGAGGAGGTGTATGTAATGTCAATAGGAAAGCATAGGGAGGGTTCACCCTCATTTGTTCAGGTCGATGGCAACCAAGAAACAGTCCACGACTCAGATCTGAAGGAGATAATGCGGCGCATACGCAGCAATCCTAATGTGGAGGCAGCCGGGTTCTCCAACAATGGCATGCCCTTCAACTTAAGTCTGGTGGGTAATACTATAAGGTTGTTAAATCCTCATCGTGACAGTGTGCCCTATATGGGCAACACTCGATATATAAGTCCGGATATAGCTAAAGTGCTGAAGTTTCAGAGTCGCACCGGAAAGGATTTCGACTATCTTCAGAGGAGACTTGAGGCGGGGGAGATATTGGTGAGCCATATCGATACTGAGAAGATCGGTGATTACGGACCTACTCGCAGTGCGGAGGAACTGAACGGTAAGATAGTCGGCAACTGGGATACCACCAAAAATTATCGTGTGGCGGATGTCATCAACAAAATACGCAGATATTCATACGAGGATATCCCTGATATCGGAGATGTGGTTTATCCATATGATGAGAGCGTGATGCTGGATAATGTCTGGGAGATTGCCGTGAGGGTGAAGCCGGGTCGTGGAAAGGCATTCGAAGATGACTTCCGTAACACGCCGGAGCTGAGGTCACAGCGCAACACATATCTCAAGAGTGGTGTGAAACTTTCGCAGATGCGTAAGTCGATTGAGCGGAAAAACGATATGAAGGCGCGCACGTATCTGGTGGTGATTGGTTTCATGGTGATCATTATCTTCATCGGTCTGCTCGGCACGTTCTGGTTCAGAGTGCAGCAACGCACCGGTGAGATTGCCATACGCAGGGTTTGCGGTGCATCGCGTGGCTCAATCTTCCGGAGGTTAATTGGGGAAGGTGCCGTTTTGCTTGTGGTGGCTACGTTGGTTGCCGCCGGAGTGGGCTGGTTTTTGGCCTTTAAGTTGAATTATTTTGAAAATTATACAGTAAGGGAACTCCTACTATTGGAAATAGCCACATTCATTGTAGCGATTATCGGCATAGCGCTCAGTATTGTGGCTCCTGCCTGGCTTGCGATGCGCATCGAGCCGGCCCGCGCTGTAAAAGATGAATAATCCACTCAACTCTGCCATGTTTGTGGAAAATATATTACGAAGTTGTTTCAACTTTTTCTTTGTCTGGATTTAGACAGCTTTCGGAGGTGATTTTTTAGCTCGAAGAGGAAGTTTAGCGGGCTAAACGACCGATGAGAGATGAAAAAGCAACCCGAAAGATGGCTGAAGACGGGCAAAGAGGACTCCATATTCAAGAAATACATATAAAAATCAACAATCCCGTAAAAAGTTTAAACAACTTCGATGGCCGATGCTCTGACCGATTGAATATTTTTGTAAATTTGAACTATGATTCTGATTGTAGACGACGATAAGACCATACGGCTCTCGTTAGGCCTCTTGCTGAAGAGAGCCGGGTATGAGGTAGACAATGCTTCCGACCCGGAGGAGGCATTGTCTAAAGTGCGTCACACAGACTACGACCTCATACTGATGGACATGAACTATAGCCTCAGTACGACGGGGGAAGAGGGTATAGAACTCCTGCGTAAAGTGAAGATCTTCCTTCCCGACACACCTGTGATACTTATTACCGCCTGGGGTAGCATAGAGCTCGCAGTAGAGGGTATGCGTCACGGTGCGTTTGACTTCATAACCAAACCGTGGAACAACCGGCTTCTGCTGCAGCGTGTGGCAACAGCTCTCAGCCTTCGGGAGACACCGAAAAGGGAGGAAGTAGAAAAACCTGTTTTTAACCGCGCCGGAATCATAGGTAGAGACAAAGCCTTGACCGACTTGCTCGCCACGGTGGAGCGGATAGCCCCGACCGATGCTCCGGTCTTGATATTAGGGGAGAATGGCACCGGCAAGGAGATGATTGCAAATGCCATTCATCTCAATAGCCGGCGTAAGGAGAACCCATTTGTAATGGTAAACTTGGGAGGTATCTCACAGTCACTTTTCGAGAGCGAGATGTTCGGCCATGTGAAAGGGGCGTTCACCGGGGCCGTAGCAGCACGTAAGGGACGTTTCGAGATGGCAGACAAGGGCACGATATTCCTCGATGAGATAGGCGATCTCGACATGAGCTGCCAGGTGAAGTTGCTGAGGGTGCTCCAGCAGCATACATTCGAGGCTTTAGGAGACAGTCGGCCAAAGAGGGTTGACATACGCGCAGTGTGTGCCACCAATGCCGATCTTCCGGCTATGGTGAGCGAACGGACATTCCGTGAGGATCTCTATTATCGCATCAATCTCATCACTCTTCGGCTCCCCCCGTTGAGGGAGCGCCGCGACGACATACCCCTTCTTGTGAATCACTTTGTGAAGGATACTGCCGCCAAGATGGGGATAGCGATACCGGAGATTCCCGGGGAGACGATGGAGTATCTGACGAGGTTGCCTTATCCGGGTAATATCCGTCAGCTGAAGAATATGGTGGAGCGGGCGGTGCTGATAGGCGATGGGAAGCTCGACCGGAATCTATTCGGCGAGACGCCAACCACCGGTGTGGATTCTTCTGTCCGATCCATCCCCTCAAATCCCACGCTCGATGAGGTGGAACGTAATGCCATAGCCGTGGCGCTGGAGAGATCAGGCGGGAATCTTACGAGTGCGGCTCGCTATCTGGGCATTACCCGCCAGACACTCTATCGCCGTATGGATAAGTATGGTTTCAAACGATGATGTAAATGCGATATACTTACTGGATATTTTCGTTTATTGCCGTTCTGCTGGTGGGATGTATAGGGGTGCTATACTTCTTGCCTCAGAAGTTCAGCTGGTTGGCTTGTATTCTTATCGGCGTTGCGTTGCTGTTGTTATTGGTATTGTTTCGAAGCGTGTTGATGCCCGCTCAGACCGTGCGTCACGGTCTTGACCTGATCTCCGCGCAGGATTTCAATAATCGCCTTGTAAAAGTCGGGGAGCCGGAATCTGACAGACTTGTGATGCTCTTCAACACAATGATCGACAAGCTCCGCAACGAGCGTCTTCTCAATCAGGAGCGAGAGAATTTCCTCCAGTTGCTTGTGGAGGCATCTCCTATGGGAGTGGTGATGCTTGATTTCGATGGCCGGATCACACTTGTGAATCCCTCTTTCCTGAAAATAGCCGGTATTATAGATGACAATGAGGTGATGGGACGCCGCTTGGAAGAGTTGCCTGCGGAGTTGGCGCGGCATATGCTTGACGTGCCTTTGGGAGAATGTATAGAGATACGGCAAGGCGATATCATGCGTTACCGTTGCTATCATCTGAGCTTCATACAGAGTGGCTTCAAGCGTGAATTCTATCTGCTTGAGAGCCTCACAGAGGAGGTTATGAAAGCCGAGAGAAACGCGTATGAGAAGGTGATCCGGATTATTTCGCATGAGGTAAATAATACTATGGGAGGTGTACGGTCTGTGCTTGAGACTCTTCACGAATTTTCGGAAAGTGACGAGGTGAAGGAGGTGATTGAGAGTTGCGACAACCGTTGCGATCAGATGACAAGGTTTATCAACTCTTATGCCGATGTGGTGAGAGTGCCTGAGCCTGTAAAAGAACCGGTGGATATAAATGAAATGATCGGTGATATGATACCGTTCCTTCAGGGTATGGGATCCGAAAAAGTATATTTGCGTTTTAATCCGTCGGGTGAGAATATCGTGGCAGACATTGACCTCTCTCTTATACAACAGGTGATTGTAAATATCATAAAGAATGCCATAGAGAGTATCACCATGAAAAGAGGTTGCCGTAATGGCGATTCAGTGGCTGACGATTCGGAGAATAGCGATGCGCGGAATGGCGATGTGCGGAATGGCAATTCGGTGCCTTGCGATTCGGTAAGTAGCGATTCGCGGAATGGCGATTTAGTGGCTTGCGATTCGGGGTTTGGAGATTCCGTATATACTGATGGGGATAACTTATCGGGATATAAGGATATAGGCCATATAGATATTTTTACCGGGGAGAGTGAAGGACATCCGATGATAGAGATCGGAAATAATGGTGAACCTATTTCTGATGCTGTGTCGAGGCAACTGTTCAGTCCCTTTTTCACAACAAAACGCGAGGGGAGGGGTATCGGCTTGACGCTCATAAGCGAGATTCTAAACAGACACGGCGCCACATATTCCCTCAAGACTACTTCTGACGGCATCACCCGCTTCCGAATCCTTTTCCGATAGAGCTACCGTTACTATCTTTTCTAAATATAGTCCGATGTAGCAGTTCAAAATCTGATCTGCTATAGATAATACAAGGCAGACGGTAGTCACATTCGTTGTCACCACTCTTCCTACCACTTTGCTTGTATGTTCAATATAATTGAACAAAATGAAAATATTGAACAAATATTTGGATATTTCGGAGCTGTTCATTAAATTTGCAGTGTTCAATGCCATTGAACACTGCAAATTTAATGAACAAATGAGCAACCAAGAGATATTAAATAAGGCTGTTGCTGCTTTGAATAGCCATCTTTCCCGAGAGAATGCCACGGTAGATTATGACGGAGAATTTCCTTGTCTTAACTTAATGGGCAGGCATTTCCGATGTGTCGTAAAGCCAAACCTAACGCTTGGTGACCTGACTGAAAATGATCTTCCTACGGATAAGAATATTCGAATTCTTTACGTTACCATCAACGCAACTCCTAAAATACTGGAGTTTGCAAAACACCCTGATATTAATGTATTAGACTGCGCAGGAAATTTCAATATTCAATATCAACTTAAGAATGGTAATGTTGTGCTGATGCTTGCCAATAAAGGCGAAAAGCCGATTGAAGAAAAAAAAACAAAAGCTTATCCGATATTTTTGGAAAAAGGACTTAAAGTGATTTTCTACCTGTTATTGGATAAGAAAAATATTGGTCGTCCTTACCGCGATATAATGGGTGCTACGGGGGTAGCAATCGGAACTGTCAAGAATATAATCGATGGATTGGTCTATCAGCAGTTCGCACGTATTGAAGGGAACAAACGCTTTCTTACGAATGTTGACAGACTGTTGATGCTATGGGCTACTAATTATGGACAGAATTTGAAACCGAAACTATTGCAGACCCGTTTTGCATTCCGCAATGAAGAAAAACGGAAAAACTGGAAGGGAATGATGCTCCCTGACGGTATGGTTTGGGGCGGAGAACCGGCCGCAGCTCTTACAGATGGATTTCTTACTCCAGGAGAGTTTGCCATATATACTGATGTTCCGGCGGCCACCCTTATGAAAACCGGTGCAGTTATACCTGATACAGATGGAGACATTACCGTATATGAGAAATTCTGGACTGGGAAAGATGCAGCAAATGTAACCCCGACAATACTGACTTACGCGGATTTGATTGATACAGCGAATGGTCGTTGCATCGAGGCTGCACAAAAGATAAAGGAACATGAGCTTAAATATCTCCTCTGAAAAGATAGACAATCCCCTGCTGGTTGAATTGCTACGCCAGCTTAATCGGACTTTTTCAAAAATCGGTAGCGATTTCTTTGTCATTGGTGCAACCGCCCGTGATATAATATTGCGTGTCCTTGCCAATACATCGGCAAGGAGAAAAACCAAAGACCTTGATATTGCCATTGCTGTCACCGACTGGGACAAATATAACGAAATATGTCAAGCGCTTATAGCAGACGGACTTGAAAAGTCCACTCATCATGCTCAAAGATTCTACTTCGGCGATTATGAAGTGGATATTGTACCTTACGGCGCGGTGGCGAAAGATGACGACAATATCTATTGGCCGCCGGAAGAGACGATAGCTATGTCTGTCAAAGGTTTCGATGAGGTGTTGGATGAGGCAATTAGAGTAAGTATAGACAATGAATTTGAAATTAGTATTGCTTCATTACACGGGCTGTTTTTATTGAAACTCAACGCTTGGCTCGACCGCAATATCGGTACCAATAAGGATGCCGAGGATATGTGGTACATAGTGGACAATTATTATTTCGCCAATGAGGAACGAAGGATTCATCAGGAAGTATATGATCTTGACGGCTTTGACCTCACTGTTGGTGGAGCTTATTGGATGGCACATGATATTGCGGACTTACTATCATATGAACAGATTACCTATTATGCAGACGTGCTCCGTAATGAGATAGAACGTGAGGAGGATAGCCGACTTGTGGTTCAGATCCTTGAAACGAACAGATCTGTTACTTCCTCTGATGTGCTTAAAGTCTTGCAAACCATTTCAGATGTATTCTCAAAAAGATTGACTCATGATTGATGTTGAGGTGTTCTCGAAGGCCGGTGTCGGGAAAAACAATGAGGACTACGTTTTACACACTGAGATTGCAGCCGATATATCGTTGATTGTGGTTTGTGATGGTATGGGTGGATTGTCATATGGCGAAGCTGCTTCAAAAATTATTGCCCATAGCATTGAAAACTATATGAGGCAAGACCTCTGTTGCCACAGTCCTGAACAATCCATAATAAATGCTATACACTACGCTAATGATGAGTTGGCGAAAGGGTGCGTCCGTCTCAAATCAAAGATGGGTGCATCAGTTGCTCTGACCTTATTTGTGAGCAATGTCTGTTACTATACATGGTTAGGAGATGTGAGAATATATAGTGACAAAGAAGGTAAAACAGAATTGCTGACAAAAGACCATTTAGCGATTGAAAACAACCATTCATTTCTCTCACGTTGCATAAACGGCAAGGTATTCCGTCATACTCCTGAGGTTGGAGAGTTGACAATAAGTGTCGGCGATGAAGTCTATATCGCTACAGACGGATATTATCTTCATAATGAAGTGGGATCGATAATGGAATCAATAGTTACGACCGATGATGATGCAACCATTGTTCGGATAAAGACGGGTGTAAAATAGCGTAGTCATGCTTAAAAACACTACATCCCGCCTCTTATTGTATCATTCTTTTAATGCGAAGTAAACGTCATGTATCTACGACTCTTCAGAAATGAGATTAATTAAATACTCTATACCTATAAAGTAATCAAAGAAAATGACTAAATTTAATATTATTCCTATTGTCTTGTTACTCTGTTCCGGTTGTTGTAATAAGCCGAACGAAAATATCGTAAATAACTCTCATGAATTATTGGCAGAAACTGATAGTATTGCCCTATACCGAGAAATGATAACTCCGGCTGTCGGTGAATTTGACACATCGGAATTTGCCTTATTGCTTAAAAACAAAACAACAGGTATAGAAACCGAGATACTTAAAACCGTCAATCTTGATTGGCATTGCTGGTATATACCGGATAGCTCCAAATTTATAGAGGTCCCGATTGATTCTTTATATGCATTCTCACGTGCCTATATTTGGCATGAAAATCCTTTGCAGATTATTATAGAAGGATGTCCGGATTGTCGAAATGAATTTTCGTATTTTATAGATGTCCCTTCTAAAAAGGCTTATTGGGTGCCCGCAAATAGTGGATTCTTGGGCGGAACAGAAGAGGGATATATGATATTCCGTTCCTATCGCTACGTGTCCGACCCTGAAATTGCAGGAAGATACACCTTTTTGCAAGTATTTAATCAAGAAGGAGAAATGGTTGATTCCCTCGATTTGGAGCATGTAAAGCTTTCAAAATACCGGGATAAATGAAGTTTGGTCCACTTTTGGACAAATTGGGAATTAAGTCCTTAGTACTTAGTCCGTAGTCCTTCTATGGGTCACTATTGTGGGTCGATTGCGTGGATTATTTAGAGTTTGAGATCTTCTATAGCTCACGTGTTAATATACTTAGTTCCACCTCCAACTCGCTTATTGATAGTGGAGATTACTATGTCAAGTATGCGGGCACGAACTTGTTTAGCTTTTTCACTTTCTGTCAAAAGCATTCCAACATTAAAAAGCGTCCTGAAATTGAATAAGCCTAACTAGGTGGTTTTGCTCCCGACATTTATGACGGGAGTAAATTGTAACTTAAATTCTTTCAGCTGTTTATCCTTACTTAAAACATGGGCATTACGTTTTAATTCCTCTGCATCATATAAAAGACTCTCAAGGATAAGTGTCAAAACCGGGTTTTGACACTTATCCTTGAGAGTCTTTTATAAATCAAATAGATAGGAGTAGCAGTATTCGTAGCTACTTATTTACTTGATGGATACTTATTTTACGTTTACGGTAACTGTGCCGTCGGGATTCTCCTCAATGTTGAGGGTCTGACCCTGGGAGAGTTTAATCTTCTTTACAGCACGAGTGTTGTGGAGGTGGGCCGGAGCTTTGCCGGTGCCACCCTCCAAGGGATGGAGTGCCTTGAGCCAGTCAAAACCCTTTACAGGCTCAACACCACCGGCCTTGACACCTTTTGCGCCATCCTCGAATTCGATGATAGGATCGCCTGTGCCCATCACATCTCCGGTGTCAACAAGCACTTTCTTGACAACACCCGACTTGTCGGAAGCAAGGTTATTTTCCATCTTCATGGCTTCATACACCATAACGATGTCACCGGCCTTAACAGTATCACCGGCCTTAACCTTTATATTCATGATGGTGCCACCCATAGGTGCCTTCAATACCGGACCTTCTACCTTGACAGCTGCCTTTTCAGCCTTCTTGTCGGCAGACTCACCGTGCTCGGCTTTACGCTTGTTGGTAAGGTAAATCTTGGCTACAGAGGGAAGAAGCTCAAGAAGGAGATATTCCTCTTCATCTTTGGCGAGATTAACGTTGCCATGGTCGGCAAGCACAGGATTTTCCGGTTTTACATAAGTGGATACATCAAACGGTTTCTCCTCAGCATTACCGGTGATCTGCTCGCGGAACTTCGGATCAACAGGTACAGGAGTTGTGCCATACTCACCCTTTACGAGAGAGATGAACTGGTTGCTCTTGGTTGTGTAGTCGGGTTTACCGTTGCGACGGTCGAGAGCCACTGACACTGCCTGAGAGCCTACAATCTGGCTGGTAGGAGTCACAAGGGGCACCAGACCGGCATCGCGGCGCACTTTCGGGATAAGCGCCATAGCCTCGTTGAGCACATCCTCAGCCTTGAGAGCACGGAGGTTGGCCACCATATTGGAATACATACCACCGGGTACCTCGGCATCCTTTACGATCTCATTCGGTTTGGGGAATCCGAAGTAAGCCTCGATCTTGTGACAAGCGTCGAGAAGTTCCTCCTCCTTATCGGCTTTGGCAGCTTCGATGGCGCGATCGAACTCGGCATCTATCTCCTTAGGCATTACGGCGAAGGCCTCGTCGAAGTCTTTCTGCCAGTTGTCTTTGTTGAGGTCGAACGCTGCGAGAGCCTTGCGGGCATCCTTGAGCTCGTGGCGGATTTTTGCCACAGCCTCCATATTGGCCTCAAGTTCTATGCCGAGTTTCTTACAGAAGATGTCGATAAGCTCGATGGCAGGGGCTGCGGAACCACCTGCAAACCACCAGATGTTGGTATCTACGATATCCACACCCTGGATGATTGCTGTGAGCACTGATGCAAGACCGTAACCGGGAGTACAATGAGTGTGGAAATCAACCGGCACTTTGAGGGCAGCCTTCAACTTAGGCATCAGTCTGAAGATGCGTGAAGGATTCACCAGACCGGCCATATCCTTGAGAGTTACCATCTTCGCGCCGAGCTTCTCCATCTCTACAGCGAGATTTACGAAATATTCGTCGGTGAAGATCTTCTCTGCTTCCGGAGTGCCTTTAGGATCGATTGTGTAGCACACAGCGGTGTCAGGAATTGCCACATTGCCGTTGAGACCGTTGAACTCATTGATCATTCTGATCGAGCTCTTGATATTGTCGAGGTCGTTGAGAGCGTCAAAGATACGCATCACGTTAAGACCATTCTCGATAGCTTTCTTGTAGAACCCTTCGAGCACGGAGTCGGGATAGGGGACATAGCCGAAGAGGTTTCTGCCGCGTGAGAGGGCAGAGAGAAGGGAGATACCCTTCATGGCTTTGGAGCATGAGCGCAGGCGGTCCCAGGGGCTTTCTCCGAGATAACGCATCACGGAGTCGGGCACAGCGCCACCCCAAACTTCCATTATGTAGAACTTAGCATCACGGTAGAGTGGGAGAAGCTTGTCGATATTCTCCTGTTTCATACGTGTGGCGAAGAGCGACTGCTGGCCATCGCGCAGAGTCAAGTCTCTGATTTGAAGTTTTCTTGCCATGTTTGTTAAGGTTATAGATATGTTTTGCGGCCAAAATTACATATTAATTCCTAATTACGGAAATTTTTCCGTAAAAAAAGAGAATAATATTTGCTAACTTTGTATGAAATTTCAATTGCATACGATTTATGTGGGTAGTTTTAGCTTTGCTTTCGGCCCTTTGTCTGGGTTTCTACGATATTTTCAAGAAGCTTTCGGTGAAGGGCAACGACGTGTTGATGGTGTTGATGCTCAACACTGTGTTTGGAGCGCTTTATATGTCGCCGTTCCTGATTGCCGGCATCAGCGAGGGTAATTTCGGTTTCGGCAACACCCTCTCGGGTCATCTTCAGATTCTGCTTAAATCCTTTATTGTGCTTGGTTCCTGGCTGTTGGGTTATTTTGCCATCAAGCATCTTCCTCTCACTGTGCAGGGGCCAATCAATGCCTCGCGTCCTGTGATAGTGCTTGTGGGAGCTCTGCTGATATTCGGCGAACGGCTCAACTGGATTCAATGGATAGGCATATTGCTTGGTTTCGCCTCCCTCTTCTTTATTTCGAGAATCGGAGCGAAGGAGGGTTTCTCTCTGAAACATTCAAAATGGATATGGATGTCGATAGGAGCAACGGCGTTGGGAGCGGTAAGTGCTCTATACGATAAATATCTGCTCCGGAGTTTCGCTCCCATAGAGGTGCAGGGATGGTATTCCCTTTATCAGTGCATAATTATGGTTACGGTTATCTCTATCATACGTAGTATCCGTCTCAGGAGGGCCCGTGAGATAGCTGATGGTGTATCCGGTTCAGTAGGGGTTAAGGAAGCGGAGATCTCCACTAAATTTGTGTGGAGATGGTCGATACCCTGCATAGCGCTCTTCCTTACAATTGCCGATATGGCCTATTTCTATTCCCTCTCGCTTCCCGGGTCGATGGTGGCGGTGGTTTCGATGATACGTCGCGGAAGCGTGATTGTAAGTTTCATATATGGAGTGGTGGCGCTTCATGAAAAGAACATAAAGCCGAAGCTCGTTGATCTCGGCGTGTTGATGCTGAGTCTGCTATTGCTCGTGATTGGCTCACAATATTAATATTGGATTATGAAAAGGATCGGAATTATCAGCGACACTCACGGATTGTGGGACGATAGGGTTGCCACCTATTTTTCCGACTGCGATGAGGTGTGGCACGCAGGAGATATCGGCGACTATGGCATTATTGAGCGGTTGCAGGAAACGGTGCCGGTGGTAAGGGCTGTGAGTGGCAACATCGATCATGGCATGGTAAGGCGCAAGTGCCGTGAACTGGAGATCTTCACTGTCGAGGGTGTAAAAGTGTTGTTGACCCATATAGGGGGCTATCCGGGTAAGTGGGCCAAAGGGATGAAGCAACTATTGCGCGATGAGGGTATCAAACTGATGGTAGACGGACATTCCCATATCCTAAAGGTTATATATGACAAGGAGCTTGAACTTCTGCACATTAATCCCGGTGCTTCCGGCCATGCAGGTTGGCATAAGGTGCGCACTCTCATTAAGCTGACAATTGATGGCGCAGACATGCGCGACTGTGAAGTGATAGAACTTGGCTGATAATTTAATGATATTGTTGTATTAGGTTTTTTTGTGTTCACTTCTCTAATCATGATGACAAAAAGCAAATAAATAATTGAAAATTGCTTATAGTGTTGATTAACTGGTGTATTTTTACTAAATTTGTATTTTAAAACTATATGATTATGGCATTACCTATAGCATCTATTCCAATACTTACCGGAGAAGTGGCTCAAAAATTTGAGATGGAGGCACAAGCCAATTACCAACGATATCTTGCTCTGACGGAGCAGGAAAAAAAAGCTGAGGATGAGGCTCTTGAAAGGGGCCTCGACAAACTTCGACGTATGTTGAATAAAGCACATCTCGGTAACAAATGAGTTTCTTGGAGGATAAATGTAGTCTATTTCCTTTAACAAAACCGGAGGAGATAGATGGCTTTACATGTGGAGATTCTGATCTTGATGAGTTTTTCACCAAGGATTGCTTTGCGTATGCAAGAGAATTGCTTGGAAAAACCTATTGCTATAAGCTTGATGAGGATGAGCATAAAGTGGTATGCGTGTTTACTTTGGCCAACGCAGGGGTGCGTGTGAGTGATTTGCCCAATGCAAGGAAGAAAAAAGTGGAATCCAAGATTCCCCATATAAAAGCATTGAAAGACTATCCTGCGGTTTTACTGGCTCGATTAGGAGTTTCAAAAGATTTCAGGTCGCTTCATATTGGCAGTGAGGTCTTGGAATTTATAAAACTATGGTTTTTGGATCCTTATAATAAAACAGGTTGTCGATTTCTGATTGTGGATGCATATAATACTGCTGATACTATTGCATTTTATGAGAAAAATAATTTCAAGTTGGTATTTGGTTCCGAACAACAGGAAAAAGACTATCGACATTTGGATGCACTTATGCCTTTAAGTACAAGATTAATGTTCTATGATTTAATGAGGACAGCTGAAAATTATCTATAGGAATAGATGAGTTATAATAGTATAGATTACATCAGCGATCCAGATTAACAATATTGTCAAGTCAATTATTGGGGGAGGGAATCAACTAAGTTAATTGAAGATTGTTTTTTTAAGTAAGGTTGTCGGAACTTAATTCGATGATTCAATTATTGTAAAAATAGAAATTACTATGAAAAAGACACTTCTACTTCTGTTCGCATTCGTGGCAGCCCTCACAGGGATGGCTCAGGTGCAGATTCCGTATCAGGAATTGAACTATAATGTGCATTATCACTGGGGACTCATCAACATAACCATCGGTCACGGTAAAGTGACCCTCTCTTCTGACGGAGGACGCCTTAACGGCACTCTTGACGGTAACAGTATCCCTTGGGAGGGACGAGTGTTCTGCGTGAGCGACACACTTCAGGCTAATATGACCCCCGGCAGTCCTCTGAGCCATGAGACGGTAACTTACGAGAATGGCTGGTATCTCAAGCCTAAGACAATGCAGTATAATTCACAAGGTTTCGACCCGCAGAATCCTGCAAATTATAAGAATATAAAGGGACAAGGCACCCTTGATGCAGATGCCCAGACCATGGAGGCTGTCACGGTCACTGCCGATATGCTCGGAATGTTCTACTATTTCCACGAAATAGATTTCGAGAGTATGTCGCCCGGTCAGCAGATATCCATACCTATCTCGGTGGAAGGTGGCTCGCCACAGACAGTGGTAGTGACGTACAAAGGTAAGTCGGATTATAATGCCTACGGAGTCTCATATGCCACATATTCATGCACCTTCGAGTATAGTTATGAAGGGTCGATGAGCGGTTATCCGGTTCAGGCGGAGGTGGCATGCAGTAGCCGTATACCGGTGCTCTTGAGCGCGAGTCTCCCGATAGGCCATGTGGAGATGATCTATACCGGCCAGTAACTCAAAAAAAATATTTATCCTGAAGGGGATGTGTCAAAAGATTATAATTTGATGCATTCCCTTTGATTTTTATTACCATTGATTATCAATAATCTCTGTGCTTACTTGTAGGTCGTTTCACAGGGTTTTGGACCTACGATGAATAAGTAGCTACGAACAATAAATGATCATATGTCTACTGCATTCTACGGCGATCTCCGCTTCGTATTATCAGTCATAATGTCAATACATTACTCCTTCAAATCCGAAGTGGATCTCATCCGTAGAATTTCGTATCCATTATGACATTTATTATCCGCAGCTACTTAGCAGTATAAAAATTTTTTCAGCAGATAGGTTAGTTTTTTCTGGCTTTTTGTGTCTTTCAGATGTATGACCGAAATTGATAACATAGAACGGCTCTTCAAGGCTAATTATACACAGCTTTATTCTTTGGCTTTCATGATGCTGAAAGATGAGGCGATGTCGCATGATGCAGTGCATGATGTGTTTGCCGATCTGTTGCAATCGAGAGGTGAACAGGCAGTTGGCGTAGGCTACCTGATGAGGTGTGTAAGAAACCGTTGTCTTAACATAATCCGCGATCTCCCTATGAAAGAGAGTGTGGAGCGTCTTATAATGACTTCTGAAGGAGCAGAGAGTTTCTATGATGCAAGTGAGGAGGAGAATAATATGGAACGCATCCGCAGTATTATTTCCAAAGAGCTTCCGCCACAATGCTCCCGGGTCATGCTTCTTCGCTTCGAATCACAGCTCTCATATTCCGAAATTGCGGAGGAGATGGGTGTGAGTAAGGTGGCTGTCTACAAACATCTCAAACACGGTCTCGACTATATTAGAAAAAACTTAAACCTATGACTATGGATAAATATCTCAAAGCTATAGAGATGACGGAGCATCCTGAGAGATTCTCTTCAGAGGAGCTTCAATCGTTGCTTGCCGATCCGGAAATAAGCGAATACTATAATCTCTTGAGTGGCGTAGACAGTGCGTTGCACCAACCCCCTGCTATCTCTAAGCAAAGAATTGACGATGAATGGACGCGTTTCAAGAAAAAAACGGAAGGTATCTCCTCAAGAAACCTCAATCAAAATCAAATCTCAAGCATAGGTATAAGTCCTGATTCTCCAAAGAGGAGGAAAGGGGTGACGCAATGGCTCTTCGGTCGCAGAGTCGCCGTTGTGGCTGCAATCATCGTAACCTCAGTGGCAGCCTTGGCAATCGGTATAGGATTGATGACACGATCTTCCTCTGACTATCCTGAGAAACTTCCTGAAGAGTCTTCGGCCATGACCATAGTTGCTGTAGATCCTCAGACGATTTTGCCGGAAGTTGCAGCTGACACAACGTCGACAGTGACAGAATCGGTGATCTTTGAAAATGAAAAACTCAGAAGTATTCTTGAAACTATATCCCATCACTACAACCTTCGACTGGAGGTTGTAAACGACCATGCGGCAGATATGCGTCTCTTCTTCAGGTGGAATCCTGCCGACGAAGCGTCAGAGGTGGTGAGGCAATTGAACAACTTCGACCGTATCAAGCTTAAAATAAAAGAGGAAGCACTCATACTTATGTAACACCATCGGCCATATATACTGATTAGATTTAACAACTATAACCATGCGACACATATTGCTGATATTACTAATAACACTCCTCAACATACCTCTCGATTCCATTGCCCTCAAACCTGAATACAACTATATAGGACGCACTTTGGCCGAGGCATTGGCAGATTTCTGCAAAAGAAATCCTGACATAAAGGTAAGCTTCATATATGATGAACTTGAAGACTATAGAGTGAAGGAGAGCGTCAGGAGCGATAACCCATTGGAAATTCTGAAGACAATAGTGGCACTGAACCCTGTTTCGGTAACCGAAGACGGCAACGATATCTACATAGAGGCGATGCAACGTGGAAGATACCGCTATACCGGGCGTACTGTTGATGCCTTGAGCGGTGAACCTGTGGGATTCGCCACCGTAATGGTGCTTAATCCGAAAGATTCCACGACCGTGACTTATGGCATCACGGATGAACATGGAAATTTCTCTATACCTTGCGATAGAAAGAAAATCCTTGCCCGTATATCAAGTGTGGGATATCACACCCTTTATCTGCCGAATCCATCCTTCTCTATGGGTGACGTGAGGATGAACGTGCAGTCAGTTGAACTTCGGGGGATCTCCACCACGGCCGACACTCGCTATGTGCAGAGTGACAGGGTTGTCTACCTACCAACTACAAGGGAGAAACGTGCCGCCGACAACGGCTTGAGCCTATTGAGATTTATGTCGATACCTTCCATAAGAGTCAGTGCAATCGGTAATTCTGTATCGACTCTTTCAGGGAGTGAGGTGGCTCTATTTATTGATTACGCAAGAGCATCCGATGAAGATATTAAGGGTATGCGTCCGGAAGATGTGAAGAGGGTGGAAGTGCTCGACTATCCTGCAGATCCCCGCTTCGAAGGAGTGGCATATGCTATCAATTTTATCATGGCGAAATATGAATATGGCGGCTATACCTCACTTTCTGCCCAGCAGGGGGTTCTTTTCCCCGATTGGGGCTATTACAGTCTTAGCTCTAAGTTTTCAAAGGGGAAGATGACCTATGACATATTCACAGGTTACGACCGTTTCAATTCGAGCCATGAGAACAGCGCGTCGAAGACCTTTTATGATTTAGATGGCGGGGAGGTGGAGAGAACTCTGGCTATCGATAAATCGGAAGTGGAGAATAACGAGATGTACCTTTCAGCGCGTGTGAAGTATGCGTCTGAGGGTAAGATGATATCCAATCAGTTCTCCATACGTGATAATGAATTTCCTCATAGCAACCGATTGGAACATACCGCTTACAATCCTTCCTTATACCCTTCAGGGCTGGCAGAGAGTAAAAACAAGCGTAGCTCTTTGACCCCTTCGTGGAATGGCAACTGGCAGTTCTCATTTCCCCGTTCGCTTCAGTTGGTTATAACACCGTCGGCCAAGTATTCACGGAATACAAGCAGGAGCTTTTTCTCGGAAGACAATATTGAGAACGTCAGCAATGTGAAGGAGGATGAATGGAGTGCTAATCTTGGCGTTAGCATCACGAAAAAGTTTAGTCAACATTCCCTCACCTTCAGACTCAACGGGGAGTTGGGTGGCGACCGGCTGCGTTACACCGGTAGCAATCCGGCAGAGATAACCTACCATGATGAAGCGGTGGGTGCATACATCAGAGGGAATCTGCGGTTTGGAAAACTACGGCTTAATCCGTCGGTGAAATTCTCTTACAAGTGGACCTCTTTCGGTGATGAGTATTATACGCAGCCGATACCGGGTTATTATATATCCGGAGGAATCAATTTCAACCGTAAGCATCAACTGAGTTTCTCCTCTGAAATGAGCAATTGGACAGTTGGAGTGGCCTACCGTAGTCCGAACACCGTGGTACAGAACCTGCTTGACGCTGTAAAGGGAAATCCGAAGCTGAAGTCGTGGCTCTATAATTCCGCTGACATCGGTTATACGTGGCTACCGTTGCAATGGCTTAATCTCAGTGCATTTGTCGACTATAAGCGTCACATACGACCGATGGACTACATTTTCTACCCTACGGAGATCAACGGTAGAGAGATGATGCTTCGCACCTACATCAAGGAGGGATATTTCCAGATTATCACAGAAGGAATCGGTGCCACGGTAAGACTCTTCGATAACTCTCTCACGCTTCAGGGAGATCTGAAAGTAGCTTCATACAGAAAGGGTGGCCGTATGCCTTATCAGCGCACAGTAGTGAACAGTAGTCTCTCAGCCAATTATTATTTCGGCAACTTCTATCTTCGCGGTTATTTCGAATTCGGAGAGAAGGAGGCCACCCGGAGTGAGAGATACTACGATCGTCCCTGCTACTATCTGTTGTCTGGCGGATGGGGCATCAAGGGCTGGAGAATATCTGTTGATCTCAAGAATATATTCCGATCAGATTTCCTGAAGGGGGAGAGCTACATGGATTACGGCAACTATCGGGCCTATAATTCCTATTACGGCATAGCTTATCGCCGTAACATTATGTTTAACATCTCCTATACTTTCAAGTATGGTAAGAAAGTGCGCGAGGAGAATATTGACCGAGGTAGCTCCTCCAATTCCGGCATTGTGTTTTAGTTTGTTTATGGTTTTAAACTATAACTTGATGTAGATGCGGCGGCGGAAGAGGGGATAGGCTATCGCGAAGTTCATAAACACGTAACACAGGGCATAGGAGAGGGAGGTGACCTTGGCGGCGAACACACATTCGGGCCACCAGCTGCGGAAAATAAGCGACAGTCCATCATAGATGAGTTGACTCACCCCGAAGTGGCCGAAGAGTATTGCCATAAGCTCGCTTGCCACATACATCATCAGAGCGTTGACACCAAAGGCTTGAAAGAAAGTGACCAACTTCCCTCTGCGACCATTTGCATCGACGGCCAGCATTGTCAATGCAAGCAGAAGCGCACAGAAGCCGGATGTGATAAGGGCAAATGAGGGGCTCCAGATCCGTTTGTTGTAGGGCAATGCGAAGCTGACGATAAACCCTGCGAACATGAGCAGTGATCCTGCGGTGAAGAGTGAATTGATCTTTGTCGTGAGGTCGCTGCTCGTCTTTATCTTCATACCGCAATAGAAACCGAAAAGCACGTTTGCGAGAGATGATATGGTGCCGAGCAGTCCTTCAGGATCTATGGGCGACCAACGATATAAATGGGAGTCACCCAGAAGCCATGCATCCACTTTGTAAAGAATGTTGAACTCCTTACTGTCGGCGTAGCCATCACCGAATACCAGAACGAGAGTATAGATCACCAAAAGCAACACTGCTGAGGAGAGGATATAACGGTGGTTAATGGTGAAAACCATTACGGAGGCTATCAGATAGCATAGGGCTATGCGTTGAAGCACTGCCCAGAAGCGAAGTTCACCGAAGTCAAGACCCCGTCCCTCTATCGCCATATCAAACCAGTTGATTGCAATGCCTATCAACAGCAACAGGCAACTTCGTCGAAGAACCTTGATGAATTTTTCGGTAGTGAAATTGAATCCTTTTCCGGAGAAAGAGAGATACATTGACACTCCCATGATGAATAGAAAGAAAGGGAACACAAGGTCGCTCAGGGAGAGACCATTCCATTTGGCATGGCGCAACGGTTCGAAGCTCTGTCCGTAACCGTTGTTGACGAGTATCATGCCGGCAACGGTGAAACCGCGCACCACATCAAGAGATAATAGACGAGACATTGTAGAAGTCTGAAGTTTTGGGTTTGAAGTTTAGGGATTTGAATATTTTTGTGGAAGTGTATTATCGGTTTTGTCAATGGGCCTCATTGTCAATAAGTTTCAGTGCCTCATTTGCCAGATCAATCGGGTCGCCTTCAGGTGTAGAGGTGTATCCCCCCTTACGCAACGTCCACGGCTCTTCGAGGGCATACCAATCTATTACAGGGCCGGAGGGGAGAGCCATCGCAAACAGTTCGGTGGCGGTTTTATTACTGTTAGGTCCGCTTCCGAGTTCATCATAGTCAGGCTTGGAATGATGTTCCATCTGTGCTTCGAGAGCATCGAAATATGTAGCCCAGCGAGGATAATAGAAATCACGCAAGAGTCCGTTCCATTCCTTGTTGGCGTAGTCCCTCAGACCTCCATCATCTGCACAAGTGCGGTTACCCCACGTAGTAATCTGCACACGCGCATTCCATTCATATAAATCCTTCTCCTCAGGCGTGTTGCCTAAGTTGCGGGCGGCCTCAGTCCATGAGCCAAGACGGAATTCCGGTCTGCTTCCCAGGAGTTTATCCTGCATTAGAAGCATTTCAAGAAACTTATCGGCGTTCTTTCGGAAGTCTTCAGGAGAGAATGCGTTGTAGTCGGCGATAGTGTGCAGATATTGCCTGCGTCCTTGGTCGGCGAGAGCCTGACGGGTGATATCTACAAGATCATATTCGTAGTTATTGTTGCCACGCAATCTTTCGGATGCCTTGGCCATGAGTCTGGCAGCTTCGAGAGTAGCGGCAGGGTCGTAGTAATTACGCATCTTCGACCAACTCTTCACTTGGAAATTATTAAGGGAGGGTCGGCCGCAATAGATACTTTCGTGGGGGCCTTGCTGATTATTACCGGCAGGACAGTTGTAGATAGAGTTTGCCAACACTTCCCACGCGGCCATCACGTCAGGATCGTCTGTACCATAACGAGCCTTGACATAATTCTTCAACCAATCACTCTTTGTTATTTTCTCAGGAATCCAGGGGAGCTCGCTCATAAGCTCAAACATGACAGGATTATTGCCCGAGCCCTCCATAGTGAATCCGTATCCTTTAAGGTTGGCAGCAAGGGGATTATCTTTAGTAGCATAGAAATTGTCTATAAGCTGATCCATGCGTCCGTGGAGCCCTACATTCGCGCCGAAATTTTCAAGCATACAGAACACCCAGTCGTGTCCCTCGTATCCCTTTTCACGATGCCACACCGACGGGGCACCCCACATAGGTCTACATTCCGAAAATAGGTCAAGTACCAGAATCTCTCCCGGTTTTATGGCTCCGAGCATTTCGGGCCGTGGATTCTCCGTCCAACCCTGCACCACCCATACAGCCTCCGGATTAGCCCGTTTCATGGCAGCCATCAGTTTGCGTCCGGCTTCCGCATAGTCCACAGCTGCGTCATCCTTGCTCTCATGGAAAGGGTCAAGCGAATAGTAGTCGGCTTTACCGTAGAGTTTTGTCAGTTCTGAGTAATACAAATCAGCAATTTCATCAAAACGAGGATCAGTGGCAGAGAGATTGGCCGGACGTATGTAGCCGTTCCAGGTGCCACCATCGGTCACTTCAAGTCCAAGACGCTCGCGGGCATCGTGAGGCATCATGCCACAATATCCCGGCAACACCGGCGACATGCCGAGCTGCTTCATGCGGTCGAGTATCTTTTTCTGGAGTTTCTCCTGCTGAGGATACCAGGAGAGGGGGAGTGGACCGCCCCATCCTTCGAGATTATTCATGGCCCACCATGCTATGAAGGCCGGACCGGCGATGAATTGTCCCACCTCCTCTTCGGAATAACCAAGTTTCAGCAGCACATTGCGCCATACAGATTCCATTCCCACTATAGCAAGAGGCATATTTATGCCGTGAAGCGCCATCCAGTCAATCTCTTTCTCCCATCGTTCCCAATCCCAGAATGGCATGGAGTATGAGAATGTGCAATAGTTGAAGTCATATCGTAGAGGAAGATCTGTTTCATGGCGTTCTTTTTGCTTTATAGCTGGAAGCTTGGCAGGGAGGGGTGAGGTCATATTATTCCAGGAGAGATGAACGCCGGCATGATGTTTGAGATACCAGTTGATGCCGGTGGCAAGATTCACCCATGAGTTGGCACGCACCACAACGCGGTCACCGCTCTGGTCAAGCTCAAAGAAATCTTTGTCAGATTTTACGAGCACAGTCTTGAATTTGCGAGATGCTCCCTTATCGATGCGTTCAAGCAGATCATCAGCCGGATTTGCATATGCTGATAAGCTTAGCAAAATAATTGCGAGTAACGGCAGCAATATCCGTCGTCCATAATCAATAGGTGATGTATAGTTTGACATGATGTATGGTTTACTGATTAAGTTAGAAAGTCGAAAAATTCATGGTAAATTATGGTGAGAGTTGATCCACCATATAAAGTATGCAAAATTAGGCAAAAAAATGGATTTTGAAAGCGCTAAAAAGGTTTTCTTCGGGTAAGTCGCTAATTTTATAGTTGCCTTTTGAGAGTAGGCAAAATACACAATCAGATAATTCCTGGTAATTTTTCACTGAATCTAAGTCGGATTCATAAAGTTTCGACACCTGTGACACAATATATTCCTAAGCACACCTCTTGTATGATGCCATGCTTTTGAGAGTTGATTAATGGTCAAGATCTTAATTTTAATTATCGAAAAATAATCATTAACTTTACGGCCCTAATTTATGATAATGACTGTCTGATATGATACCGAATTCGATAGCAGGACCTGCTGAAGGCTTTTTTGCCGGTGAATGTCTGGAGCCGTTCAAATACGGACCCAGAACCAGGCTTTGGCTTACCGTGAGAGAGGGAAGACGGTTCATACTCAAGGGGCTACCGGAGTCGCTACGTTCTCATCCGGAAGAGATAGCCCGCCTGCGAAAGGAATATTCGCTCGGTCTCAGGCTCGGATATTCAGGGTTTGTCGGTATATATGGATTTGAGACCCATCCCACAGTGGGACAGGTCATCGTGATGGAATATGTCGATGGCGTTACACTCTATGATTTTGTGCGTAAAAACAAAAATATCCCACTGAAGACAAGGATTGACATCGCGCATCAGATAGCTGATGCACTCGCCTACATGCACTCATTGGGTATCTCACATCGAGATCTGAAACCTGATAACATCCTTGTGACCCGTCGCAATGAGGCTAAGATAATCGACATAGGTCTCGGTGACAGTGAAGATTCTGTGATCTACAAGCAGTCGGTTGGTACTCCGGTTTTTGGCGCTCCGGAACAGCGCACTCCAGGGGTTGGCGATTCGCGTTCAGACGTGTATTCATTCGGCAGAATTCTGGAGCTTTTGTTGCCGGAAAGAAAATTTCGGAAATTGCGTGCCTGCTGTCTTAAAGAGAATCCGGCAAAGCGCATTTCAATGCGTGAGGCTGATGAGATGCTCACCGGCGTCATCAAGCCACGCAAAAGAGGAAGAGGCTTCTGGTGGTGGGTTATGGTCTTTTATGGAGTAATGCTGGCATTAGGGCTTGTATTGGGTCTGATAGAGGAATTGACCGGGAAATGATTGCAGTCAGTCAATACCAAATAAAAGGCACATGAAATAGCCGACCATCTGTTGAAAGAATTGGAAGCCTACGGATGCAAGCCTATGGAGAGAGACTATTATCTTAGTATGTATTGGGAATATGTAGTTGAGTCTAATAAGAGGGTAGATGAGCTTATGGAGCATCTGAAGGATCTTCAGGAGCAGGCTCGCTGATGAAATATGTTATACCACTTGCTCCTCCTGCCATGGCAGTCATTGGATGTGTTCCTTGGCGGAATACGCGTGGAAAATATACGGGAGCGTGCTGTGTGAAGCAGCCACATTCCACTTCATCGCCATAACGCAGTGTAGTGGAGTTTTCCACATGAATCACCCTGAAAAGCGTATTCCCTAAATACTGCAGGGTGCAGATGCGGTTTGGCTGCCATCTCAGTTCAACAATAGCTCCTTTAGGAAGGTCGCGGCTTTCTACGAATCTTCCTGTATATTCGCGTGATTGAATTGAGAAATTATTGGAGGTGAACTCCTCAATGTCTTTGAAACCGATGAGCCGGCAGAGGGCTGTTATGGTGTAGGCATTGGGGCTATAGTCGGCACCTGTGTCGGATATATATCCCCATATTCGTTTGAGTGTAGTTGCGCTTACGGTTCCGCAACCTTCATTTTGGAGCAGATAGGAGAGGCGTGCGTAGTCGTCAGGACCTTTGATAGGAAAGTCAAGGCGACGTTCTACTTCCTTTCGTAGTCGTTCGAGTTGTTCAGAAGCTATTGTATTTCTTTTCTTCATCATTTTGTTGTTTGTTGTGGTTGTTTGTACCAAATCTCATGTAGAAGGGGCAGACGACGGCCACCTTCACATTGTCCGGAGCGCATATGTTTCTTGCCGATTCAAAATTAGTAAAAATTATTTGTACTGCTGTAATACGCTATTTTATGGACTTAAAAATGGAACAAAATGGAATTTTTATTCCATAACATTTCACATTAACTTTGCAAACGTAAAAACAATTCATAACAATCTAAAAAAGAATCATCATGACGAAACAAAAGGGACGCTTTTCCATATGGAAGATCGGAGGAATAGCAATAGTGCTCCTCATTCTCATCAGTCTGGCAACCTGCGGCGATAAGAAAACAGAACGGACAGTAACGCCGATGACTACTACAATCCTTGGACCGGCCGGAGATATGTTTGAAGTAGTCGACAAGCCTCGCACACTCTCGGTGAAAAACAATTATTTTTACGATCTGAGTGTGAAAGTTAAGCGTACAGCTGAAGGTTCGATTGAAGACCTTGAGTGGGGTCTCGAACTTCTTGATGAGAACGACGAAGTAATATTTTCGGATGAGCGTATCAGTGTGAGTGGTATGGATATTCTTGAAAGTATAAAGGTAGGGGAAGAAGGAACCATCAAAATAAACGATAGCGAACGCCTGGATGATTCGGACTTGAAGAAGATTACAAAGTTCAGAGTGACTTCAAAAGTAGAAAAGAAAACAGAACAGACAGTAACGCCGATGACTACTTCAATCCTTGGACCGGTCGGAGATATGTTTGAAGTAGTCGACAAGTCTTGCACACTCACGGTGAAAAACAATGACGACATTAATATGATTATTAAAGTCAAGCGTACAGCTGAAGGTTCGATTGAAGACCTTGACTGGGGTCTCGAACTTCTTGATGAGAACGACGATGTAATATTTTCGGATGAGTATGTCAGCGTGAGTGGTACGGAAACTCTCGAAGGTATAAAGGTAGGGGAAGAAGGATCCATCAAAATGCACGATAGAGAACGCCTGAATGATTCGGACTTGAAGAAGATTACAAAATTCAGGGTAACTTCAAAAGTAGGAAGGAAAAGGCAATCATCATCAGCTGCAGAAGAAGTTGCCGAGGAAACTGTAGCTGCAGAAGAAGTTGCCGAGAAAGCTGTATCTGAAGAGGTAGTTGCTGATGACGCTGCTTCAGCTTCCTCAGGTGGTGAGGACTGGGACAAGATCCTCGACGAGTATGAGAAATATGTCGATAAGACTGTGGCCCTCTACAAGAAGGCGCAGGCCGGAGACATCTCCGCTATGACGGAATATGCGTCGCTGCTTGAATCGGCCCAGTCACTGCAGGAGAAGCTACAGAATGCCGGATCAGATCTCTCCCCCGCCCAGGCTGCTCGCCTCAGCAAGATAGCCGCCAAAATGGCAAAGGCTGCGATGTGATGTATTAGAGACTATACTGCATAATATTTCGGACAGTATCCTCAAAACTTGTTTGATGGAGTGTTATTATCTGAAATTTTTTTGCAAAAAAGAAAGAATAATTGTAACTTTGTGTCCAATACGATGAAGAGGGCATGAAAAGTCTTCTTCATTGTAATGAAAAAACATAAAGATTAGCGTTTACGAAGCGCTTGTCTCTTGACTGTTTGGAATTCTGGCAGATTTCATTGGTCGTCAAGGGCAAGGCAGCTGTAGATGCCCGCAGTCATGTAGAATCATGCTTTCGGTAGTGTTTCTCTGAGAAGAGGGAGACGGCCGGAGGCATAGTTCACATATGCAAGCGTGGTTTCTGCGTTGCCGTCCTTACGACCAAGGCAATGCCAGAAGCCTCAAACAGTGGGACGACGACGAGTACAGATCCCACGCTTTTCGTTTATAGACTATACTTAACGCCAACGAGGGGAGACTGCGGCAATTCGCTTTTTTACTTATGAACGGAGATGTAAAACCATTGTTTTCCAAGACATGGTGGATCGTATTCTGTATAGCGATTCTGGCTATTGTGGTCGTGACAGTCGCTCTGGTAGATAGTCATGATCTGCCAGTTACAATTATCGGAGCTGTTTTGGGAGTGATTATGACTGTATTTGCCTCCTTCATACTATTGAAAGGACAATCAGAACAACAAGCAGATTTAGATGAGAAGCAGATTAAACTGCAAGCTGAATTGGCAGAGAAGCAGACAAAGCTACAGCAGGACCTTCAACAGCAACTTGTGGAGTCTCAACATGCGATTGAAAGGAAAGAACATCGAGATTCAACAATTTTTATAGAAAAACTATCCACATATAATAACTTCCTTTCCGCATTGTCTGACTATGTGATAGAAAATTCTGAAGATAATAAGAAGGCTTTGATTTTTCATACAATGGCCATCCAAATGCATGCAGATCCGGGAGTTGTTCAATCGTTTATTGATAATGTCATTGAAGTAATCAGAACCACAGGCAATGGAGATAAGACTGAGGTTGCAAAGTTGATAGAAGCTCTTAACCGAATCAGTGTCATTTTTCGTAGTGAACTTTACCCTTCATGCACTCCTGATCATAATATCCTTAAACTTGATAAATTCATTGATGCAATAGCCGGAAGTCAAGTAGAACAGACGGAGGAACAGAAGGAAAAAGAGAATGAGGCGGAGCAGAAAGAGGATGAGGAAGCTGTCAGCAATTCGAAGATACAATCATGGGATTCCAAAATCAAAAAACTTGCTTCAAAAGGATGGACTTTAGAAAATGGCAATGATTCATTCTCTCTATCTTCTAACGATTCACCTGTGAAAATCTCAGTATATCGTAAGAAAGGGAAATATGTAGTGGAGGCGGTTAAAGGAGATGACAGTGATTTTTCGCAGACTCTCAAAGATAACTTTAGGGGTTCAAGACGCTATGGCACATGGTGGCGCGAACTCCCCATTAATAACTACGGCGTATCAGAAGGAACTCTTCTCACTCAGCTCCCAACAAACGACCGCGCTCGTGCCTCCGTAATTAAATGGATAGACAGACTTACTGAATATCTACAGAGATAATACAAGTAATACCTAATTTACAAGTAGCTACCTGATTACGATGAAGTGGCTTAATAAAATATTTGAAATAGTATCGGAAATAGGAGAGTTCTTTGTCTTTATGTGGAATGACGAAGAGCGGTGGTGGGGTATAGCCGGGTTTATTATTGTAGTTATGATTATTATCATTCCGATTATAAAAGTATTATCTGTGATATTTGGTTTTTTCGATGGAAAATCGACCTCGATTTCAAAGAATAATAATTCATCTCGTGGGCATTCTGATAACTACTTTCTGGTTACAATTAAAGGAGTCTATCAGATGAACGGTCCTAAGCCATTTCAAAGAGAGGTCAATTGCTCTCGGTCGGAAGTCGGCTATTACACTCAACTGATGACTAATAAGTCTGAGCAAGCTCAGTGGATAAAAGCCAATTTTCCTGGTGCGGATATTGGACGAGGTTTTTCAATGACTGTAAACATAAGATAAAGTGAAACCTATGTAAAATCTTATCAGAATTTTAATCATTTCGATAAAGTCCTGTTATAAATCCAATAGCTTTCGCAGAATATTTCTCTTGTCTCTAAATAATTATCATTTATAACTATGGATTCGAATTTATCTACCCTCTTTAACCGTTGTCAATTAGTTGAAAATACGGTTCGAAATATTATCGAAAAGTACTCACATACTTTAGAAACAAATGTGCAGACTGATCTGAACCGACTTGCTAACAGAGCACGCGAATATGAGCATGGAACGTTCATAATATTAGTAGTTGGACCGGCTAAGTCAGGTAAATCTACGCTTGTCAATCTCATTTCAGGTGCATATGTTAGTCCGACAAGCTTTTTGGAATGCACGGTACGCCCGTCGGTTATATCTCGTCGCGAAGAGGGGCAGGAATCAAGTCTTACGGTATATTCCGGTACTGATAATGCTACGAAACTTGATAAAATTGATTCGATTATCGATCTAATACGTGGATTCGGTAGTGAGGAAGATCTCAGCGGTGTCATAAGTGAGAAACTACCGCTTACTGAGGAGAATATAAGGCAACGAGTGCAACTTGGTCTTGAGAAGAGCCTTGATTCAGAGAATTTGCTTACATCAATTTGTACGCCGGGTGGCCAGTTGTTGCAGGAACGTGTATTTGTTATTGATATGCCCGGATTCGATGGAGCCTATCAAAACCTGGATAATCCAGTGTATGAAACAATAGCACAACGGGCCGATCTGATAATATTTGTGCAAAGCTCTAATGCAGCATTCTCAAAAGTGTCGAAGGAATTTCTCAATATTCTTGCCAAGAACAACAAGAATGTGCCTGTATGCCTGGTGCACAATGTGTTTGATGCGGCATGGTGGCGCTCTACCGAGAGTAAAAAGGCAGATGTTGAAACACAATGCGAGTTTGCCTGCTCAAGAATACGTGAGCTCGGGTTTAGAATTGATAAAGGCAACCATTTCTGTATCAACCTTGGTGCAGTGGAAGATTACCGCAAAGGCATAAGTGATAAAGAGGGCAAGCTTGCTGCCTCCAGTGCCGAATTTGATGCTATGGAGCAGATGATGTTCGATAGAATAATAAATCATCGCGACTCTATGCGTCTCACCAATTCGCTATCTCGTGTGGCGCAGCAACGCGATAAAATTGTGGACCGGGTGCAGACCAGAATTGATAATCTTCAAAAGCTGCTTAATCGTTACGAGGAAGAATGTAAACGTCTTGACAGCTTTAAAAAAGACGTGAGTATAGGGATTCCTGAGTCGCCGCAACCCGATCTGTCCCAAATCGAACGTATTGTAACATCTGAATTCAGGACACATGCCAACGGTATAAACGACAATATAAAGAAAAGTTATTCTGACACCATAGCCATTGTCAATGAAATTGTGGATTCTGTGAATGCCACTCTCAACAGTGATATGGACAGCATCTTCAACCTGCGGCAGATTGCTGATGAAATCTATAGCGACTATCGAAACCGCTTAACTAATCTTGAAAGCGCGTTTGCAACCTATGCATGTATATCACGCGCAACTATCGCCTCCAGGAGAAGTCTTGCGACTGATGCTACATTTGATATAGCCTCACATATCAATATCGCGAATATAGTTCCCAAAAAGAAAGTGATTGGATTCATCAACGGTAGTCACACCGGATTGGAAATAGTTCAATATCTCAGTGTTATCCGTGAGCAACTTGCGCCGACACATGATCAGGGGCAACTGCCTGAACCCGGAATATTGACGCGTACCGATGTAAAACAGATTACAGTCGCGATAGAAAAAGAAGTGGAGCAGCTCGTAGAATACTATAAACAGGAACTTACTTCATATTATGATGATGCTCGCCATAAAATCCTCAGCACGATTCTACCCTCACCCGAGGAGGCTGAACGTGAATGTAAAACTTTAATCAACCTATCTTCCGACCTCAAAAAATTATCAGTATGAGTCGACGAAACATAATACTTATAATTGTATTCATTGTAGTCATGATTGCAATGATGATGGCAGGTAATGTCATAATTGTTTCTCAACGATTAGCGCAGGCAACTCAATTTCCGGCCTTAGAATATATTATCTATGGTGTTATCGTAGGGTTTTTCATATATGTTTTCATCGCACCGATTGTGCGTATTCATTCCACCCCGGAGTTGCCATCCCTCTCAGTTGCTCCGGAGGAAAATATTGATCAATTGAAACGGCTGGCTAAATCGCTTGAAAATTCAATGGATTATATATCCGATCGTGAAGCAAGGGCCAAAAGTGTAAATAGTTTTCGCCGTAGCGTAGCTATGGCCGGGAATAACGCCACTACTCTTACGTCTGTCATTGAAGCAGAAATTGCAAACCGTTTTGAAGGTGATAAGAAGAAAAATATCAACGGCATCAACAAACGCATAATTGACTGGGCTGTAAGTACGTTTATGATTACAGCTGTTTCACAAAATGGGATATTTGACACAATTAGTGTAAGCTATTTCAACATTCGAATGATAGCTGATATTGTTCATGCTTCAGGTTTCAAACCTACGCGTCGACAGATGGTTAAGATATATGTTAACGTATTGATTACGAGTCTTGCATCCTTTGCCTTATCAAACGCCCTTGATGATACGAGTGATTTTTCACCTTTTGCAATCTTTGGTGATGATGATGCGGCTGATGTTATAACTGAAAATGCTACAGATGATGAAAGTATGTTCTCACCCTATTCAATTTTGAAAGGATTGAAGATACCGGGTTTTATTATCGGCAGTGCTATAGATGGTGCTACAAATGCTCTGATGACGTTGCGCATCGGCTATATTACTGCATCATATATACGTGATGGGGCAAGTGCTTTTCATGGATTTGCAGCCAAGCGTGCTATCAAACGACAAGCAATGAAAAAGGCATTCAAGTCTCTCCCTACTGTTATCGGTTCCGGCTCGTCGGTAATCGGCAAAACAGCCACAACGGCGCTCCTTAAGATTTTTAAGTCGGCATAAAGATAGAGATGTGAATTTTTGATAAGAAAGTGATACCCAACAAATAATTTATATGAGATCAAAATTATTTACAGTTTGCGTATTGGCGTCTACTATATTGGCATCATGCGCAAAAATCGATAACAAGGAACTCTATCAAGAGATCAAATCGGTTGACAAGATGGTGTTTGCATCCATGGCAATAACCAAGACTGCAAAAATGGATAGTTCCGATTGGTACACGATGGGTAAGAGAATAGCGGTCTATTCCTATGACTCAT